>DAIRSE010000009.1:0-79264 GCA_036804525.1 Bacillota bacterium | reverse complement strand
TTTCTCTCCTGTCTGCACCGGGCGATGGCTTACATTGGTGGTGTTCCTCGGGAGAACTTTGTTTGCCAGCCCCAGCGCAGCTGCAGCGCTGCTGGATCGTCTGCTACACCACGCGCACGTGATTACTCTGCGCGGTGACAGCTACCGGGTACGCAACCGTATGGTGACGCCCAAACTCACTCTAGCAAAGGAGGGATAAGGACAGCTTCCAGAATCTAGTTGACGACTTTTGGTGACCGAAAATGACGATTTTCTAGTGGCCAAAAATGCGGGTTTTTATGTGGCCATTGACAGCAAGGAATGGGGTCCCGAAAGGATTTAGGTCTTGTCAGGGAGAAAGAGGTGCGCAAGACGGATTCTAAGAGGAGTGGTTTTTGTGAATAGGGTGATGCTTGTTGCTTTTCAGGGGGAGACAATGTGTTTTGTGCATGTTCTTCTCAATGCTTTGGATATGCGTGCCAAAGGCTTTGATGTCAAGGTAATTATTGAGGGAATGGCGACGCAGTTCGTTGCGTCTTTGGCCGATCAAGAAAATCCTTTCACCGCATTGTATGAGAAGGTTAAGGCCGCTGGCCTTTTCGAGGGGGTCTGCAAGGCCTGTTCGGCAAAGACAGGGGCTCTCGCTGCGGCCCAAGAGCAGGGACTAAGCCTGCTGGATGATATGTCGGGGCATCCCAGCTTGGGACGATACATTGAAGAAGGATATGCCGTTATGATTTTCTGAACTGCGGAAATGCGGCCAAACGGAAGCAAAATATAAGGCGGAACACCTTTTACGTCGTTTATGAAAGGGGTCCTCAACTGTTGAGCTTTATTGTTAACGGAAATGAACTCCCGGAAGGCATGGACTGGCGGATTTCGACACAGCGGCCTTCAAGCACTGAACACAAGGAGATGACTATTGAGCAAGACGGTTCAGTGCGGCAGGTGGTCTTCTACGATGACGGCACCGTGGTTGAAACGATTTTAGGGACCAACGGGAGCGTCATAATGACTATCAACCGTGAAGTCGCTATCGACCACGCCAATGGTTTGATCACTGTTCTGGAGGCAGGGGCCAAGGTTGCTTACGAGAGTGACGGGTCGGTAAGGATTATTCCGTCCGCGTAAAGGCCAGCATGCCCAGGGCTACCATCAGGGTTGCGAACCCAAGCAGAACAGCGACATCTAATGCCAAGGGAAAGGCTACCGCAAAATGTCTTGCTGCGGTATCCGATCCGGCGTAGAGGACGTTGCGAAAGGCATCGACCCCGTAAGCCACGGGGTCTATTTTCATAATCGGCTGCATCCATGCCGGGGCGCTGGAAATGGGGAAGAAAGTCCCGCTCAGCATAAAAAGGGGCATGATCAGGAAGTTCATGATCATGTGAAAGCCCTCCATTGTTTCGGTACGGGCGGCGACCAGCGTTCCAAAAGAAGTGATGGCGAAGGCCAGCAGGAACATCAGGGACAGGAGCAAGGCTATCTGAGCGGCGCTGATCTTTAGACCGGCAATTGGCGCAAGGAGAAGCAGGATGGTTCCTTGCAGGACGGCGGTGGTGCTGCCACCCAGGGCCTTGCCCACGGCAATGGCGCTGCGCGGAACGGGCGCTACAAGGACCTCCTTCAGGAAGCCGAATTCGCGGTCCCAGATGATGGAGACCGAAGAGAACATCGCCGTAAACAAAACGGTCATCCCGATGACACCCGGATAAATAAAGGAGAGATAGTCAAACCCTTCGATATCGATCCTAAAAGTGGCGCGAAGGCCCTGACCCATCACCAGCAGGTAAAGCAGCGGCTGCCCCAGCATGGTGAGAATACGGGTTTTTTCGCGCAGGAACCGCTTTAATTCCCGTAACCACAAAACATACACCGTTATCAGGAAGCCCGTCATCTAGCTCTTCCTCCCCCTCGCCCTGCGCATCGCCCGCATGCGGTCGATGCCGCCGGCTGTTTCCTCGCGGATGGCCCTGCCGGTGAGGTGCAGGAAGACGTCTTCAAGGGTCGGCCTGTGCACGCTGATAGCGGTAATCCCCGGGATAGTAGCCGCCAGTCTAGGCACAAATTCCTCCCCATCGGGTACGTCGACGACCAGTACATCCTCCTCTTGCCGAGTTGTCAGGTTGAATGCAGATTCCAGCTTCAGCTTTGCTGCCAGGGGATCCTGACTTCTTATCAGCACAAGATCCTGCCCCACCATTCGCTTGAGATTCTGAGGGGTATCCAAGGCCACCAGGCTGCCGTGATCGATGATGGCGATACGGTGGCAGATCTCCGCTTCTTCCATGTAGTGGGTGGTCAAAAAGATGGTAACGCCCTGGGTTTTCTGGATACCGGAGATATATTCCCAAAGGTGGGTCCGCGTCTGGGGATCGAGGCCGAGGGTGGGCTCGTCGAGAAAGAGCAGGCCGGGGGCGTGGAGCAGGCCCCTGGCCAGTTCTAACCGCCGTTTCATTCCGCCTGAAAACGTGCGTACCAGCTCATTCTGCCGTTCGGACAGGCCAACTAGCTCCAGCAGTTCATTCATGCGCTTTCTCAGCACCGGTTTGGGCAAGGCATAGAGCATACCGTGCATTTCGAGGTTTTCCCTGGCCGTAAGGCGGTCGTCGAGGCTGGGATCCTGGAACACCATGCCAATGCTGCGACGGACCTTGGCCGGTTCACGCACAATGTCGTAACCGTTGACCTTCGCTGTACCGGCAGAGGGCCGGAGCAGGGTGGCCAGCATCTTGATCGTTGTGGACTTCCCTGCTCCGTTGGGGCCGAGAAAACCAAAAACCTCTCCCTTCCCCACTGTAAAGCTGATTTCCCGAACAGCCACGTGGTCTTTGAAACGCTTGGTTAACCCCTGTACGTCAATCATCAAAGCCCCGTTGCCTCCCTCCCCGTTTGAGGGAGCACAAAGTGCTGTTCACTGCTGGCAGCAGCGTTCTGCCGCATTTTCTCTGCCAAGCGATTGCCGGCGGTCTTCACTCCGTGAGCACAGCAGGAAGCAAGTCAGCCCTCCGATAATCATAACGCCCGCAGTAACCTGCAGGAGTGTCGGTACCTGTCCGAAGATAAAGTAAGCCAGAATTGAGGCACCAACCGGCTCACCCAGGATACTTATCGAAACCACCGCAGCTTTAACATATTTCAGGGCCCAGTTCAACACCGAATGGCCGAAGATGGTCGGCACGAGGGCTAAAGCCGTAAAATACAGCCATGAGAGGGCTGGATAAGGGCCAAAGGGTGTATCGAAAACAAGAGCAAAGAGGAAAAGCGTTACGGCTGAGGCTCCGTAGACGATAAAGGTATAAGGTAGGACGTCCATCTGCGCCCTTAAAACACGCCCGATGAGGACGTAGCCGGCTACAAACATAGCGCCGGCAAAGGCCAGGATGTCGCCCAGGATGGCCTGCCCGCTGATCTGGAAGTCGTTGATGCCTATAAGAACACTTCCGGCCAGGGCCAGAGCCCCGCCGAGCAAAGCGTTACGGCTGATGCGCTCACCCAGCAGGTAGACACCGCCGGCGACGACAAACAAAGGCTGCATCGTTACCAGTACGGTTGAACTGGCGATCGACGTATATTCAAGCGAGGTGATCCAGGTCGCAAAATGCAAGGCCAGGAAGAGGCCCGCAAGCAAGGCCAAACCCCATGCTTTCAAGCTAAGGCTTCTTACGGTTTGTACATTTGTGTTCCGGAGCATAAAGGGGGCCAGGATGAGCACGGTGATTCCTATACGGTAGAAGGCAATAATGATGGCCGGGGCATCGGCCAGCTTGGTGAAGATCGACGCGAATGACGCGGCAACGACGGCCAAGACGACGGCCAGGTACGGGTTGATGAACGGTTGTTGGTTGCCGTTCTGAGACAAGAACGCCACTCCCTGTATAACTAGCTTATGGCTTCTAAGTATTAACCGCCCGTTATTTCCGGAAGCGGCGCATCAGGTAGACCGCCAGAATGACCAGCCCGATAAGGATGAGTTTACCCACGTCTATTTCCTCCGCATGTTGGCTACTGGTATCTGTTCTCTCTCTCCGGGCGGGTCTCCTGTTTAATCCAGGCTCAGCCAAAAACTTTGTCTTCCCACAGACTTTTTTTTCTTAGAGCAATGATTGGTCCATTAAATACTTTGTCGCCTGCTCGGTTCCCGACACTACAAGAGATATGGCTTCGCCCAGCAGCCTGTTGGCTTCTCCGGGGCGGTTAATGTGCACTTCCCAGAGCACCTCTCTAACCTTGGTTTCGATTTCGGCGAATTTAGGCAGGCCTCCCATGCAGGCTGCCAGCCGCAGTTCCCCTCTCACCTGATCCAGGTAAGACTTGCACAGGCGGATTGCTGCCCGGGCTTCCATTTGGGGGAACGTGCTTATTTCAGCGACAAGCCCTGACGCCGTAATGAGATAAGATTTCAGTTTTTCTCCGTGATGAAACTGGTTGATGGCATCCTTAAGTTCCACGGTCGCTCCTCTTCTCTGCTCTTCCCGTTATGTTCAGTCCTGCGGCCCTCCAGGGCGGCTTCATCGCAGCTAGGATTTGCGACGGGCCATTTTTTGCTGTATTATGCAGATAATTGCATCGCTTATAAGGTGCCCGGTAACCATACCATTTTATGCTGTAGCGACCGTGAAAGCATATGGAGAAGTTCTTATACTCCTGTTTCTGCAGCTTGCGAACGAAGATGTTCAGACTCCTGTTCCTCTGCGGGCATTTTTAGGACAGTAACCAGCATCCCGAAAAGAATAGCGACTCCGCCGATCCACTGGCGAAGGGATAGGATCTCTCCGGCCAGGAGCCAGGCGCTTAAACCCGCAAAAACGGGTTCCATGGTAAAAATGACTGCTGTGTGCGTTGGGGAGGTGAATTTTTGTGCCGCGCTCTGGATCAAGAAAGCCAAAGCGGTGGCCGGTATGGCCGTAGCCACCAGAGCAACCTGAACCGACGGGGCCAGGCGTTCCGGAAAAGTCTCCAGGAAGGAGGCAACTACCAGGCTGATCAGGCCTACAGTAATGATTTGGAGAACGGCAAGATGGTATGTGCTTACCCTGGGGGCGTACTTTCCGACCAGGATGATATGGGCGGCAAAACATACGGCGCAGAGGAAGATCAAAGCATCCCCATAGCTTATTCTCAGATCATCCTGAACAGAGAGCAAAGCCAGTCCACAGGTTGCCGAGCTGACTCCCACTATGGCTGCCCAGTGCGGCAGGTGCCGAGACATTACACTGGTGATCAGCGGAACCAGCACGACAGATAGCCCGGTGATAAACCCTGCGTTAGACGCGGTTGTATACTGGAGACCGACGGTCTGGAAAGCGTAGCCCCCGAAAAGGGCCAGGCCCACGATGACGCCAGCCTTGGCCGTATTGACAGTCATTCCTCCAAGCGCCCGATAGCGTAACAGGGCCAGGAAAACTCCTGCGATGAGAAAGCGAATGGCTAGGAACCAGTAAGGGCCTATAGCTCCAAGGGCTTCTTTGACGACGACAAAGGTTACGCCCCAGATGAAGGTGACAACGAGCAGGGCAATGTCGGCGGCGACTTGGTATTTGCGTGATACTTGCATCTTTTCTCCTGTTCAAGAAAGCCGTCAAAAAACCTGCTGTCCCAACCGGCGGCCGCCGGCCATCGTTCCGACGCCTGAGGACCGCTGACTGACGACTGATTTGGTTATACTTATACATTCTTGCATTCCGTATCCAGACTGTCAAGGCCAACAAACGGAAGTTGAAATAAAGGCGCAATTGGCAGGATTTTTGCAGCACAGGGCGAAATTCCTGGTGTGGAATGACTTCCGGGGAGGTGAATTTTGAAGTAATCCCTGATAACTTAATTCAATTCGTTGTGCTGTTAGTTTATACACGTATGGGGAGGCGAGTTACTTTTGTTTAAAATGAATAGGTTCCTGCTCGTCGCTATTGCTCTACTAGCCATAGTCGCGCTGATCGCCGGCTGCGGCGGTGCCAAGGAAGAACCGAAAGACCAGGCGAAAGAGCCGCAAGCTTCTTCCAAGGGAACATTGGTTATCGGCTCTGATACCGCGTATGCCCCGTTTGAGTGGCAGGATACCGCTACCGGCAAATACATTGGTTTTGATATGGATCTGATCGATGCGGTTTGCAAAGAAGCTGGATACGATTACAAGGTCCAGAGTATGACTTTTGACGGCCTTATCCCTGCCCTCGTAGCAGGTACAATCGACGCCAGCATTTCGGCGATGACCATCAAGCCCGAACGCGCAGAACAGGTTAATTTTACTGACCCGTATTACAAGTCGGGTCTGATCATTGCCGTAAAGTCCGATAACGACAGCATTAAGTCCTTTGATGACCTGAAGGGTAAGAAGTTAGGCGTTCAGCTCGGCACTACCGGCGCCGATATGGCCCGTACAGTCGAGGGTGCAAAAGTCACCGATTACGACCGCATTCCTGAAGCCTTCCTGGCCCTCAAGCAGGGTACAGTTGACGCCGTGGTTAACGACGCGCCGGTAACCCTTTACGCCATTAAGCAGGACGGCAAAGGCGACATCAAGGTTGTGGGCGACATGCTTTCCAGCGAGTACTACGGCATCGCTGTGCCGAAGAGTAAGCCTGACCTTTACAAAGACCTGAACGAGGCTCTCGCCAGGATCAAGCAGAACGGCAAGTTCGCCGAACTTTACGAGAAGTGGTTCGGCCAGGCTCCGCCTGAGGAGTTAATGACGATGACCGTTCAGCAGGCTATCGAGGCGTACGGTAAGTAAGCCTTTAAGGGGATAAGCGCTGCGTGGGCAGCGCTTATCCCTTTCAAATTGTTTGGGGTGAAGTGATTGGATTTCATCATTTACTTAATGCCGCTCTTGCTCGCAGGTGCTAAGCTCACCCTTATAATTACGGTCATTTCGGTGGGTAATGGCTGTGTCCTGGGACTGTTTGCGGGTTTGACCCGGTTGTCAAGAAGTAAAACCCTGCGGTTCTTGGGAACCTGTTATGTTGACTTTTTTCGGGGCACCCCTCTTCTGGTCCAAATCTTCCTGGTTTTCTTCGGCCTGCCGGCACTATTAACTGAGATACAGAACTGGTGGCATGCCAGCTTTGGTTGGCCCATCCTTGTCAACCGGCCGATGGAACCGTTAACCGCAGCAATCGTAGCTTGCAGCTTAAACAGTGGGGCTTACATTGCCGAGATCTTTCGGGCAGGGGTACAATCTATAGAACGCGGTCAGATGGAAGCGGCCCGTTCCCTGGGGATGACACATGCTCAAGCCATGCGTTACGTTATCCTTCCCCAGGCTTTTAAGCGGGTTATCCCGCCGCTTGGCAATGAGTTTATTGCTATGCTTAAGGATACCTCTCTGGTTTCAGCCATTGGAGTTGAAGAGCTGACCCGTAGGGGCACGCTTGTTATGGCAGCCACTTATCGGCCTTTTGAGATTTATTTTTCTGTTGCCCTGGTGTACTTGGTGATCACCTTAAGTTTCTCACGACTTGTAGACTACGCGGAAAGGAGACTTAAGACCGGTGATCGAGGTTAAGGATCTCCACAAGCGTTTTGGCAACCTGGAAGTACTCAGAGGCATCAGTTGTACCATCGCTGAAGGCGAAGTAGTCTGCGTTATCGGTCCCAGCGGATCTGGCAAGAGCACCTTTCTCCGCTGCCTCAACCTGCTGGAGGAACCTACCAGCGGAGAGATTATAATTGACGGCACTTCGTTAACCGATAAACGGACGAATATTAACGCGATAAGACAAAAGGTTGGCATGGTTTTTCAGCTATTCAACCTTTTTCCCCATAAGACGGCTCTTGAAAATATTATGCTGGCGCCTGTGAAAGTAAAGAAAATGGCGCCGGAAGAGGCCGAAAAACTGGCCCGTACCCTGCTGGCCAAGGTCGGGCTGACTGATAAAGCTGATGTTTACCCCAGCCAGCTGTCCGGGGGACAGCAGCAGCGTGTAGCCATCGCCAGGGCGCTGGCCATGCAGCCCAAGGTGATGCTTTTCGACGAGTGCACCTCCGCCCTTGATCCGGAGATGGTCGGCGAAGTGCTGGCTGTTATGAAAGACCTGGCAAGGGAAGGTATGACGATGGTGGTAGTCACTCACGAGATGGGTTTTGCGCGGGAGGTCGGCGACCGTGTACTCTTCCTTGACGGGGGCCGCATTGTGGAAGAAGGTTCGCCGCAGGAGATTTTCAGCAGCCCGCGCGAAGAGAGAACCAAGGCTTTTCTAAGCAAGATTCTTTGATAGCAGCAAAAAGTAGCCGAAACCTTGTGGGAGCAGGGCTGGGGCTTTGCCCACAAGGTTTTTCTTTTTGTTACAGCCCTGACTGGCGTTCCGCCTCTGTGTTTGTCTCGTCAGGGTATTTCTTGTTAAAGACGTCAGGAGCGGCGATACCCGCCGAGAGCAGGAATTTAATGCCATCCTCGACACTGATGGGTAGAATGATGACCTCGTTCTTGGGAGCCATAAAGGTGAAACCTGTTGTCGGGTTGGGCACCGTGGGGATGAAAACCCTGAGAACTTCCGGGTGCTCCGGGACGAAATCTCCGATATAGCTTTCCCCGGCTATGAAGCAAATTGTCCAGATGCCCCGGCGCGGCCATTCCACCAATCCTACCTGCCGGAAGGCGTCCTTATTATTTTTGCTGAGCGTTTCGAAAATCTGTTTGCTAACCCGGTAAACGGGGCTGGCCAGGGGTATGCGCAACAAGAGGTTTTCGCCAAAAGCCAGGAGCCTCTTGCCAATAATGTTTGTGGCCAGCACGCCGGCCAGGAAGATAACGGCAAGAGTGATCAGAACACCAAGTCCGGGGATATGAAATTCTTCTCCGGCCAGGAAAATTACCAGGCTCCCGGCGAGCCCGTCGATGAAACGGAAGACGGCAAAGAGAACCCATATTGTTACAGCTAGAGGCAGGACGACGGCCAAGCCTGCGACAAGATAACGTCTGGTACTCAATTTTCTGCTCCCTAGATAATTTCCTTGATGCGCTCTTTCTTTTCTGCCAGGATCTGTTCGTACTGGACGTTAAGGTTGCCGAGCGTTCTCATCCACTCGTCTATGAACTCAGGCATCCGTTCCACGTTTACACGCATCCGCACACCCGTCTGCATCTCCAGGGCCTGTTGAGTTTTAAGGGCTTTCCTTTCGTACTTATCCCTCACGCTTAGATACGCCTGCTTATAGGCCTGCGCATAGTAGTTGAAGAGGGTGTCAAGTTCGGTAAAGATGCTCTGTAGCCGTCCCCTGTTCGGCGTCAGCACGAGGAGCCCCTGCATGGCGCGGAGGTTGTGCTGCAGCATGGTTTCGTCCGTGGGGAGGCTGATCGACCGTAAAAGGGTTTCCGCCAGTCCTTTTCGAACGTTCTCCCGGCTGGAACCTTCATATTTGTCCAGTTCAGCGGCGAGATCCAAGTTTGTATTCCGAATGTACCGGGCACCAAGGGCTTTTCCGACGTCCATCTCTTCCATCCGGGTTAAATCTTCAGCGCTTATGTTAATGCCGGCTGCCCTTTCGAGCGCTTTTTCCCAGGCTGTTTTAATCCGATCTGACACTGCCTATCACCCTATCTCCAATTTTCCTATCTAATTATAAACTATTGTTTCCAAACTGCAACTTCTTTGCATCTTTCAGTATGCCCATGATCTCCTCGTAAGAGCGGGTGTTCACCATGTGGGCGGGGCCAAGCCAGCCTCTTCTGGCCACACTTATGCCGAAGGGCATAAACTCCATCTGATCGGGCGTATGGGCGTCAGACCCCATCGTAATTAGGACGCCCTTGTCTCGAGCGGCGCGACAGTGGACGTCGTTAAGATCAAGGCGGTTGGGGTAAGAGTTCAGCTCCAGAAATGTTCCTGACGAGGCGGCTGCGTCGAGTACGGCTATAATGTCGACATCGTAGGGTTCCCGCTGCCCGAGTATTCTTCCCGTGGGGTGGGCCAGCGAATGGATCAGGGGATGTCTTATGGCTGAAAGGATGCGGTGTGTCATCCTTTCCCGGTCAAGGCGAAAGGCACTGTGCACGGCGGCGAGAACGAAATCCACCTGCGCCAGGATTTCGTCAGGGTAGTCTAGAGATCCGTCGGGTAGAATATCCACTTCTGCCCCGCACAGGAGCTTGATGTCGCTGCTGGTTTCGTTGAACTGCCGGATGGCGGCGAGTTTGGCTCGGAGATCCTCGGTCGTCAGCCCGCGGGCGAGTCTGAGCGACTGCGAGTGGTCACAGACCGCCACCCACTCGTAGTTGAGTGCACGGGCCTTGCGGACGATTTCTTCCAGGCTTCCTGTTCCGTCGGAATAGGTGGAGTGTACGTGGAAATCGCCCTTAAGATCCGAAGGCTTTATTAAGGTGGGCAGGTTGTGCGTAAGTGCTGCCTCGATTTCTCCGGTATCTTCCCGTAGCTCAGGTTCAATAAAAGGCATGCCGAGGGCGGCGTAAACACTTTCCTCTGTTTCCCCGGCGATGCGTTTGTCGTCGTGAAATACCCCGTACTCGCTGACCTTCAGACCCAGGTCGATGGCACGCTGTCTTATACGGACATTGTGCTCCTTTGATCCGGTAAAGTAACAGAGGGCCGCGCCAAACACCTCGGCCGGCACGACCCGGAGGTCGACCTGCACGCCGTTGTGCGCCAAGATGCTGCATTTTGTCGTCCCCCTGGCCAAGACGGCCTCAACGATGGGAAGTTTGACAAACGCTTCTATGACTTCTTCTGGACGTTCTGAGGCGGCCAGTATGTCAATGTCCTTAACGGTATCCTTCCGGCGCCTTAGGCTGCCGGCAAGTTCGACCCGCTCGGCGGGCGTCCGCTGGCGGAGGGCCTCGACCAGGGCCAGGGCAAAAGGCAGCATTTCGCCTATGGGACGTCTTGCGCGTGATCGCCTGGCAGCCTGGATGCCCCTGAGGATATTCTGTTCAGTCTTTTCCTGAAAGCCCTTAAGATGACGAATCTTTTCCGATTTAGCAGCGGCCTCCAGGTCCTCAAGGCTGCGGACGTTGAGTTCTTTAAACAGTGCGAGCGCTTTTTTGGGGCCGATGCCCGGAACAGCCAGCAACTGCAGGATCCCCGGGGGTATTTCTTCCGTCAGGCGTTCATAGTAATCGAGCTTGCCCGTCTGAATGATTTCCGTGATTTTAGCCGCCAGATCCTTACCAATGCCGGGTATGTCAGTCAGAGCCCCTCGGGCGGCAACCTCGGCAATGTCCTCGCCAAGGTGTGCCACTTTTTCGGCTGCTTTGTAATAGGCTCGCACCTTAAAAGGGTTTTCACCCTTGATCTCAAGCAGTTCTCCAACCCAGCGCAGAATTTCCGCAACCTTCTTGTTGTGCATAAGCCCCCCACTATTCAGTAGTAATCGTAGGTCGTAGGACTCGAAGGAATTCACGTTCGTGAATTCTTGTATTATTTTGTTGGCTAAATTATGCAGTTAGGATAGCCGCGATTAGGAACATACTAAACTCAAAAGGAGGTCTTGCCAAATGGAAAGAGTTCCCTACCAGAAAGGCATACGGCGTGAAGAGCCTGATTTGATTAATTATCTTCACCGGCCCCCGGGTTCTCCGCAACCTCGTGAAACATCGTCACAAAAAGCTCAACTCAACAGTCGACACCGCCACAGCACAAATAAAGAAGTGCGACGGGGCATGAAGTACAAAACGGGGTTACATGAACATAAAGAATGGCCCTGGAGCTAGTGAAACAGTTGAAAAATTTCGCCTGGCTTTGTCAGCTGTCCCTGTCCGGCTGCTCACGTACGATTTCAAGTACGCTCTGCGCCGCCCAGGGGCGCCTTCCGCGCCATGCTCGTTTTTGAACTGTTTCCTTCTGAGCAGTTTCTTTCCGAATACCGATAGCTGAGTGCACAAGCCAGCTTTGTAGACATTCAGTCTTTGGACCGTAGTTCTATCCGAGGGCTGAGAGCCGAGTGCTATTATGGGCGGAGCTCGACCAGGGCGAAGAGCACGATCTCAAGGGCGATGAGCAAGACAATCGCCACTTCCAGCGCCGTCGATCGGTAGGTAACGATTTCTTCACTGAGCATCGAGTAGCTGCGTTCGATCACCTGTACTTTTTGTGTAATACTGTCAGCCCATTCTCTTACGCGCAGGATGTTGAGCGCCGAGGTGTAAACCCGGGCGTAAAACACATCTTCAGTAACTTTAAGAGAGTTGCGGATGCGTTCCGTTATCTCGGTAATGTCAGCCACAAGCTCCAGAAGCCGGCGCATGATGCGACGGTAGTTTCCCAGACGCCGTAACCGCCCTCCCCGGTCAGCATCTTCTATCGCGTCATACATTTCTTCGATTTCCCGGTCTAGAACGTGGTCGTAGTAGCGGAGCTTCAGCAACTGGGCGTTGGCAAACTCAAGCAAGTCCGGGATATCAGGGCTGCTTGTCGGATCGTACACGATGGCTGAATCCCAGGTCAGGATCGCGAAATCTTCCGCGTAGGAGAACCGGTTTTTTAAGGTCTCCCGCCTCATCTCCTCGCTTACAGGATCCTTTTCGGCGAGAAGTAAAGGAACCGGGTCCCACCCCTTCTCCCACTTCCTGAAGTAATAGACGATCAGATCCTCTTCTTCGAACGCGGGTTTTTTTGCACCCACCAGCGCTGGCTGGATGGCGGCAAGCGTTGTTCGCAAGTAGTCAAGGAATATGTTGTCCAGGTTGCTTTCATTGATGGCGTAGCCCAGCTCCAGGACTTCCCCGTAAGTTTCGGCTTGAATGTCCAGGCTGAGAGTGATGGTGACGATACCGTAGTCATAAAGCCGCGCTCCCGCCTTGGCGTGAAAGGGCCGTCCGCCAAGCTCCAACCGGCAGCCCTCCAGTTCCGCGTTCACGGGCGGGTTCTTAAACGAAATCGACTTGGGAGACACTCTTTTCAAGCGGAGCCGGGAGACGGATTTGCCGTCAGCCAGGAGCTGCTCCCCTTTCGCCAGGTCTATTTCGTCTGCCACGTTATACAGGCGAAAGATCAGAAACGATACCGACACGGCTTACCAACCTCTATTTTCCGCCTCTAACATCTGACAGCGAATACTCATTGGAATTTCTTAACGGTTCAGCACTCAACTCGAAGAGTCATTCACATTGTAGAGCTAACGGTTAAGCCTTCGAGACGCTATTAAATTGGATTTGCCTATAACTTGAATCTTTTAGTTGAGTGCTGGGCTTTGAGTCCAACACCCAATACCTAACTAACAGCTAATTCTGGCTCCCTGCCTGGTGTTTCGCCTTTCCAGTTCCCGGTCTATGGCTTGAATAACCTCGGCTTTGGTGACCTTCCAGCGCGGGGCCAGCAGCAGGTCGCCGTCGAGCACCTCACCGCAGAGACGGTGCACCGTTATGCCTGGATCGAGATGTTCAAGGAAGTTGCAGACCAGCGGCACGTATTCCTCCAGGGACAGGGTCGGCACGGTTCCCTCCCTGTATTCCCGCGCCAGGCGGGTGTGTTCGACCACCTGGAGATGATGAATTTTAACGCCGTCTACACCAAGCTCCGACAGCCTCAACGCCGTTTCCACATAATCTCTTCGGTCTTCTCCCGGCAGTCCGATAATAACGTGGGCACAAACATAAATACCGCGGTTTCTGGTGCGTTCTACGGCGTCCACAAAATCGGCGAATGAATGCCCGCGATTGATCCGCCGAAGAGTCCGGTCGTGGCTTGACTGCAGGCCGTACTCAAGCCAGATATGGTACCGCTGCGCATAAGACGCGACAAGATCAAGGACGGGACCGGGCACGCAGTCCGGCCGTGTGCCGATTGATAACCCCACGATGTCCGGCACGCTTAATGCTTCGTCATAAACGTGCCGGAGTTGCTCTACGCTGCCGTAAGTGTTTGTATAGCTCTGCAAGTAGGCCATGAATTTGGCCTTTCGCCGGCCTTTGCGTATCGCCGCTTCCCTGCCCCGCTCCACCTGTTCGCGCACGGACAGGCATGTTTCCTCCGCGACCGGGCTGAAGCTGGGGTTGTAACAGAAGCTGCAGCCCCCGTAGCTTATGGTACCGTCACGGTTTGGACAGGAAAAACCGGCATTGACAGGGATCTTGTAGACCGGGCAGCCGAACTTTTCGCGCAGGAACCTGCTGAAGGTGTAATACCTTTTCACGCCGGACCTTTTGTAAACTCCTTGCGGTCCCAGAACTGAACCCGATTTTCCCGGCGTCCCGAGCATCAAAGGCCCCGGCCCGTGTCGAGGATGTCAAGGAACTGGCGTGAGGTGATAATCCTTGTATCCTCGATTTGTCCTATGTCCAGTAGGTGATGGTCCTGGGTGATGATATAGTCGGCCTTGCCGGCCAGAGCACAGTCGATGAACTTGTTGTCGGCCGGATCGTCAAGAACCACGTTCACGTGCCTTTCGGGCTTGACTACCGAACACAGTTCCAGGAGACAGTCGGCAGACTCTTCCCTCTGCTGTACCGTCTCCCTGCTCCCAAAGCGCATTTTGGACAGGATGTCATGGTATTCGCTTTCGATGCCGGGGCTGACGATGACGTCTATATCACCTTCGCCCCACATCTTGAGGATCTTGCCCGAGGCCTTTTCCGGGCAGATCAAACCTGCCATCAGGATGTTGGTATCGATAACAACGCGCAAGGTGCCTGTACACCTTCCTAGGATTCCCAGCGGATAATTGTGAATTCTTTATAATGCGGTTCATGGTCCTCAGCCGGTTTGTAAGTTGCTTCAACCTTGTCAACTCGTGCCGCCGGAGGACCGGAATGGCACCACTTGATCATTTCGGCAATCTGCCCTTGCTCTCCTTCGAATAAAGCGGATACCGAGCCATCGGGATTGTTGCGCACCCAGCCGGTTAGACCGTGTTTCTGTGCCTCTTGCTGGGTGGCCCACCGAAAATATACTCCCTGCACTTTGCCTTTGATGCGTACTTCGGCGATCATCCTGCTCATAGTTTACCAACCTCCGGCGATTTGATTAACCCCGGTGCTATGTTTTATAATCAGATGACTGAAGACCGGGGAGGTGCATTCCTTATTATGAAGTGCAAAGTGTGCAGAGGGCCTGCCATCGCCCAATTCCCTGCCCACAACGCCAACTTCTGCGAGCGCCACTTTGATGAGTTCTTCAAGCGGCAGGTTGAGAAAACCATCCGCCGCTACAAGATGCTCCAACCCGGGGAACGCTGCCTGGTTGCCGTTTCGGGAGGCAAGGATTCCCTGGTCGTCGTGGACGTGCTCCACCGTCTGGGCTACGACGTGAAAGGCTTGCACATCGCCCTCGGGATAGCTGAAAATAACTTCACCGGCGAGTCGCTAGCGGTCTGCAAGGATTTCTTGTCCCAGCGGGGTCTGGCCTTGCGCACCTTTGACGTTAACGAGGCCTTTGGGATGACCGTTCCCGAGGCGGGTCGCCGCTTCCCGCGCTTCTGCGCCTTGTGCGGGATGACCAAGCGCTACCTGATGAACGCCGAGGCCTGGCGGGCGGGTATGGTGCTAGCCACAGGGCACAACCTGGACGATCTGTCTTCCGCCCTTCTGGCCAACATCTTTCGCTGGGACGTGCGTTACCTGGCTAAGAACCTGCCGGTCCTGCCCGAGGGGGACGGATTTGCCCGGAAGATCAAGCCGCTGGCCCTGCTTACCGAGCGTGAAATCGCCACCTATGCTACCATCCACGGTATCAGGGTCGTTCAGGCGAGGTGCCCGTATTCAAAAGAGGCGTCGTTTCCAAAATTCAAGCGCCTCATCAACAGCGTTGAGGAGGAATCGCCCGGTACAAAGCGCCTGTTTTACGAAGGGTACATCAAGCATGCCGGTCTTTTCGAAGCCCAGGCCAGAGCCGAATACCAGCTGCAGCCGTGCACTGTCTGCGGGATGCCCACTTCGGCGCCCGTCTGCTCTTTCTGCAAGACCTGGCGGCGGGCTCAAGGTTAGGAACGTTCCATAAAGTCCCGTAAATAGCTGATAAATTCTTCATTGCGGTCGACGACCGTGATATAAAGATCGCGGACCGGCACCAACGATTCGTAGAAGATCAAGGCTACCGATTGCCTGGGAACCTGCCCCACACCGGTGGCCAGCGCGGGAAGGACAAGGGATTGGGCCCCCAGAACCCTGGCCGTCTCCAGAACGTTATACAGACAGCGTCTGACGATTTCCGGCGAGGACGGCTCAGCGGGTCTCTTCATGGTTACGGCGTGAAGCAACCATCGTGCTTTGAGCCGTCCTGCCGAGGTGACGTACACATCGCCGGGCCGGGGGTCGAGTTCTCTGCAGACCCGGATGGCTTCTTCTTCTATTTCCTCCCCTCCGGCGCGGCGCAATGCTCCGGCTACTCCCCCTCCCATTGGACCCAGTCCGTTGGCGGCATTAACTATGGCATCCGCTTGACAGCCGGTAATGTCGCCGACCAGAACCTGCACGGCTATACCCCTCCCGCGCTCAGCTCCAAGACGACAATTCTGATGGGTTTCGGTTTGGTTGGCGGGGTAATCACCAGTTCGGGCAGTTTTTCCACGTGGGAGAAATATTTCGTGAACTCGGCCGCTTCCTTGATGGGGAAGTCGATGTACTCGGTCTTATAGTGCATCGGCAGGGCGACCGCCGGGTTAACGGCCTCCACGACCTTGACGGCTTCTTCCGGCCCGATGGTATAGTGGCCGCCGACGGGAACGCAAAGGGCGTCGACCTGGCCGAGTTCCCCGACAAGATCGTCTTTCAGCAGGTGACCCAGGTCTCCCAGGTGGCAGACCTTCAGGCCGTCAACAGCAATGGTGTACACCGTATTCAAGCCCCGCAGCGCGCCCTGATGTTGGTCGTGGTAGGTGCGAAAGCCTTCGATAATGATGTTCCCCGCGATCTTGTGTCTTCCCGGCGCGTTAACGATCCTCGGGTTGCCTTTTAAGAGATGGATGGCGCTGTGGTCATAATGCCCGTGGCTTACGGTGACGATGTCCGGTTGCACCCGGGGCAACGGGTAGCCGACCTGCTCGTTAAACGGGTCGGTAAGGATCTTCGTGCCGTCCTCGGTTGTGATAAGGAAACAGGCGTGTCCGAGCCACTGGATCTTCAATTCTTTCACCCCCGTAATTTACATGCCATCTTCTACCTTTCGGTTCTACGTGGAAGTCTGGATTCCTCCACGCTTTCTTATTCCAGAGGTGGTTGAAAAACCTTGCCCGGGGAAAGAAGTCAGGATCTGAAGTCAATGTACGTTTTGCAGCCGTTTTCCCGGTCGTTAGACACCGTTCATACCGCGGATACTATCACTTGGACCAAGAAAGAATATGGAGAAAATACGCCAAGGGGTGAGTGAAGCTTGGGCGACAGCCTCAGCATTTGGCGCACTAAACCGTTCGCGGAACTGGAAGCGGAAAAGAAGGCATCCCGACTTCGCCGTTCACTGACCTCTATCGACCTGGTGACACTCGGTATAGGGGCCATCATCG
Organism: Bacillota bacterium; assembly: GCA_036804525.1. Lineage (GTDB taxonomy): Bacteria > Bacillota > Desulfotomaculia > Desulfotomaculales > JASEER01 > JBFLVT01. Next base: position 61,897 of record DAIRSE010000009.1, on the reverse strand, counting down.
GTACGGGGATATTCGTGTTGACCGGTGTAGCCGCGGCCCAATATGCGGGGCCGGCTCTCATATTATCGTTTGTGGTCGCGGGGGTGGCCGCCGGCCTGGCTGCCCTGGTCTACGCCGAACTGGCGGCGATGATTCCCGTGGCAGGCAGCGCCTATACCTACAGTTATGCGGCGCTTGGGGAATTTGTAGCCTGGATCGTGGGCTGGAACCTCATGCTGGAGTACATGGTTGCGGCAGGGGCGGTGGCTATCGGCTGGGGGTCCTACCTGGTGGATCTGCTTCGTTCGGTGGGAATCACCCTGCCCGCGGCCGTCAGCAGCGCGCCGGCCCAGGGGGGATTGATCAACGTGCCCGCGGTTCTTATCGCCCTGGCTGTCACCCTCCTGGTGATAAGAGGAACTCAGCACAGTGCCAGGGCGGCCAAAATTGTCGTTTTTGTCAAACTCTTCGTCATTGTGCTGTTTCTTGTCCTCGGCGTACGCTTTGTCAACCCCGCAAACTGGCAGCCGTTTTTCCCGTTTGGCACGATAGGCATCTTTCACGGAGCGGCCATCATTTTTTTCGCCTACATCGGCTTTGATGCCGTTGCGACTGCGGCTGAAGAAGCCAGAAGACCACAGCGGGACCTGCCTATCGGCATTGTCGGTTCGTTGCTGGTTTCAACCATCCTGTACATCCTGGTCACTACCGTTTTGACGGGAATTGTCCCATATAACCAGCTCAACACGGCCTCGCCTGTCGCGGCCGCCCTGTTGAGGGCCGGCATTCCGCTGGCCGGCTCTGTTGTAGCCCTGGGGGCCCTGGCGGGTATCACCAGTGTCCTTGTGGTCACACTTTACGCTCAGAGCCGCATTTTTTTTGCCATGTCGCGTGACGGGCTGATCCCCAAGGTCTTCTCACATGTTCATCCGCGTTACAATACGCCTTGGGTCAGCACCCTTATTGTGGGCATCGTCGTTATTCTCACCGCCGGCTTCCTGCCGATCGGCATTGTGGCTCAGTTGGCCAACATCGGAACGCTGACCGCCTTCGTCATTGCTTCCGTGGGTGTGCTGGTCTTAAGATTCACTAAACCAGACATGCCCAGGCCTTTCAAGACGCCGGGCATGCCTTGCACACCACTGCTGGCGATTGTGTCGTCCCTCTATCTCATAGCCAATCTTCCTCCTCTGACCTGGGTGCGCTTTGTGGTGTGGATGGCCTTGGGCCTGATCATCTACTTTGGATACGGCTATCGTCACAGCGCTCTGCAGCCGAAGGACAGGAGATTAACGTGGAAAGCAATACTGGGGCCGGCGTTGGCGAAGCCGTTGCGCCGCCCTAATCGCGATGATTTGGAAGGGGCTTAAGAGCCGTTAACCCGGGCCACGCCCGATGCGATGGCTGCTCCGGCTGTGGCCGAAGCCACAGCGGGGGCCACCCGCGTGTCAAACGGCCCGGGAATGATGCGGTCGGGTTCTAAAGTATCCTCAACGAGGGAAGCGATAGCGCGGGCGGCGGCAAGCTTCATCTCATCGTTGATGTCGGTCGCCCGGACATCCAGCGCTCCCCGGAAAATACCGGGAAAGGCCAGTACATTGTTGATCTGGTTTGGGAAGTCGGAGCGGCCGGTAGCGATAATCGCCGCACCTGCCGCGGCTGCCTCGTCAGGCCAGATCTCGGGATCGGGGTTAGCTAGAGCGAAAATTATCGGGTTTGGCGCCATGCGGCGGATCATTTCCGGAGTGACCTGGTTGCCCTTGGACACGCCGATAAAGACATCGGCTCCGTGAAGCGCATCAGCCAGAGTGCCTATCCTGCGCGTGCTGTTGGTACGGAGTGCGATGTCCTGCTTGTACTTGTTCATGCCTTCGGCCCGGTCCGGGTAGATAATTCCTGACCTGTCGCAGACGAGAATATGCTCTACGCCCAGCTTCAGCAAGAGGCGCGTGATGGCCAGTCCGGCTGAACCCGCACCGTTGATGACGATCCTGATGCCCTGCAGGGTTCTGCCGGTAAGAGTAAGGGCGTTCAAAAGCCCCGCCGTTACAACGATGGCCGTGCCGTGCTGGTCGTCGTGGAACACTGGTATGTCCAGGATGCGCTTAAGCTCTGCTTCCACTTCGAAGCATAAAGGCGCCGCGATATCTTCGAGGTTGATTCCACCGAAGGTGGGCGCAAGACGGTGCACGGTCTCAATGATGCTCGGAGCATCCTGGGCGTCTATGCATATCGGTACGGCGTCTACCCCTCCAAAGATCTTAAAAAGAATGGCTTTACCCTCCATTACCGGTAAAGCCGCTTCCGGACCAATGTTTCCGAGACCCAGGACCGCGGAGCCGTTGGTCACGACGGCCACGAGGTTGCCCTTGGCCGTATATTCGTAAACCTTTTGGCGATTGGCATAAATCTCTTCACAGGGAGCAGCCACTCCAGGCGTGTAGGCCAGCGACAGATCCTTCTTGTCGCGCAGGGGAAGCTTGGATCTAATTTCAATCTTGCCTTTGAGAGTACGGTGTAATTCCAGTGCTTCGTCGCGAAGCAGCATGTGTTTCCCCACCTCTATTATGCTTACAAAATACAGTATCCCTGCATACACTATACCATTAGTGAAAGTTTTCTGACAATATTAATGATTTCTGGCTGATCCGAAAAAACCGTCAAGTCTTTTTGCCACGCAGATTATCCGTTTATTATTTACGCGGCCTGCAAAAAGAGAAAGGCCCGCAGCTTAAGGCCCGGGCCTGGAAAGGGACTTCTGGACAAGCAAGAGACCTTAACGCAGCTTCAACCCGATGGCCGCCATGCGCCGTCTGACATAGGCCAGCTGCATCTGCAGCGGAAGCTGCTGCGGGCAATTATCGTCGCAGGCCATAAGCCCTACGCAGCCGAAGGCGCCCTCGTTGTTGCCCACGATCTCGTAGTACTCCCGGTCGGAACGCTCGTCGCGCGGATCCACCATGAAGCGGGCGATGCGGTTGAGCCCGGCTGCGCCGAGAAAGTCGTCGCGGATATTGGCCGTAAGGCACCCCGCGATGCAACAGCCGCACTCGATACAGCGTTCGGCTTCGTAAATTCTTAAGGCTGTTTCGTTGTCCATGCGGTCTTCTTGGGCTGTGGGGTCAAATTCCTTGCTGGAATGAATCCAGGCCTCGGTTTTGAGGTTCATCTCCCTGAACCAGGTGCCTGTATCGACCGAAAGGTCGCCGACAAGCTTGAAGGCCGGCAGCGGAAGCAGCGTAATTTCATCGGGGAGGGATTTAGTCAAAGTTTTACAGGCCAAACGGGGTTTCCCGTTGACCAGCATGGCGCATGAACCGCAGATGGCGGCCCGGCAGACAAAATCAAACATCAGGGACGGGTCCTGTTCCTCGCGGATTTTATTCAGGGCCACAAAGAGGGTCATGCCGGGCGTTTCTTCCAACCGGTAAGTCTGCATGTGCGGCTTGACCTCAGGAATGCTCGGGTTATATCGAAAGATGTTGAAAGTTAGCTGACGACTAGCCATTGTTGCCTCCTTGCGCTCCTTTGCTTTGGTTGGCGGATGAGGACTCCCCGTACCCGCGGTCGCCGGGGGGCAATTCGGTAATCTTGACCGGCTCGTAGTCGAGTTGCGGCAGATCGGCGCCGGGACGCCAGTAGGCCAGGGTACGCTTGAGCCAGTTCTTGTCGTCACGCTTGGGGTAGTCTTCGCGCGCGTGGCTGCCGCGGCTTTCCTTGCGCTCGAGGGCTCCGTAAGCGATGCACAGGGCCAACCTGATCATGCCGGGAAGACGAATGGCAGCCGTGAGTTCGGGATTGGCGCCTTTGCCGCTTGAAACCAGGACAAGCTTGCGGCTGCGCTCGTGCAGTTCCTGGAGCTTGCCGACTGCCTGCTGAAGACCCGTCGCGTTGCGGAAAATACCCACGTTGTCCATCAAGGTCTGCTCCATCTCACGCCGCAACTTGTAGACGTTTTCCCTGCCGTTGCGTCCGGCTATCAGGTCGTTGATCCTCGCCTCCTGCGCTTTAATGCGGTCCTCTACCGTTCTTGAGGAATACTCCAGGGTGGCGCCGAGGGCATATTCGGCGATCTTCTTGCCTACGATCATCCCTGAAACGATGGTCTCGGCTAGCGAATTGCCGCCCAGGCGGTTGAAGCCGTGCAAGTCCCAGCATGCGGCTTCGCCCAGGGCAAAGAGGCCTTTTAAGCCGTAAGCCGCACCGTCGATATTCGTCCTTATGCCACCCATACTGTAATGCTGGGTGGGACGCACGGGAATAAGGTCCTTGACGGGATCTATACCGGCAAAGTTCCGGCAGATGTTGGCGATTTCACGAAGGTTGGTATTGATGTGCTTGGCGCCCAGATGCCGGATGTCCAGCCATAGGTGCGGGCCGTAGGGGCTGTCGACGCCAAAGCCCTTCCGCATGTGCTGGACCATGCGCCGCGCAACGACGTCGCGCGAGGCGAGGTCCTTCTTCACGGGTTCATAGTCGGGCATAAAACGGTGGTGGTTTTTGTCCAGAAGGTAGCCGCCGTCGCCCCGGGCGCCCTCGGTAATGAGGATCCACACCGGGACCATACCGGTGGGATGGAACTGGACGGCCTCCATATTGCCGAGAGGAACCACGCCCGTGTCCAGGGCGATTGACATACCGGTGCCCTCGCAGATCACGGCGTTGGTCGAAGCGCCGTAGAGACGGCCGTAACCGCCTGTGGCGATGACCGTAGCTTTAGCCAGGTAGGCTACCAGCTGGCCTGTTCTGAGGCACCGCGCTACCGCGCCGTAGCACCGCTCCCCGTCATGGATGAGGGCGATGGCCTCCATGCGGTCGTAAACGGTTATGCCCATCTTGATGACCATGCTGTCCACCGTGTACTGTAGGCTGTGGCCGGTACCGTCGGCCGTATAGCAGGTGCGCCACTTGGCCGTTCCCCCGAAGTCACGGGCCGTGATTAACCCTTCGAATTCCGGGAGATCTACGATCTCACGCCCGTCGGGGAGCTTGCGCTTCCCGGCCACGACGCGGTTCCACGGCACCCCCCAGGCGGCCATTTGCCTTACCGCGATAGGGACGGTTTCACAGAAGAGGCGGGCTACGTCCTGGTCACATCCCCAGTCCGAACCCTTGACCGTATCGGCGAAGTGGATGTCGGGGTTGTCCCCTCTCCCCATGGCGCAATTGCCGAGAGAGGCCTGCATGCCGCCCTGGGCGGCCGTACTGTGCGAGCGGCGGGGCGGTACAAGGCTTAGAATGGTCACGTTAAGCCCGTGCGAAGATGCCTCAATGGCGGCGCGTTCACCGGCCAGGCCCGCGCCGATAACAAGTACGTCGCTGACATACGTTTGATACATCTTAGAGGGCACCTCCCAGACGGACGAAGACGAGCATTGCTGCAAGCCCGAGGATGAGAATCAAGAGCGTAATCATCTTTGTGACCCAGCCTACGGTATGGCGATCGATCCAACCCCACTTGACCATAATCCTGTAGAGGCCGAACCCGGCGTGATATTCCCCAAGGATGAGAAGGATCAGGTAGAACCACCAGAACGAGGTCATCCGGTCAGCGCTCTTCACGGCCTCGATCGGCCAGCCGAGAAGGATCGACGTGACGTGCATGCTGGCCAGGACGGCGATCCCGGCAGCGGTGATGAGCTGGAAGATCCATACCCAGGTGTCGGGATGTTTAACGAGGTGCGCATGCAGCCAGAATTCCCGGTAGCGGTTGGGAATGCGCCGGCAGACCGCAAAAACGTGAACCAGCGCCACCAGTCCGATGAATGGGATGCCGACGTAGGAAAGATAATATCTGTCCAGGAAGGCCGCGAAACTGTCGTAAGATTGGGCGCCGAACAGGATTACGCCCACGAAAAGCATATGCGTCCACAAAAACCCGACCAGAAGAAGACCGCTGACCATCTCGGCCAGATCCAGGTATAGGTCGGTCTTGAGACTGCCTGGAAGAATCCTTTGCACCGACATTGAGCTACTCCTTTCGTTGTCCGGGCACAAAACCGTTTCATAATCTCGTTAGTCAACCAAGATATCGACAGAATCATAAATCATCGATTGCCAATGGTCAACAGGCACTGTTAAGGGCGGATAAGATTAACTCTTGCCGGCAAACAATTCGCGCCCTTGGCGGTAAAGGTTGTTCCCGTAAGCGTCGATCGCCACGACGGCCGGAAAATCGACGACTTCGAACTCGTGGATGGCCTCAGGGCCCAGGTCGGGGTAAGCCACGACCCGTGCGGCCTTTATACAACGGCTCAACAGGGCCCCTGCTCCTCCTACGGCAGCAAAATAGACGGCTTTGTGGTTGCGCATCGCCTCTTCGACCTCGGGCGAACGGTACCCCTTCCCGATCATTCCCTTAAGCCCTAGGGCAATGAGCTGCGGGGTGTAGGCATCCATCCGGCCCGAAGTCGTCGGCCCGGCGGCCCCGATTACACGACCGGGTTTCGCGGGCGACGGTCCCACGTAATAAATGATCTGATTGCGAATATCGATCGGCAAGGGTTTACTTTCCTGCAGGAGGGCAATCATACGCTTGTGGGCGGCATCACGGGCCGTAAAAAGCTTGCCGGTAATGAGCACGCGCTGTCCCGCCTTAAGATTCAAAACGACGCTTTCGTCCAGGGGTGTACTGATATGTAACGCTTCCATCGAGTATCCTCCAAAAAACGTCCTGAGTATGTTCAATTATTTAAGCATCTGGGTTTTACGTCCAAGGATTTGGATTTTACTATTTTCAGGGTAGCTATATCACTGCCGTCTTGTGCCGGGCGGCGTGGCAATTCAGATTGACTGCTACCGGCAGAGACGCGATGTGCGTGGCGAAAACCTCAACGTGAACGGCGAGAGCGGTTACCGATCCGCCCAACCCCATTGGACCGATGCCCAGAGCGTTGATTTCCTTAAGAATCTCGGACTCCAGCGCCGCCACTTGCGGGTCGGGGTGGGCGACCCCGATGGGGCGCAGGAGGGCTTCTTTAGCCATAAGGGCTGCCTTTTCCATAGTTCCTCCGATGCCGACGCCGACGGTGAGAGGCGGGCAGGCGTTGGGACCCGCGGCCAAGACGGTTTCAAGAACAAACTTTTTGGCGCCTTCGATGCCGTCGGCGGGTTTGAGCATTCTCAAGGCGCTCATATTCTCACTGCCTGCGCCCTTCGGCACGACAGAGATCTTCAGCTTGTTTCCGGAAACAACTTTGAAGTGGATGACCGGGGGCGTATTATCCCCCGTATTGATCCGCCGGATGGGGTCACTGACCACCGATTTGCGGAGGTACCCTTCAGTATAGCCTCGCCGGACGCCTTCGGTAATGGCCTCCGTTAAGCTGCCGCCTACAATGGTGAGGTCCTGGCCAAGCTCGACGAAAACGACAACGATGCCGGTATCCTGGCACATCGGGATGCGTTCCTGTTCGGCAACAGCGGCGTTCTGCAGGATGATGCCGAGGATGTCCTTGCCGACGGGAGAGGCTTCTTTATTGCGGGCCTTCTCCAAGGCGGCCCTTACGTCGGCTTCCAGTTCCAGGCAGGCTTCTTGGCAGAGACGGGCGACAACGTCGGTAACAACTTGGCAGTCGACTGTACGCAAGATATTTCCTCCCTGATCATCCGGACAATAGTGGTTAAGGCATCAAGGTCCGTGGAATCCACAAGGACAGAGTCGGCCAGTAGACCAGCAGGATAAGGAATAAAATCATAATGACGATAAACGGGAGTACTCCCTTGACCACTTCCTCCAGCTTGGACTTGGCCATTGAAGCCACGACAAACAGGTTGAGCCCGACAGGCGGAGTGATCATCGCCAGTTCCATATTAACGGTCATGATAACGCCAAAATGAATCAAATCAATACCAAGGTGCTGGATCATCGGCAACAGGATGGGCATCGTAATCAGCGTGATCGACACGGCTTCCAGGAAGGTGCCCATCACGAAGAACATCAGGTTGCAGGCGAACAGGAACATATACTTGTTAAGGTTGTTCTCCGCAATCCAGTTGGCAACCGCGCCCGGAATCTGGTTATAAGTCAGGTACAGCGAGAAGACCATCGCTGCGGCGATGACCAGAAAAATCATCGACGAGATGTTGATGGATTCGCGGAAAATTATCCGTACGTCCTTGAGGGACAGTTCTTTGTACAAGAAGGCGGAAATGAGAAGGGCGTAGAGCAGCGACAGCACCGCGGCTTCGGTGGGCGTTACGACCCCCAGGTAAATTGTACCAAGGATGAATACCGGAAGAAAGAAGCCCGGGATAGCCTTCAAGGTATGCTTCCAGCGCTCTGCCCACGTAGCTTTGGGCGCCCGCCCGTAGTTCTTTATCATCGCCAGGGCGATTGCGGAGATAATCAGTATTAACGCCAGGCACAGGCCCGGGATGAGACCGCCCATGAAAAGTTTGCCGATCGACTCTTCCACGGTTACGCCGTAAACAACCATCGTCACGCTGGGCGGGATGAGGATCCCCAGGGTGCCTGAGGCGGCAATCAGGCCCATCGCGTAACGTTTTGGATAACCGCCCTGGAGAAGAGCCGGGAGCATAATCGCGCCGATCGCCGCTGCGGTCGCAGGGCTGGAGCCGGAGATAGCCGCAAAAATAGCGCAGGACATGATCGTTACTACGGCAAGGCCGCCGGGAAGATGTCCGAACCATGCCCGCAGGGCATAGATCAGGTACTTGGCGATGCCGCCCTTGGACATTACTACACCGGCAAAAACGAAGGCCGGAATAGCCATCAGCGTCTCCACCATCAGCGAGGCGTACATTCTCTGGACGATCATGAAAAGGGTGTAATCACCCATAAAATACATGACGGTGATCGCCGCCACCGCGAGGGCTACAGCGATAGGAACGTTAAGGAGGAAGAGAATGATGAAGAGGCTAAATAGAGCTAATGTTTCCAAGTTCGTCATCCTCCTTTTCCTCTTGCAGCCTGAACCATTCGCGCCCGCCATGGGCGAGCAGGATCCAGAGCTTTTCGATAAACCTGATGGTAAACATAACCCCGGCGATGGGCAGGCACAGGGCCGGGATCCATTCGGGCGTCTGAGTGTTGATGGAGCGCTGGCCCATCACGTAATAGAACTTTACCAGCTGGACCCCGTAAACGGCGAAAAGCATGGCGAAAAGCGTACCAAGGGTCATGGCAAAGACACTGACCCAGCGCTTGGCCTTGAGCGGCAAGAAGTTGTACAGCATATCCACCTTAATGTGGTGGTCGTTGCGGAGAGCAACGGCGATGCCGATCAGTGTCCCCCACACAACAAGGTAGAGTGAATATTCGTCGATCCAGGCCTTGGGGCGCCACATCGGGTTATAACGCAGGACCACGTTGACGAGGATGAGCATGAGCCCGGTAAAGAGTAACCCGCCGGCCAGGTAGTCCTCAAAGGCGGCGTAGAATTTCTTAAACTTCTGCATCTTGCGCCTCCATCCTCTAAGAATCAGAAGTTGGGGGGCGGGAAAGGGCCCGCCCCCCCAAAGCACCTGGTACCCGGGAAAACCTGAGCCTACTTGGCGGCCTTTGCGGAGTCGATGTACTCCTTACCGATGATCGGGACGTACTTGTCGTATACCGGCTTCAAAGCGGCCTCAAACTTGGCCTTGTCTTCAGCGGTAAGTTCGTAGACCTCAAGCTTGCCGCTGTTTTTCAGCGTTTCGAAGCTCTTGGCGTTGAGTTCGTCAGCCAGTTTGGTGGCGTATTCGGTCGCTTCAGCCATGGCCTCCTGAATGATCTTCTTCTGCTCGTCGGTCAGGCTGTTCCAGAATGTGGTGTTGGTGAGGACGACGTAGTCCAGGCGGCCGTGCGCCGAGACGGTGAGGTACTTCTGGACTTCGGCGTACTTCTGGGTGTCGATGTTGTTGAAGGTGTTTTCCGTGCCGTCGACGGTACCGTTCTGGAGCGCCTGATAGACCTCGGCGAAAGGCATCGGCTGGGCCGAAGCTCCAAGGGCTTCAAACTGGTCGACCAGCAGGCCGCCGCTCTGCACGCGGAACTTGAGGTTGGCGAAGTCGGCCGGGGTTTTCAACGGGCGCTTGCCGTTGATGAAGTGTTTAGCGCCGTTAGGCCACCAGGCCAGACCCAGCATGCCCTTGTCTTCCAGACTGTGGAGCAGCTTCTGGCCGTACTCGCTCTTGAACCAATTGTAAGCAGCCTGATCGCTGGCAAAGAGGAACGGCATGTCAATAATCTGGAAGGACGGGTTGTACTTGACCAGTTTGGTTACCGAAGGGGCGATAATCTGGACGTTGTTGGTCAGCAGGGCTTCAAGCTCTTCCTTGTCGCCGTAAAGGGACGAAGACGGGAAAACCTGGACTTCCATCGTGCCGTTGGACTTCGCTTCAACCAGTTCCTTGAACTTCAAAGCGGCCTGGCCTTTCGGAGTCTTATCGGCCACCACGTGCGAAAACTTGATGACGACTTTCTTGTCGGCTTTATCAGCGGTGCCAGCCTGATCCTTGCTTCCATCGCCGCCGCCGCCGCAGCCGGTAACGACAAAGGCAAAGACGGCCAGGATCATTAACGCCATTAAAACTGTCCATGTACGCCTTTTCATAATGAACCTCCTAAAGTTAAAACTTTCTATCTGTCCGTCCGGGGACCCGACGCGTGAGCGTTCAGTCACCTCCTCCGGCAACGTTGCGCGCTGCCTCGATTAATCCAGCGCTGACCTCCCGTTTGTACTTCTCGTATACCGGGGTCAACGCCTTTTTCCACTCCCTTTTTTCCGCCGCTGTCTGGCGATGGATCATGACATGCTTCTGCTCTTCCAGATAGTCCATCATCTGGCGCTCAATACCGGCCGCCTGTTCCCTTTCCCACTCGGTAACCTCGGCCAGGGTTGTTTCCAATACATCTCTTATATCGGGCGGAAGACTGTCCCAGAACTCCTTGTTGGCCAGAACGACGTAGCCCAGAAAGCCGTGGTTGGAAACCGTCAGGTAAGGCTGCACCTCGTACAGTTTCATCGAAACAATGTTGGAAAACGTGTTTTCCTGGCCATCAACCCTGCGGGCCTTAACAGCGGAATAGACTTCGCTGAAAGGAAGCGGGACGGCATCAGCACCCAGTACCCGAAACTGCGCCTCCAGGACAGGGCTGTTAATCATTACCCGGAAACGGAGCCCTTCAAAATCGGATGGGTGAACCAGCGGCCGGGCGTTGTTTGTTACCTGTTTAAACCCGCTGTCCCAGAAGGCAAGAGGCTGAAAACCTTGCGCAGTGAGGCTCCTAAAGAGCTCAGCCTGGGCGGGGCCATCAACGAAACGGTGTATGGCCTCGACTGACGGAAACAGGTACGGTATGTCCAGAACCTGCCACTCAGGCGCCAACCCTACAATTTTTGACGTCGCGGGCGCTATCAGCTGGACCTGATTCTCGCGCAGAGCCTCAAGTTCTTCTCCATCCTTGAAGAGCGTTGAGTTGGCAAAGACCTGAACCTCGACCCGGCCTTTGGTCCGCTCACGAACTAACTGGGCAAAGCGCTGGGCGGCAAGCCCTTTCGGACTGTTCTCGGCCGTAACGTGGGAGAATTTGATAACGATTGGTTGTTCAGGGTTAACCTGCTCATTATCGACGACGCGTTTCCCGCATCCCGTAAAAAGAACAAAGGCGACCAGCGCCAGTACAAGTAGGATGATTCTTTGCACGAATAAGTTCTCCTTATTCCCGGGACGGCCTGTGAAAGTTAGCACATTTAAGAATTACGCCAACACTTTTAGAAAATTCTAAATACAAACCTGCAATGGGTTCAACCTTTAGGTAATTATGTTTATTTTAATCTTTATGGTCACGAATGCGGTATCTATTTACCGGTCTGCCAACCGAACCGTATTGTAACTCAAGGGTGACTTTGCCGTTTCGCTCCAGGTATTCGAGGTAGCGGCGCGCAGTGACGCGGGCCAACCCTACCCCGGCGGCCACCTCGTCGGCCGAGAGACTCCTTCCCTGTTGCACGAGGTAGACATAGATTTGTCTTAAGGTCAGCTCGTGAAGCCCCTTGGGAAGCCTGTTAGGGTTGTGATCGGCAGCCTGGGCCCGCGTTAGTTTGTCGATGGCGTCCTGGTCAAGGGAACTGCAATGGTCCAGGCTCTCCCGCAAGTTCGCGTACGAATCCAGCGCGGCCTTAAGGCGTGTAAGCTTGAACGGCTTGACGATATAATCGATGGCGCCGTACCGGAAGACGTCTTGAATGGTCATAACGTCCTGGGCGGCAGTAATCAGGATGACGTCCGTCGGCAGCTGCCGCTTGCGGATTTCGTGGAGGACACTCACCCCGTCAATGTCGGGAAGGTAAATGTCCAGGAGTGTCAGAACAGGATTCAGGCTTTCGATCAGTTCGAGCGCTTCACTGCCGGTTGCAGCTAAGCCGACAACTTCATACCCGCTTATAGATTCGACGAAGCTGCGGTTAACTTCGGCTACCATCGGGTCATCTTCAACAATCAGGGTGCTGATGGTCATGCTTTGCCTCACCATTCCTAATAGTGACAACGAACTGGGCTCCTCCGAGCGGGGACTTTTCAATGTCTATCGACCCGCCGGCAAGATCAACGTAGTTCTTGACCAGGGACAGTCCCAGGCCGCTGTTCGGCGGCGGTTTGGTCGTAAATCCCGGTTGGAAGATCGTTTCCCTGGGGACGTCGGGCAGGCCCGGCCCGGAGTCCCCAACCACCAGTTTTATTCCGGTCTCTTCGGTAAACAGGCCGAGGTAGACCTTTCTTTTTGACGGTTCGAGCCCCTTAACCGCCTCAAAGGCGTTCTCCAGCAAGTTCCCCAAGATAATCACCATTGCGTTCGAATCAATGGCTTGGGGCAAGTGAGTCAGCTTGCTGTTGCGGTCGATCTGGAAGTCGATCTTAAGCTCCTTGGCCCTGCTGTGTTTCCCCATCAGCAGGCCGGCGATTCCGTAATCCCTGATCTTCCTGGAGAGAAAATGCGTCAGTTCCTGCTGCTCGGCTGTAACGGCGAAGATGAAGTCGACGGCTTCCTGATGCCTGTTCAACTGGATCAGCCCGGCAATGGTATGGAGCTTGTTAAGGTACTCGTGATTTTGGACCCTGAGGGCCTCGATAAATTTCTTGACCCCGGTCAATTCTTCGGCCAGGCGCTGGACCTCGGTTTTGTCCCTGAACGTGGCCACCGCGCCCACTGTTTGGCCTCCGACACGGACAGGAATGCGGTTTGTGACGATGGCGACGCCATTGATGATCATTTCCTGGTTGTACTCGGGCTCACCGCTGGTGAGGACGCGCAACAGGCCGGTATTGGGGATTACCTCCTGGACCGGCTTTCCTATCGCGTCGGTAACCCCGGTAATGCGGTAAGCGGCTCTGTTCATCAGCGTGATGCGGGCGTGTTTGTCGATGTGGATGATGCCCTCGTTGATCGATTCCAGCAGAGCTACCCTTTCCTCCAGCAGACGGGCGATCTCCTCGGGTTCCAGGTTGAACATCCCGCGCTTGATGCGGCGGGCCAGGTAAACGGAACCAGCCAGCCCCACGACGAGTCCGATGACCAGGGTGTAATACAGTTCAAGGCGGATATTTTTCAACACGCTGTGAATTGTCGGGGTCAGGATGCCGACGACAACGACCCCGACCTGTCGTGTCCCCTCATCGACCTTGACGGGGACAAAGGCCCGCACGGACGGGCCAAGAATGCCCTCGGCCTGCGATACATACTCTCCTCCGGCAACGATGGCATACGCCACGTCCTCACCGGAAAACTTCTTGCCGATACGGTCCTGGACCGGGTGGGAGTACCGCACGCCGTTATTGTCCAGGACAACGACATAGGCGACACCGGTTGCGAGCCGGATGCGTTCCGCCAGGGGCTGAATCACGAGTTCCCCGCCCGGTTTCCCAACGTTGTTCTTGATATCCTCCATCTGGGCCAGGGTACGGGCGATGGCCAGGGCGCGCATCCCCATTTCGTTCTCAAGCTGCGACGTAACGCGCTCTATAACCAGAAGACCGCTGGAAAACAAGGCAATCAAGATGGAACCAAAAGACAGTATGGCCATCTTGGTGTGCAAGCCAAAGTGCATCTTCTTCATCAAATAGCCCCCAGGGGGCGAAGTCTTGGCTGTTGTTGAAATATTGGACATAGACGGGTTATACCCCTTTTTTGCCGTTGAGGAAGATTGTCTACGCCGTGGCATAAGATGGCATGCATTCAACGATCTGCATCGCATTGAAGGCGGCTTTTACAGGCATCCTAATCTTGTAACAAGGACTTATAACAACTGGGGGTCTGTCTGACTAATGTACGTTTCGAGAGGAAAAAACCATATGGATATGCGCGTTGACGTCATCCCTTCCCCGAGCCTTAAGGACCGCTATGCAACCATAAGGTATGACGGCCTTTTGAAGAATTCAGGCGCCGACAGGGTCTTTATCCATTACGGTTTCGACGGCTGGAAAAACCCGGCCACTGAAGAAATGCGGCGTGAAGCGGATAGCTCTTTCGTATGTTCGGTGCAAATGAAAGGCCAGGAGCATTGCGATTTCTGCTTCAAGGACAGTGCCAACAACTGGGACAACAACAGCGGCTGGAACTGGCGGACCGACATACGGTATTAATCCAGTATTAAGCACTAAGCTTTAAGTGACAAGGAGCAGCACATCGTTTACATTCGAGTGCTACAAATTTGGAGCAGCACATCGTTTACATCCAGGGTAGTTTGTAGTCGATAACCGCGACCTCCCAGCCTGCGCTTTTTCTAGATGATTCTGCACGAGGGGTTTGGCTCTTTGAACTGCAACTATTATGTTTTCAAGGATCTTAACGCAGCACATGTTAACGATGTTACGGCTCAAAAATGTTAACGATGTCCTGCTACCCGACATTTAAGCATTAAGAACTTGAAACGAGGGCATCTCTACCCTCGTTTCTTTGTCTCACAAAGTTGAATCCTCCTAATGCTTAACGCCTAACGCTTAGTACCCCTGTTATGTTATTATCTAGTCAGGTTGAAGGAGGTCTGCCGGTGGTCTTCAACATCTGGGACAGACGGGCCATTAAGGCGGCACAGCGGCGCGTGGACGAACTGAGAGCCGCGCACCCCTTTGCTTCGCCGGCTGAACTTGCCGACAAACTTATCCAGCGGAAAGCGCGAGCCGCCGCCGTTGCGGGATCAATTACGGCTCTTCCGGCGGCCGTACCGGGCATTGGAACGCTGATCGCCGTCCTGGCGGGTACCTTTGCCGACCTGACCGTGTTCGGGCACTTGCTGAAGACCCTGGTCTATGAACTTGCCGTTGTGTACGGACGCAATCCAGATAGCCAGGACGTGCAAAGAGAAATCAGATGGGTATTCGCGGTCGCGGCTGGAATGGAAGCGGCCGGCAAACACGTAGCCGGCGCAGCTGCACGCGGTATGGGATATATGGCTTCGAGTGCCACGCAGCGCTCCTTGCTTGCCCTCGGTTTCCGGGCCGGCCAAAGGACGCTCTTGTTCCGGCTGTTGCCGTGGATCGGGGTCGCTCTGGTAGGGGGTATGAACTACCTGTTTGCCCGCTCGGTCGGCAGGAAGATGTGTGCCTGTTTCGGAGAGACAAAGGGTGATGCGGGTTGGAGCGGCCGGACGATTGACGCCGAGTTTACGGTGGAACGGTAGGAACACGGCGTGTTCTGCCGTTTTATTTTGCCGGGCGCAGGATTTTGATCAGGAGCATTCCTGCTACAAAACCGCCGATGTGGGCCCACCAGGCCACGAGATTCCCGGGAGCGGCGATAGAGGTCAAACCGTTCAGCAACTGCAGGCCGAACCAAAGGAAGAGGAAGACGACAGCAGGCAGCTCCATAAAAGTAAGAATGAACAGGAGTGGTACCAGAGCCAGGATGCGGGACCGCGGGAACAAGACGAAGTAGGCTCCGAGAACCCCTGCCACCGCCCCGCTGGCGCCAATGGTTGGGACAAGGGAGCCCGCATTGGTAAGAACATGGGCAAAGTTCCCGACCAGGCCCACGATCAGGTAAAACAGGATATATCCACGGTGGCCCAGGGTGTCCTCGACGTTGTCACCGAAGACCCACAGGTAAAGCATATTCCCGAGGATGTGGAACCAGTTTCCGTGGAGGAACATCGCCGTAAAAAGGGGAACCCAGGTCTCGGGACTTAAGGGGGCTTGGGCCAGGCCTTGCACGACCCGCGCCGGAACCACGCCGTAAGTTCCTACGAACTGCTCAAATCCTGCCTGCCCCAATCCTAATTGGAAGACAAAGACGACGACATTAAGCGCGATTAGCGACACGTTAACGATAGGAAACGAGCGCGAACGGATGGTGTCACGGAGCGGTATCAATGGCGACTCTCCTTTACCGTCATACCTGGTTCGGCGTATAGGGCTTACCAATAATATACGCAGATCCGTACCAGGCGAAACAACCCAGAAGGTGGTTTACCCTTGCGCACCGGAACGGCCAATCTGCCCCTGCACGGTGGCAAATGCCCTGCCTGGCTCTTCTCCCGGATGGTGGAGATGTCCAGGGCCATAATAGAAGCCCTTGTCCTTGACGGCGGTCCCGAAGAGGTCCTGAACAAGATGGCGGACCCGTTCTGGTTCCAGTCTTTTGGGTGCGTCCTTGGTTTTGACTGGCATTCTTCCGGCCTGACCACCACGGTTACGGGAGCGGTCAAGGAGGCTCTTAAAGACTGTGCCGGCGAAATCGGCCTTTTTGTCTGCGGCGGCAAGGGCAAGGCCTCTCTGCGAACCCCACAGGAAATAGAAGCGATCGGCGACCGGTTTGCCCTTTCCCTAAACCCGGCCGAACTGGTCAGAGCCAGTCGTCTTTCGGCCAAGGTCGATAACGCGGCCGTTCAGGACGGCTACCAGCTATACCACCATACCTTTTTCTTTACAGCCAACGGAAGATGGGCTGTAGTCCAGCAAGGGATGAACGAAACGGTCCGGTACGCCCGCCGTTATCACTGGCTGTCCGAGGGCCTGATCGACTTTGTCTGTGAGCCGCATGCCGCCGTGTGCACCGAGCGGCCGTCGCAGGTGGTATTAAATCTTGTGGCCGCTGAAAGCGAAGAGGTGCGCAGACTTTCCAGCACGCTGGCCTGCATGCGCCCGGACATTCTGGTTAAGGATCTCGAGCGGCTGCAGGAAAGACACCTGCACCTGGCGCGCCACCACAGCCTGCTGATCAGCAACCTTCATCCAAAGAGTGTCGAACGAGTTCTCCTCAAGTCCTACGCGGCACAGCCCAAAGAGTTTGTCGAGCTTCTCGGCCTGGAAGGTGTCGGCGCCAAGGGTCTGCGCGCCTTAAGCCTTATCGCGGAGCTGGTTTACGGAACACCTGCGAGCTATCGCGACCCTGCCAAGTTCAGCTTTGCGCACGGGGGCAAGGACGGCCATCCCTTCCCCGTTGCACGCCGGGTCTACGACCGTTCGATAGAAAGCCTCCGCAACGCGGTTGATGCGGCGCGGCTTGGAAGAAACGATAAAATAGCGGCGCTGAAAAGGCTGGCCAGGTTCCGGCCTATGTAAAGGATCTCTAAACCTGGTAATCGCTCTGCTCGGGTTTTTCCCCTTCACCCATCTTTTCCTTTGCGGGTTCCGGCGACGTTTCGTTAAAGTCGGGACCTCCTTCTCCGGCCCTTTCGATGCTGGACAGGACCACCCAGCCGAACCACACCGCGGACAGGAGTGTGATTACGTACGTTTCGCTTTGCAGGGACCTCCAGAAAGCCCACTGTTGCTTAAAGCCCTCCCAGGCGTAAAGGGGGACGGGAACGCCGATCAGTAGGGCCGGGACGCCCTGGATGAGAAGACGCTGGAAGTTGACACGGAGTTTTCCGCCGGAGGCGATCAAGGCTGGTAAGACCAGGGCGGCGCCAAACAACATCGGAATAAGGGTAGCGGCAACAAGAAACGGCTTGGGATTGAAAGTCGTCTGAAAAAACCGTGAGTAATGCTTAAGGACTTCATTAGCAGCAATAAAATAAGCCACATAGAAAAACGTTAACAGTAGCTCGGTAAACCAACTTGTTTTCTTCAAAAGCACTTGTTCTACTCCTCAGTGTTTTGTCTACAGGTTTTCCTGCAGTATGGCCAAAAGGTCGACCCGCGTTACCCGACGGGGGTTGGAAGACAGAGACTGGCTGAGCAAAGCTTCGTCGGCTATCTCTACAATATCGGCTTCCTTGAGCCCTACTTCGGAAAGCTTCTTGGGAAGTCCCAGCCTATCGCGCAGTTTTTCAAGGTACACGACGAATTTATGGGCAGCCTCGTCCTTGTCCGCTGCAAAGGGCACGATAGCGGAGGCTGCCGCCAGGTCGGCGTAGGCGTCGTGCGCCACGGCCAGGTTGAAACGTGCAACGTAAGGCAGCAGGATGCCGCAGGCAACCCCGTGGGGGATCCCGTAGCGCACCCCAACTGGATGGGCCAGGGCGTGAACAGCTCCCACCCCGGCGTTGGCAAGGGCGATGCCGGCCATCAGGCTGGCCAGCATCATGTATTCCCTGGCCGCGCGTACCCGGCCCGTATCGTATGCCGTATAGAAGTTCTGGGTTATCAGGCGCACGGCCTCCCGGCTAAGGGCTGAGGTAAAAGGCGTCGCCCAGCGTGAGGTGAACGATTCGACGGCGTGGGTAAGCGCGTCAAAACCCGTACTCGCCGTAATCTTGGGGGGCTGGGACATCGTCAGAATGGGGTCGACCACGGCGACGGCCGGCAACCACCACTCGTTCCGTAGGCTCGCCTTGCGCTTTCTTTCGGGGTCAATAAGCACAGCGTTTTTTGTCGCCTCTGATCCGCTTCCCGCTGTTGTGGGGACTGCCACCCATGGAAGCCCGGGGTTATTGACGGGAACCTCGCCGAAGAAAGTGCTTGTCGGCGCGTCCGCCTTTGCCAGACCGGCAGCCGCCTTGGCCACGTCCAGGACGCTTCCGCCACCGACCCCGACCACGAGATCAACCTTTTCCTCATAGATTAGCCGGCGTGCTTCATCGACGGCGGCGACGGTCGGCTCCGGGTCAACCTGGAACCACACGGTCTCGACTTTTGATATTTGCAGGGGGTTGGTAATGCGTTCTATCTGGCCCGACTCGGCGAGGCTGCGGCGCCCGGTGATAACCAGGGCGCGCTTTCCGATCCTCGAGATCTCCTCCCCCAGACGGTAAGTGCTGCCCGGACCGAACAGGACTCGAGTCGGCAGCAGGATGTCAAACATCATAGGTCTTACTTCTTCCTTTCTACCGTGACAAAATCATCTTCGACTCGGTTTTTCCTGCAGTACCAAAAACTACTACAAAACCACAAGAACCCCTACGGCTAGTATTTTTCACAAAAGCGCATGAAATTCCTGCCGGGAAAAGAAAAACACACCATAAAGGTCTAGAAGGCTGGCAGAAAGTGAAAGTCATCCTTGGATTACAAGGATGTCGCCGACCGCGGTGCCGGTATCCTTGACGCGGCCGGCAGGCAGTTCAAGGACACTGAGGGCATCGCGGTTGATAGGCCCTATCCGCCCCGGAGGCACGTTTTCCAGTACGGCTAGGACGCGGAGGGCGGGATCGAGATAGACGAGGTCGATGGGGAAACGCATCCAGAAAGTATGAACGCTGCGGCAGGGTTGAAGAAGCAGCCCTCCCCGGGGGTCGATGGCGCGTCGTCCCATGAGCCCCAGGAAGCGTTTACCGAAGGTTAAGGCAAACTCAAGGTTTTCGACAAGAACGGCATTCCCCCGGGAAAGGTTAATCACCCGTGCCACGGTATCCACCCTAGATTTCTTACTTCCCGCCTCACACTTCTCACCTCTCAAAGTGCGGCCGTAATCCGGATCACGGCCGGGCCCAGAAGGATGATAAAGGTCGCCGGGAAGATAAAGAAGACCAGCGGGAACAGCATCTTGATCGGCGCCTTCAGTGCCTTTTCCTCGGCCCTCTGCCGGCGTTTACGGCGCATCTGGTCGGACTGCACCCTGAGCACATTGCCCAGCCGCACGCCCATTTGTTCGGCCATGATCACGGCGCCGACGAAGCTTGACAAGTCATCGACCTTAAGGCGGTCTGCAAGGTCACGTAGCGCTTCGCGCCGGGGCTTGCCGACGTGGATTTCCTGAAGCATCCCCTTCAGTTCCTCGGAAAGAGCGCCTTTTGTTTTTTCGGTGACTTTCAACACGGCGCCGTCAAAACCCATTCCGGCCTCGATACTGACGGTAAGCAGGTCGAGGGTGTCGGGAAGGCTCTTCTGCACCTCGCGCTGCCGCCGCTTAACCCGCATATTCAGGATTGCGTCGGGCAGAAGCCACCCCAGACAGGCTCCGAGGGCCCCGGCCAGGAGATAGTTGACGGGCGCGGGTGCGGTCACGCCGGTAAGAAAAAGCCCGGTGATTACCGCCAGCGCCACCGCCAGGTATTTCAGGAAGGTGAACTCCAGCGGCGACAGGTTTTTCGGGTTGCCGGCAATGACCAGCTTTTCCGTGATCAGCTTTTGCCTGTCCTGGGACAGGAAAAAACGCATCTTGCTCAGCCTGGCGACCACGGGCTGCAGAATGCGCTTGTACAGGGGGACGGCAAGTTCCTGGCGCACCACCGAGGGCGCCTCGGCCGTTTTGCCGATGTCCTTGAGGCGGTCCGCAAGGACCAGCCTGTCGCGGAAAAAGAGCAGTAACATGCAATACAGCAACACAGTGACGGCCAAGACCGTCAGCAGAACTATCGGCAAAAGCACTTGCCTTCACCTCCCGAGTATGTTTGCCCGTTCTTATTCATCCCGGAGCTTGGCGCCTGATGCCTGCAGCCGAATTCTAGACTTCGATGTTCATTATCTGCTTCACCGCAGCCAGGCCGATGGCTTCGGAGACGGCGGCGAACGCCAGCAATTTAATGCCCATGGGGTTGTTGAAAAGATCCTGCATATACCCCGGGTTGATCAACAGCAGGACCATCAGCAGTCCGATGGGAAGTAAGCCGACGACCAGTCCCGAGATGCGTCCCTGGGCCGTCAGAATCTTGATCTCGCCCTTGATGCGCACCCTCTCCCGGATGGTTTCGGCGATCTTGTCCAGGATCTCGGCCAGGTTGCCCCCGATCTGACGTTGAATGATCACGGCGGTTACCATGAGGTCGAGGTCGTCGCTCTTGACCCGCTCGACCATGGACTGGAGAGCGTCCTCTACGGAAACCCCCAGGTTCAAATCTTGCAAGGCGCGGCCGAATTCCTTGCTGATGGGATCGGGGAGCTCCTTCCTTACCATTTCCAGGGCTTGCAAGAAGCTGAATCCGGCTCTTAAAGTATTGGCGATCATCGCCAAGGCATCGCACAGCTGGTGGTTGAACGTGACAAGACGCCTGGCCTTGGCCATTCTCAGGTAGAAAACCGGAGCAGCAGCGGCAAGCACCGCGAGCAGGAGTGCGTGAAAGACCGAACCAAGAACAAGCAGGCCCAGCAGGCCTGCTGCAACGGAGACCAGGATAACAAAGGCCGCAAACTCTTCCCCCTTCAGGAGAATGTCAGCACGTATCAGGTCGTTCTCAAGCCGTCGGCCCAGCCCCTTTAAAGGGACCAGGCGGGCCAGAGTCCGGACCAGAAGAAGGGTTGGCGAAGTGTATCCCTTAGGCTTTGCTTCGGCAATAACAGGCGTGTCCGGCTGCGTCTTGGTTACCTGTTCCAGCCGGCTAATAACGGCGGTATTACCGCGTGTAAGGGCATGCACCACCCAGGTTACGAAAAAGAACACCGATAAAAACCCGAGGATGGAAAGATAAAGCACACCAACCACTCCTACTTACTTCCGACTTCCCGCATCGCACCACTCATTTAGCGGATCAGCGAGAAAATTTCCGGGCGCAGGTACAGGCCTTGGGCCTCAAGTTTTTCGGTAAACTTGGGACGAATGCCGGTCGGCAGGAAGCGCCCGCTGATTCTCCCGTCGAGTTCGACGCCCTGCTGCTGGAAGACAAAGATATCCTGAAGGATAATGACGTCGCCTTCCATTCCCTGAACCTCAGTAATCTGGGTGATTTTACGGGAACCGTCTTTAAGCCGGGACTGCTGGACGATAATGTCGATAGCGGAGGCGATCTGTTCCCGAATGGCCTTGATGGGCAAATCCATTCCAGCCATCAAGACCATGGTCTCCAGGCGCGAAAGCATGTCCCGGGGAGAATTGGCGTGGCCCGTTGTCAGGGATCCGTCGTGACCTGTATTCATAGCCTGGAGCATGTCCAGCGCCTCACCGCCCCTGACCTCACCGACCACAATCCTGTCAGGACGCATGCGCAGGGCGTTCCTGACCAAATCGCGAATCGTAATGGCGCCCTTGTCCTCGATGTTCGGCGGGCGCGATTCGAGGCGGACGGTATGCTCCTGGTGGAGTTGAAGTTCGGCGGCGTCCTCAATCGTAATAATGCGCTCGTCGTCAGGTATAAAGGAAGACAATACGTTGAGGGTGGTCGTCTTGCCGCTGCCTGTGCCGCCCGAGACCAGGATATTCAGCCGACCCTTAACACATATCTCCAGCATCTTGGCCATCTCCTGGGTCAGGGTGCCGAAGCGGAGCAGATCCTCAATCTTCAGCCGCTCCTTGGCAAACCTGCGGATGGTTAAGACAGGGCCGTCCAGGGCCAGCGGGGGAATAATAGCATTGACGCGCGAGCCGTCGGGCAATCTGGCGTCAACCATCGGCATCGCTTCATCGATGCGCCTGCCGAGAGGGGCGACGATCTTCTCAATGACATGCAAGACATGTTCATTATCTTTGAAGGTAACGTCGCTTTTTTCAAGTCGCCCGCCGCGCTCTACGTAAACCTGGTTCGGCCCGTTGACCATAACCTCGTTTACGTCGGGGTCCTTTAGCAGAGGCGTTATCGGACCGTAGCCCAGGACCTCGTCAACGAGTTCCAGGGCCATCCTGTTGCGCTCGTAGCGCGGTAGGTAGTCGCTCTCTTCGTCTATCAGGCGTTTAGCCAGGGTTTCCACTGTCTGGGCGTTAAGCTCCTGTCCCGGAGGCAATTGTTTAAGTTCCAATATAAGCTTCTTGTGAAGGTTGATTTTGAGGTCGATATAAGGCTCCTTTGTACGGGCCAGAGACCTTGCCACAGGCTTGTCCCCCCTGTCTGTTGACCGTTTTGGCTAATGCATGTCCTCAGGCTGACGTTTAAGCGACGCTATAGAGAAAATAAGCGTGATACCAGCGAAACCTTGTTCGCCGGTTGCTGCGGTTCTTCAGAGATTTGTGTTTCCAACGCCCGAACCAGGTTCCGGAAAGAATCGGTAATTTTGCTTCCCGGGTGTGTAACCATGAACGGCAGGCCTTTGTTGATCGAACTGATTACTGTTTTTTCGTCGTTGGGGATCTGGACGATGAATTTGTCGTTGAGGACCCGCTCCAGTTCGGCTGTTTTAATGCCGCCATCGATATTGGCCCGGTTCAGGATGTAGTGCACCCGATCACGCAGGCCCATATCGGTGAAATAGTCGTAGCAGGTGCGCGCGTGCTTGACGGCAATTACTTCCGGGACGGTAATGAGAAGCAGCACATCGGCGTTGTTGAAAACGGCTTGGGCGACCGCATCCAGGTTCGTGGCAAGGTCGACGACGACGTATGTAAAGCGCTGTGCCAGGAGATTCAGAGCGTTCGTGACGCCGTCGGGGGTGATCAGGTCCAGGTCTTCACTGGACGGACCGGCCAGAACCTTTATGCCGGTAAGGTGCGGGACGAGGAAATGCTCAAGGACGACGACGTCGTGGGCGGCCTCGTCGATAAGGTCGGAGATGTTGCGTTTGGGCTTGATGTTGAGGAGGACCTCCATATCACCCTTACCGCCGTCAAGTGCAACCAGGGCCACCTTCTTTCCCGCTTGGGCCAGCGCGGCGGCAAGGTTACCGCTGATCAGGGTTCTGCCGGTTCCCCCACGCGTGGTAAAAGGAACGATGATCCTACCTTCCCGCCGCATCTTTCCCTGCACCTGCGCCCCGAGGAGAACCTGGCGTTGCTTGTGTTTATCGTAAACCCGGCGGATAGTGCTGGCCAGTTCGGTTCCGCTGAAAGGCTTGACAAGATAATCGCTGGCGCCGGCGGCCATGGCTTTGCGAATGTATTCCTGCTCGCCCTGAATAGAGATGATGATGACGGCGCTTTCCGGGACTTTGCTGGTGATCAGCTCGGTCGCTGTGATACCGTCGACTTCGGGTAGGTTGACGTCCATCAAAACGATATCGGGCCTGAGGTCTTCGGCTGAAGCAACGGCCAGGGTGCCGTCGTCGGCTTCGCCGATTACCTTTATGTCTTCCTCAAAGAAGAGCAGCCTCCGGATATCCTCGCGTGTATTGGCGACATCGTCTACGATCAGGATCTTGATCGGTTCCATAAGTTAGCTACCTCCTTTATTAACCAGCTGTTCTACGCGTACCGCAGGGATTTGCGTGACGGCGGTGTCGGCCGGGGAACGAAGCATCAGGCGGATTGACCCGCGCTCGGTGGCGAGAATCAGGTATTCGGCCTGCGTAGGGGTAACAGCGAGGACGCAGGTGTTTGTAGCGGGCCCCGATTTATTGTCGGTAGCCGAGCCGCTGTTGACCGCCAAAACGCGAATGTTTTGCATAACTATAGACGTATAGGCGTCAATGGTAACGGCTACGTCAACCTTGTCCCCCGTCTGCAGCATGCCGGAGACGCCCGATACGGGGTCTATAGCGATACTGACGGCCCTTTCGCCCTGTTGCAGAGCTAAGGCGAGGTCGTTGCCGGAGTTGTCAGGGGTTGCGAAACGCGAAGCCAGGATTTGTTCGCCGGGGTAGATGTCTGCGCGCGCGATCTTACCCTCGGCATCCTCGATCCTGGTAAAGGCTTCAGGGTGAACGTAATCAGCGGGGATTTCCTTGATCTCAAGCGATTGACGGCTGATCGGTGTTCGGGCGGGGATGGTTTGTTTGGCCACGACTACAGGCGTGAAATTTCCCTGAGAACGATAGGTTTTGGCCAGGTTTTCAAGGTAAAGGTAGATACCTCCCGCCGCAGCGAGACCGCAAACCAACGCAAAAATGAACAGCAGTTTGGTACGCATAGCCGACCCCCGTTAATGTCCTTTTGGTAAGCGTAACACCGGGAGGCTGGAGTGTTCATCAGACACGTTGCTTATTTGCTCTGGGACTTGTGTCCCAAATTAATCAAGCCCGGAATAAGGGGCTGTTGAAAAACTTCGCCTGACTTTGTCAGGCTCGCCGGCCAGTACTCACGTACCACCTAGTACGCTCCGCGCCGGCCGGCTTCGCCTTCCGCGCCATGCTCGTTTTTGAACAGCCCCTATTTTCAACAGGCCTATGATCCGGGCATGTCGATATGTATTCGGGTATGGCATGGGATGCCACCCAACTTAATCTTCGTGGCGCCAGGTAACCTTGATGCGGGCGACTTCTTCGATTTCTCGCGTGCGCTGCCGGGTCATAAGCCGGGTTACCCCTTCCAGCGGTGAAACGCCTTCGTACAGAACGGCGTATACCTGCCTGGTAATCGGCATTTCTACATTGAGCCTCCGGGAGAGCTCGGTGGCGGCGATGGTGGTCCGGACCCCTTCAACGACCATCCTCACGGCGCCAAGCGCTTCTTTCAGGGTCCTGCCCTTGCCTATCTCAATTCCGAAGCGCCGGTTGCGGCTATGCATGCTTGTGCAGGTTACGATAAGATCGCCGACCCCGGTCAGGCCGCCGAAGGTTAACGGGTCTGCGCCCATATGAACGCCCAGCCGGGTGATTTCGGCCAGCCCCCGCGTCATGAGCGCAGCTTTCGTGTTGTCTCCGTAGCCCAGGCCGTCAGAGATCCCGGTAGCAACGGCGATGATGTTCTTCAGGGCCCCGCCCAGCTCGACGCCGATGAGATCCGGGTTGGTGTAGACCCTGAGCTCGGGGGATATGAAAAGGTCCTGTACGAACTCGGCCACCGGTTTGCAGGGGGATGCCGCCACCAAGGCGGTGGGCATGGCCCGGCCGACCTCTTCCGCGTGGCTGGGCCCCGATAA
Organism: Bacillota bacterium; assembly: GCA_036804525.1. Classification (GTDB taxonomy): domain Bacteria; phylum Bacillota; class Desulfotomaculia; order Desulfotomaculales; family JASEER01; genus JBFLVT01. The sequence goes on along the minus strand of DAIRSE010000009.1, from coordinate 35,945 downwards.
GCTGGCATAACGGGACAGGTTTTTGTCGCCCGTAACCGCTTTGTAGACTTGGGAAAGCCGCAGGAGCGAATCCGCTTCAATGCCTTTGGCTACGTTGACGCAAGGGACGTCGTCGAGGTGCCGGCTAACCATTACCAGCACCTCGCGGAAGGCGTGCGAAGGCACGGCGAAGACGACGCATTCGGCGCCGGCCAGGAGCGCTTTCCAGTCTGCCGATATTTCTATCGACAAGGGTATTTTAACCCCGGGAAGATAGGCCTTGTTTTCCCTAGATAAAGACAATTCCGCGGCATAGTCGGGGCGTCTGGCCCACAGTGTGACAGGCAGGCCCTTGCGCGCCAGGTGGACGGCAAGCGCCGTTCCCCAGCTGCCTGCGCCCAGAATAGTTATTCTGGTCATTGTGATCTCCCCATCAGATCTGCCTTGCGTAATTCACGGCATCCAGGAAGATGGGCAGCCCTTCGGGCGCCATCAGCATCCGCCGCCAGTTGGGATGCTGCGTTGGCAGGATGAACCGTTCAGGGTGAGGCATAAGGCCCATTATTCGCCCGGACGGGTCGCAGATCCCGGCAACGGCGTGCAATGAGCCGTTGGGGTTGGCCGGGTAGGCCTGGGTCGGGCGCCCCTCGGCGTCGACATACCGGAATACGACCAGTCCCTGGCGCTCGAGGTCGTCCAGGATGTCTTGGCGGGTGAAAAACTTGCCTTCTCCGTGGGCTACCTGGTATGTTACAGTGCGTCCGGCAAGGCTTTGCGTAAACACGCACGGACCTTTTTCCACCTTTAAGGATACCCAGCGGCACTCGAAATGGCCGCTGTCATTATGCATGAGCGTCGTCGTGATCGACCCTACCCGGGAGTACGGAAGGAGCCCCGTTCTTACGAGGACCTGGAAACCGTTGCAAATCCCCAGCAGCAGGCGGCCCCGGTCAACGAACTCCTGCAGCTGTTCGCGCAGCAGCGACGTCAGTTCGACGGCCAGGATCTTCCCGGATAGGACGTCGTCCCCGTAAGAAAAACCGCCGGGAATAACCATGATCTGATAATCAAGGAGGCGCTTGTGACCGGACCGGAGCTCATTGACGTGTAGATACTCGGCCTGTGCTCCGGCCAGCTCAAGGGCAAAAGCCGTTTCCTGGTCACAATTGGTTCCGTCAGTCCGCAAAACGCAGGCCCGTGGCTTCAAGCTCCGAATACCTCCTTCATGGGACGCTGCCATGCTTCCTTCAGATCATCGACGGGAATGGCGAAACGCTGATCGCCTAGGGAAACACTGACGCTTAAGTCGGCGACAGTGCTCCCGATTACGCACGAGGGGACGTCCGCAAGGAGGTCGCCGGGAGCGGTCTCCGGCGCAAGCTCGACGATAAAGCACCCCGCAGTTTCGTTAAACAGGAAATGATCCGGACGCTGCCCCGGTGGTATCGAAATGGCGATGCCGTACCTGCCCCCGATGCACATCTCGGCAACCGCCGCAGCCAGGCCCCCTTCGCTGATGTCGTGACAGGCCAGGACCTTGCCGGAATTGATGGCCCGGTACAAAGCCCGGCAAGTTTTGGCGAAAGAGGCCAGATCGACCTTCGGCAGCGCCGTTCCGGTCAGGCCGAGGTTCTCCCAGTAGACCGATCCTGCCATTTCGGAGATGTCTCGTTTGCCTACAAGCAAAACCTGGCTTCCCGCCTTCTTAAAGTCGGCGGAGACGGTGTTCTTGATGTCGGCAATCCGGCCAAACGCGGAAACGCAGAGCACGGGCGGGATCTGAATCGTCAGGCCGTCGGCGCTGCGGTAGGTGCTCGAAAGGCTGTCCTTTCCGGAAATGAAGGGACAACCCAGTGATTTCGAAAAATCGACACAGGCATCGACGGCGCGATCGAGGGCCCACAGCATCTCTTCATCGGGGACCGGCCAGATGAAGTTGTCAATCAGGGCCAACTCGTCAATGTTGGCTCCCACGGCTACGGCGTTGGCTACGGCTTCGGTGGCGGCCCAGATGCTCCCCCAGTAGGGATCAATCCGGTTGAGAACGGGATTAAGACCATGCGCGATGACGAGCCCGTAAGGTTTTCCAAGAATAGGGGTGATGATGCAGGCATCGTTAGGTCCGCTGCCGTCGACGCCCCCCAGGGGAGGCAAGACGTTGGTGCCTTGTACACCATGGTCGTAAACACGCACGATGGGTTCTTTGGAGCAGACATTCAGGTGCGCCATGACCCCCTTGTAGGCCTTCATCCAATCGGCCGGCGGGTCGGGCTGGGGCTCCGGCTGCGGATTGCGGGGCGGTTGTACCGCCTTCATTTGTCGTTGGGGCAGCCCACCGTGGAGGAAGGACATGCTCAGGTTCATAACCTCCTCCCCTTCGTAGGTCGCCCGGAAACGCCCGTCTCCGGTGAAGGTGCCGAGAACGGTCGCTTCGACGTTATGCTTGCGGCATATCTGCTGGAAGCGGTCGATGTCCGAAGGCCTGACGGCGGCGACCATGCGCTCCTGGCTTTCGGACAGCAGGATTTCCCACGGCGCCAGGCCCGAGTATTTTAACGGAGCCTTGTCCAGGGCTAACTCAGCGCCCGTTGACGCGCCCATTTCGCCCACGGCTGAAGCAAACCCGCCCGCGCCGCAGTCGGTGACGGCACGGATCAGCCCTTCGTCGCGGGCCGCCAGGAGAGCGTCGCTCATGCGTTTTTCCTCGATGGGATGACCTATTTGGACGGCCTGGGCATTGACGTCGATCGTACGGTCGGTCATTGCGGCGCTGGAAAAAGTGGCCCCGTGAATGCCGTCCCGGCCGGTGCGCCCGCCGATGACGACGATGAGGTCTCCCGGCTCAGGTTTCCCTTTTTGGCACCGGTCAGCCGGGAGCAGGCCGTAGGAACCCACAATGACTGTAGGCTTGGCGCGAAAGTCGCCGTGGAAATGCACTGAGCCATTGTTTGTGGGTATGCCCATCCGGTTGCCGTAATCCCGTACCCCGGCCACTACCTGGCGCAGGAGATAGTTCGGATGCAGGCATCCCTGGGGAATCTCTTCAAGCGGGGTATCGGGCGGAGCGAAGCAAAACATGTCGGTGGAAGCAATAACCTTGGCTCCCTGACCGGTACCCATAACGTCCCGGAAAACCCCGCCGCTGCCCGTGGCCGCCCCGCCGTAAGGTTCGATCGCCGACGGGGAGTTGTGCGTCTCGACCTTGCCGCAGACGGCCCAGCCGTCGTAAAATGCGAACACGCCGGAGTTGTCAACAAAGGCCGACAGCACCAGCGGGTGATTGATGCTATCGGTGGCCTCCTGCAGGCGTTTCAGGAGAGGCTTCTTTTCCTGGCCGTCTACTGTCAGGCGTGCTTTGAAAGTCTTGTGCACGCAGTGCTCCGACCAGGTTTGTGCCAGGATCTCGACCTCGCAGTCGGTCGGCTCGCGGCCGATGGTCCTGAAATGATCCTGGATCAGGCGCATTTCCTCCAGGTTTAAAAACAGCTTGTCTTTGCTAAGCTCCATAAGCTCTTCGTCGGTCATGCCAGTAATCGGGATAGAGAGCGTGGGAGCGGAACGGCCGGCAATGATCAGGGTTTGGGGCTTTTCCCGAACAACGTGTTGAATGGTTGCGTTAACGAGCAGGCGACGCAGGATGGTTTCGATATCGTCCGGGGTAATTTCAGGGCCGTAAAAAGCATATTCCCAGCTTGAATCCGCGGCGACGATGTGTGATAGACCGAGATCCCGGGCCGCCTTAATCAGGGATCCGGCTTCCGGGTTCATGACGCCGGGACGATAAGCGACCTCAACCAACCAGCTCGTGTCCGTAATGAGAGGTGCATTAACGGTGTAGACCTGGAAGATGTCTTCGCAAAGAAGGGTTCGGGCCAGGTGTTCGGCCTCCGCCACTGTAATCCCCTCAAAACGAAAAACCTTGGTCGTTCTCACGGCCTGCACCGTGGAAATATGCAGGGACCGCTGTATTTCGGCCAGGGTTTGGCTCCCTTTGGCGTCAGGAAGCGAACTTCGGACAGCTACGCGGACTTCTTGAATAGCCAATGTAAAAACACTCCCCCTCCCCACAGCCACTATTCTAACATACCGGGGGCCGTTAAAAAACTGCGCCCGGTTTGTCAGGCGTCGCCAGCGGCTGCTCACTTACAAAACCTAAGCACTAGGCATTAAGACACAGAGGTTCGGATTGGGCAAAGCGGAATCCGTTCCACAATGTTTGTTAGAAAAAAGCCGATAGCCAACAGTTAACAGCCGACAGCTATCTTCGGGCGCCGAACTTGTATTCGTTTCCCTGGATTAGGCGCTTAATGTTTGAACGGTGTTTGTAGATCGCCGCCGCAGCCAGAATGGAAGTGAAGATCAGGTAGTCGCGGCTGAAGCCGAGGTAGTAAAACCATAAGGGGATCGATGCTGCAGCGATAATGGAAGCCAGGGAGACGTACCGGCTGACGGCCAGCGTCACCACCCAGACGATCAACCCACCGAGGGTCGCCAGGGGAGAAAGCATCAGGAGCACTCCGGCACTTGTCGCAATCATTTTGCCTCCCCGGAACCCCAGAAAGACCGACCACCCGTGCCCGATAACCGCGGCTGCGCCAGTGAGGAGTTCAACCCCCGGCGCACCATAAACGCGCCCTAACCAGACGGGCAGGGCTCCCTTCGTAACGTCGGCAGCTAATACCAGAGCTCCCGGAACGGGCCCTAGAGTGCGCCAGACATTAGTTGCTCCAATGTTTCCGCTGCCGTGGGCGGTGATATCGACGCCCCTAACGGCCTTCCCGACAAGATAGCCGAAAGGCAGGGCTCCGAAAAAGTAGCTGATGAGCACCAGAACGAAGGTTTCCACGGTGGTTACCTTATCTCCCTTCTTCGCCAGATGATGCGCAGCGGGGTTCCCTCAAAGCCGTAAGCGCACCGCACCTGATTTTCTAGATACCGGCGGTACGCATTGGTGCCGAGCGCCGGGTCATTTACAAAGAGGACGAAGGTTGGTGGACCCGTTGAGACCTGGGTTGCGTAGTAACACTTCAACTTCCTCCCCTTCTCGGCCGGCGGGGGCGCAGCGAGGAAGGCATCTTGAATCAGGCGGTTGAAGTCGCTCGTTCGTACGCGCCGGGTAAACTCGGCGTAGACGCTGTGAACGGCATCTAAAATATTCCGGACCCGTTGTCCGGTAAGGGCTGACGTGTAGACAAGCGGAGCATAGCTTATAAAAGCCAATTCTCGCCGGATAGCCTCGGTGTAACGGTTCATCGTGCCGCTGTCCTTTTGCACAAGATCCCACTTATTGACCACGATGATTGTTCCGCGGCCGGCTTCTTCGGCCAGACCAGCGATTCGCTTGTCCTGGGCGGTTACGCCGTCTACGGCATCGATGACCAGGACGGCGATATCGGCCCTTTCCAGCGCCTTCTGGGAGCGCATCACGCTGTAACGCTCGACTGGTTCGGAAATCTTGCTTCTTCGCCGTATCCCCGCCGTATCAATAAACACGTACCGCCGTCCGTCCCGTTCCAGGAAGGTATCGATGGCGTCACGGGTGGTACCTGGGATATCGCTGACGATAACGCGTTCCTCACCCAGAATCGAATTGACGAGTGAAGATTTTCCTACGTTCGGACGACCGATAAAGGCTACTTTGATGGCCTGCTCCGCTTGCCTGTCCTCAGCCTTGGCCGGCAGCCGGGCAACTACGTCATCCAGAAGATCGCCGAGATTAAGGCCCAACTGGGCTGAAATTGGTACAGGATCGCCGAGGCCAAGGCTGTAAAACTCGGCCACGGGCAGGGGTTCGTCGAAGTTATCGATCTTGTTTACGACGGGGATGACGGGTTTGCCTGCCCGGCGCAGGATATTGGCCACCTCGATATCTTCGGGGACCAGTCCGTCACGGCCGTCAAGGATAAACATGATCAGGTCGGCTTCAGCGATGGCCCGTTGCGCCTGGGCGGTTACCCTGGCGGCTATGGCATCTTCGGCGATCGTGTCGATCCCGCCGGTATCCACAAGTGTAAAGGCCTTCCCCGACCATTCGACGTCCTGGTACAGGCGATCGCGCGTAACTCCCGGTTCGGCCTCGACGACAGCGGCCCGTGTCCCGACAATCCGGTTAAAGAGAGTAGACTTCCCGACGTTGGGGCGACCGACAATGGCTACGAGGGGTTTATTCAAGGGTGGTTTTGTCCTCCTCTCAAAAACTCCTCAAGGGGTTAATGGCTCAACCTTCTGCTTCAAAGTCCGTATCCAGTCGCGGGGGTTGCGACTGGTACTGACGGGTTTCCCCAGCATTTCTTCCAGGTCGGCGACTGTGAGACCGTCGAGGGTCAGGCCGTCATCATTGAAGCATATGCCGGGTATGACGACCAGGCGGCCGAGATCTTTGCCCTTCAGCTGGCCGACAATGTCCTTGCCTGGCAAAAGCCCTGTCACGGTAACGGTAGGCCCGAAGAAGTTGTTGCGGATCGGGACAACCCGCACGTCCAGCCCTATCCGGCGCAGCGGGCGAAGGGCTTCCTGCACGATTGGGGCTGCCAACGTTCCCGAAACCACGGTAATCTTTTCTATTGCGCCTAAGGGTTTAGTCAGACCGCCTAACCATATTTTAAGCGCGTCAAGGTATTGCCTTACAAGACCAACACCGTTTTCCAGCTGCGGGTATTCCCCATATAGTTCCGCCGGCGGAACCGGAGCACCGGCTTTGAGATAAACCTCGTCGGCCGCATAGACGAGGGGGTCGCCCAATGTTTCCATGAATTGCCGCTGCCAGCGTTCAACCTTGTCAACGAGGGCGGAAGCCTCGTCCCTTGAGAGAGTCTTAAGCGGGTAGAGACCCCGGCGAAACCTGGTAAGCCCCACCGGCACTATGGCGATAGAACGCACCTGGGGCCAAAATCCGGCAAGGTCTGTTATAGTCTTGTCCAATTCCTGCCCGTCATTAATACCCGGGCAAAGAACAATCTGGGTGTGCATCTCTATGCCGGCTGACTTGAGGAAGGCTAGCTGCTGCGTGATCAGGCCCGCTCTTGGGTGCTGCAACATTTGCTTCCGCAGGCTTGGATTTGTGGTGTGGACTGAAATATACAGAGGGTTTAAGCGCTGGCTGGCGATGCGTTCAAGGTCATGCGGACCGGCGTTGGTAAGCGTGATAAAATTGCCTTCCCAGAAAGATAGACGGTAGTCGTCGTCGTTTATGTAGAGCGACGGCCGGAGACCCGGCGGCATCTGGTCTAGGAAGCAAAAAAGACACCTGTTTTGGCACCTGCGCAGCTGCGGAAAGGGCTGGTCAAAAACCAGGCCGATGTCTTCATCGTACTCCTTATCGATCTCCAGCACCAGTTCTTCCCCGCCGACCTTTTTGACACGTAATTCTACGTATTCGCCGGCAAGGGCGAAACTGTAGTCAATCAAGTCGCGGATGGGCGTACCGTTAGCCGCTAGCACGGTGTCTCCCGCAGCAACAGGCAGAGATGCCGCAATGCTGTCTTCTCTTACAGAGCTGACTACAAGCCCCACTGGGTACCGGAGACCCTCCTTACAATTCGGTCGTCGGCTGTCAGTCGTCGGTCGTCAAAATCGAAAAGTTCTTTTCAAGGTTACCCAAAGTTGATAGCTCGACGCTTGCAACCCGGATTGGTGTTTTGCAACACTGTCACTGCCATTTTTCACCGTTTTCGACGCTGGCCGGTCAATCCCTGCCGGGGAGGCAATGCCGAAAGCTGGAAGTGAGCAACGAGATCTTGTCCTGCTCTTGGCCAGGTAAGGGATAAAAAGTTTCTAGCCAGGCGGTTCAGGCCGTGCCGGTAAAGCCAGGCCACGAAGCGGAGGAAAAGACTGTCCTGCCGGAGCGGCACAATTTTGATTTCGCTGTGGGGGATGCCGTACATAGTGCAAAAGCTTTCGACGATACGGATCAGGAGAGTCTCCGGAGCGGGGTACCACACGGCGAAGACCGGGATCTCCTCCTGATCCCGGCCAATCGGGCGGAAATCCTGCCGGTAGGCCAGGAAATCAAGCGACGCCGGGTTCTTCACGTGCGCGTCGCCCCATGTTTCGTTCAGGGCAGCCAGAGCGGCAAGAGGCGTATCGTCAATGTACAGTATGGCCTTCAATCCTCTTTATTTCCTCCTTGGCCTGTTTGACCAGCTGCACCAGGCGGGGGTAGGCTTTTCTAGTGCCCCGGGCGATCAAGAAAAAGCCGATATGCTTCCAACGCGCCCGTCTGGAAAGATAGCCGCCAATCCGCATCTGCCAGTTCAGAATGGGGGTGGTGTCGACCAGCAGCTGGCGGCCGTCCTCGATCAGGGCATGGAACAGGCTCTTAAACACGTCCTCGGCTACCCTGGCGTAACCTTGCCGGCCCAAAATCCAGACCTCGCGACCTTGTTCATCGCGCCCATAAAAAGCTATCCTTCCATAATCAGACCCTGCCCTTTTGTCGAAGAAGGGCAGGGCCTTTAGTTCACTATCCGTGGGTTGACGCTGAGGGTCTAAGAAACCAAGGTGCAGAGCTGCGGCGAGAACAGATGAATGCGTACCGCCAAAACAGTGATAGAGGATCTTCAACTGCATTACCCCTTTGAAAAACTATCGTTCTCCCTCGCCGCCCTCCTTGCGATTATTCAGCTTGAGCCCGATTTCTTTGCTAAAGAACCGGCCCAGCTTCTCCTGAGCCTGCTTCACACCGCCGGCGCTGACTACAAGGAATATGCCGGCGCCAATTATCGTAAGGGCAAGGATCCAGAGCAATGCCGTCCAGACTCCTGCAGGAGTCCCCGTCCGCGGAGTCACAGCCGGGCTCACTCCCAGCACAGTCGGAATGGTCTCCGCCAGCAGGGCAATGCCATCCTGGGCCTCCTCCCGTCTAAGGGTGTGCGTACCAGCTTCAATAAGGATGGCGGTAGGCATCAGGTCCTGATTGTAGTTGCCCCGGCCCACGAAGATTTCCTTAACCAAGCCGGGGTGGGTCTTGTTAGCGAAAGCCATTAAGCGCTTGGCAAAATCCCTGTTGGCGCTGAAGTTGGGATTCTGGTTCCCGATCACGAGCCGTACCTGGCTGACTTCCCGGCCGTTAATACTATGCCGGTAGAAGCTGGCATCCGGAATACCGTCGCGGTGAACATCGATCAGGGCTGAGGGGTTGCGCTTCATAAGCTGGACGGCGGTCTTGCGGGACCGCATGTAAGCTTGCGCGTCGTGCGGGTCGTGGGTAGCGAAACTGTGGATAGGGCGTACCCCTTTGTCCCTAAGGGCTGCCGATAAAGTGCTGCCAACCCTGTAAATGCCCCCGTTTCCAGGTCTGGATGAGGTACCGTCCGTGGGGACGTAGGATTCATCGCTGTGCGAATGGTAGATGGCGACGGCTCCGGATCTCTTTTTTCCCGCTTGGGCCGGCAGAGCGTACTGGTCGAAGTACTCCATATAGGCCAGCAGGTCGCGGTCGAGGCCGACCATCCTGGCTTTAGCGATGTTTCCTTTTACCGAAATAACGCGGTACTGCTCACCGTTTGCGGAGATGATTTCGTCGCCTTTGTAAACATGGCGGCCGAGTTTGCTGACGATGCGCCCCTGTTGATCAACGACGGCGGTATACTGCCCTACAGACAGTTCATCCATTTCCCGCGTCAGGTTGAGGGGCGCCCAGGCGGGCAGGTTGCCGGGGGTGCTGTAATAAGCAAGGATAGTTCCCGCACAGATCAGGCAAGCGATCAAGATTCCCAGTTTAGCGGTCTTCATCCCTCTGACCTCCCTCTTCAGGGGTTTTAAGTGCGTCCAGTGTTGCCCGGCTCCGACCTCCCGACCGCGGTCCCCCTTGTATCCGTTCTCTGATTTCGCCGACTACCTCGGCGAGAAGCACTGCCAGTAAACCGGAAACAACGATTGTGTCGAAGGCTCCGGCGCCTCCGATGTGAACGCTTCCAGGAGTGCGGGTCGCGACGAGCCTGGTCCAGTGGAAAACATCAGCCAGGAGCACCCCCAGGATTGCCGCCACAAAGGAGGCCCTCCGCGAGCGGCCGACGGTATAAGCGATTACGGCGGCCACAATCGGATAAAGGTAGAGGACGTCAATGAAGGCATATCGTCCTGCGGGTTCCGGCAAACCGGTCATTATGAAAGTTCCCACGCCGTACACCACCGCGCCCGTAATCAGCGCCCCGAGAAGAGCCCGCATTTTCTCCGCGGCCTCATCAGCACGAGAGAGTAAATAAACGGCCAGGGCCACGGGGACAATAGCGCCGCCGACATTAAGGGCCACGGTGTTGCGGCCCGCCGGAATCGGAATGTCGATGAGGCTGCCGACCACCATAGCGCCGACGATCACCAGCGCGGCACGGTCGGTAAGTCTCATCCTGTCCAGGATGCGCTGCAGCAAGCCAAGGTAGATTAATACGGAAACAACAATCAGGATAATGACGCCGATTGGAAGCCTGTCCATATCACCTGCTCCTTCGCTTTGCAAATGTTAATGCTAGATTCCCCTGCGGAGCAAGAATTAATGCAAAATTAAAAGGGCGGCCTCCAATAGGCCGCCCTGCTCTCAAAAACTTTTATTTCTTTCTCGTTCTACTCTTTCTGGCTCAGCTTATCCCCTACCGCGTCGCCGATGGTCGTTCCCTCATCCTTGCTTTCCGGCAGCTCGGTAAACTCCCGCCCTGCTGCTTCACGCAGCGAGAGGCGGATCCGCTTGGACTCCTGGTCGACGCTTAAGACCTTGACATTGATTTCCTGTCCTTCCTGGACCACGTCTTCCGGTTTGGCCACGTGCCATTCGGCAAGGTGGGAGATGTGGATGAGACCTTCGACGCCGGGTTCGAGCTCCACGAACGCGCCGAACGGCACCAGCCTGACCACCTTGGCTTTAACGATAGAGCCTTCGGGGTATTTCTCGGCCACAGTCTCCCAGGGGTTCGGAAGGACCTGTTTCAGGCTCAGGGAAACCTTCTCGCTTTCCTTGTCAACCCGGAGGATCTTAACTTCGACCTCGTCGCCCACGTTAAGCATTTCGGAAGGGTGATTGATGCGGTGCCAGGAGATCTCGGAGATGTGCAGGAGCCCGTCCAGCCCACCGATGTCGATAAAGGCTCCGAATTCGGTCAGCCGGCGTACCGTTCCGCGGACGACGTCGCCTTCCTGAATGTTTTCCAGGGTACGCTTGCGTTTTTCGGCATACTCGGCTTCCAGAACAGCCTTACGGGAAAGGATGACCTTTTTACGGCTGCGGTTGAGCTCAATGATTTTGGCCTTGACCTTCTGGCCTACGAACTGGGCCAGGTTTTCGACGAACCCCTTGTCAACTTGAGAGGCGGGCAAAAAAGCCCTTACCCCGAGGTCGACCAGGAGGCCTCCCTTCACTACTTCGCGAACCACCCCTTCGACGGGCTCCCCGTTCTGGAAGGCCTGTTCGAGATGTTCCCAGGCCTTAACGGCGTCAGCGCGGTTCTTGGAGAGAATGATTCTTCCCTCATTGTCCTCTGCCTTTACCACCCAAACATCTATCTCATCTCCCACCTGGACGATGTCCTGTGGGGAGGCGACTTCACAGCAGGACAACTCACGAAGCGGAATTACGCCTTCCGATTTAGCGCCTACGTCGACCAGGACTTCGTCCGGGCCTACGTATACGACAACGCCCCTGACAATTTCTCCCCCTTTGAGAGACTTAACCTGCATCGACTGCATCTCGTCTTCTGGGTTCGTGATTTCTTCCATCTCTCTCATCCGTTGTTCAACCTCCTCGATAATCCAATCCGGTGTGGATGCCCCCGCCGTAAGCCCTGCAATCTTTACGTTGCGGAACCAGCGGGGATCAAGCTGGCTGGCGGTCTCAATTTGATAGGTTGGTGTCCCGGTCTTCCGACATAAATTTGTAAGCTTGTTTGTGTTTGCACTGTCGGCCCCGCCTACAACAACCATCACCTGGACTTCCTTAGCCAACTCAAGAACGGCCTTTTGCCGTTCGGCAACAGCGTTACAAATAGTGTTTGAAACCGCTACGTCGCCCATCTTTTTGCGGAGGACCTTAACCACGGCCTCAAAATTGTCCTGGGGCTGGGTGGTCTGGGCAACAACGCCGACTTTGGGGAAAACCGGAAGGTCCTGGGCTTCCTCGGGGTTTTCAACAACCAGGGCCTTCCCCCCTGTCCATCCGACAATCCCGCGCACTTCGGGATGGTGTTTGTCGCCAACCACGACAACCTGATACCCGGAAGCGGTCAGATCCGAAGCAAGCTGCTGTGCGCGCCGGACGAACGGGCAGGTAGCGTCCACAACCGTCAAGCCAAGGTCTTCCGCTTCGGAGAGCACGCTCGGATCAACGCCGTGGGAACGAATAATCAACGTTCCTTCAAAAGCTTCGTTGACGTTCTCGACCACGTTAATGCCTCGGTTTTGCAGAAACTGCACAACCTGGGGATTGTGAATCAAGGGGCCCAACGAATAAATCGGCTGTTTTCCTTCACGCGCCGTCTTCAGGGCCAGTTCAATGGCTCTGCGCACGCCAAAACAAAAACCAGCCTTGGCGGCCAGTTTGACCTCCATTACCTCACCTCAGAGCTCCAACCTGTGTCTCAATATCAGGAATTGCGTTTGCGCTGATCCTACCTGCGACTTACGGCCCGCCCCCATATCTTAATTTGTCAATTCGCGAAACGAATTTTTTCGAGTCCTGCGACCTAAGACTTATGACCTGCGACCATTGCGGTCTTCCATCAAGGACCGGATGTCTTGCATAACCTGGTCAAGGTACGCCTCCATCTGCTCCTTGCTGGGTTTATTCTTCACCGGCGCCGGGGGATACACCGGGTCGCCGATATATACCCGAACCTTCCCAAAGCCGGGCGCGCCGATGACGGCGACCGGAAGAATGGGAACGCCGTTTTTAGTAGCGAGAAGAGCGGCACCCAGATGGGGCTTAAGAAGTTCGCCCGTCCGGCTCCGTGTTCCCTCCGGAAAGATGCCGACGACTTCACCCGCGGCAAGTACCTCCTGGGCCTTTTTGAGGGCCGCCCTGTCGATCCCTTCGCGCCGGACCGGGAAAGCCCCCAGCGCCGACAATAGCCATTTAAACACAGGGAACGAGAAAAGCTCGGCTTTAGCCATATAATGGACCTTTCTGCGTAATGCGCACCCTACAATAACAGGATCCCAGTAACTTGTGTGGTTGGCGGTAACAATCAGCCCGCCTGTTGGAGGAACCTTCTCCCCTCCCCTGACGTCCCATCGCCGCAGAAGCAAAAGGATTGCCCGGCAAAGGAGCCAGGCAAAGCGGTAAATCATTGGCGATTCAGCACCTCCGCGGCAAGAAGGCCGACAACTTCCTCCACAGTCTTCCCGGTTGTGTCAATGACCTTGGCGTCGAGAGCAGGTTTGAGGGGAGCTACCTCGCGGGTGCTGTCGATATAATCGCGCTTTTCAATTTCCTGCACAAGTGTCTCAAGGTCGATGTCGTGGCCCTGGAGCCGCAGGTCGCCTTGTCTTCGCCTTGCCCGTTCTCGGACGGAAGCCGTAACGAAAAACTTGTGATCGGCCTCGGGAAGAACGCAGGTTCCGATGTCCCTGCCCTCCATGACGACTTTACCGTTGCGCGCCATTTCACGCTGGAGTGCCGTCATTCGTTCCCTGACCGCATAGATCCGCGCCACATATGAAACGTGCCGCGAGACCTCCGGCGAACGGATTTCATCAGTCACGTCTTCCCCGTCTAGAAAAACGCGAAGTCCGTTTTCCGAAGGGACAAGATCGATCTTGACCTTGCCTGCCAAGGATCCTACGGCCTCATCATCGGTTGACCGGATGCCTTCGCGCAGCACCTTGAGCGTAAGGGCACGGTACATGGCTCCCGTGTCAATGTAAAGAAACCCGAGCCGGTGGGCAAGCAGTTTGGCAACGGTACTTTTGCCGGCTCCGGCTGGACCGTCGATGGCGACTACGTTCCGCATTACCAGGGGCGAAAGCCCTCCCTCGCAATCATTGGGCAACAACTTCGACAAAACTACGATTTTTCCTCTATATAAATGCAAAAGGGACAAAGAACGCGCCTGTTAAAAAATACGTCTGGCAAAGTCTTTCAACAGTTCGGAACGTCGGTTGCCAGTATTATTCTTCGGTTAGCATATTTAATGCAGCGGCAAACCCGGGATAGGAAACAGCCACACATTCCCCGTCAACGACTTCCGTAGTGCCTTTTGCTACAAGGCCTGCGATCGCAACCATCATGGCGATGCGATGGTCTCCGTGGCTTTCGCAGGTCGCGCCGCGCAAAGGATAACCTCCGGAGATAATCAAGCCGTCCTCGGTTTCTCGCACGCGCGCCCCCAGCCTCCCCAGTTCCCTGGCGATGGCCGCCAGGCGGTTGGATTCCTTGACCTTCAACTCCGCGGCGTCCCGAATGACCGTTTCACCCTGAGCACAGACAGCAGCGAGGGCCAGCACCGGAATCTCGTCAATCAGCCTCGGAATGATGCTGCCGGCGATAGTCACTCCTTTCAGCGGGGCGCTGCGGATACGGATGTCGGCGCTCGGCTCTCCGCCTGAATCGCTCAGGTGCAGGATTTCGATATCGCCCCCCATTTCCCTAAGCACCTGGATAATGCCGTCGCGTGTGGGGTTTACTCCGACATCCAGGAGGGTTACGTCGCTTCCTGGGATGACTGTTGCGGCAACCATAAAAAAGGCTGCCGAAGAAATGTCTCCGGGAACAACAACATCGCGCGCGTCAAGCCTGCCGGGGTGCAGCCGGATCGCCTGTCCTTCGCGGGATATCCTGGCTCCAAAGGAGGCCAACATCCTCTCCGTATGGTCGCGGGAAGGCACCGGCTCGATAACTTCGGTAGCGCCTTCAGCGTTCAGGCCCGCCAGCAGGATAGCCGATTTGACCTGGGCGCTGGCTACGGGCAGGCGGTACGATATGCCTTGCAAACGGCGCCCGGAAATGGCCAGCGGAGGGAACCTGTTGCCGTCACGCGCCAGTATGCAGGCGCCCATTTCGCTGAGGGGGTTGATGACACGGGCCATCGGGCGCCGTCTGAGCGATTCGTCTCCGGTTAGGACACTGAAAAAGGGTTGGCCGGCTAGAACCCCGCAGAGCAGGCGCATAGTCGTCCCGGAGTTGCATGCGTCCAGTACGTTAGACGGTTCGCACAAACCCCCCGGGCCGAGCCCGTGAACGACAACTCTGCCGTTGTCGGGTCCTTTAATCTGCACGCCAAGCTGCTGCAGGCAGCGGAGCGTAGAAAGGCAGTCCGCGCCCTCAAGAAAGTTGTCGATACGCGTAGTACCGTGCGCCAGAGCCCCGATAATAGCTGCCCTGTGAGAAATGGACTTGTCCCCAGGGGGACGCAGGACACCCTTTAGAGGTCCAGATTGTTGCGTTTTAAGCATCTTCTGCAGCCTCCTGATAATTGCCGGCAATGCGACACCACTGTAATAGGGACTGTTGACCCAGCAGTCAACCGAACATACAATACTGATTGTGACCAAAGCTTGCTGGAAAAAAGTAATTGCATTTGGACTACAAGGAGTCTTTATTCAGTTGAGTGCTGGACGCCCGGTCATAAATTGGACGTAAGTAGTTTTTTAAAAGACTGTGATACCGGCCTGTTTCAATACTTCCCGGGCCATATCCCTGGCCTCGCGGCTGGCAAAAGAAAGCCGCACGGTGCCGCCCTCGCCTTCCCTGACCCGCAGGATTTCAAGGTCCGAGATGTTTAGACTATTGGCGGCCAGCACCGAGGCCACTTCCGCGATGCTTCCGGGACGGTCCGGGATGTTGAGAAGCAGGTTGAAAAGATCGTGAAGGAATCCTTTGGCTTTAGCGGGCACCGCTCCCCTCAGCTCACGGGCGTCCTGCAACAAATCCTGCAAGGCTTCAAAATCACCAGCTTCCAGGAAAGCGTCAATCCGGTCGAGTTCTTTTCGGAAGTGGGCAATCGCCGCCCGCAGCATTTCACGGTTCGTAGCTACGATATCCCGCCAAACCTCAGGGCTGCCTGAGGCCACGCGCGTGGTATCCCGGAACCCGCCCGCCGCCAGGGAGAAGATCTCCTTCGAGCCGGGCATCGATCCCACCGCGTTAACCAGCGCCACGGCCACCATATGGGGTAGGTGGCTGATGGCCGCTACTGCAAAGTCGTGGGCGGCCGGAGACATCTCAATCGGTTTTGCGCCGACAGCCCTGACGAGCTCTCCCACTGTTTTCAGCGCCGGCGGCGAAGTCCTGGGAGTAGGCGTGAGCACGTAGTAGGCGCCTTCGAAGAGATACCGGTCGGCGAATCGCACGCCGGCGGCTTCGGAACCGGCCATCGGATGCCCGCCGACAAAAAAGACGCTGTCGGGCATCACCTCTTCCGCTTCTTTTACGATCATCTGCTTAGTGCTCCCCACATCGGTCACAATGGTCCCTGAGGCAAGGTGAGGGGCAATCTCACGGATGGATTTGATGATGGAGGTAACGGGCGTGGCGACAATCACCAGGTCCGCCTCGTGCACGCCCTCGGCCAGCGAGGTGGTCGTGGCGGTAACCGCTCCCATTCGCTCAGCTTCACGAAGGTTATCCGGGCTGCGACCTATGCCGATGACCTCGCGGCTGAGCCCGCGCTGGATGATACCCATGCCGAGCGAGCCCCCGATCAAGCCGACCCCGACAATGGCAACTCTATTGAACACGACAGCGCCTCCTGTTGCAAAAACAAACGGAACCCGCACAGTGCTGTATGTGAGGCAGCAAAGGGGGTCCGAAGAAGCATCAAGGGTTAACTATGTCCAAACCGCCGGCATTTCTAAGGAACAAAGCGTCCCACCGCTTTGGCTACGTTTCTTATGTCACGCATCATCGCCATAAAGTTTTCGGGGTTCAGGGACTGAGCCCCGTCACAAAGGGCTTCAGCCGGATTCGGGTGCATTTCTACAAGCAGCCCGTCGGCTCCGGCAGCTACAGCGCTGCAACACATCGGAGCGATGAAGCGCCACCGTCCGATGCCGTGGCTGGGGTCAACTACTATCGGCAAATGCGACAAGTATTTAACGATGGGCACGGCGGTGAGGTCCAGAGTGTTGCGGGTGTACGTGTCAAAGCTTCTGATACCGCGTTCGCATAGGATCACCTGGCTGTTGCCCGATGCCAGGATGTACTCGGCGGCCATAAGCCACTCCTCAATCGTGGCGGACAGACCCCTCTTAAGGAGGACGGGCTTAGAGATCCCGCCCACCTCGCGTAGCAGGTTGAAGTTTTGCATGTTGCGTGTGCCGATCTGAATAATATCGGTATACTTGGCGACAACCTCCAGGTTGCGGATGTCCATAACCTCGGTGATAATCTTGAGACCGAACTTTTCACGGGCTTCAGCCAAAATTTTCAGCCCTTCCTCACCAAGCCCCTGGAAGGAATACGGGGATGTCCTCGGCTTGAACGCCCCGCCGCGAAGGATCTTGGCTCCTGCCTTGCTGACTGTCTCGGCCGCTTTAAGTAGCTGTTCCCTGCTTTCCACCGCACATGGACCAGCCATTACCTGTACGGCCTGACCGCCGATCTCGACGTCGCCGACCTTAATAATGGTGCCGCCCTCGTTCATGATGCGGCTGGCAAGCTTGTACGGCTGCAAGATCGGAACGACGGCCTCTACGCCGGGCAGCGCTTCGAGGGCGATGTCCGCAAGGCGCGTCTTGTCGCCAATGGCCCCGATGATGGTACGCTCAACCCCTCTGGAAAGGTGAATTTTAAAACCGTTTTGCTCAAGTTTTGCCATCACTCGATTGATCTCTTCGTCGGTAGCATTATGGCGCATTACGATAACCATTATTAGAAATCCTCCCTTAAAGTCCCGTCAAGAGCTTCTGTAAAGGCTGCATTCTCAGAGGGAGTCCCAATGGTAACCCGCAACATGGTAGGGTACCCGAAGCCGCCCCTGATGATGACTCCCCGTGCGAGCATCCGTCGGAAGACTTCATGTTCGGGACGGCCCGCGTCGAAGAGGATGAAGTTTGCCTCGGACGGCACGTAACGGATGCCCCTTGAAGTGAATGCATTGTAAAGAAAACGTTTTCCTTCCCTCGCGAGGTCCTGTGAACGCTTCACAAATTCGTAGTCGCCGAGGGCCGCCAGTGCCGCAACCTGGGCAAGCGCATTTACGTTAAACGGTTCCCGCACCCGTTCCAGGTAGGCGATCAGATCCGGGTTACCGATAGCATAACCTACGCGCAAGCCGGCTAAGCCGTAGATCTTGGAAAAGGTGCGCAAAACGATGACGTTCCTGCCGCGGCGGAGGTAATCGAGGCCGTTGGGATAGAGGGGGTCATCGACATACTCAAAATAAGCTTCATCTATTACCACGAGGACCCTGGGGGGTACCTTGTCAAGGAAGGCCTCAAATTCGTCCTTCCGCACTATCGATCCTGTCGGGTTGTTGGGGTTGCAGACGTAGACAATCTTTGTGCGCGGGGAGACTCGGGCAGCCATAGCCTCCAGGTCAAGGCGATAGTCGGTTAACGGCACTTCCACAGGCTTGGCCTTCATAAGACGGGCCAGCGGTTCGTAACGAGGGAAACTCGGAACCGGCATGACGGCCTCGTCGCCT
Organism: Bacillota bacterium; assembly: GCA_036804525.1. Classification (GTDB taxonomy): domain Bacteria; phylum Bacillota; class Desulfotomaculia; order Desulfotomaculales; family JASEER01; genus JBFLVT01. Next base: position 17,400 of record DAIRSE010000009.1, on the reverse strand, counting down.
TCGTCCAGGATGGCCAGCGAGAGCTGCTGGACGACCTCATTGGAACCGTTGGCCAGGAGGATAGCCTCCGGTTCGACATCGAGCGCAGCGGCAAGAGCCCTCTTTAACCTGTAAGCGCTCCCGTCCGGATACCGGTGAACATCTCTTATAGCCTGAGAAACGGCTTCCACAGCAAGAGGAGACGGACCAAGGGGGTTTTCATTCGAGGCCAGCTTAATGACGCGTTCCAGCTTCAGTTCCCTTTGCACCTCTTCAATGGGTTTTCCGGGCTTATATACCGCCAGATTCCCAATGTTGCTCCTGATCAAGCTGTCCAGCATTCCCTGATGACCTCCCCGTTTTTTCCAAGCCCATTATTATTGACCAATACTATCACAGGGCTTAAGGCTAGGCAATGATTTTCACCGCAATATTCCTTAAATGCCCAGCATAAAATGGAAAAGACCGGCACTTAGTACAGTTGCCGGCCATACTAGCCAGCTCTGCTAGCCTAACAAGCAATCTCAACTCGACTCGCTTAACTCAATCTATTATTTGGTTAAGTGACACCATAGCATGCCGGGTGCAGAAATGTCAAGCGTTTAACGGGGTCTAGGGCATTAAGCCAAGCTGGCTTATCTCTTCTTGCTCTAAGAGACGTAGCACGCCGATATTATGTTTCAACGTAGAAACCGTCACCGGTTTGTCACGCCGTTTCTTTTTGGAATCAAGGATGATCCAGACCTCGGGAAAGGCGGAATGACCTTTAGGGGTACTGAGTACGACGCCGATTTCTCCGCTGGACAGCTCGACGATGCTTCCCGAGGGGTAAGCCGGAATGTTATGCAGAAAAGCCAGGAGCAGGTCATAGTCAAACCAGAAATCCCCGGCTGCCGCAAGCATCTCGAAGGCCTGGTGCGCCGGTACTCCCTTGCGGTATACCCGGTCGGCGGTAAGGGCGTCGAAAATATCGGCCATGCCCGTAATCTGAGCCATGGGGCTGATATGCGGAGCCTTCAATCCTAATGGATATCCCTCGCCGTTGCAGCGCTCGTGATGGCTGTAAGCGATCGCCGCCGCAGACGGGTTGTCGGCCAGCAGTTCCTTGGCGAACACCGTGTGCTGTTTGACGATTTCATACTCTTCTTTAGTAAGAGGACCGGGCTTGTTTAAGATTGAAGAAGGAACACGCCGCTTTCCTATGTCGTGGAACAAGGCCCCCATTCCCAGTTCAAAAAGTTCGCGGCGTTTGTAACCCAGAGTTATTCCGGTCAGCACGCTGAGGACGCAGACGTTCACCGAATGGTAATAAAGATACTCGTCCTCGGCCCGGACGTCCATGATGTTCAGGGCTGAAGACGTGCCGGAGGCGTTAGACAAAATCTCGTCGATGATATTGTTGACCGTTGCGCCAAGCGGCGCCGTCGGGACCGGTCGATCATAATCGGGGGCGTCAAACAGCTCCCTGACGCGGTTGGCGGCTTCAGCGCGCGTCTCAACCGAGACGGCGCTGGGTATATCGGTATCATTAAGGAAACCGTCATCAATGACAACAGAGGGGATGCCCAGGATCACAAGGCGGGATATGATGCGATCATTCAAAACGACTCCTGCCTGAAGGTAAGGCTCCATGTGAGGACCAAGTACCGGCTGCCCGACCTTCATGCCCGGAACAAGGTTTTGTACGGCAACCTTTCGCAAAATGACACCTCAACCTGCAGTAGTCTTTAGGGCATCAGCAGATCCGGGCGCAACTGAGCGGCATCATCGAGATAAAGATGCCTTAACTCTGCCTGCGACTTATCCGTATTGACATGCATAAGGACTCTGATGCACTTTCCGATTGCCGTAGGGTGGGCAATCTCGGTGGCACCCAGGAGAGGCACGTTGGTCCAACCCAACTTGCGCGCTGCCAGAGCGGGAAATTCGGCGTTGAGGTCAGGGGTCATGGTAAGAAATATACTGGCGATGTCATTGACGTCAATGTTGTTGGCCCTGACCATTTCCTCCAACAGGCGCATCGTCGCGCGAATGATTTCTTCGGCGGTGTTTTCGTTAACGGTAATGGCTCCACGGATTCCCCGAACAGAGCTCACGGAGCGAGACCTCCTGGTTCTCATCGAGCATATTTGCGCTCGATCCACGACTTTACGCTCTTGATTTCCTCATTGATCCTGAAAAGCAGGCGCTCGATCTCGAACTTCGAGAGTATCAGCCTGCCGGGTTCCAGGACTTCGATCCTCCGGAATTCCTCGCGAGCGGCGAAGCGGATTATATCCTCCAGGCTTTCTACAGCGACTACCAGCTCCACCGGCGCAAAGGCGACTTCCGTTCCCGCCGCGTCATCGTACACGGTGTAGATCTCGCCGCCAAGGTTGATATCCTCAATGACGACTCCCTGCAGCGGTACGTTGCGGAAGAGCGCGATCTGCTGTTCCCGGATTTCCTCCGCTACCTTTTCGGTTGATTTAGAACCCAAGAAAAATCGACCAGGCCGCGATACACCCTTGAAATCAAGCCTGATTTTAACACGGATAGCGCCCTCGACAAGTCCTTGCTCAGTCTGGAATCTAGCCACAGGGACTTACCTCCTGCAGAGATTGAAGCGTAGCATGCGCTTCAAGCGTACTTCAAAATTTTCCTATTCTTCTCTGCTTTCCGGTAATCCTGCTAACTGGACAAACCACTGAGCATTCTTAGTCTTTTCAGCTCGGTTTTTGTCAATTTGCGAAACTGGCCGGGCTGCAAGCTGCCCAGTTTAATATTCCCAAAACGGACCCTGCGTAAGGCCCGGACAGGATGTCCCACAGCCTCGCACATTCTTCTGACCTGCCGGTTCCGTCCCTCGTGGATGGTTATTTCGAGCACCGACTCCAGGGTTCCCGCCTTCAGGAGCCGTACCCGCGCGGGCGCCGTGGGGCCGTCAGAAAGGCGGACGCCGCGGGCAAGCTGTTTAAGCGCCGAAGGACCTGGTTTGCCAAGAACAGTTGCCACGTATGTTTTGGGGACGTGATGCTTTGGATGGGTCAGGGCATAGGCCAGGGCCCCGTCATTGGTCATCAGGAGCAGGCCCTCCGTGTCATAGTCCAAACGCCCGACCGGATAGACGCGCTGCGGAATGTTTCTCACCAGATCTTTCACTGTCCGTCGCCGCTCGGGGTCAAAAAGGGTAGTCACGTAACCGAGCGGCTTGTATAATGCTATGTAAACCTTTTCTTCAGGTTTGATCAGCTGCCCGTTGACCGTTACCTTGTCTCTCTGCGGATCGACACGCGTTCCCAGTTCGGTAACGATACGCCCGTTAACCTGCACGGTGCCGCTCCTGATCAGCTCCTCGCATTTGCGGCGGGAGCCGAAACCGGCTTGGGCCAAGATTTTCTGCAGGCGCTCCTCGGTCAATCGCAACCTTCCCCCGTCAGTTAAACATCAGATTGACAATGTAGATTGAGGCGACGAGAGTGATAAAGTCGGCCAGCAGGCCGGACCATATGGCGTAGCGGTAGCGCTTAATCCCCACGGAGCCGAAGTACAGCGTGAGCACGTAAAAAGTGGTGTCGGTCGACCCCTGCATCGTGGAGACCAGGTAGCCTACAAAGCTGTCGGGGCCGTGCTCCTTGATCAGTTCCGTGGCTATCCCGAGAGCGGCCCCGCCGGAAAGAGGTCGCATAATGGCGTGGGGCAGGATGTCCGGTGGCGCGCCGATATATTGGAAAACCGGGGCCAACGCGTCGGCTACCGCCTCCATAGCGCCCGACGCGCGGAAAACGCTGATCGCGACAATCATAGCGACCAGAAAAGGAATGATCTTGACGGCTACCTCAAATCCTTGTTCCGCACCCTCAACAAAAGTTTCAAAAACAGGCACCCGGCGGACCACGCCGGCGACGAGAACGAGAAGCAAGAACCCCGGAATGGCCCACTGAGAGATGTCTCCGATCAGGCTTAGCATAACCGCCCACCCTTCCGTTTGTAAAGGCGGCGGAAGATAAAATCGGCGATTATAGCGGCAGCCATCCCGCAAGAAGTGGCAAAGATCGTCGGGCCGGCAACCCCGGCGGGATCACTGCTATAGTAAATGGCTCGTATCCCGATGATGGTCGAGGGAATCAGGGTGATGCAGGCCGTATTTAGCGCTAAAAAGGTGCACATCGCCTCCGAAGCGGTATCTGGCTTAGGATTGAGCTTCTGCATCTCTTTCATGGCAATTAAGCCCATCGGGGTGGCCGCGTTTCCCAGTCCCAGGATATTGGCGCTTAAATTCATGATGATGGCGCCGACTGCCGGGTGATTCTTGGGTAAGCTGGGAAAAAGAAAGCCCATCAGGGGCTTCACTAGATAGGCCAGGGCCGTTATTAATCCGGACTTTTCTGCAATTCTCATTATGCCAAGCCAGAAAGCGATAATGGCTACAAGGTTTAATGCCGTTTTCACGGCTGTCTGAGCGCCTTCCAGGGCGGCCGTAGTTACGACGTTTATGTCCCCTTTGACTGCCGCAGTGCATATGCCGAGCAGAATCAAAGCCAGCCAGACGTAGTTCACCAAGGCAATCACCCCTTGTCCTGCTTGCCGCTTAAAGTAAATTATGTCGGCGTGACAAAGGGTAGAACCTGGCACAAGCTGAATCCTTAGGGATTTAGCGGTAGTAAGTAGTAGGTAGTTGGACTCGAAGTAATTTCCGTACGGGAATTGCGAATAGTAATCCTTAGCAGCCGTGAGTCGTAGGTAATGAGACTCTCCAGCATTCAACTGTAGGAGCTACGTTGCAGATAGATTGGCCTTACAGCGTCTCGAAGGTATTCGAATGCCTATCAAACTGGCGTACATGCCGTTACAGTGTTGGGGTTTGCTCTTTTGACAGATACTCTTTCGGCGTGTCTTCCCTTTTCTTAAAGTACTTGTCCAACCGTTCCAGCACGTGAGGAGCAAGATCGATCAAGCGATCAGCAATGACGTTGGAGTCTATGGGAAGCAACCGTACCTGTCCCTGCCCGACCACCAAAAACCCCACCGGGGACACTGAAACGCCTGCCCCGCTGCCCCCGCCGAAGGGGAACTGGCTTTGCTCCTTCTGGTCTTTCTGCTCGGACTGCCTGGTCATGTCAAACTCGCTGCCGCCGGCCGCAAAACCGAGAGCCACCCGGGAGATGGGGATGATGATTGTTCCGTCGGGCGTTTCCACCGGGTCGCCAATCACCGTATTAACGTCAACCATTTCCTTAATGCTCTCCATGGCCGTCTGCATCAGGCCCTGGATAGGGTGTTGTTCTGCCACGGTCTTACCTCCTACCTTGAGCGCAGAGCCTTAAGCGCCGCAATTATAATATGGCCGACTCTGACCCTGAGTATACAGTCCACATTCGTGGCGAAGGCAGGCTGGCGGAAATCAGGATAGACGGCGAAGCAAGGCTGCCGGCCAAAGCGGACAACGCCGGCGGCGAGGTTTAAGAAAAGGCTTTTGGCGGTCCAGGCAAAACCCGATAGAATACTGGTCTGCGCGGCCTGGCCCGTCCCAAAGCAGGTGAACCAATTGAGTTCCTGCACATAGAGCCTGGTCAGGATGTAAAAAGCCGGCTCCTTCAGGCGCACAAGCCAAGGCAACCACCTGTTCAGCGCTTCAGGCAGGGAAATCTCCCTCAGGTTCTGGTCGGAAACGGTGGACTTCACCCTGATGGTCGGCTTCGGCCCGCGTGACAGCAGATCAAGGAAAGAGATGTCCAGGACGTATAAACGTATCCCCAGCCAGGACACGGTCAGGTAAAAGCGGTCGTCGTCACCGGAGCGCTTATAAGAGAACCGGACGCCGATAAAGGACACTACTACGAGAAGCAGCAGGATTGCAGCAATTATGCCGACGATCAGCCAAAACATTCAAAGAGGCTTGCCTCCCCGCGTTTCAAATTAAACCTGCAGCGCCTGGCGCACCAGCGACATCGTCTTTTGCGCTTCCTTTCTGGCGCGATCGCAGCCGTCCTCGAGGACTTCATCAAGATAGCCCGGCCTGGACAGCAACTGTCGGCGACGCTCGCGAATAGGGTCAAGAACGGCGTTCAAGGCGGCCGTGAGCTCCTTTTTGCAGGCTACGCAGCCGATCCTCCCGGCTTTGCATTCCTCCTCTATCTCCGGTCTTCTTTCGGGACTATACAGCCCGTGGAACGCATAAACGGTGCAGATATCGGGATGACCGGGATCTGTTTTGCGAATCCGTGCGGGGTCGGTCACCATCATCCGTGTCAGCCTGTCCACTTCGTCAGCCTCGGCGCCGATCATAATCACATTGCCGTAGCTCTTGCTCATCTTCCGGCCGTCAATCCCGGGCAGGAGCGGCGTTTCAGCCACGATAGCCTTGGGTTCGGGGAAAATGCTGTCGAAAAGGTGGTTAAACCGCCGTGCCACCTCCCGGGTGAGCTCCAGGTGCGGGAGCTGGTCCTGCCCGACGGGGACGGCCTCGCCCCTGTGGACGAGGATGTCTGCTGCCTGGAGAAGAGGGTACCCCAGAAAACCGTAAGTGTTAATGTCCTTCCCCTGTACGCCCAGCTGCTGGACCTGGTCCTTGTAAGTGGGCACCCGTTCGAGCCAGCTTAAAGGCGTGATCATCGAAAAAACGAGATGCAGCTCGGCGTGCTCGGGAATCCTTGACTGAATGAAAATGGTGCTGCGCTCGGGATCGACGCCGGCAGCGAGCCAATCGGCGATCATTTCACGGGTGTTTTGCTTAATCGTTGACGGGTCGTCAAACACGGTGCTCAAAGCATGCCAGTCAGCGGCGAAATAGAAGCACTCGTGCTGCTCTTGCAGGCGGACCCAGTTTTCAAGGACGCTCAAGTGTCCCAGGTGCAGTCTGCCTGTCGGTCGCATCCCGCTTACAATTCTCACTTGTCTCCACCCTCTTCTCGGTAATAATGCTCTATAGATGTATGCTCTTAAGTCCCCGCGATAATGTCAACAAGGCGGAAAAGCGCCGAAATAGTGGGCCGGTAAAAGAAATTGATGAAATCCCAGGCTGCCCCTGTCAGGAAGAGGACGAGCAGCAGCAGGATACCGTACTGTTCAAGCGAGTAGAGCCAGCTCTGCCTGCCGGGCAGAATCCCCGCCAGGATCTTGGAGCCATCAAGGGGAGGAACGGGCATCAGGTTCAGGAAAGCCAGGACGACGTTGATATGGATCGTCCATTGCAAGATATTGCCCAGCAACGAGGGCGGCGCGCCGAGAAAAGCCCAAAACACAGCCGACGCCAAGGCAATCAGCAGGTTTGTCGCCGGTCCGGCAAGGGCAACCAGCAGCAGCCCTTGTTTAATATCGCCCCGGAAGTTGTAAGGGTTTACCGGTACCGGCTTGGCCCACCCCACCTTGGCTACAATAAGAAAGATCAGTCCAACGGGATCAATGTGCGGTATGGGGTTCAGGGTCAGGCGCCCCGCCAGCCTGGCCGTGGGATCCCCCAGCCTGTCGGCGACATAGCCGTGGGCTACCTCATGCAGGACGATACCTACGATAAACCCGGGAGCAATCAGTAACAGGCGGTCTAAGCCGAGAAAGTCCATCTTATCCGCTCCCCAGCTCTTCTACAGCTCTTCTAGTACCCGGACCGCATGATTGATCTCTTCATTTTTTGTTCGGATTTGACCTGCCATCCGGGCTTGCCAGACAGAATGCAGGGCCCTCCGAAAGTCCGGTCCGGGGCGGTAGCCCAGCCTCCTAATATCTTTACCAGTAATGGATGGTTTATGTTCCTTCAGGAAACGGAAGGCATCCCTGAAACGCAGCCTGAGGCTTTCGTCGTCCAGCATCGCCAGCACCAGGGGATAAGCTTCCCGCGGCATCTGCAGGATGGTCTGGGCCAGTATAAGCGTAGACGCCTTTGGCGCGGCAAAAATGCTAAGCGCTTCACGCCAGCAGTTAAGCGCCTGAAAAACCTTTTCGGTTTGTCGGGTTCCCAGCTTGTAGCGCTGGCAGATTTCCGAAACGGCCCGGGGGCTGCTCCAGTGGAGGATAGCCGTGAAATAGACGAGCCACAGCTCGGGCGGAGGCGGTATCTGCCAGTCGTTCAGGGTCCTGATGGCGCGCGGAATACGGCCGATGACAGGCTGGACCTCCCAGTAAACAACGGATGGAAAGAGATGCGGCCAGATGTTTGTCTGGGCGAACCGGCTCAGGATCCTGGGGGTGTATTCACGTCCCAGCATTCGTTTCAGCTCGGGCCAGAGGCGCTCGTCGGGCACGGTTTGCAGCACCCTGTCGTTGATGGCCTCGCGAATGAGGGCCTGGGTCTGCCGTTCTAAATTAAAGTGGTACCGCTGCTCGTAGCGTATGGCGCGTAATATCCTGACGGGATCTTCGATGAAGCTCAGGTTGTGCAGAGCCCGGATGAGTCCGTTGCGGATATCATCGAGTCCGCCGAAGAAATCGACAACATCCCCAAAGCCGTCCTCGTTAAGGACCACAGCTACAGCGTTGATTGTAAAGTCGCGCCTATATAGCTCGTGACGGAGAGGCGATTGCTCGGCTGCCGAACCGCCGACGCCAAATTCGCGGAAATCCTGCTGGGCTCTTGTAATGTCCAGGCGTGGGCCCCGTGGAATATAGACAAGAGCCTTCCGGCCTTTTTCGGCCACTTTAGCCTTGCCGCCAAAATGACGGGCCAGTGCGTCGGCCAGGGTTTCGCTGTCGCATCCTTCAATCACGAAGTCAAAGTCCCGGTTTGGACGGCCCAAAATCGCGTCACGGATCATGCCCCCGGTAAGGTAAAGCCTGCAGTTAAGAGTGTCCGCGACACGCCCCGTTTCAACAACGATCTTAAAAACATCCTCGGACAAACCTTTTTGCAGAATGTCAGCCAAATTGCGGTCGAGGATTTCGGTGCGGGGCGTCTGGTACAGCGTTTGGTAACGGGGCTGGAAGGACTTGTGCAGTGTCTTCAGCACGTCGGTGCGGGAAACAATGCCCACCAAGACCCCCCCGTCGACGACGACAGGGAGCCGGCCGATGTTATTTTCCACCATGAGCGCTTGAATCTCGGTGACAGGAGTGTTAGGGGCGACCGTCAAGACGTTGCGGGCCATGAAAGCCTTGACCGGGGCATGGAGCAGTCCATGACGGACAGCTTTTTCCACGTCCCGTCTCGAAATGACGCCGACCAGGCTCCCTCCCTGAACAACAGGAAGACCGGTGTGCCCGTAGCGCAGCATAACCTGATTAGCGTCCTCGATTCTGGTTTCGGCCGGCACCGACTTAACCGGGCTGCTCATAATGTCGGCTGCGGTAAGCGGGGGCCGGACATGGATCTTTAGGGTCTCGATCAATTCGGAAGCAACGTTGTCCAGTTCCTGGAATTTTACGGTGGCCGAGGCCGCTGCCGGATGACCGCCGCCGCCGAAGTGCTCCAGGACGGCGCGGACATCAATCTCCTGGACCGACGACCGGCCTACGATATGCACCCGGTCGTCCATTTCAACGACGCAGAAGACGGCATCGGTACGTTCGATTTCGGCAAGCTTATGGGTGAGCAAAGCCAGGCCGCTGACGAATTCATCCACACGGGTCTTCGTGATGAGAACCTTGACCCCGTTGAATGAGTAACGCTGGGCCGAAAGGAGCAGGTTGCGCAGCAAACTCTGCTGCTCCTCGCTTAGCGGTTTGCCCAGGTATTCAGCAACCACCGCCAGGTTGGCCCCCTGCTTGATCAGGAAGGCGACGGCCTCAGCGTCTCGCGAAGTGGTGCTGTTAAAGACCAGACATCCGGTGTCTTCGTAAATTCCGAGGGCCAGGACGGTGGCCTCGAAGGGCGACAAAGCTATCTGTCGCTCCTGGAGTTTTTCCACCAGGATGGTGGTAACGGCGCCGAGCGGCTCGATAATATCAACCGAGCCGCGGATGTCGCCCTCCGCGCGAGGATGGTGGTCGTAGATGTGGACCTGCACTCCCGGTTTTCCGACCAGGCTGGCGAGTTTGGCGATCCGGCCGGTGTTTTTGGTATCGACAAGGACCAGCGTATTGACCTCGTCAAGGTTAACCTCTTTGGGGGTTTTAAATTCGAGAATATCGCGGTGCAGGGCGACAAACTCCTCTACGTTTCGGGCGAGTTTCCCCGGCAGCACGAGCTCGGCGTCGGGGTAGAGCTTGCTGGCCGCAACCATCGCGGCAAGGCCATCAAGATCGGTGTTGACATGCGTGGTGATTACGATCATTGCCATCCCGTTAATTAAAAGAATAAGGTTGACAAAGTTCAGACGCCTATCGGCAAATGCCGCGGCGGCTAACTTATCTTCGTGCGCAGCCGCGCCGGGACAACGTCGTTGCGTACCAGGTCACTGAAACTTTCCCGGCGCACGATGAGTTCGGCCGTTCCGTCTCTCACCAGGACCATAGCGGGACGCGGCAGGCGGTTGTAGTTGGAGGCCATCGAGTAGTTATAGGCGCCGGTACAAGTGACGGCGAGGATGTCGCCGGGCTGGATTTCCGGGACTTTAAGGTTCCAGATCAACATATCGCCCGATTCACAGCATTTCCCGGCTACCGATACTGTCATGCCGGCCTCCCGGGTCATCTTGTTGGCAGGGTAGGCCTCATAGCGGGCCTGGTATAGCGCGGGGCGCGGGTTGTCAACCATGCCGCCGTCAACCGAAACGTAGGTTCGTACGCCAGGGATATCCTTAACGACGCCGACGGTATAGAGGGTAAGGCCGGCTGTTCCGGCAATCGAACGGCCGGGCTCAACAATCAGCCGGGGTAAGGGCAGATCGTATTCCTGAACGCTCTGCCTGGCGGCATCGATAATTGTCTGTGCCAGGTCAGTGATCTTAGGCGGCTCGTCTCCCTCGGTATAGTAGATGCCAAGCCCGCCGCCAAGGTCCAGTTCCTCCAGGACGTAGCCCGTTTGGCAGCGTACTTCCTCGGCGAAATTAAGCATGATCCGGGCTGCGTCGGCAAACGCCTGAAGCTCGAAGATTTGAGATCCAATATGACAGTGGAAGCCGCGGAGCTGCAGGTTGGAAGCATCCAGCACCTGCCTGACGGCCTCCATAGCTTGGCCGTTGGCGATAACCAGGCCAAACTTGGAGTCGATTTGCCCCGTCTTGATGTAGTCGTGAGTATGGGCTTCGACCCCGGGAGTCAGGCGGAGTAAAACGTCCACCGTCTTTCCCATTTCGGCGGCAAGGGCGTTTAAAAGATCGATTTCCCAAAAACTGTCGACAACAAACCTGTGTACTCCTTCTTCCATCCCCATCCTGATTTCCTGCTGGGACTTGTTGTTGCCGTGAAAATATACGCGTGACATGGGAAAGCCGGCCTGTTTAGCCGTGTACAGTTCTCCGCCGGAAACCACGTCCAGGCTCAAGCCCTCCTCCGCAACGATCCGGCAGATGGCCGTGCTCAAAAGCGTCTTCCCTGCATAGGCGACATCGGAGTCTACGGGGGCAAAGGCTTCCTTATAGGCCCGGCAGTTGTTGCGGAAACCCATTTCGTCGATAACGTAGAGGGGTGTCCCAAAAATGCGGGCGAGGTCGACGGTGTCGCAGCCCCCTACCTCCAGGTGCCCCTTTTCGTTGACGCGCATAGTGCCGTGAAGACGCATAGTCCAAGCCCTCCTAATAAACTGTCAATAAGTCGGGGGTAGAAATCTCAGGTCAGAACATAACCGAGAAAAGCATTTCCATTCCGGCCTGTTGAAAAACCTGGGACTGTTCAAAAACAGCCCAGCACTCAATACCCCCCTGAAAGCAAAAGTCCGCGCTCAGTCAACAGAGTGCCGCTCACCGCAACTTATTTCAGTAACGGATTGAGTGCTGGGCAGGCGAAGTTTTTCAACAGTCCCATTACAGCGTTCTGGCCTCGTGGTCCCGGCTTATGGCCTTGTTAAGTCCCCCGGTTAGCCGATGTCTTGGTTAAAAAACTGACAGCTTAACACTTACCAGCTTGTGTTGGTGTTTTTTGCGACACCATCCTAAACCTCAGGCAGCAGGGTCAATGAGCGTTTCAGATCTTCCTCCGGCAGCGGATAATCAACCAGTTCGCCGCTGAAGTAGGAATCATAAGCTGATAGGTCAAAATGCCCGTGTCCGCTCAGGTTAAATACGATTGTCTTGGCCTCGCCGGCCTCACGACAGGCAAGAGCCTCGTCTATTGCCGCCGCGATGGCGTGCGAAGATTCAGGCGCGGGAACGATCCCCTCCGAGCGCGCGAACAGCACCGCGGCTTCAAATACCTTGGTCTGGTTAATGGCGCGCGGTTCCACGTAACCGTCGGCCACCAGCTGGCACAGCAAGGGCGAGTCTCCATGATAGCGCAGGCCGCCCGCATGGATCCCGGGGGGCATAAAGTTGGTCCCGAGGGTGTACATGTAACAGAGCGGCGTCAACCCGGCGACGTCGCCGTAATCGTAGGCCAGCTTACCCCTCGTAAGGGTAGGGCAGGCCGTCGGCTCAACAGCGATAAATTTGGCGTCTGAGGTACCGTTCAACTTATCCTGCATGAACGGGAAGGCAAAACCGCCGAAGTTGCTGCCTCCGCCGCAGCAGGCGATGAGGACGTCGGCCTTCTCGCCGGCTTTGGCGAGCTGGACTTTGGCTTCCTGACCAATAACCGTCTGGTGCAGGATGACGTGATTGAGGACGCTCCCCAAGGAATACTTTGTATCCTCACGGCTTGCTGCGTCTTCCACGGCCTCACTGATGGCGATGCCCAGACTTCCCGGCGAATCGGGATCAACTTCCAGTATCTGCCGTCCAGCATTGGTCCTAGTGCTGGGGCTGGCGATAACTTCGCTTCCGAAGACCTGCATGAGCGATCTCCGGTACGGCTTCTGGTAGTAGCTTACCTTAACCATGTAGACGGTGCATTCAAGACCGAAGAACTGGCAGGCCATTGACAGCGCGCTGCCCCACTGTCCGGCGCCCGTTTCGGTAGCCAGACGCTTGACTCCCTCGCGCTTGTTGTAATAAGCCTGAGCCACGGCTGTATTAAGCTTGTGGCTGCCAGCCGGGCTTACACCCTCGTATTTAAAGTAGATCCTGGCCGGGGTCTGCAGGGCTTTCTCCAAGCGCTTGGCCCTGATCAACGGCGTCGGCCGGTAAAGCTTCAATATTTCCCTGACCTCTTCAGGGATCTCGATCCAGCGCTCTGTCGAAACTTCCTGCTTGATAACTTCCATGGGGAAGATGGGCAGGAAATCCTCCGGCCCGGCCGGTTGTTTGGTCAACGGGTTCAACGGTGGCTTTGGCAACCGCGGCATGTCGGCCTGAATGTTGTACCAGGACGTAGGCAGCTCTGCTTCGCTCAAGAAAATTTTGGTTTCTGACACTCTCGCTCAGCTCCTCTCAAATTTGTCGAGCTTCCCCGACACAAACTTACCACCATTTTACCCTTGGGGATCTGACCCTTGTCAAGTTGTTTTCAGCCTTTGGGACGGAAAACAAGGGTGGTGAAGTAACCCGGTGCGATCGCAGCCGGGAGGCGGCCGACAATGACGTTCTAGTCCTAATGACCGGTAGGCCCAGACGGTGGCACTGCCGCTTCTCCATTTCCAGCCGATCCCAAAGTCAGTTTTCTAAACTCCGCGCTAAAAAAGCATTAAAGGGGCCTGTTGAAAAAATGGGGGGGCTGTTCAAAAACGACCCAGCACTCAATGAATTTTCCACAGAGTAAAAGTCTGCGCTCGGTTAATCAGACTATGACTCATGGAAACACAGTTCAGCAACGAATTGAGTGCTGGGCAGGCGAAGTTTTTCAACAGCCCCAAAGGAAATTCGCTACACGAATTTCCTTAAGCAAAAAGGACCTATTTATCTATGAGTGGATCACTTGATCCTGTTCGGTTGTCGGTAGCAGGCTTCGGGTATCAGAGTCTCTTACCTATGTACCCTGTCATTCAACGTAAGCGACCTTCATGTTGGCCTTGTAGTCGATAACTTTCCCATCTTTTACGTCGGCGGTAAAATTAACGACTTCGACACCCGTAATGTTTCCGAGTTTTTTCGACGCCTCCGCGACCGCATTCTGAACGGCGTCGGTCCAACTCTCGTTTGATTCGCCGATGAGTTCGGCAACCTTCACCTGCATTGAAAAGCTTCCCCCCTTATTCTTCAAGGTGTCTGGACAAAAATATTATGTGTTCAGGTCGCCTTTTTATACCCGGCACTCAACCTATGCCTGCGGATAGTGTCCCATACAAGTTTAGAAGCCTTTCTAATTAATCATTGATCAGTATCGGAGTTACGGGGTTGAGTGCTGGGCCAGCGTTTTAAGCTTCTTGATAGCTTCGCGTTCGAGACGGGAAACCTGGACCTGGGAAAGCCCCAGGGAGCGGGCGACCTCGGCCTGCGTACGGTCCTCAAAGAAGCGCCACTGAATGATGCGTCGGTCGCGTTCCGGGAGATGGGACAGGAGTTCGTCCAGGGCGATGCGCTCAATCCACTTACTTTCCCCTTCGGAACGCTCCTTGACCTGGTCCATGACGTAAATGGCGTCGCCCTCTTCCTGATGCAGCACCTCGTAAAGCGACGTGGGAGTATGGGCCGCTTCCATCGCGGCCACCAGGTCTTCCCTGGGAACGCCTAACTCTTCGGCGATCTCGCTGACCGTCGGCTCACGCCCCAGGGAATGCTGCAGGCGCTCCCTCACTTCCTGCACCTTCCACGCCAGTTCCTTCAGTGAACGGCTGATCCTTATGGGTGTGTCGTCGCGCAGGAAGCGCCGGATTTCTCCGATGATCATGGGAACAGCATAGGTAGAAAACTTGACCTTGAAGGAAAGGTCAAACTTGTCAATGGCCTTGATCAGTCCGATACAGCCGATTTGGAACAAGTCGTCAAGCTCATAGCCCCGCCCTTCAAAGCGGCGTATGACGTTGCACACGAGCTTGAGATTGGCGTTGATCAGCGTCTCGCGGGCCAGCACGTTGCCGGCCTGGGCCTCCCTGATCAAGCGTCGGGTCTCCTTGTCCTTGAGGAGGGGATGATTGGGAATATTCAGGTCAATTCTCGCACGCATGGTCCCTGCGCCCGCCCAGTTGTTTGAACATGATCACCCGGGTTCCCTTCATCGGTTCCGAGATAACGGTAACCTCGTCCATGAAAGACTGCATAAAGGAAAAGCCCAGCCCCAGGCGTTCGGGAACGGACGAATAGCCGGAAACCATAGCCTCCTTGACGTTTTCTATCCCCTTTCCCGTGTCTTCAACGATCACTTCCAGGCCTCTTGTGGTGAGGGACGCGATAATGCGCACCATGTTTTCCGGGCGGCCCTCGTAGCCGTGAATGATGGCGTTTGACACGGCTTCGGAAATCGCGCCTTTAATGTCGTCAATTTCCGAAACCGTATAGTCGAGCTGTGAAGCGAAGGCAGCAATGGTCAGACGGGCAAGCCCGACGTTGTCAGGGACACTCATAAACTCCATGCGCAACTGGTTGATATACTTCATTCTGCAATCCCCCTCACTGCAATCTGGAAAGCGCCTCGTCTTCAGACGGAAAGACCTCACTAATCCGCAAGACGCCGGACAATTCAAGCACCCGCTTGACGGCGGGTTTGAGGCCCACAAAGGCCATCCTTCCTCCCCGGGAAGATATGCGTTTATACCGTCCGAGGATCACGCCCAGACCGGAGCTGTCAATAAAGGATACCCGGTCCAGGTTTAATACAAGGTGCTGTGCCTGGCTCTTGTCCAGGCTGGTTTCCAGTTCGGTCCTGAGGGCATCGGCAACCTTAATATCTATCTCTCCGGCCAGGCGTACAACGAGGGCATTGTTCCGGACTTCCACCTCGGAATCCAACCCTTACACCCCTTCACAAAAACGTTTAACTAGCTCTTTCGCCGCAAGCCCCCAACATCCTGCTAAATATTACCAATATATCAGGGCAAAAAAATCGAGAGGCGGGTCCGCCTCTCGCCTTTTTCCCCTGCTTTTTTACTGCACTACTGGACAATGGTGTTGCCCAATTTATGCAGCTGTTCAACGATCGAAGCCTTGGGAACCTCGCTTTTGGTTACGATCCTGACAGCGAGCAACTCCTCGCCTTTCTTGGTAATGACGTATTTGCCTACAGGCTGGCCCTGCTTCAGCGGCGCGGTGAGGACTTCGGGAATCTCAACCCTGGAGGAGACATCCTTTTCTTCTCCCCGCGGCACGACTACTGATACGTCACGTTCAGGTACGAGCTGAACGGCCTCGACGGTTCCCTTCTCCACAGGCACCGTCTTAATAACCTGGCCTTCCTTGGCGAAGTTCACCGCTTTGAAACGCGCAAATCCCCAGTTGTAGAGCTTGATAGACTCGCGGAAATGCGACTTCGGTTCAGGAGAACCCAGAACGACAGCGATCAGGTTCAGGTCGTCGCGTTCCACGCTGGAAGCAAGACAAAACTTTGCTTCGTTTGTCCACCCTGTTTTCCCGGCAATGGTGCCTTTATACCACCAAAGAAGCTTATTCGTGTTCCAGAGCTTAAAATTTCCCCCGCGCAGGTCGTATTCCTTAATCTTGGATATCTCGCGGAATGTACGGTTTTTAAGAGCCTCGCGCAGAATGACGGCCTGATCGTAAGCACAGGAGTAGTGTCCCTCGGCAGGCAGGCCGGTAACATTAACGAAACAGGTGTTCTTAAGACCTAACTCCCGTACCTTCTCATTCATTTTTTCGACGAAGGCTTCTTCCGACCCGGCCAGGTGTTCCGCCACTGCTACACAGGCGTCATTGGCCGAACCCGTGGCAATGCTGATAAGCATTTCCCTGTAGCTAAGTTCCTCCTGAGGAGCCAGGAAGATCTGCGAGCCTCCCATGCCGGCGGCATTCTCGCTGGCCCGGATTATGTCCTCGAGGCGCACCTGACCGGCATCAAGAGCCTCGCAGGCCAGCAGGAGAACCATTATTTTTGTTACGCTGGCGATAGGCAGCCGTTTGGTTGGCTCTTTGGCAAACAGCACCTTGCCGGAGGAGTTCTCCATAAGGACAGCCGATTCTACGGTAGTTTCGAGAGGGACTTTTGTTGCAGACGTTGTTTCAGCAAATGCCGGAGAAAAGCTGCAAAGAACCATGACAAGGACGACAAGCATGGCGATTAAGCTTCTGCGCATAAAGGACAGTCCTCCTTCTATTTGCTCTTTTTAGTATGTTACCGAGCGCGTCCGGCAATACCAGCTTGTTGTCCGGTGGTTTTGCCGGAAGGGTTATCTCTACTTGAGAGCCTGTTGAAAAACCTGGGACTTTTCAAAAACGAGCATGGCGCAGAAGGCCTAATGGCTGTAAGCATTAAGCTATAGGCTGTAGGACGTTGTAGAACGGATTCGGCAAAGCCGAATCCGAACCTCTGTGTCCTAATGCTTAACACCCAGTGCCTAGTGCCAAATAGGGCAGGCGAAGTTTTTCAACGGTCCCCGTGTCAACTCATATAAAAACCTAACCCAACAGAGGTAGCTCACTCAGATAAGAA
>DAIRSE010000008.1:0-79399 GCA_036804525.1 Bacillota bacterium | reverse complement strand
TGCGGTTGCCGTTAACGTCGTAGCTGTAGGTCTCGACAACCGCACCGTTGCGTCTAACCTCAGTCAACTGGCCATCGACATCGTAGGTGTAGTCGTAGGTGTGGGTCGTCCCCGCCACTGTCTCGATTTTTTGCTCGACGTGCCCGATGTTATCATACGCAAGCTGCAACCGGTAGACCTCCTCGCCGTCGACGGTATGCGTGCGGTCAATGAGGCGTCCGTAGCCGTCGTAACCCAGGATCATGGTCATTTTGCCGTCACTTACTTCGCTCGCAGCGCCGGCCGGCCCGTCGCGGGTGATGGTGAACGGACCGTAACCGGTGAGCAGTCCGTCATTATCACGGACCAAAACGGTTTCATCCAGATCATCAAGGGTTATGCCGGTCAGGTTAAAGCTGTCGTCATACCGGTACGCATACTCGCCGTACACGATACCGCCGACGGTTATTCGGGTGACGAGGCTACCGTCATAATCGAAGGCAATGGTCTGCTCAGGGCCTCCGTCTCCCGGGATGCGGGTGATTCCGAAGATGCGGGAGGTGGCATCACGGTAGCCCAGGGCTACTTCGGCTTCGTTGTAACTGACACCGACCGGACGGCCGCCTTCATCGTAAGTGAAGTTAATTGTCCGGCCGCTGGGCAAAGTGACTGTCGCCGGCGCGCGGTCGAGGTCGTAGTCCGTCGCGGAGCCTGCGTTACCGGGCGGGGTGTATCCCGCGCCCTGGTTGAGGACCGTGTACTCCAGCTTGTGGACCGCCCCGCTGGGCATGATCACTTCCGTCCGGTTCCCATTCTCATCATAGGTAAGCTGGTAGGTCCTGCCGCTGGGTAACGTAACGGCGGTGAGAAGATTGGCATCGTTATATGTATAACAGACCTGGTTCCCGGCAGCATCCGTCCTGCTACTGATCCGGTTTTGCTCGTCGTAGGCATAGGTAATGGAGCGATCCCCCTGCCTAACCTCAAGCAACCGTCCCTGCTCGTCATAAGTGTAAGTTACCGGATCAAGGCCGGGAACCTCAGCCTGTACCACCCGCCCACGGGTGTCAAGGGTGTAGACGGTCTCCCGCCCTTCAGGAGTTACGACGGCAATTTGGTTCAGGATGGCGTCAAAGGTCGTGGTATAGGTACGCCCGTTGATGCTTAAAGTATAGGTAAGAGTCTCAATACCCCCAGGGTTACCAGGATCATAGGTTGCCACCCGTGTTTCGGTCGTAGTCGACGTAAGCCCTTCAGGGGTAATAATCGTTAAGTCTTCTACCAACGGAGCCTGCATTCCCCAGCGCGGGTCCGGCCCTTCAACCAAGCTAACAGTGGTGCCGTCGGGATAAGTCACGTTGGTGATGCCGTCCGGCTTCATTATTGACACTATTTGCGCCCTGCTCGGATTGGTATTTACGTAGCGCGTTTCACCAGTAGGCAGATACTCCACCCGGTAGGTTGAAACCCGTCCCAGGGCCGTGGTCGCGCTGACTTCAAAGCCGTTCTCCAGCTCATCTCGCTCAAGGACAGTGTAACCGCCGGCGGGGTTTTTATCCCTGACCAACCGTCCTAGATCGTCGTAGGCAAAATTGTAGACGTTGCCTTTACGATCGGTAAGGCTCGTCAGAAGTCCTTCGGTATCGTACTCTAAAGTAACCGTTTTGCCCAACGGACAGGTGACGCCATTCAGGTAACCGTTGGTATCAATGGCCAAACCCGTACGCTGGCCGCCGGGGGCGATGATAGCCGTCGGGATACCTTCGGAATCCCGTTCGATAACCGTTACATTGCCATCCCCGTCGTCCACGGAAACCAGACGTCCTGTTTCATCATAGTTAAAGCAATAGACGATTGTGCCGTTCAAGGCGCTGATGGTGCGCCGATGCCTTCCTAGTCCATCGAAGATGTAGACTTCCTCACCATCCTTTGAGGGAATGGCGATTTCGTCCAGTCCGATCTCAGGCAGGGCTGTTTTCACCCGGCGTATGCAATTGTCATCACTGATGTACAGGCTCCCGTCTGGCCCCAAGGCAACAGCTGTTGGGAAACTGATTTTCGCCCGAGCAGCAGGGGTTCCATCGTTACTATAGCCTTCTTCACCCGTGCCTAGCACGGTAGTGATTAATCCATCAGGCCGTACACGACGCACCACAAGGCTACCAGTGTCCGCAATGTATATATCACCGTTCCTTCCTACGCTAACGTCAAGTGGAGAGGTTAATTGCGATCCTATGGCCGGTCCTCCATCGCCAGCATAACCTGCTTCTCCGGTACCTGCTATAGTTGTTATAATCCCATCCGTTCCAACGCGACGAATACAACTGTTACCTGTATCAGCGATGTAAAGATTACCATACTGGTCTATGTCGATACCGCAGGGATAGGTCAACTGTGCATCCACGGCCGGCCCCCCGTCGCCACTATAGCCAGGTTCGCCGGTACCCGCCACGGTAGTGATTATACCGTCAGTACCAACTCGACGGACACGATGGCTCTCGGTATCCGCAATATACAGGCTACCGTCCGCAGCGACGGCGAGACTGGAAGGAGCTGTTAGCCGTGCCTCTGTAGCAAGGCCCCCGTCACCGCTGTAACCTGGTTCTACAGTGCCCGCCACGGTCGTGATGGTTCCATCAGGTCCAACCCGGCGAACACAGTAGTTACCCGTATCGGCAATGTAGAGGCTGCCGTCCTGGCCTACAGCGACGTCAAGCGGGTATGCTAGTCTTGCCTGGATTGCTAAATCTTTGTCCCCGGTTTCGCTCTCCTGACTCAAGGCCCGTAAAGCTGGTTCGCCGCCTGATCCTCCTCCAGACTCCTTGACACCAGCCACGGTGGTAATAATCCCATCCGGCCCAACACGGTAGACAAGATTCTTGAGGATATCCGCGAAATAAAAACTTCCGTCCGGCCCCACCGCAATACCCCCGGGTTTACCTAACTCCGCCTCGGTCGCCGGGATGTTGTCCTCATTTAAGCCACCATCCCTGCTACCTGCTACGGTAGAAATTGTTGTTGCAATACTCCAAGAACTGCGCCGGCCGCCGTCTCCCAGATACAATACTCCTGCATAAGGGTTATAAGCGTGATGTACGTTTAAGGTCCATCCTCCCAACTCTTGGGGTAAGACCACCCATGAACCTAATGTAGCGCTTAATTCCTGCCATAAGGTAATCTCCCGGCGTGATTGGTTACCCGTTAGCGGTACACCTGAAAAACGGGCGAAACTCTGTTCAAAGTTAGCAGGGCTTTGATAAGCGGCCTGGTAACGGTAGCCTATACGCACCTTGACAGGCTGCTCGCCCTGAACGAAACGACCATAGACATCCCGGCGATCCCAGGTAAAGGTATAGGTTTGGTTAGATAAGGCAGGGAACTGCTCGGTGAACCGGCGGCCGGCAACCCGTATTTCTAGTTCAATACCTTTTAGACTGGCGGGAAGGCTTTCTCCAGTAAGTGGGATTTCAAGGGTATTAGCGGTTCTATAACCAGGGACGCGGGAACTCCGGTAATGGAGACTATAGGGCGTGCCGATAACAGGTTGCACTTCACCGAGAACCTGGTTTTGAAACTCAATAATCGAACCGTTCCCCATGCAAGAATTGTCCACGCACGGAGGCTTAAGTGCCGATAGGCGAGGCGCCTGGGCGTCGGCAGGCGGACCGTAAGGCCAGTTGCAGTCCCAGGGGGTGAAATGAGTTATTGGTACCCGCCACAGGCTCTGGCCGGGCTGGTAGCGGGCAGCCAGTTGCCTAAGTTCGGTGCCGTTGACGCCCAAGGCCGCCAGGGTCGCGGCGTCAGCCGCCGTGCCGCTGCCGTCGATGTCCAACTGGGCCAGGCCGTTGTCAATCCCCAGCACCATTACGATACGGCCGTTGTCGGAGGGGACCCAGGCGGCCCTGTCGCGGTCGTAGTAACCCACCGGCACGATACCGCCAACGGGGAAATTCAGGAAGTTCTCCACGTAGTGGATAAGCGGCTGGTTGAAGCGCACTTCCTTAGCCCCCGCCGCCACGGCCTGGTCAACACTATACTCAACGCAATAGGTATAGCCGACGTTGGGAGGCAGTTCTCCCGGCATGGCCGCCGGTCCGCTGTCGCCGACCGTGTACTCGGTAACACGAATGTCGAGATTAGTCAGCGGCTGTGTACTACCGTCCGGAAGCACCATTTCGGCAGCCGTGCCCTGGGGGACAAGCAGCACCGCCTGCCGTGTTCCGTCGGTATCGGTAACCTGACTGCCCTGGGCAACCTGCATCGAATTCGAGCCCATCGTAACCGTCGTTACTTTGCTGTCATAAGGTACCATGACTACGTCCGGCAAGAGGGCGAAGTCCAGCCATGGCACGTCCACCTGGCGCTGGGCCGGCAGGTAGCCGTCTTTTTCGTAATTAACAATGAGCAGGCCGCCGCCGTTAACGGCGAGATCAAAGAACCCATCCTCACGGCTGAAGGTTTGTCCGTACTCGGGATGGTCAAGAACGGTTATCTTAACTCCGGTTAGGGGCGCTCCGTTGTGGGCCTGGATTTTCCCGCGCAGCACCGCCGCCCGCCTGGCTTCGATGGTACCGGGAGCGACACCGGTCTGGACGGGATTGTCACCGGTATAGAGGAAAGCCGTGGAATCGTACACCGACGTCGCTACCGTAAGATCGACATCCGGCGCATTAAGCATCCTCGTATCGTTGGCGACCACGTGGTCGGTCAACGGCGCCGCTGTATTTCCAGCCACGTCCCGGATCGGGTTCGTTCCGGGTCTGTAGCTTATGATAACGCTATCGCCCGCGTTGACCGCCGCCGCCAGAGTGAGAGTGACGGTATTGCCCTCCAACACAATCCTGGCCGGGGCAGCTTGAGCCATACCATTGACGTTAACGGTAAAGTCGCTGCCCGCCGGCACTGAGGACGAATCAAGGGGTTCATTGTAAGTAAGCACCAGTGTCGCATCGGTTACGGTGAGCCGGGAGAGTGCAGGCGGAGTGGTATCATTCGTTGTCGTGTTGTTGGTCACGGGCTGATCAGTCAACGCGGCCGCATTGTTCCCGGCCTTGTCCCTGATCGGATTTGTCCCCGGCGTATAGCTGACAGTCACCGTATTACCCGCCTTCACCTCGGCGGTAAGGGTGAGGGTAACGGCATACTCCTCTACCGCAACGTTCTGAGAAGCAGACTGTGCTTGTCCATTAACCTTGACGGTAAAGTCACCGCCTGCCGGCACTGAGGTGGTGTCCAGAGGCTCGTCGTACGTAAGCACCAGTGTTGCACTAGTGACGGTTGCGCTACGGAGCGCGGGGGGAGTGGTATCGCTGGGGGCTGTTATATTGGTTACCGGCTGGTTGCTTAACGCCGCCGCCTTTTTCTTGTTCTTATCCCTGTCTCGGATCGGATTCTTGCCCGGCGTATAACTGATCGTAACCGTGTCCCCCGGGCTGACCGCCGCCGCAAGAGTGAGGATGACAGCGTTCTCTTGCACTGTGACGGCCACCGGAGCCTGTGCTTTCCCGTTGACTTTAACGGTAAAGTCGCTGCATTTGGGAACAGAGGATGGGTCGAGAAGCTCGTCGTAAGCCAGGATCAGTTCATCGCCGTCAACGGTGGCCTCATCCAGAATCGGGGGAATCTTTTTGTCCTTGGGCGGTTTAGCCTTTTTGGCACTCGCCGTTTCCGTTCTCGTTTTTCCGTCCGGACCCTTCAGCACCCAGGTCAGACTCTGGCCATCGAATACGGTCTTGAAAACATAGTGATGTTTGCCAGGCAGAAAATTGGTTTTGGGCGGGTTTGTTGTTCCGCCGATGGGGTGCCCCTTAAAATAGCTTTCCAGCGCATTTACGGGGACCTTGTTCTCGTTATGATAACCCCAATAGGCTGTATAGGTTCCGTCGCCGTTATTCCGCAGATACTCCAGCTTGCCCTTCAAAGGACGTAATGTCGCTGCGCTGGATGGCTCAGCATCATACATTAACAATAGGGTTACGATTAAGACTAAGAGAGATAAAATCTTCTTCATAGTACCCTCACCCTACAAACAAGATGTGAACTAAACTGTTAAGGTACGATCAGCACCCGATTAATGGAGGTTTATTGAGTTGCGTCGAGTTATGGAATGAAGAAGTGGGAACAGAGCGACGGTCAGCAAGAATCAGGGGAGAAACATTAGGACGGATGAATAGGACGTGTAACGCTGATCACATTACCTATGACAACGGCTCTATTTGGCTCTAATATTGACATATTGTGTCGACGCTTTATATATCAGTTAATTTATTTTTCCAAAACCTATCAAGTCAACGGGGGAAAAATGTAGGTTTTTGTCGAATGGCCGTAGCAAAAACTTGCCCTGTTAAAGACAGAGCCCACCAGTATACTGCCTGGTGGACTCTGTCTTGTATCCTGGTGGACTCTGTCTTGTATATAGTGAAGGGAGTCGAAGAGAGGTCTAGCCGAGGATGGCCTTGATGTCCTCGTCGGGGGTCGTGATCATCCGCAGGTTGTAGTTCTCCTGAATGACCGCCAGGACGTTCGGCGTCAGGAAGGCCGGGGCCGTGGGGCCGATCCGGATGTTCTTCACGCCAAGGTGCAGCAGGGTCAGCAGGATAGCGACGGCCTTCTGCTCGAACCAGGACAGCACCAGGGTCAGCGGCAGGTCGTTGACGCCGCAGTTGAAGGCCTTGGCCAGGGCCAGGGCGACCTGGATGGCCGAGTATGCGTTATTGCACTGGCCCATGTCCAGCAGGCGCGGAATCCCGTCGATGTCGCCGAGGTCTAGGTGGTTGAAGCGGTACTTGCCGCAGCCGAGGGTCAGGACCACGCAGTCCTCGGGCAGCTTCTGCACGAACTCGGTGTAGTAGCTGCGCGCAGCCCTGGAACCCTCGCACCCGCCGACCAGGAAGAAGTGGCGGATCTTGCCCGCCTTGACGGCCTCCACGATCTTGTCGGCGATGGAGAGCACGAAGTTGTGGTGGAATCCGGTCGTCAGAACGCCGCCTTCCTTCTCGGGCAGGGATCCGAGAGCCTTGGCCTTTTCGATGACAGCCTTGAAGTCCCGGTTTTCAATATGCGTTACGCCTGGGAGACGGGCGATCCCGCAGGTGAACATGCGGTCCTTGTAGGACTCCTTCGGGATCAGGACGCAGTTGGTGGTACCCAGGATGGCGCCGGGAAACTCTTCGAACTCCTTCTTCTGGTTCTGCCACGCGCTGCCGTAGTGGCCGGCCAGGTTCGGGAACCTCTTCAGGACGGGGTAGGCATGGGCCGGCAGCATCTCGCCGTGCGTGTAGACGTTGACTCCCTCAAGCTCGGCCTGGCGGAGCAGCTCGTACAAATCCAGCAGGTCGTGCCCGGTGACCAGGATCGCGGGGCCCGGCTTGAAGCCCGTCGAAACCTCCACCGGCGTGGGGGAACCGAACCGTTCCACATGGGCCTTATCCAGGAGTTCCATCGCGCGGAGGTTCATCTCGCCGCACTTCAGGACCTTCTGAATGTGGTTCCCAAGATCAAAGTTGACGTTGGTCAGAGTGGTAAACAAAGCGTCGTGCATGAAGGCGTCAATCTCTTCATCGCGCGCCCCCAGTTCCCGGGCGTGATAGGCGTATGCAGCCACACCCTTGAGCCCGATCAGGAGGGTATCCTGCAGGCTGGCGATGTCCTCGTTCTTGCCGCATACCCCGATCTTGGTGCAGCCGGTGCCGCTGGCGGTCTGCTCGCACTGGTAGCAAAACATCATGCTGTATACCTCCCGGTGATCTTTTTTCTTTTACCTTATAAGACCGCCGGGAGCGGCACTATGATCTAGATCACACCCCCCACTTGATGTTTATCACACCAGGCGCCAGGCCAATGCCCCTTATACATGTAAAAAGGCCGCCCGCGGGCAGCCTGTTAAAAACACTACCGGTTTCAATGTGTCACCAGGGCGACAATGGTTCCGGCGAAGCCGACAACAATCGCGACCACCGTACCTACAGCCCGGAACCGCAGGTTGTCCAGCTTCTGGTCCAACCGCCGGGTTTCTGCTCTAATCTCCCCAATCTCCCCGCTCAGCTTTTCCTCGACACGATCAACCCTGGCGCCGAGTTTAGATTCTACGGCTTTAATCTCACCGGTCAGTTTTTCATCCAACTGATCAATTCGGGCACTAAGCTTTTCGTCTACCCGGTCAATCCGTTGAAGCAGGAAAAAGAACTCCTGCGAGGCCAACCCACGCGGGGGTTCGCTAGTTGCGGCAACTTCCCGCATGACCTCTTCCGGCACGGCGCTCACCTTCTCTTACCCTTTCACCTGTCCATATTCTACCATAATACCGGTTTTAAAAATAGTAACACAGTGAAAGGACCATATGCTGTCACACAACCTTAGTTTTTCTCGTTCAAGGTTCAAGGTTCAACGTTCAACGTTCGAGGTTCGACGTTTAAGTTCTCAGTCCTGAGTCGTTGTGTCCTACGTCCATTCTGATACCTGACACCTGATCCCCGATACCAGATACCGTCCTAAGTCTTACATCTTAAATCCTACGTCCATTCCGACTACTGACTACCGTCCAGCGGTCCCTGTGCGACAACGTGTTTTACCACCCGGGAAGACAGGACCAGGGAAGTGTTTCGTCATTCAATTAGCGTCATTAACCAAATAACATTAGGATAATGCAGGTCACAGGAGTCGTGAGACGTAAATGGATATTGCTTTCTTTCTGAAAGGACTGATTCTCGGTTTTTCCATCGCGGCGCCGGTTGGCCCCATTGGTCTCCTGTGCATCCAGCGGACACTGGAAGGCGGAAGGCTACTGGGACTGGTAACCGGCCTCGGGGCGGCCACCGCCGACGCCGCGTACGGTTCGGTGGCCGGGTTCAGTTTGACCTTTGTCTCCAGGTTTCTCGTCAACCAGCAGGGATGGCTCGGCCTGGTGGGAGGTCTGTTTCTAATCTACCTGGGGGTCCGGATACTGTTCTCCCGCCCGGCTGAAGAAGCGGCTCCGGCGCAGCACAACGGGCTGGGGAAGGCCTATGCCTCGACCCTCTTCCTGACGTTGACCAACCCCATGACCATCCTCTCGTTCACCGCCGTTTTTGCCGGGTTGGGTATCGGCGCCGTGCGAGGAGATTATTATTCGGCGGCTTTTCTGGTTGCCGGAGTGTTTTGCGGTTCGGCCCTGTGGTGGCTGTTCTTAAGCGGCGGCGTCGGAGCCCTGCGCGAAAAGGTCGACGCCCGTGCCCTCACCTGGGTGAACAGGATCTCGGGCACCATCGCCGGCGGATTCGGGCTGGTGGCCCTCATAACGGCGCTGAGCGCTGTGCATTGAGCACTGAGATTAATAAGGAGGAATCAGAATGATAACATGCTACCTACGGTACGTGATTGACCCGTACAAGGTCGAGGACTTCGAGGCCTATGCCAGAATGTGGATTCCCCTGGTTAACAAGTTCGGGGGAACACACCACGGCTATTTCCTGCCGCACGAGGGGCCCAACAACATCGCGGTGGCCCTCTTCAGTTTTCCCACCCTGGCTGCGTACGAGGAGTACCGCGAACGGATTAAGACCGACCCTGAATGCCAGGCTGCTTTCAACCTGGCGGAACGGACCCGGTGCATCGTAAGCTTCGAAAGAAGCTTTATGCGTCCCATCTTCGAGTAGTGAAGGGGCTACAGAACATACCGGAAGCTAAAACCATGCCGGATCATTCCGCATTTCTCGTAGAAGCGGTGAGCTTCTGTTCTTTCGATGTTTGATGTAAGCGATAACTTGTAGCAGCCAGTTTCCTCTGCAAGCCGCCGGGCGTAATCCAGCATGGCCCTGCCGATACCCTGACCGCGCCGGCAGGAGTGTACGATCAGGTTTTCAAGGATTGCCGCCGGTCGTCCGTTCCGGGTCAGGTTGGGGATGATGTACAGGGTAAATGTGCCCACTACCTGACTGTCACTGCGGGCAACGTAGACCTTGGCGCCGGGGTGCCCGGTAAGCGTGTCGAACGCCTTGCACACGTCATTGTAAGAGGTCGAATCAGCCGGGTGTAACTGCCGCAACAGGTTGAACACGCCCGGGAGATCATCGGGCTGGCAGGGACGAATCTCTATCACAGATACTCTCTCCGTGTTTTATGTTGGTAAGACTGTGGCCGATGGCCTTGTTTAAGGATAGCATGTCCGTGCCCCGCCGGGGCAGGTCGCCGGCGCTCAACCGGCGGCAGCGTTTTGTCTCGTCCGCCCGTTTTCCAGGTGGATGATGACGTCCCCCAGAATCCGCGCGTCCTCATCGTCGTGAGTGACAAGGATGAAAGGAATCCGCCATACCCGCTGCAAATGCTTCAATTCCCGCCGTAGTCTCGCCCGGGTATCACTGTCGAGCGCGCTCAGAGGCTCATCCAGGAGGAGCAGCCTCGGCTGTGTGGCCAGCGCCCTGACCAGGGCCACCCGCTGCTTTTCCCCGCCAGAAAGCTGCCCGGGATACCTGTGAATCAGGTGTCCAACACCGAAGGCATCCAGCAGGTCGACGGGTTTCAAGCGGGCATTCGCCGTCCCGGACTTTTGACTCTTGAACCCGTACATCACGTTTTGCCCCACCGTCATATGCGGGAAGAGCGCGTAATCTTGAAAAAGATACCCCACGCCGCGCCGGCGGGCCGGAACATTGATCCCCTTCAACGACGAGTACAGGAGTCTTCCGTCCAGTTCGATGGAACCATACGACGGCTGCAGCAGCCCGGCAAGACAGTGCAGAGCGGTGGTCTTCCCCGCTCCCGACGGACCCTGGAGCACCACAATCTGGCATTCGGCGTTCAGTCTGACTCTGAGGTCGAAGTGCCAGAGTTTTTTGCCGAAGCTGGCTTTCAGCATCTCACTCACCGTCCCTGCGGTTGTGCCGTTTCGCCCAGCGGTTCACCCAAAAAACAACCGCGAAGCTGAAAACGGTAATGATGGCAACAAGTCTCCCGGCTGTAACGTTGTCCCCCGACTCAACGGCAAAGTAGATGGCCAGAGGAACAGTCTGTGTCTGCCCGGGAATATTTCCCGCCACCATCAGCGTAGCGCCGAATTCGCCCAAAGCACGGGCGAAAGAGAGAACGAGCCCGGCAAGAATCCCGGGCCAGGCCA
This sequence comes from Bacillota bacterium, assembly GCA_036804525.1. GTDB lineage: Bacteria > Bacillota > Desulfotomaculia > Desulfotomaculales > JASEER01 > JBFLVT01. Next base: position 68,331 of record DAIRSE010000008.1, on the reverse strand, counting down.
GGGGCAGCGTAACCGTAAGAAAGACTCGCGTTTCGCCCGCTCCCAGGGTCCTCGCCGCCTTCTCGTAGTTGACGTCAACGCTCTTGAAAGCCGCCGTGGCGCTCTGATACATCAGGGGAAAGGCGACCACGGTAGAGGCCAGCACGGCCGCCCACCAGGTGAAGACCAGCGTGATCCCCAGGCTGTCCAGGAACTGGCCGATCACGCCGTTTTTGCCGACCAGCATCAGCAGGCCGTAGCCGATCACCGAAGGCGGGAGCACCAGCGGCAGGGTTATCGCCGCTTCAAGCACGTCCTTGCCGAAGAATTCCCGCCGGGCGAGCAGGCGGGCCAGGGGCAACGCCAGGCTGACGACAACGATGACGGCAATCAGGGCCACCCGGATGGAAAGCAGCACCGGATGCCAGTCAACCGCATGTTCCAACATCGCTGCGCCACCTACCGGCCAAGCGGCTTAAAGCCGTGTTCGGCAAAGATCTTGGCAGCTTCATCGCTCGCAAGAAAAGCCGCAAAAGCTTCCGTCTCTTTCCGGTGTTTGGTTGCCTTGATGATGGCCATCGGGTAGACAATAGGTCCGTGGGAGTCTTCCGACGCTACGGCCACGATCTTGACTCCCTGACCGGCCATGGCGTCGGAGCGGTAGACCAGGCCCGCATCAACATTGCCGGTCTTGACGTAGGTCAGGACCTGGCGGACATCCTTGGCTAATACCAGTCTGGGTTGGAGTTCATCCCAAAGCCCAAAGGTGGTCAAGGCTTCCCTGGCATACTTGCCCACCGGCGCCGTTTCCGGGTTGGCTATGCAGACTCTGGCGACACTCCCGTCAGTCAGGCCGGGGAACCCGGTAAGTGTGCTTTCCTGCCCGGCGATAAGGACAAGCTCGTTGCCCAGGATGTCCCGGCGTGAGTCCTTGACAATCAGCCCTTTTTCGGCCAGGGCGTCCATCTGATTTTTTCCTGCGGAGATGAACAGGTCCACCGGGGCGCCTTCTTCAATTTGCTTCTGCAGGGTTCCGGAGGATGCAAAATTGAACGTGATACTTATCCCAGGGTTTTCATCAGTGTAAATGGCTGCAAGTTCTTCAACGGCATCCTTAAGGCTTGTCGCAGCCGAAACGGTTAGACCAACCGCTTCCGCTTTGTTCGCCGGTTCCTTACCCGGACTCCCACAGCCTGCCAGGAGTCCCGCAAGAACAAGAAGCGTAGCCATAAAAGCAACAGCCTTCTTCACAAGCCCCCATCACCTTTCCAAGCACATACAATTAGAGCAAGGCCAACGTAAACACCGACAAGGCTTCCTCGTCCGGGGCCAAAACGTTGGCGAGCACAACGATAAACGCCCGGAAGTCTGCTACCGCCTTTCGCATTGTCTGTTTCCTCCCGAACAGTTTTAAAGAGTGCCGGTGGCCAACCGATATCTCGTCTGTTCTCCGTTTCGCAAAGCCCGGTTAAAAGCCCCCAGAGTCAACCCGTAGTCCCGGCTGAAGAATGCAGCTCTCTTTCTAACGGAGTTTACCCATTCCTCCAGCATTTCCAGTTCGGTTTCCTCACGGACGACTTCCATCCCGTAGAACTGCCGGAGCCCGCGGGCGACCGCGCTTAACGAGGCATTTCCGGCCCGCTCTCCCAGACCGTTGACAGTGACATCGAGATAGGTTGCCCCGCCCTTAACAGCCGCCAGGGTGTTGGCCGTGGCCATGCCGAAGTCGTTGTGGGCGTGAAACTCCAGAGGGATGTTGAGCTTGTGCGTCAGATCCGATACGGCGTCCCGCGACCGGAAGGGGTCAAGCACCCCTACCGTGTCGCAGTACCGGAGGCGGCAGGCGCCGGCTTTCTCCGCTGCCCGCGCAAACTCCCGCAGGAACGCCGGGTCGGCCCTTGAAGCATCCTCGGCTCCCACCGCAACCTCTCGTCCCGGGGCGACAGCCAGCGCCATCACTTCCTCCAGCCGCGCCAGTAACCAACTCCTCGTCCGCCCCAGCTTATGCTGCAGGTGAATGTCCGATACGGGGAAAGAGATGTGCAGCTGTGTCGCGCCGCAGGCCAGCGAGGCCTCGATGTCAGACGGGTGGGCGCGGTTCCAGGTCAGGACCCGGGCCCGGAGGCCGGCGCCGAGGACCGCACGGACGGCCTTCTGTTCGTCGATCCCCATGGCCGGAATACCGGCCTCAATCAACTCTACCCCCAACCGATCCAGGGCACAAGCAATAGCCGCCTTTTCCTCGGTGGAGAACACCAGGCCGGGTGTCTGTTCTCCGTCTCTTAAGGTGGTATCGACAAGAAAGACTTGCGGCATTAAGCACCATCCCCTTTAACCGAACACCCGCCACCCGGCACCTGGAGAGTGGCGTTTGCGTTTACTTGCGGCGTCTTGAAACGGCGCCTACAAATGTGTAGAAGATGACAGTAAGCCATAAGCGTCCGCCCGGCACTGGCGGCACCAGCCCATCTGCTGTAAAACGCGGCCGGCGTGCTGCCGCACGGCACGCAGTTGCTCTTGTGTCGGACGGGACAGGTGTTTGAAGGAGCCGGCAGGATACAGCGGCATGATGTTCATGAGGCGCACCCCCAGCTGCTTGACGGTGAGGGCGATCCTCCTTGCATGCGCCTCGTTGATGCCCGGGATGAGCACCGTGTTTACCTTCACCGCAATGCCTCGGGCAACCACCTTTTTGATACCATCCAGCTGGTTGCTGATCAACCGCTCGGCAGCTTCTTCCCCGTAAAGGCGCCGGCCGCCGTACTCCACCCACTCGTAAACCCGTGCCCCGATCTCAGGATCAACAGCATTGACCGTTACCGTAAGCGCTTGAACCCGTAGCGCATGCAGTCGCTCGGCGTTTTCGGGAAGAAACAGGCCATTGGTGCTCAGGCACTTGATGACCCCCGGAAACTCGGCACCGAGCAGTTCAAAGGTGCGGAAAGTCTCCTCGTTGACCAAGGGGTCGCCTGGTCCGGCGACGGCCGCCACTCTGATCCGGGGTTCCTCGGCCAGCGCGCGGCAAAAGGCCACGAGCGCATCCTCGGGGCTGATCACTTTGCTTGATGCTCCCGGCCGGCTCTCGTTCGCGCAGTCAAGCTTGCGGTCGCAGTAACCGCACTTGATGTTGCACCGGGGAGCAACCGGCAGGTGCATCCGCCCAAAGCGGTGGTGAGCGCTGGGATGAAAACATGGATGACCTTTCAAGCCGGCATCGGGCAGTACATTCAGCATCACCGGGCACCTCCCTAAATCATCTGCCAAACCGGCGCCTTAAGGGCGGCCAGTATGTCGCGGGCGAAATTCAGGAAGCCGCTGTAACCGGCATAAGGACCGCTTTCCTGCGGGAAGACGGTGAAAGGTACGCCCAGTTTGTGCGCCGTCCACTTCTCCCGCGTCCCGCCGGCAATAACATCGGGGCGATACTGCCGGATAAAGCGGATCAGTTCTTCCTCGTTGACATCGTCGACCAGTGCCGTTCCCGGCTTAACGTCCTGCCACGCAGCCTGGTAATCCTCCTTGCCGCCGAACTGGCTGCCGGCGACCAACACCTCCAACCCTAGCTCGCGGTAACCCTTGAGCATCGAACCGATCCGGGAACCGCCGAAGAACAGGCCCACTCTTTTTCCCGCCAACTCCCGGCGGAAACGTTCAATCTCTCGGGATACCGACGCCTCGCCCGCGGCGATCACTGCTTTGGCAGCCTCGCGCAGGTTGAACCATTCTCCCAAACGGCGCAGTGCATTGTTCGTTTCAGTGATCCCGAAGAAGGAGACCTTAATGAAAGGCACGCCGTATTTGCGCTTCATTTCCTCGGCAATCAGGCCGCCGGTGCGCCGGCAGTGAACGACATTCAATTGAACACGGTGCGCCCGGGCCAAGCTGTCCACCGAAACGTCTCCCGTAACAGCCGAGACCACGTTTATCCCGACGCGCGCCAGGAGGCTTCTGATCACCTTTAAGTCCCCCATCACGTCGTACTCCCCGAGGATGTTGACGTCATAGGGCCCGGGGACGACGTCGTCATTGCGTCCGATAAAATGATCAAGCAAGACCCGCGCCCCGATTTCGTGACCCGCTGCCTGGCTGGGGCCCACAAATCCGGGGCAGTTCACAGGCACGCAGCGCATCCCTGTAGCCTGCTCGGCCTGCCGGCAGGCGCGTTGCACATCGTCGCCGATAATCCCCGGAGCGCAGGTAACGTAGACCAGAACCGCTCTGTACCCGGGAAAGCGGTGCGCCAGTTCGATAAGTGTTCCAAGCAGCTTCCCTTCCCCGCCGAAGATGACCTCGTGCTCGGTCATATCCGTTGAAAACACGGTGTACTTCTTCTTACGCACCGTTTCCCCGTAGTACGCACAGGATATGGGGCCGTGCACAAGGTGGACGACGTCCTTCAGCGGCGCCAGAAACCACCGCGCCCCGTAGTAAGCGCAAGCCCTCTGCGACAGGACGCCGGGAACGGTACGCCTGTCGCAGGCCGGCAGCACGGGCACGGCAATGTTCTTCAATGTGCCGTGCTCCGCCCGGGCCGCATCGAGAAAGGGAACACGCAGGGGCATAACACATCCGGGAGTCTCTTTAAGCATACTCATTACAACTGCTCCGTCCGGGCCCCGGGATAGCCGTAATCCAGAATGGCGTTCACCAGGTCGGCCAGGAAGCGTTCCCCTCCCCGGTAACCGATTATTGGACGCTTGTAATAACCGACGCGGTCGTAAACGAACAAACCGGCCCTGACAAGCGGTACGCCCAATTCTTTGGAGATGTCGACACCCTTGGAGTTCCCGATAATGACCTCTACGGGCATCTTCTTCAGCGCTTCCTCAAACTCGAACAGGTCGCTGCCGTTTAGAATCAGCGGTTTGGCCCCGAACTCGCTTACGATCTCTTCGATGTCTTCGGTAAACGTCTTGGTCGCCGTTCCGCTCATTACGGCTACCGGCTCCATACCCAGCTCACATACAAAGCGCGTAATGCCGGTGACGATGTCCGGGTCGCCGAAGACGGCCACCTTCTTCATCATTGTGTGGTGCAGGGTGTCGGCCATGAAATCGAGCAGCCGGCCCCGCTCCTTTTTCAGGGAGGGCGGGACCTCCCTGCCGGTGACCTGGGAAAGACGCTGGAGGAACAGGTCGGTGTACTTGACACCTATCGGCAGCGGCCCGACAAAGGCCGGGATTTCGAACTTCTGTTCCAGGTAACGGGCCCCCAGCCCGCCTTCGTTCCGGCAGAGCGCAAAAGTGGCCAGAGAGTTTCCCATGTCTTCAACATCTGCCACCCGGGTGCCACCCTCAGGATAATAGGGCATGATCTGCGGCGGCATCAAAGGCGTGTCGAAGACGTCGCTGATGTCGAACAGGATATGCGCCTCGATGCCCATTTCGGCAAGCATGTGTTTGATTTCCCGGATGTCTCCCGGCATCAGCATGCCGGGGATAATGTTCACCTTGTTGTTCGTTGTCGAGCGGTCCTTAGCCAGCGTCTCCAAAAAGGCCTTCGCGGCGCGGTCGTAGCCGGCGACGTGGGAACCGGCGAAACTTGGGGTGTTGACGAGGACGAGTTTAACCCGGTTCCCTTCCTCCTCTCCCAGTTCCTTAACGAGAAGCTTGCGGGCCTCCTTAATAAAACTGACCATGTCGTCGCCGATGATCTCGGATGAACAGGTCGTCACTACCGTGATTACGTCAGGCTTGTAGCGTACGACCAGGTTGCGGATACCGTGCTTGAAGTTCTTGCGCCCCCCGAAAACGGCCGCGTCCTCGTGGAAAGAGGCGTTGGCGATGGACGCCGGCTCCTGGAAGATGCGGCAGAAGGTGTAACGTACGTACGTGGTGCAGCCCTGAGCGCCCTGGACGAAAGGTATGCCGCGGTGCATCCCCAGTCCGGCGAACATAGCTCCGAACGGCATGCAGGTCCGACAGGGGTTCACCACCACGGTACGATTACCGGAAGGGATGAGCGTCTCATCCCGGGGAACGTAGCTTTCACTGAGGGGCACCTTTTTGATAGCCAGCTGCTGGTAGGTGATGCCCTCGATCGGAATGTCTTTGGCCATAACTCCCTCCCCTTTACTAGCTGGTTAGATTTATTTAATGTTCTTTTGCCGGCACGCCTTGCCCCGGCATTACCTAAATGAGTTTCCAAACCGGCGCCGACACCGCTTGATAAATGTCCCGGGCAAAGTTGACGAATCCCGCGAAACCGGCATACGGTCCCTTCTCGTACGAATGCGAGTTCAGGGTGGCATAGCCCATCTTGCGCCCCAGAAACTTTTCCTTGAGCCCGGTCAGGAACAGGTCGGGCTTGCAGGTTTCGAGCATTTCCTCGATTTCAAACTCATTGGGGTTGTCGATGACCAGCACGCCGTTGGGAAGCTTCTCGTTAATTTTCTCATAGTCATCCTCGTGGGCGAAGGTGCAGGCGCAGGCCACCACCTCCATCCCGAGTTCCTCCAGCACCTTGATCCAGTGCCATACGCGCGGCCCGCCTACATAGATGGCCGCCTTCTTGCCGCGCAGCCGTTCGCGGTAATACTCCAGGGCCGGCCAGACGCGGGCCATTTCCTCGGCAATCACGGCTTCCGCCCGCTCCTCAAGGCCGAACCACTTGGCCGTTTCCCGCAAGGCCTTGGAGGTCTGGTGCAGGCCGAACAAAGAGGCTCTGATATAGGGAACGTCGTACCCCTCTTTGATCAGGTCGGCGATATAGGTGGCCGAACGCTGGCAGTGCACAATGTTCAGCTTGGCGTCGGGCATCTTCACCAGGTCCTCAATGGAGGCATTGCCCGAGAAGGTACAGAGGATACGGACTCCGATGCGCTCAAACAGTGGCAGGATGACGCGCAGGTCCCAGTCCATGTTGTATTCCCCGATCAGGACGGCATCATAGGGTGTCTTTTCCTCTTCTTTCAAGCAGAGTTCGGGCCGCCGCTCCCGAAGCGCCCTTATCTGCGCGTAGAACTGGTGGTTGAAGTCGTGGTGCCCTCGGGATTGGCTTACGCCTGAGCAACCGGGAGACTCGATGGAAAAGATCGGTTTTCCGGTCTCCTTTTCCACCTGTTTGGCTACCGCCCTCACGTCGTCACCGATCAGCCCGGTGGTACAGGTGGTAAACAAGATCAGGCCCCGGGCCTCGGGGAACAGTTGGAGTGCCTCAAGACACGCGTTTTTGAGCTTTTTCACCCCGCCGAAGACCACGTCTTTTTCTTGCATGTCGGTAACAAAACAGTAACGGCGGTTAAAAGCGCTGTTGGTCAATTTGCCCGGCAAGGCCCAGGTATGCACGTCGGACATGTGCCTCCGGGTCGCCCATGTATAGAAGGCGCAGCCCACCGGTGCGTGCACCATCTGGATGATGTCGTTAATTGGTCCGCCCACGACCCCGCGGGCACCGGCGAACGCTCACCCGCGCTCGGTCATATCCCCGGGAATAGTAGGAGCGTTACACCGGGGGATGACAGGCTCATCCTTGTCGTGGACGTAGGTGTGCCGGCCCCGTTCGGGTATGGCTGTATCGCATTTTAAGGTGATCAGGGGCACATTTCTCCCTCCTCGCTCATATAAACGTTACTTGATGGCCGTTGGTCCGGTCTCCCCGGTGCGCATGCGTACCGCTTCCTCAATGGGAAGGACGAAGATACGCCCGTCACCAATCGCGCCTGTACGGTTAGTCGCCATGATTGTCTCAATCACTTCCTGCACCTGGTCATCATCGACGACGATAGTTAACATACGTTTAGGAACATAAGTCATATGCCCGTTTAAATCCACCAGGTTGGGATCGATCCTGAAGGTGAGCTCCTCGGCCACGCCCCGCTGTTTACCGCGTCCCAGTACTTTCTGGGCAGTCAGGGCGGGAAAACCCTTGGCTACAAGGGCCTCCTTGGTGGCATGCATTTTATTGGGCCGGATGATTGCCATAATTTCCTTCAACTTATACTCCTCCCGAACGACCGCTGAGACGGTCCTCAGTTGTGTGGTTCCCGGCACCCCTACAGTTCCCGGCTGCCGGTTCTGATGGTGTAGGCGTCCTCAACCGGGCTCACGAAGATCTTGCCGTCGCCGAAGTTGCCGGTGTACCCGGCCCTGGCAATAATGCCCATAATATCTTCCACCCTGTGGTCGTCGGCCACGATCATCAGCATCACCTTCGGGATCTCATCATAGTGGACACTGCCCACGCGAATGCCCACCTGCTTGCCGCGGCCGACCACGTCCATGCGGGTCAAGGCCGGGTAACCCGCCTGCTTGAGCTCGTCGACAATTTCATCCACCTTTTCGGGTCGTACGATGGCTCTGATCAGCTTCATCTTTTTTGCCTCCTCTTCTCAATCGAGCAGTCCGTATTTGACGACCAGCGCTTCCATCTCGTCCATCGTCATAGGTTTTGGAATGACGAAATGCTGATTGTTGATGATCTTCTCGCCCAGTTCCCTGTAAACCATAGCCTGGTTACTGTCCGGCGCAAACTGGGTGACCGTCTGGCGGTTGAACTCGGCCTTCTGGACGATGTTGTCGCGCGGCACAAACTGGATCATCTGAGTCCCGATTCGGGAACAGAATTCCTCCATCAGCTCGCGCTCGCCGTCAACGTTCCTGCTGTTGCAGATAATTCCGCCCAGGCGCACGCCGCTCTGCTCGGCATACTTTACCATGCCGCGGCAGATGTTATTGGCCGCGTATAGGGCCATCATCTCCCCCGAGGCCACAATGTAAATCTCCTGCGCCTTCCCTTCGCGGACCGGCATGGCAAACCCGCCACACACGACGTCACCAAGGACATCAAAGAAAACAAAGTCAAGGTCCGGGGTATAAGCCTCGTGTTCCTCCATCAGGTTGATCGCCGTAATCACGCCACGGCCGGCGCAGCCCACCCCCGGCTCCGGCCCTCCGGACTCGACACACTTGATGCCGCCGAAACCGGTTTTGATGACCCGGTCCGGGGTTACCGCCTCTTCTCCCTCCTCCCGTAGGGTGTCCATCACCGTGACCTGTGACTTCCCGCCCAGGATCAGGCGGGTGGAATCGGCCTTCGGGTCACAGCCGTGGATCATGACCTTTTTCCCCCAGAAATAGCTGAGCGCCGCCGCCGTGTTCTGGGTGGTCGTAGATTTACCAATGCCGCCCTTTCCGTAAATCGCAACCTTTCTTGTCACCGCAAGCCCTCCTTTTTGGTGTTACGACTTCCTCAACCGTGTTTAGAAAAACAGAAAGCCCCCGACGGCCACATATACGTCGCCTCAGGGGCTTCACTGCCCAACAGGTAACCGGGAAACAAAAAGCCCCGGGACTGTAGCAGCAGTCTCTCGGGGCACCGGTGCCCGGACCTTCCTGGCTTCCTTACCGTTTAACGCACCGCCTCGGGCGGCCGCCGGGGGCGATGTCGACGCCCCAAAAAAACAGGCACCCTCCCAGGGCGCCATCGCTTGTAGACACTTCACTGTATCTAGGGGTTAGTTTAAAACCGGCTGGCGGAAATGTCAACAGCAAAAACGGTCACCTGTCAAAAAGAAAACCCGAACGGCAGCCATCTGACCCCATTCGGCCTTTTGCTATTCCCCGCCGTTTCCCGTCAGTTTCTCTCCGACCCGCAGTCCCGCCCACTGCCCCGCAACCGACAGAACAAGGGCCAGGGCCCAGGCGGCCAGCCAGTGAAGGTTCCACGCTTCCACCGACCAGGCGAAAGCCGGCAGGAGAAAACCGCCCACTGCGGCAAACGCCACGCCCTGGAGAGGCCTGGGAAAAGCCTCCGTAGCGCGCCGCGCGGCGGGCACGGACACGATGAAAAACGAAACCGCCAGAGCCGTAAAGACCGCCGCGCCCCCCTCAGGGACGGATTGCAGCAACGTCCGGGGGCTGATAAGCCCCAAGCTGGCGACAAGGCTGGAGTAGCCGATCAGGAGGACGGCAAAGAGGCGGCCGGCCCACTTCGCCTGTCTACGTTCCATTTGTTCAACACCCCCTCATATTTATGGACTACGGTACGGCTTAAGAGTTTTCCGCCCCGCGTCCTTTATCCATAAATCCCAAAAGCACCCGGTAAGGTCCCGGGGTGCCGGGGGGCACAAAGGCTACCCGGTCGCCGGGGGCAAGCGAGCAGTCGACGCGCCGGACCCTGCCGTTCACAAACACGACCTCCACTTTGTCCAGAGGGATGTCCAGTTCCCGCGCCAGGTCTGCGGCCCTGGCTCCGGCAGGCAGGTCGACGAAAAGCGGAAAGGGCCAGCCTCTCTCGTCAAAAAGCCGTTTCAGGTCGCCGAAGGCCCTGACCTCAACCTTATCCATAGAATCCCCCTCGCCGTTGTGAAAGTCCTGTCTCGCCCGATACATAAAGCACAGCGCCTTTTCCCGGCCGATTTTGCTTTTAATTATATGTCAAGAGCACTACGCAGACTATCCTTTCAACTGTTACAATTTACCTAAGATGCCGCTGAAACACTTCGCCGGCTATTGGGAAGTGTAAGGTGAGAGGTCAGAGGTGACAGGATAAACGTGAACAGCTCAAGACACTAATAAAAAAGTTGGGTTTATGGAAGCAACAGTTTAAGGGATCAAATCGTTTGGCCGGGGGTGGTGCAAAACGTGTGGCACCAGAAGACAGCCCACGAAACGATCGAGGAACTCCAGACTTCCGGGGTGACCGGCTTAACCGCAGATGAGACGGCCCGGCGAAGCCACCGCTACGGGCCTAACGAGATCAAAGAAAAAGCCAAAATCTCTCCGGTCCTGATCCTGATCAACCAGTTTCGCAGCATCATCGTCATCCTGCTTCTTGCCGCAACAGGCATCTCCCTGGCCCTTGGAGATTTCTTCGAAGCCGCCGCCATCTTTGTCGTAATCATCCTGAACGCCGTCCTCGGGTTTATTATGGAGTTCCGGGCCGAGCAGGCCGTCTCGGCTTTGAAGAAGATCATCACCCCCACGGCCAAGGTCATCCGCGACGGCCATCTGTCCGAAATCCCGGCCCGCGAGCTCGTGCCGGGGGACCTGATCGTTCTGGAAGAAGGCGACCGCGTCCCCGCCGACGCCAGACTGCTCGAGGCGAAGGAGTTAAGCGTTATCGAGGCGGCGCTGACCGGCGAGTCCGAACCGGTGGAGAAGAACACCGAGCCTATTTCGGACCCGAACCCGCCCTTGGGCGACCGCAAGAACACCGTCTTTTTGGGCACCAACGTGGCAAGGGGCAGCGGGCGCGCCGTTGTCACGGCTACCGGCATGGATACCGAACTGGGCCGGATCGCCCACCTCCTGGAAGACACGCCCGACGAGCACAGTCCCCTGGAAAAACGCCTGGAACGCATGGGCCGTTCTTTGGTCGGCATCAGCCTGGGCCTTGCCGCCATCATCGGCATCGCCGGTGTCCTGACAGGCAACCCGATCGGCCAGATGGTGGTCACCGCCATCGCCCTGGCCATCGCAGCCGTCCCGGAGGGCCTTCCCGCCGTCGCCACGATAACCCTGGCCATCGGCATGCAGCGCATGGCCCGGCAGAACGCCATCGTGCGTAAGCTTCCCGCCGTCGAAACGCTGGGTTCGACCACCGTCATTTGTACCGACAAAACCGGGACAATCACTGAAAACCGGATGCGGGTCGAAACGATCTGGCTGCCGGGCCGGGAAATCCAGGTCAGCGGAGAAGGGTATGTCCCCACCGGGGGGTTTACAGGCCCGGACGGCCCCATCGACGTTCAAGCGGACCACGACCTTAAACTCTTCCTCCAGGCCGGGGCGCTTTCCAGCAAGGCCGGCATTCAGGAAGACGACAACGGTGAATGGGACGTCATCGGCGACCCGACCGAGGGGGCCCTCGTGGTCGCCGCCGCAAAGGCGGGTTTCCTGCGGGAGCAGGCCGAACGTAGCGGGTATACGCGGCTGGGAGAAGTCCCCTTCTCGTCGGAGACCCGGCGCAGCGCTGCTTTTTACAGGCTGCCGGACGGCACCGGAGCCGTATTCGCCAAAGGCGCTCCGGGGGCGATCCTTGATGTTTGCTCCAGGGTCCGCATCGGCGGGCGGGAGATCGAGCTCAACGAGGAACTGCGCAAGGAGATCATGAGCCATAACGACGCCCTGGCACGCCGGGGCTTGCGCCTGCTGGCAGTGGCCTACAAGATTTGCGAAGACACCGACAGTCCGTTTGCCGATCTAGTCTTCCTCGGGCTCGCCGGGATTTCCGATCCCCCTCGCCCCGAGGTTGCCGCGGCGGTAGCCGAGGCGCAGCGCGCCGGAATCCGGGTGATGATGATCACAGGGGACCAGCCGGCGACGGCGGCGGCCATCGGGGAACGGATCGGCCTGAAGGGCGAGGTGATCCACGGCCGGGATCTGGACGGCCTTTCCGCCGGCGAACTGGAGGAAAAGGTCAAGAAGGCCAGCATTTTTGCGCGGGTATCGCCCCGCAACAAACTCGACATCGTCAACGTCTTAAAGAACAACCGGGAGATCGTCGCCATGACCGGGGACGGCGTCAACGACGCCCCGGCTCTCAAGAGGGCAGATATCGGGGTGGCCATGGGCCGCGGGGGTACGGCTGTAGCCCGGGAGGCCTCCGACATGGTGCTGGCCGACGACAATTTCGCCACGATCATCCGGGCCGTGAAGCAGGGACGGATCATCTTTGACAACGTCCAGAAGTTCATCCAGTACATGTTCTCGTGTAACCTGAGCGAGATCGCCCTGATCTTTGTGGCTATCATCATTGGATTGCCGCTGCCCCTGGTCGTGCTCCAGATCCTGTGGATGAACCTGGTAACCGACGTTTTTCCGGCTCTGGCGCTCGGTTGGGAACCGGCGGAAAAGGGGATTATGTCCCGTCCACCCCGCAACCCCCGCCAGGATATACTTACCGCCAAGTTCAAGCTGACCATTCTGCTGCACGGGTCTGTACTGTCCTTGGGCCCCTTATTCATCTTTATCTACGCCCTGAACAACTTTACGCAGATGGAGGTCGCCAGGACGCTTACCTTCGCCACGCTGGCCGTCACCCAGCTGGGATACGCGCTCAACGTGAGGCGACGGGACGGTCTGGGTTTAGACCGGACCCTGCTGGAAAATCCTTATATGATCGGGGCGGTCATCATCACCCTGGGGCTGCAGTTCGCGGCCGTCCACGTCCCGGGTCTGAACACCGCCTTAAGCGCCGTTCCGCTCAACACGGGGCAATGGGCGCTGGTGTTTTTAGGCGCCGTGTCGCCCAACCTGCTGATCTACCTGCTTAACCGGCTCCCCTATTTTCGGAACGAAGGCAGGTAAGAGGTATCGCGCATCCACTGATTGACATAGAAGATGGTTTAGCCCCGCGACAGAGATGATATACTTGTCTTAGGAAGCATAGTTTACCAGGTAAGGGAGTTGTTCAAGGATGAAAGAGTGTCCCGTTTGCCATGACCACCTGAAAGAAGTCTCGCGATACGGCGTCCTCATGGACGTTTGCCCCCGCTGCCGCGGGGTGTGGTTGGACCGCGGAGAACTCGAAAAAGTAGTCTCCCTGGCAAGAGAGTTTGAGGCTGACTATGAGGACGTGCACAAGCGGCGTCACGAAGAGGATTACGAAAAACCTCCTCACAGATATGAGGATCACAGGTACGAAGGCCACCATTACCACAGCAAGGATTACCACCACAAGAAAAAGAAGAAGCACGGCATTTTCGAGATTTTTGGCGATCTGTTTGATTAATAATGCAGTGCCTGTGACCCCCTTCCGGGGCTGTTGAAAAACTTCGCCTGCCCTATTTGGCGCTAAGCGCTATGCATTAGGCATTAGGATTCAGAGGTTCGGATTCGGCAAGACCGAAGCCGTTCAACAATGTCCTATAGCCTATAGCTTAGTGCTTACAGCCATTAGGCCTTCCGTGCCATGCTTGTTTTTGAACAGCCCTCGGGTTTTCAACGGGCCGATCCCGAGGGTTTTCATTTATAAAAACAGGACATCCCTGTGCGTTCAGCAGCAGGGACGTTGTTGGGGATGTTTGGTTTTAACTGACAGATGCCTCGATCATTCTCATCTCTTCCTTGTTTGTTGTGTAAACATCCAGCAGGAAGGTCAGCACCTGTCCGTCACGGATAATATTCAAAAAGAGAGCGTCCGTATGAAAGCCCTCCGCCTCCATATTAGGGGTGGTAAAGCGGTCACGCTGCCATTCGAGTTGAATCTTGTCTCCCTCTTGCAACAGCCGGGCAATGGTCGTACATCTGCGGTTTTGCCGGGCAAGCATAAAGAACGCCGCGGCACGGATCAATTTGCTGTCCTGGCTTGTCTCGTCCGCAAACCGGGTCTCGGTTTCGATCCGGTACGGGTGGTCCAGATCCTCCTCCCTGGTCACCTCAATGCAGCCTTTTCCGTCCTTAAAAATAAAAGCCATGGTATAGGCCGACTGCAGTTCCTCAATGTCCGTTTTTGTAAGAGCCATTTAAAAACACCCCTTCAGCAGAGTTCTATCCTTATCCTACCACAAACATAGGGCTAAGCCCATCTTGAACCTTGTGCCCGCAGCATACAACGGGCTGAAAAAGCGATACGCGTAAGGATACAAGGCATGAACCTCAACAGGTTTTAGAATATTTAAAAGAACCGTTACGCAAATCTGGAAAGCTACACATGACGTCCAGGCTTTGAGTGGTAAAGGATGCCGCTGTGCAAAATACCTTCAGGTATGCCACTACCATCTGATCAATTTTTATGATCAAGTGAATTTAAGAGCTTGAGCAAGAACGATTGACTTCTTATTAGTACAAGAGTAATATGGAAATTGCCCCCTCTAGGGGCAAATAGGTATTTGAAAGGAGGATGTTGAGAATGACAGCCTCTATTCGAACCGGCCACGACGATTTCGTGAAGGAGTGCCTTGAAGACCCTTACTGCTGCTCGGAACTGCCACGGGCCGAAATGCTCATGGGCAGAGCGTCTTTTGGATTTGTTGTACTGCCGGTCATTGGCTTCCTGGCTGTAGTCTGCTCGTTAGTTTTTGTTCCCTCTCTGCTCTAGTTCTTTTTAGATCGCGGTTCTCGAGCCGACAAAAAGCCGGGCCCCATCAAGGCCCGGCTTTTTGCCATCTTCAGTACCGCTTTCTTGTTATCCGCTTACAGCGCCGGTCCGTCTTTCCGCCGCCTTACGCCCGGCAACTATCTCCACGAAAGTCTCCACGCGGGTGCGGATCTGGCCCGCGTCATGCTGGCCGTAGTCGGTCTCGATTTTCAGGGAGGGGATACCGGTGCGTCTCAGAGCCTTTTCGACTTGATAGGCCTCAACAGCATAGGGATCGCAAAAAGAGAGGATGTAGCTGATGACTCCGTCGGCATGGTGGGCGCGGGCCATATCAACAAGCTTTTCGAGGCGCCGGGAATTGGGCGTAAAGCAGGCGCAGTCGGGCTCCAGGTGCCGGGCCGCCACCCCGGCCAGCATCTCGTCCAGGTCCGCTCCTTCCCTTTCTTCGGTGAGGGTTTCAAAATAGCGGGATCCCGTACACATCTCCTCGCCGACGATGACCGCTCCCGCCGACTCGACGATGAAAGGCACCTTCCAGTTGGGGATGGCCATCGGAGTACCGCTGACGACCACACGGGGCGTCCCCTCAGGGGCTACCCCGATGCCTTTGCCGACCCGCTCTTCGAGTTCGTCGCAAAGGGCGTTCACCTGAGCCGTAAAACGGTCAACGTCGTCATAAAACGCGATCTGATTGATCAACAGGGCATCACGGCCCGAAATCGGCGCCGGGTCGGCCTGCCTCAGCCTGTTAAGGCGCTGCAGAGCCCGGCGTTTGGCATTGACGCGGCGGATGCTCTCGGCAAGGGAGTCACCGGTGATGCGCTTCCCGGTCAATTCCTCCAGCTTAAGGGCCAGCAGCCGGATTTCCTCCATCCAGAGCATGCGCCCCACCGGCCCTTTCCTCTGCGGGGTCTCCATGACGTAAACCGGGGCGAAGTCGGCCAGCACTTCGAAGGCCTTCTTCTTGCCGTCGCAGGTCGTTTCCCCCACCAGGAGGTCGCACGACTCCATGTAGGGACAGACGCGGGCCAGCTTAAAGCCCATGAACGACTTGATCAAGGGGCAGATATTGCGCGGGAGCACGGCTTCGGCCTGGGCGGCGCCTATATCGAGGCCGGAACAAAGCCCAACGTAGACCGCTCCCGCAGCCAGGATCAATTCCTCGGGAACAAAGATGCAGAAGGTCCCGACCACCTTACCGCCGTTTTTCTTGAACTCCTGCAGTTCCTGCACGCGCAAGCCGTGAATCTCGCTGACCACGAAGTCGAAATACTCCATCCCCTTGGGGCGGTTCTCCTGCCGCATATATACCTCCCCGTACGTCGGAGGCAGCGCCTGAAGCAACTGGTCGTGCGCCTCGAGATCCAGACCCAGCTCGTCCCACATCTTGGTGTAATCGGCCAAAACAACCTCACTCCCTGACAGGTGGCTTTTGCCTAGATCATATATGCTGTTTGGTTATTAGTCCAATTCTTTTTTGTTATTGCCAAAAGCCAACTAACCTGTGCCGCGCTCTTTCATTCTTCGTAAAGGGAATTGAGTAGTGGCGCCTTGCGAAGCGCCGGCGGAAAGCCGCAGGGATCTGCCGCAACGCCGCGAGGTTCGCCGTTGCAATTGGACGGAGACTGGAAGAAGCCAATTGGGTCTTTCCTGCTTTAAGAATAATGTAGTATCGTGCTTACAAAAGGCAATAACTATGTCTGCCTGAGCTTCTCACGCTACGGGCGGGAAACGGTCACCGAAGGAGTATCGAGGTTTTGCCAGGCCCTCCGGAAATGCCTTGAGCAGCTTCCGGCCCCCTGGACCAGACAGTCGGAGCACACCCCCCACCTCTTAGTGTGATCAATCACTTGATAGAGTGATTACCCGTCTGGAAACCGGTCTGTACAACAGGTAAACCCGGAGGACGTGTTCGTAATACCAGACCTTGTTGGGAAATACAACTCCGTAACAGATCATACCGGCGGCACTGTATGAGCCGTATAGCAGAGAGGCGGGAATGAAATCCTGTTTTCAGACACAGGATTTCTTTTTTCAATACTGCTCAAAAGACTTGACGAACTAATACTTATATGATAATAATTACTATAAAGTAATAAATCTTTGATAGGAAAAAATAAATGATGGCTGCTCGGGAATTATTAAAACAAAAAGGTCTAAGGGTTACTCCCCAGCGGGAAGCGATTTACAGGCTGCTTGCGGCAAGTAAGGCTCATCCGACGGCGGAGTACGTGTACCAGGAAATCAGCAAGTTTTCCCTTCAATCAGTTTCAACACCGTCTATAAAACCATGCAGACTCTTGAGGAAGCGGGGCTGATCCAGCGCTTTAACACAGGGGAAAACGTCTATCACTACGACGCTAACGTCACCCCCCACCCTCACTTGATATGCCTTTCCTGCGGCAGGGTGGACGATATGGAGGCGTACCCGGATAACCTCGAAGATGCGATATGCAAAGCTGTGCGCTCGTCATCTTACGAGATCAGGTCTGCAAACCTTCATTTTTTTGGTTACTGCCCGCAATGCGGTGACAACAATAAAGAAACGCACCGAAAGGAGAGATACTGATGGCGGATCTGGTTAACGAAGTGAAGCTGGGGGTTACCAAAGGAACAGATCTTCAAGAAGCGGTAGCCGCGGAATTCAAAGGTGAGACCTGGGAGGTCGGCCTGTACCTGGCCATGGCCCGGCAGGCTCAGCGCGAGGGTTACCCCGAAGTGGCCCTGGTCCTGCAGTCTATCGCCATGGACGAAGCCTGGCACGCCGCCCACTTCGCGGAACTGAACGGGCTGATCTCCAGCAGCACGAAAGAGAATATCGAGAAGATGCTCAGAGGGGAACAGATGGCCAATAAGGCCAAGAGGGAAGCGGCAGTCAAGGCGAAGGAGATCGGCAATGACCACGCCCACGACGCCCTGGACGAATCTTCACGGGATGAAGCCAGGCATGCCCAGGCCCTGGAGGGGCTTTTAAACCGGTATTTTAAGTAGGATTCACTTCAAATACAGGGTCCACATCTCGTGGACCCTTTTTTAACAGATCCGGTGCTGCAGCTCCCACAAGCTGCGGTAAAGCCCGCCCAGCCGCAAAAGCTCGTCGTGCCGGCCCCGCTCTGTAATCCGGCCCTTTTCCATGACCAGGACCTCGTCCATCATTTCCAGTCCCGCCAGGCGGTGGGTAATAACCAGCGTGGTCCGCCCCTCCATCAAGCGATGGATGGACTCCATCACCTCCCGCTCGGTCACCGGATCGAGACCCGCGGTGGCCTCATCCAGCAGCAGAATCGGAGCGTTTTTGAGGACCGCCCGGGCTATCGCCAGGCGCTGGCGCTGGCCACCCGAGAGCTTGAATCCCTTTTCTCCTATATAGGTATCATAGCCCCGCGGAAGGCTTTGAATGAAATCATGGAGCCGCGCCGTCCTGGCGGCCTGGATAAGTTCTTCCGTACCGGCCCCGGGTTTGGCCAACAAGAGGTTTTCACGGACCGTGGCATTAAAGAGATAGGTGTGCTGGGTGACCACGCCTATCAAGGACCGCAGGTCCTCCGGCGCGTAGGCCTTAAGCTCCTGGCCGCCCAGGGAAATCGAGCCCTCCTCGTAATCCCAGAAGCGCAGCAAAAGGTTTACCAGAGTGCTTTTACCGGCCCCGCTGGGACCGACGACGGCCAACCTGCCGCCCTCGGGCAGCACAAAGTCCAGCCCGTCCAGGGCCAAAGGCTCGTCCGGGTTGTACCGGAAGCGTAGACCGCTCGCCCGGAGGTCATACCTCTGAGGTCTGGGTGAAGGACCCGGAAGCTCGCGAACAGCAGGCCTGGTGTCCGTAACGGCAAAGAGCCTGCCGGCCGCCGCCAGGCTCTCCTCAAGATGTTGAAACACCATCGGCAGGGGCAAAACGGCCTCGAAGCTGCCCAAAGCCGCCAGGGCCAGCATGGCCAGGTGGACTCCATCGAGCTTCCCTTGCGCCACCAGGGGGATGGCAAGCACCAGAATCGACCACATCGCCAGGTGCGCCATCAGGCTGACCAGAGCATTGGAGAGACCGCCGGCGCCGGCCACCCGCCCTTGAAGGTCCAGGATTTGCCGGCTTAGCGCATCAACCTGTTCCTGCTGCCGCCCGGATTGGCCAAATGCCGTAATGTCCGTCATACCCTGGATGGTGTCCACCAGATGAGCGTTCAGCGTGGCACGGACCTCCACCATCCGCCGGCCCTTCTGCCGGGTTATGGCTCTTATTCCAAGGGGCACGGCCACGGCGGCGGCAAGGAAAAAGCCTGCCAGGGTAAAAGCAAGGCTCAGCCCAAACCAGGCTAAAAAGGCAACAATCCCCAGCAGTACCATCAGGGCCGCCAGCGGGGGCGCCAACACCCGCAGGTAGAACTGTTCGAGTGTTTCCACGTCGGCCACAATGCGGCTAACCAGCTCACCGCTGCGGTAGTCGATCAGCCGGGACGGAGCCAGGGGTTCAAGCGCCCGGTAAAACCAGACCCGGATCCGAGCGAGAACCCGAAAGGCGGCGTCGTGGACGATATAACGTTCCAGGTAGCGGAATACGGCCCGGGCAATCCCGAAAAAACGCACCCCCACGATGGCCTGCATCAGGTCCAAAACCGGGGGGTGAAGCGCCGCGCTGGCGATAAGGAAGGCCGAAACGGCCATCAGCCCGACACCGCTGCCCACCGTCAGAAAACCCAGCAGGGCCGCCAAAAACATCGCTTTCCAGTATGGCGTGATCAATACGACGAGACGTACAAAATTCTTCATGCCGTTCCCCCGAAGGCGGCCACCAGGCGGTGGTAGACCCCCTGCCGCTCGATGAGTTCTTCATGCCGGCCGGCTTCCACCACCCGTCCCCCTTCCAGCACCAGGATACGGTCGGCACGGCAGGCCGTGTTGAGCCGGTGGGCGATGATCAGTACCGTACGCCCCTGCATCAGGCGCTCCAGGGCTTCCAACACAACCCTCTCGTTCCATGGATCCAGGCCGGCCGTGGCTTCGTCCAGGACTAACAGGGGCGCGTCCTTCAGAAAGGCCCGGGCCAGGGCCACACGCTGGGCCTGCCCGCCGCTGAGGCGCATGCCTCCTTCCCCGACAGGGGTATCGTAACCCTGCGGGAGATCGAGGATGAACCGGTGGGCCCCGGCCATTTCAGCGGCCGCCATCACGTCGTCGATACCGGCCCCCGGGCACGCCAGGCGAATGTTCTCGGCCACAGTGCCATAGAAGATGTAGGGATTTTGGGGCACCAGGGCGACGTGCCGGCGCCACTCCTCCGCGGGGATCTGGGCGAGAGAAATACCATTGATCTTAATCAGACCCTGATCGGGGTCCATAAAGCGCAAGAGCAGATTGGCAACGGTACTCTTCCCCGCCCCGCTCGGACCTACCAGGGCCACCCGTTCCCCCGGGTGAAGCGCAAAGGATACACCTTTTAGCGCCGGCCGGGCTCCGTCCTCAAAAGCGTAGTAGACGTCCTGAAAAACAACCTGGATACCGGATTCGGGTGAAATATGCCTCTCTTCCCCTGAGTTCCGCAGGGGCGGCGTCGTCTCAAGGATTTGGTAGATGCGTTTCGCCGCGCTGACCCCGGCCATCCCGGCGTGAAACTGGCTGCCCAGGAGCCTCAAAGGCAGGTAAAACTCGGGCGCGAGCAGCAAGAGAAAAAACGCCTCTTCAAAAGGGATGCGGGCATACACCAGCCGCAAGCCCACCGTAACCGCAACCAGCGCCGTGCTGATCGTCGCCACAAACTCCAGCACCAGAGCCGAAAGAAAAGCAACCCTCAGAACACCAAGGGTGGTCTCCCGGAAATCGTTACTGATCCGCTTGATCACCTCAGCCTGCACCTTGCTCCGGCCGAAGATTTTGAGGGTGGTGAGACCCTGCAGCACATCCAGGAAGTGAGCGCTCATCCTGCTTAAGGACTCCCACTGCCGCTGGGTCAGGGTCTGGGCCCACCTGCCGATCAAGGCCATAAACAAGGGGATCAGAGGGGCCGTCAAAAGCAGGATGAAACCTGACAAAAGGTCCAGGGGAAAGACAAACCCCAGGACCGCCAGGGGCACCAAGGCGGCCAGGGCGAGCTGAGGCAGGTAACGGGCAAAGTAGGCGTCCAGGGCTTCAACGCCCTCCACCAAAACGTTGACCAGTTCACCCGTCCGTTCCTCTTTCACGTAGGCCGGTCCGAGGGCCAGCAAGTGGGCCAGAAGCCGCCGGCGCAACGCATGCTTGATCCTGGCCGCCGTCCGGTGGGCGGCGACCTGGCTCGCCCAGGCCAGCCCGGCACGCAACACGATGACACCCAGGAGCAGCCAGAGCCAGGGCCAAACCCCGGTGATGTCCCGTCCCTTAAGAAAGACTAGGTCCACCACCCGGGCCAGGTAGCCAGCCTGCAGGATCGCCAGCAGACCGGACCCCAGTCCCAAACCCACGGTAAGGACCAGGGACAGGCGCACGGCCCGTGTCTCTCGCCAAAGCTGCTTATTGATCATCTTCCCGCATCCTTCCGCAAGTCCCATCCCTTACGGCCACGGCATTAATACTCCAGCTGTTTGGCGGTGACCCGCTGGCGGAAAACCCAGTAAGTCCACGCCTGGTACAGGAGAACGACGGGAACCAGAGTCACAGCCACGATGGTCATTACCTTTAACGTGTAGGGGCTTGATGAGGCATTGTAAACGGTCAGGCTCCACTCCGGATTGAGGCTGGAGACCATAACCCTTGGAAACAGGCCCCAGAATAGGGCCACGGTAGAAAGAACGATGGTCAGGCCGTTCATAATGAAGGCCCAGGCGTGCCTGCCAGAGCGTATAAGCCAGCAGGCCAGGACCAATGCCGGGACAGCGGCCCAAAACACGACTCCCGCGCCCGCCCCGGTAAAGATGTCCGTCTGGCTGTAGCTCAGCAACACCAGGAGCAGAAGGGCCGGTACGGCCAAAACACCCACTACAGAGGCCGCCCGGTGGGCGCGTTCCATCAGGACGCCTTCAGTTCTCAGGGTCAGAAAAAGCGCACCGTGGAAGGTGAAAAGTAAAAGCGTCGTCAGCCCGCCCACCAGAGTGTATGGCGACAGAAGGTCCCAGAACGTGCCCACGTACTGCATGTTGGCGGCGATCGGCACTCCCCGGACCAGGTTGGTAATGGCTACACCCCATAGTAGGGCGGGGATCAGGCTTCCCGCAAAAATCATCCAATCCCACAGGCTGCGCCAGGCCGGGCGGTCATCCTTGCTCCGGAATTCAAAGGCGACCCCCCGTACGATCAGCGCCACCAGCATCAGAAAGAGCGCCAGGTAAAACCCGCTGAACAGGGTAGCATACCAATGGGGAAAAGCAGCGAAGATTGCCCCGCCGGAGGTGAGCAGCCAGACTTCGTTGCCATCCCAGAAAGGACCAATGGTGTTAATCGTCATCCGCCGTTCGATGTCCGTTTTCCCGATAAAAGGGAGCAAAGTCCCGACACCATAGTCAAAGCCCTCCAGAAAGAAATAGCCGACAAAGAGCACGCCGATCAACACAAACCAGAGAATGTTTAGGTCCATAGCGATACCTCCTTGACTGTCTCCAACGGCCGGGACGCCTCGGTTTCCTCCGGGCCCTGCTTAACATACTTGGTTAGCAGGTACACGTCTACGACCGCGAGCACCCCGTAAATCAGGGTGAAAGACAGCATCGTCGCCAGAATGGCGCCGGCGGAAACCGTGGGCGAAACAGCTTCCTGCACCTTCTGAAGCCCGTAGACGATCCAGGGTTGACGGCCCACCTCGGCCATAAACCAACCGCTGGTGTTGGCGACGTAAGGCAGGGGGATACTCCAGAGCAGCGCTTTCAGCACCCAGGGTTTGGCCTCCAGCCTTCCCTTCCGCCACAGGTACAGACTATACAGGCTGATAAACGCCATCCACAGCCCCGCCAGCACCATCAGCCGAAAACTCCAAAACACGGACGTAACCGGCGGAACGTAATTGCCCGGCCCGTACTTGCTTTCATACATTGCCTGAAGCTCTTTGATGCCTTTAACCTCGCCGCTGAAGGAATTGTATGACAGGAAGCTTGTCAGGCCGGGAATCTGGATTTCGGCAGGGTTGGTCTGCTGTTTTTCGTCAATCAGGGCCACCAGGCTCAAGGGAGCCGGGGACGCGCTTTCCCACAAAGCCTCTGCCGCCGCCATCTTCATGGGCTGGGCGTTGACCAGGTGCTGGCCTTGAAAATGACCGACCGTACCGACCAAAAGCACGCTGATCACCCCCGCGGTCAAACCGATACGCAGGGAGCGGCCAAACAATTCGGTGTGGCTTTTACGCAAAAGGTGATAAGCGCTAATGCCCATTACGAAAAAGGCAGCGGTAGTAAGACCGGCCAGCACTGTGTGCGGAAATTGATACAGCACGTGGGGATTGGTGAGCAGGGCAAAAAAGTCGGTCATCTCCGCCCGACCGTTGCGGACAGCGTAACCCACCGGTTCCTGCATGAAGGAGTTGGCCACCAGAATCCAGAAGGCTGAAAGATTGGAGGCGATGGCCACCAGCCATATGGTCGCCGCGTGCAGCTTCTTCGGTAGTCTATCCCAGCCAAATATCCATACGCCCAGGAAGGTGGATTCGAGGAAAAAGGCCGCCAGGGCCTCCACCGCCAGGGGCGCGCCGAAGATATCGCCCACGAAGCGCGAGTACTCCGACCAGTTCATGCCGAAATGGAATTCCTGCACGATTCCGGTGACCACGCCCATGGCGAAATTGATAAGGAACAGCTTTCCCCAGAACCGGGTCATCTTTTTGTAGACTTCATTACCCGTCCGTACATAAATAGTCTGCATGACGGCCACCAGGACCGAGAGTCCCAGCGTAAGCGGGACAAATAGGAAATGGTAACTCGAAGTGATCGCAAACTGCAATCTCGCCAGCAAAAGGGCTTCCATCGTTTCCCCCCCCTCAACAACTCCTCTGCATCACAATACTGGACTTCTTTAGTATACTTTAGGATATTGAACCCCCTTTCGCTGTTGGAGTACCCTTGCTTTCCGGCCGGCTTTTGGCCACATATTGTTCAACCGGCAACTCTGGGGAAAGACAGGTCTCCCACTTGCTAAAATATATACTCACAGGGTATACTTTTAATGTCTTAAATATATTCCGGTCATACTTGCGTGTCAATAGCTTGCAGCAGCGCTCTGACAAAAATATCCTTGCTGCAAAACGTATACATCGGTTACGGAAGTACAGTGTGTGAGCCTCTGCCTAACGCTGATGGACTAGAGAGACATCTGACTTCCCTACACAGAGGAGGATAAGGCTGATGCGGCTGAATCAGGCTACAGACTACGCCTTCAGAGCGGTCCTATACCTTGCGCGACTGCCGCGAAGGCAAGTAGTCGAAGCGAGGTTGATCAGCGAAGAAGAACGCATACCGATGCGTTTCGTACTGAAAATCTTGAGGACCCTCAGCCAGGCTGGCATCGTCCAGTCCTACAGGGGTATTAACGGCGGATACGCCCTGGCAAAACCGCCAGCCGAAATCACCATGCTGGACGTTATCGAAGCAATGGAAGGGCCGATTAGAATAAACCGCTGCTTAATCGCGCCCGAGGAGTGCAACAAGCGGTTCAGTTCCCGCTGTCCCATTCACCATGCCCTTTTTTCCGTACAGCAAGCTATGGTGGATCAGTTCCGGCGCTACAATTTTGCGGCGCTCAGCGGCCAACTGGGAAGCGTAACAAGTGTAGAGTGAGAGGCCTGATAATCCTGTCGTCCGTCGTCCGTCGCTCTTTTTTACCTTGCAGGTACCAACGTCAGGTGGAGGGCAGGATCACGCAGGATGTCGTAGAATTCCTTTCCATGTCACATCCGGGTGCGTTAAAGTGTTTAGTTTTTAAGGTCTTGGGAAGGAATGATGCCCTATCCGTGGTCTTGCCGCCGTTAAAAGTTGGACCGCAGCCTTGTGCTGCAGTCTTTTGGTCCTTGTTTTGTTTCTTTCGCTTCAGCCCGCCTATGCCTCTGAAATCAGGATTGTCATTGACAACCGTCCTGTAAGCATCGGTGCCGGCGACCAGCCCCCTGTGATCATTGGCAGCCGCACCTATGTTCCGCTCAGGGTCATCGGTGAGGGTCTGGGGACCAGGGTGGAGTGGCTGCCGGCGACCAGGCAGGTCGTCATCACCACGTTCAGCAGCCGCTCAGGTGCCGCGCCCTCTCGCCCGGCAGGTCCGCAAAACGACGTGCAGATCGTCATTGACGGCAAGGTTCTTACCATTCCGCCGGACTACGGGCAGCCCCTCGTAACGCGGCTGGGACGGACGGTCGTTCCGCTCCGGGCGGTGGGAGAGGCCCTGGGGTGCGAGGTCAACTGGCTTAAGGACAGCCGCATCGTTGACATCAAATCGCGGCCGACCTTCCCTGAACCCAGTCGCGGAAGTGATCCGACGCCCCCGCCGGCTGCAGGCGGCACGCTGTTCCAGGAGCTAGCCGCATACCGGACCAACTTAAAACTTCTCGACGGTTCAGTCATCAGTTCCGAGGAACTGCTGAAAAAAAGCGAAGCGGATTTCAGCGCCCAACAAATAGCGCAGTTCAGGACGTACCTCAGTCAACTGGGCAAATATCCCCCGACCGTTAAATTGCCTGATGGAACGGTCATGGCCACAGCCGACCTGACCATTCAAGGGCCTGCCATCGCCACCGCCCGTCAGCTGAAGGCGTGGCTCGCGGCTGAAACCCCGCGCATCCGCGCCAAGATGGAACAGCAATACGGCCGGGAATTCATTCCCATTCCCGATCTGGCCGAACTCTACCTCCGGATCGGCGCCGAATACGGCATCCGGGGAGATCTGGCCTTCTGCCAGGCGGCCAAAGAAACGCATTACTGGCAGTTTACCGGCAGCGTCCAACCTTTCCAGAACAACTACTGCGGCCTGTGGGCCACCGGTACCGCCTGCACGGGACAGGAACCGCTGAACGGTGCTGATCCCGGCCTGGTTCGCTTCGAGCCCGGAGTACACGGGGCGGTTTTTGCATCCCCGGAAGCCGGGGTGGAAGCCCACATCCAGCACCTGTACGCCTATGCCTGCCGCGACCCGCTGCCCCCCGGCAAGACTCTGGTCGACCCGCGTTTCAGCCTG
The DNA here is from genome assembly GCA_036804525.1 of Bacillota bacterium. GTDB lineage: Bacteria > Bacillota > Desulfotomaculia > Desulfotomaculales > JASEER01 > JBFLVT01. The sequence continues at coordinate 42,261 of DAIRSE010000008.1, read as the reverse complement.
GTTGCGCGGGGTTCCGCCCCCACCTGGCAGAAGCTGAACGCGCGCTGGGCCGTACCCGGAACGACCTACGGCCAGAGCATCATCCATGACTACTGGCTGAAAGCCCTTGCCTTTTAAGCTGCCGGGAGAAGGTAATAGGACAAAAGGCGCACTGCAGATCCTCACATCGTCTCACCCTCACCGGGACCTTGCTCCCTGGTGCTGCGGCGTCCTTTGAATTATGCTGGAGGGAGTACAGGTATGCCGATAGGCCACCTCCCCCTTTAACCCCCATCAGGGGGTTAATTTTTTTGTCATTCTTGTCCCGGCGGACACCTCATTACGTTAAGAAGCCTGCTCTGGCTCACTAACATTCCCCTATCCCTCTCCATACGCAGGCCAGGGTTTGCAGCCCTGGCCTTCTCTTTTTTTTGGACTAGAATCCGGCAAGGAAAGGGATTATAAAACCAGGTTCACTGATTATAACTGATTATAAAGGAGGGACAAACCGATGGAAACAGGAAGGCACGAGGCTGTGGAACCGGAACCTTATGTGAAACCCGCCACCAAGGCCGTCACCTATCCCCCCCTCGCCGACCAGGAGGCGGAGGACGAGCAACCGGACGAGGAGCGGCTCCGGGACCAGCCGGAGGGGGTTAACCTGGAAAGACATAACTCCGTGACCGACTATACCGCCGGTCCCATATACGACCTGTAAGAATTGGAACGCAGAAAGCGCCTGAGCCGCCTACGAGCGGATCATCACCAGCAGCATCTTGAACGGCGTCAGCGCCCGCAGGGCATGGGGCACGTTTGCCGGCATGATGATTATCTCGCCGGTCTTCAACCGGTGCGGCTGCCCGGAAATTGTGATTTCCCCCTCGCCGTCCACAATGATGACCAAGGCGTCGAAGGGCGCCGTATGCTCGCTGAGTCCTTGTCCTTCGTCAAAGGCGAAAAGGGTGACTGTGCCCGTTTTCCTGTTCAGGATCGTCCTGCTCACCACTGCGCCGGGCTGGTATCCAACCAGGTTTACCAGTCTCTGCGTCTGCCCTCGCAGATCCAGCTCCATCTGCAAGCCCCTCCTTTTTTGTTCTTTAGATACAGTTTCTCCCAGGATAAGTTTATCCCGACAGAAATGTGAATTACAAATCAATTAGAGGTTCAGACCGGCAAAGTACGGACGGGAATGCCGGCAAGAGCTGCGCGATTACCGCAGGCTTACATCAAGTCCGAGGAGTTCGCGCAGAATATCCTTCCACGTTACTATGCCCTTGAGCTGTCCGTCCGCAGAAAGAACCGGCAGACAGGAAATGCCCTTCGTCAAAAGCAACCGCGCTGCCTCTTTGACCGGCGTTTCCGGAGCCACAGTCACAGGTCTCCGGGTCATAATCTGGTAGGCCTTTTTCGTCAGTGTCATTGTGTCACGGGGACTCTCTGAAATGGTACCCAAAAAGGGGCTGAGATGCTTGTAAAGGTCACGGTCCGAAATAATGCCCACAAACTCCCTGGTCTGCAGGTCAACCACCGGGATATGATGAAAGCCCGTATTCTGAAAAACCCGCAAGATATGCTCAAGCGTGGCGTCCATTCCCACGATAACCACTCGTCTTGTCATAAAATCCCCGACTACCATCGTTCCACCCGCGCCCCCCTTTCCCCCGTGATTCCGGTTCCTACTCCCGAATGCTCAGGCCCTGGCCTTCTTCCCACAACATCTCCATGATTTCTTTCTTGATGGAGGTAAACGCCGGAGACACCGTGACGCGATGGTCCCGCGGGCGCGGGATCCCCACTTTCAGTCTGGTCCTGATGCGTCCGGGCCGGCGGGACATGACGTAAACGGTATCGGCCAGCAGCACCGCTTCGTCGATGTCGTGGGTGATGAATAGCACCGTCGTCTTCTCCTTCTCCCAGACCGACAGCAGCAGGTCCTGCATCGCCACTCTGGTTTGGGCGTCCAGGGCGCCGAAAGGCTCGTCCATCAGCAGTATTTCCGGCCGGTTGGCCAGCACCCGGGCGATAGCCACCCGCTGTTTCATCCCTCCCGAGAGTGTTTTGGGGAGAGCGTTTTCGAACCCGGCAAGACCTACGAGTCTGATATAGCGCAGGGCTGTTTCCCGTCGCTCCCCGGAAGGGATGCCTTTAATCCTCAGGCCGAATTCCACGTTCTTCCGCACCGTCAACCATGGGAAAAGCGTATAGGACTGAAACACCATTCCCCGGTCGGCTCCCGGTCCGGTAATCTCGACACCGTTCATCAATACCGAACCGCTGCTGGCCCTGTCCAGCCCGGCGACGATATTAAGCAGCGTAGACTTGCCGCAACCACTGGGCCCGACAATTACCGCCAACTCGTTCTCCGCAACCTCCAGGTCGATTTCCGCCAGGGCGTGCACCGGATGGCGGAGATCCCCAAACATTTTGCTGACTTTCCGCAAAACCAGCTTACTTATGGCCGATCACCTACTTTTTCACTCCAGGGCACAGCCACCCTGGTCAACCACTTAAAAAAGCAGTCCGTCGCCAGGCCTAACAGCCCGATAATCACCAGGCCGGCAAAAATGCGGTCGATGGCCAGAAAGCGCTGCGCCCGTAAAATCATGTACCCCAGGCCCGAGTTCGCGGCCACCAGTTCAGCAACCACCAGGTATGTCCAGGCCCAGCCGATGGTGATGCGCAAGCTGTCCATTATCCCCGGAAGCGAGGCCGGCAGCAGCACCATCAGGTAAGTCTGTCTCCTGCTGGCTCCCAGGGTGGCAGCCGCCCGCAGCAGATCCCGGGGCACCTTATTGACCGCGTCACTGACCATGAGCACAAGCTGGAAAAAGGTGCCCAGAAAAATGATCGCGAACTTCTGCACGTCCCCGATGCCGAAGTAAAGGATGGTCAGGGGTACCAGCGCCACCACCGGCAGGTAACGGGCGAAATCGATCACCGGCTCGCACAACGCCTCGACTCTCATCGAGGTACTGATCAATATGCCAAGGGGAACGGCCACAATTACGGCCAGCGCCCACCCCACCACGACGCGATAAAGGCTGGCAAGGGTGTAGGGGATCAGGATCCCTTCGGCGTGCATTTTGCCAAAAGCCCGGAGCACTTCGTCCGGTGTCGGCAAGAATACGTCCTTAACCGCGCCCCCGTATGAAAGCCCGCACCACGCAATTGCCAGCAACAAAAAAGAAAGCAGGGTTAAAGCCCCACTTGTCTTCAATTGAATCGGGACGATCTGCTTTCTTAACACTCTATTCTGCCGCCTCTTTAACGAACCGGTTGTCTATCAAGGCGGTAAGATCAAACGCCTTGTCGATAATGCCTTTCTCCGTCCAGAACCTTACCGCACGCTCCGCCACATTGAAAACACCGTCGTCCGCAGCTTCATCAAAGAAAGCCAGGTTCTCTTCTCTGCCGAAGAACTGTACGCCCCGGGCCATCTCGGCAACTTCTTCGGTCCCCAGCCCAAGGGCTTTCGCCATGATCTCGTTGCCCTCGTCGACGTGCTGCCGGTAGTAGTCGATGGCGTCAAACCAGGCCGCCGCCAGTCCGGTTGCCGCTTCCGGGTGTTCCTTCACAAAGTCCTCGCGCATCACGATGACGTCGACAATGGTCCGCGGGAAGTCCTTACTGTTGACCAGCACGTGGCCGCCCTCGCGCTGCGAGGCATTGCTCAGCCAGGGTTCCCAGGTGACCGCCGCATCCAGTTTCCCGGCTACGAAAGCGGCTCCGGCGTCGCCGGCGCCCATCTCCTGGATGGTGACGTCCTCTTCCTTAAGGCCGTACTTATCCAGCACCGTGAGGAAGAAGAAATACGAGGTCGAAGACTTGTCCAATCCCACCGTAGCGCCCTTCAGATCCTCTACTCTGGTGATCTCCTTTTTGGCGATAATACCGTCACCGCCGGCTGACTCGTCCATCGCAAAGATGAATTTCTCCGGTGTTCCCTTGGCAAAATGGATGACTTCCCGGTCCAAAACGTTGCCCAAAGCCTGGATCTGGCCTGAGGCCAGAGCTCCCGCATACTGGGACTCGTCCTCGATAATAACCAATTCCGGCGCAATGTTATACTTGGCGAAGAAGCCCTTTTCCTGGGCAATATAAAGCGGCGCATAGCCTACCCACGTGCAGTGCGCAAGCTTGAACTTCACCGGCTCCGCTTTGGACGGTTCTTTCCCGCCGCCGCAGCCGGCCAGGAGCAGCAAGAATGCAGACAGTAAGACTAAGACAGCAAGAAACCTTCTGGACACTTTCTCCTCTCCCCCAAAAGATATGGATGCCCTTACTATTCTTGCTGTCGTATGAAATACCTGCTCAATACGCAAAAATGGGGCGCCTGCAGCCAAACCCTGCAATGCCGGCGGTCTTTCTCTTCAGCCGATGGACCGCTATTCAGGCTTCCAGGAAGGATGCAGACTGATCGCCGCCGAATCGTTAAGCAGCAAATCCTAAGTAGGAAGACGATAATGGGGAACAGCATGCACACTTTCAACGGCAAAATCATTGGCCGCGATGACAGCGAGTATATTTCTGCCGACAAAAACAGATTGCTGCAGCTGATTGATGCCATCCTGAACCAACCGGATATTGCCGGCCTCAAGGCCAGGGCGGCGAATCTTAAAAGAATTGTCGAGGTGTTGGACGATGAACTGGTAAACACTAACGGGGAAGGCATACTTTTGAAGCTCAAGCCCCTTCTTGAAGAACTCCAGCAGATCCTGGATGCCTATACGTACGAGCGGGCTTACTACTATGCCCAACGCTTAAAAAAGAGCCTGACCGAAGCTAAGACCGGCAGAATCAACGACATCAATCTCCGCCGCTGGAAGGACTACGACGAGATCATCACCGACAGCTTGTGGAACATCGACCGCCGCGACCAATCCGGAGCTCACCTGGGATGGTACTGGGGCAACTATATTCCCCAGATCCCCCGCCAGCTTATGCTGCGTTACACCAGGAAGGGAGACCTGGTCGTCGACCCCTTTGCGGGCAGCGGCACCACGCTGATCGAGTGCCGGAGGCTGGGCCGACACGGCGCCGGTGTCGAGATCAACCCGGCTACCGTTGAGAAAGCCCGCGAGCTGATCGCGGCCGAAGAGAATCCCCACAACGTCACCACCCGGGTCGAAGCGGGAGACAGCAGGTGCTTTGACTTTAAAACGCTGATTCATGATATGGGGTTTGATGCTGTCGACCTCTACCTTATGCACCCCCCGTATCACGACATTATTCAATTTACGTCGGACCCAAACGATCTTTCCAATGCCCAATCAACAGAAGATTTTCTACAGATGTTCGGGGCCGTGCTCGACAACACCCTGCCGCTTTTGCGCAAAGGACGTTACGTGGGCATCGTCATCGGGGACAAGTACAGCAAAAGAGAGTGGATCCCGCTGGGTTTTTACTGCATGCAGGAAGCGATGAGCCGGGGCTTAAAGCTAAAAAGCATCGTCGTGAAGAACTTTGAACAAACCAAAAGCAAGCGCAGCCAGAAAGAACTCTGGCGCTACCGCGCCCTGCTGGGCGGCTTCTACGTCTTTAAGCACGAATACATCCTGATCCTGGAGAAGCCCTGAATCTTCCCCTTTAACCGGTGGTACTACCGTGTTGCTTTTACGGCCGTAACCTGCTCCGGCCGCCCGGTTGCTTTCGGAGGCATCCGGTACCGGTCACGGAAAACCCCGGCCACCCCGAGCAGGACGAGAAGCATACCGCTGATGGTCGTCGCCGTGATCTCCTCACCCAGGATGAGCCAGCCCAGGATCACCGCAATCACCGGATTAACATAGGGGTAGGTCATGACGATGTTCATCGGGAGGAGGCGGATGGCCATAATGAACGAAGTAAAGGCGATGAGAGAGCCGAAGACAAGCAGGTATCCCCAGGCCAGCCAGGCTTCCGGCGTGGGGTTTGGAAGCGGCTCACCCGTGGCGATCGTCAACACCAAAAATCCGAAGCCTCCGAAAAGGTGCTGGTACCCGGAACACACAGGAACCGTAAGCTCAACGGGGCGGCGCTGCTGGATGATCGACCCCAGGCCCCAGCAGATCGGAGCAAGGATCAGCGCCAGTACTGACAGAATATCCGATCTTGTGCCTGTAGACAGTACCGGAAGGGTCAGCAAGCCCACGCCGGCAAATCCGACCAGAAGCGAAAATACAAAGAGCAAGGACGGCAGTCGCCGGTCAAGGATAGCCTCGATTAAGGCTACCCAGATCGGCAGCGACCCGACTAGCAGGGCGGCGTACCCCGAATCGGCGCGCTGCTCGGCCCAGTTAACCATGCCGTTTCCTCCTGTCCAGAGCAGGAGCCCCGTGGCCGCCAGCACGGCCAACTCCTTCGGGGTTGGCCGCCAACGGTTTCGCGTCAGTACCGCCCACAGGATGAGCAGCCCCCCGGCAAGGAGAACGCGCGAGGCGCCCAACGCAAACGGCGGAAACCCCGCACCCTCACGGACCGCCACCCGGATCGCCAGGTAAGTGCTCCCCCAAACCACGTAGACGATAAAAAGGTGGATAAGCCCAGCCCACGGGATGGTGGAACCCGCCGGCACACTGCTGGAAGATGAAGACAGCAATTTTCCCACTGTATCCTCTGCTCCGTTTCGTTCTGTTTTTGGTACAGCAAGGACCACATGGCTGCTGGGACGAAGTCTTTACCATTAAAGCCTATTCGACGGTCCCGGATCAACTCCTTGAATCCCAAGGCTATAGCCTTCCCCTTGTTTCACCCGGCCCGTGTAATCTATCAGCGCAACCTGGAACCCGTCATTGAGGATGACTTCCGCAAACTGGGGCAATTGCTTAAAGATGCCGGATTACGTACCGGTAGTTGATCTCCCTTTTAGGCTGACCTCACCCTACCATCCATCGAAGATAACAGTCACCAGTTCATAAGCTCTTTCTGCAAATTCTTCGGGCACGTACAAATCCGCTCCCTGAACCACCCACGACCCGGTCGTACCAAGTATGCCGGCGTCCGGAGACTTAATAACCGCCGGAATACCTTCTCGTTCGAGCATTTCCCGAGCCTGCTCCGCAAACATCCTACTGGGGAAGTTCTTAACCTTCACCAACGACATTTATGGCGATGCACCTCCAGGCTTTCTTTGCCGTTAATATTTCGATGCTTCACACTGTTTACAAATAAGACCAAGCATGTCTCAACGTAACAATCTTTGTCTTCTTCCCCGCGGCCATGGACCCTTCCTAATTTTTCTTCTATTTTAATGTCTCTTCCCCGCCGTAGCTATAACCGTCCCCTGGGAAATGATGAGTTACTAATAAGGAGCGTCCTCATAGCTTTACAGGTGTTTCTCCCCCCGCATTGAATACTTATATTAATCCCGGTTAACGCTTACCGTTGCCAGACTAAAGGAGGTGAAGCCGTGTCAGTTCGCGACGAACAGGTTGAAGCCGCTGCTGAACTGGCCAAAGCCTGTATCGAAAAACTATCCCTGAATCAGCTCTCCGCAAACCATGATCCGCTTGAAGTGGCCGCCACGGCAGGTGAAATGTACAAGATAATTTACAGGGCGGTGGTTGAAGCGGACGAAGAGTTGCAGTATGTTGAGCACGAAGAAGAAAAGCTGGATGAGGAAGACGAGGATGAGGAAGAAGAAGAATACGAGGGCGGCAGCGTAGGGGTCGGTTACGGAGAAGAAGACGAAGAAGAGGATGACGAAGAGGATAAGGGAGAATAAAAAGCGCTGGCGGTCCGGCAGATGCCGGAGCCCACGTCGGTGTAGACAGAGTTCCCGTTAATAATTGTTTTCCCCGGAATGAAACCGTTGGCGACGGTACGGGGCCCGACAGCGGCATTGAACGAGAAGACCTGCCCCGGGAAGATAACCTGGCAGTTGACCAGTCTCGCGGCCCGGGCGGCATTCCGGATGTTGGCCGGGTAAGTAGAGGGTGCGTGAACCACCGTGCCCGAATACGAAGCCCGGGCGTAACCCGGGACAAGAAGAATTAGAAGTGCTAAAAGACAGAGTATAAGGGTTACCGGCCTCAATAGGACACCGCCCCCGCGAAAGTCTAAGGAAGGCTTCGGGCAGTATAAATATTACCTGGAGACCGCCCATACTCCTTCAGCAAAGCTGCTCCTAAGAATATTGCCCGGGCCGCCAAAAGCCGATGGTGAAAGCGGTGCCCCTTTAGGAGGGGCACCGCTTTCTCGCCGCCTGCGTTTATTTCTTTTGCGCCCGCTTAAGATAGGGTGCACACTCCTTGAGCTGCTGCAAATAGTGGCGCAAAATGGTTCCTGAAGCCCACGGATCCAAGCGGAGGTTGGGATTTGGAATGTAGTAAATGTTATTGCACAGCGCTCCGTGCACAAGGACCAGGGGGTGAACCGTAACGGCATTCACCAGCATCACTGGCGGAAAGCGCAGCAGATCATAGGCACATGCTACGGCGCATCGGCTTCTTCCGCAGTAAGCGTTCAACTTCTTTTCGTAATCCACTATACGCTCCAGGGTTACCCCGGAACTGAGCATCCAGGTCATTTCTACGGCCACCTGCAGGCTGGTGTATCCTTCTTTCAAGGCCTGGGATTCCTGTTCACCAAGAATTGTGACAGTTGCGTCCGGATCAAAGGACTTACCCCCGGGGAAGAACTCTTCCCGGCTAACAAAGTCCAACCGGCCGGGATACAGGTGCTTGATATCCTTAAGCAACCGAAATAGTTCCGGAGCCTGATAGAATACCGTATAGTCATCTACGAGGTACAGGCATTTTGCTTTATCGGCTAAGCCGTTATCGAGTAGCAAGAGAAGCAGCGCAGTCCGTTGCATTGCTCCCTCATGCAGAACACAGACGTGGTCACCGACCTGCAGATGCAAGCCATCAGTCGAAAGGACAGGGGTTCTCACTTATACTCCTCCAAACCACGCAGCCTGAAAACAAGTAGAGAAGCAGGATTGCCTCCGGCCCTATCTCCTACCAAACCGTCAGCCACTTCGTGGGACTCACTATCCAGCTCGGCGGCGGCACCACCGGTTCCTTTCGATTTAGGCGGCAGAGTTGTTGCAAATCCGGGCCACTTGATCGTTTCAATGGGTGGCATTTTTGCGCCGCACCGGGAGCATACCCACACTGTTACCGTATCTGCCGAATACCAATCTTGACCGCAGCGGGAACAGGTTCTAGCTTCCATGCCGACACCTCCAAGGTACATTGACGAAGTTTTGTTTGACCTGCCGGTGGTAACCGGCATGCGCGCCGCACTCATCCCTCTTCTTGGACAGGGGGGGTCGGTACCGGCCCAAGAACGGCGTAGCGGGTCAGAGGCAGGCACGGACAATACCGGCTACCACCCAAGCAGCGGACAATAACCGCGAGGCCGTTAACGTTAGACCGCGCAGCCTGCCACCGGACAGGTCGTTATCTGGTTTGCAATGAGTGAAGAAACGGGGGACTTAAAGAAGCATAGACATTACCCTGGAAGGGCAGATGGAGATATACCAGGTAAAGGGTACTGACAACGCGCAGCATCCGGGAGCCAACCGGACGGCAGCAGCGGGACAGCAGCCAGGCCGTCTGCTAATACGGCCCAGCCTTTGCTTCCGCTTGCCAGACTCAAAGCCACAGTTATACTGCCGGCAGCTGTGGTGGCCGATGTGTTAGGAATCGGGGGACAAGGAATGGCTGGGGAACGATGAGCATTATCGTGGCCGGCGGGGACCGCCGGAGCCAGGTTTGCTTTATTGCAAAAAAGAGAGTTGATATTCACACACAAACCATTAAGGTCAGAATCCAGCAGAATTTCCGGCTTTTCCCCGGGGGAATAGACAATGCCGCTCTTATCACGATCCCTGTCATTATCCCTGGTTTGTTTCTCAGACTTGTCCCCGAAACACTTTTCGTCAGGCTGCCGGGATTCATCCGACAGGGGGACGGAACCAGAATTTTCACTATTGTAAGTTTCGCCGTCGTTACAGGTTTCACTGCCCTTTTCACTAACTGTCTCGGTCAGCTCCGTTTCGCCATCCAGGTGTGCACCGGAGCCGGCCCCACCATCCATGCCCAGGTCAGCGTTCAGTCCGACGTCCAGGCCTTCGTCGCCCAGCCCCAAGTCAAGCGCGGCATCCAGTCCGGTATCTGTTGAAACGCCGATTCCTAACGGACTCCCGACCTCACCACCAAGGTCCACACCAGCATCCAGGCTGACGTCCAACCCGTCACCTAAACCAAGGTCAAGGCCCGCATCCAGTACGGTATCCGTAAGGAGCCCGGAAGTGAGCAGATTGGTTTGCAGTCCTATGTCGGCGCTTGTGTCAACGCCCACGTTAAGGCCGTCGGCACCCAGGCCGGCCCCGGCATCCAGGTTCGCACTGAGGCCAGTGTTCGGCAATACGGACTCCACTATGGGAAGTTCAGTTAAGTCCGCATCCAGGCTGGCAGAGACATCCACCAGTGAGGACGACCGGGCGTTTACAGCCGCCAAGCTAGCAGAAAGACCGGCCCCGCCGGACTCTTCGCCACCCGGCAAACCGGTCTGCATATTCGCGCCGGCTTCAAGAAGGGACGAACCGCCAACGCCCAGCCCCACTGAGATACCGGTATCGGCCTCTGGAAGAACAGCTCCCGTATCAACATCAGCTGTAACATCCAGGAGGCCGCCGCCCTCCGCCAAATCAACATCAACATTTATAAGATCGCCAAGCCCGAGGTTTAACGGCACGGCTTCGGCCGGAAGAACCTGGCACGCAACCAGGAAAAACAAAACAATAACCAGCACCAGCAGCCATTGTCCGCTTGCACACAACTTTTTATCCCGGCTTGTACCAGTCATCTCGCCCATCACGCGGCCTCCCGCTGGACTGTCGAAAAACCTGGCTATCTCTCTTTTCAACAGCTGTTGCAGCCATCTCTTTCGTTTACTCTACTTTTCCATGGCAGGACAAGTCAAGATTTGTAAGGATTATGTAATGAATACTATTCAACGTATTTCGACAAAAAACCTCAAAACGGAGGGTGCCTTGCTGCTACACCGAATAGGGCTGTGCTACCCTAAATAAAAAGGTGGGTGTCTTTGGGAAACGGTAAGACATCCACCCCCCCCCCCCGAAATCCGAGGACCTAACCCCTGGTATTGCTGCGCATCTGCTCAATCCATCGGCTTTCCCTGGGTTTTATCTTTATCGGGCTTGGTTTAAGCCAATGATATTTCATATCCAAGACGACAAACACTATGAGAGTCGCAGCTCCCAGGTAGTTCGCCACCTCTTCAACATCACGACCAAAGTTAAAGAAATCTCTAATCCTGTTGCCAATGAATACAACCATAGGGATGCCAAGCCATGCATATACTCCCCGAAGTATTCTGTGGTAATAGAGTAAACCTAGTACAACTAGTGGTAGAACAGTTGACAAGAAAATAAGAACGACTACGTGCCATAAGCTCAACATATCCATGCTAACTCTACCTCTTTGTTAACCGCTGAGGTCGATGAGGAAATCCACAAGCGGGGAAGTGGACCTTCTCGAACCTTCAGACGATGTGAGGGTCAGGTTTCTACCCCCCGATTTGGTTAGACTGCTTACGACTATTACTATGGTGAGCACTTCGCGCAGATGGAACGGAAAAGTGTCGTGCTCAGGTAGCGGTCGCCGCGGTCGGGCAGAATGACGACAATCGTACCGGCGCCCATCTGCTGCGCCACTTTCAGAGCCCCGACCACCGCAGCGCCGCTGGACATCCCGGTAAAAACCCCCTCGCGCGTGGCCAGCAGCCTGGCCATTTCAAAGGCCTCGTCATCCTCGACGGTGATCTTTTCGTCCAGCAGGGCGGGATTGTATATGGCCGGTACGATAGCCTCTTCCATGTTCTTAAGACCCTGGATGGCGTGCCCCTTTACCGGTTCCACACCCACGATCTTGACCTGCGGTTTTCTCTCTTTCAGGTACCTGGCGACGCCCATCAGCGTTCCCGTCGTGCCCATGCCGGCCACAAAGACATCGATCTCCCCGCCGGTCTGAGCGAAGATCTCCGGTCCTGTTGTCTCATAATGGGCTTGAGTATTGTTCTCGTTAACAAACTGGTTGGGCATATAATACCTATCCGGCTCCGCACGGATAATCTCGTGCGCCTTACGGATGGCGCCGTCCGTCCCTTCTTTCGCCGGCGTAAGCATAACCTCGGCCCCAAAAGCCTCCAGAATGCGCGACCTCTCCATGCTTACGCACCCGGGCATGATCAGCTTCACGGGGTACCCTTTGGCCGCCCCGATCATAGCCAGGGCGATGCCGGTATTCCCCGAGGTCGCCTCGAGAATTGTCTTTCCCGGCAGGAGTTCCCCGGTTTCCTCGGCCTTTTGCACCATGTAGTAGGCCGGGCGGTCCTTGACCGAGCCTCCGGGGTTGCATCCCTCCAGCTTGCCAAGGATTTTAATGTTGGGAGTCGGGCTCAATTTCTGTAAAGCGATGAGTGGTGTATTGCCGATGGCCGACAGGATGTCCACGCCAAGGCACCTCCAGTTTGCTTAGCGGCATGTTGCCTGATTTTCGGATTAAATTCGGCGTCGGGGGCAGCAGATTCCTCTCCTTCGACAATAACTTCCCGTATTCTCCCCCACCGAGCAAAAGTCTGCGTGTTCTGTCGTAAAAAGTATTGATTTCGTATTGTATAGAGTCGAATGACGTGGTAACATAGGGAAAATAATGGGTATTTTTCAGTTTTATATCCAGTATGGAGACCCGTCTCAGGGCAAAGCCACCGAAAGGTGGTGACGCAAAACTAAAGGGGCTAAAGCGGGATACCGCTACGTCAGCCAGTTACCGGGCCTTAGTCAGTCTTACCCACCGTTAATTGGCGGTGGGTAATTTTCTTGTGCCCTTTCAAAGGCAGGACGTTACAAGGAGTTGGCAGGATGGGCCGAAGAATGCTCGGCAGGTTAATCAAATACGGCGTCATCGCGTCGAGCACAGGTCTTGCAGCAACCTACCTTGCTTCTTTGGCGATCCCGACACCCGCGCTGGGGTGGGCCCTCGCGGCTGTCGGCTTAACGTCATTCTTTTCGGCGTTGCTGGCCTATACAGCCGCATCAAAAGAATCACGGGCGGAGATACGCTATCTCAGGCCCCGGTATCCGGGCTTTCCGAAATAGAACGGTTCGTTAAAGAGGTTATATCCGGGTTTGTCGTCAGTTCACCCTCTTTGGGGGTCGGGGGGTGTTAACCTGTACGTCTACTACTTCGCATTGGTTATCCTTTTTATTCTGTTCCTGCGGCTGAACGGCAGAGTGCTCGACAGGACAGCGGCGTGGACTATCGGGCTCGGTGTACTGGTGCTGGCCGCCGCGTTTCCTTTTCTCATCCTTGCGCTCGGCCTGTTGGGAACACTGGTGCTGTACCTTACAGCGGGGCCGCTTGTCGGGTTGAGCGTCCTGGCCTACCGGCTCCGGTATCCGGACCATCGACCTGAGCAAAGCCTTCCCTATCCCGCACTTCCATCTTCATCCGCCGTCGCAGCTCTAGCCTCCGCTCCCGACATCCCTGGTCTCAGCGAACCGACCTTCTCCGACCAGATAAGTGTGCCGTCATCCCATCCCCCTATCCCCCTGGGACCGGCCGTCAGTGTTTTGGAGAATACCGACAGTGACAGCGGCGCCACAGTCCCTACCCCGGCGGCTGAAGAACCGGCGGAAGAAGCGGATGCTTACGCGCCAACAGCCGTTGACACCGTCAGAACCCCTTCCCCGATAGAAACAAAAGATTCATTGAGCGCCGAGCCGGCAAAAGCCGACGAAGGCCACCGACAGCCACCCGCCGCGCCCCCCTCGCCGCGGGTTCTGGTGGATAAGGCTCTGGCCGCCGCCAACCGGCTGGATTTCGTTGAGGCGGTAACGCTGCTGAACAGCGCCCTGAATCAGCGTCCGGAGCCGGGGTTACAGTGGTTCATTGTCGGGGAGCTCAGCACGATTTACCAGCACCTTGGTCAGTACCGCCTTGCGGACGCCCTGATCGGTGCTTTTCTGCTGAACGCCGCGGACACCGAGCACCCGCTTGTTCCCGTCCTCAGGCAGAAACAAGCCTTTTGCCGCAGCCTTGATCGTCTGCTGGCCGTCCGCGGGACACCGAACCTCAGTTACGGAGCCGTCCCGGATGAATTGCGCCGCCTGGCTTTTCTGGAAGCAACGGCCGGTTTCCGGTCTCACTAGCCAAAAAGTGAAAGGAGAAAAACGAAATGCGCAGGAGTAAGGAGATTATCGGTTTGCCTGTCATCAGTATCAATGAAGCAGCCGAGATAGGCCGGGTTAAGGGACTACTGGTCAACCCGGCGACAGGAAGCGTGGAGTTCATCGCCATCGACCGCGACGGGGGTTTCAGAGAGTGCCTGGTGGTACCCTTCAAAGACGTTGAAAGCATCGGCCCGGACGTGTTGACGATCGCCAAGGCTGAAGTCCCGGTCAGCCTCTCATCCGCTCCGGAAGCCCTCAAGGCGCTGGACCACCAGGTCCGGTTGATCGGCACCCCGGTCATGACCCGTAAAGGGAAAATCGCAGGAGTGATCACGGAGTTTGCCGTCGACGAAGACAGCGGCATAATTACCGGTCTGGAAATAGCTCTTTCCGGCCAGCAAACCCCTGCAGGCGTTATCCCGACCATTAACGTCGCGGCTTACGGCCAGAAGTTCGTCGTTATCAACAACGACCTACCCGCCGCCCTGGTTCCGGGCTTCGAGCACCTTGAGCCTGCGTCGCAGAACGACCAGCCGGCTGAGGCGAAAGCGGCCGAAACGGCCGATCCCCTAAAGTATTTTGAGGAACAGCAAAAACAATACCTTTTGGGGCGTACGGTCACAAAGCAGATCGTGGCGGAGGACGGCACAATCATTGCGGAGGCCGGTGAGGTCGTAACCAAGGAACTTATTAATCGGGCCACTCAACACAATAAATACATTGAACTGACCCTGAACACCGGTGCCTGAGAATCACGTTGACTCCAAGAGCCGGCCTTTCCTGGTGCGTTTTTTGTGCCTTGTTTCCCTGCTTGTCGTCACCCAGTCCGTTCTCAGCGTCGTGGCCGCGACGGCGGTATTGCGATGGCGCTACGAAGGAGTCATCCTGAGCGGGGTAAAGGCGGCCGGGGTCGACATTGGGGGATTGGATACCCAACAGGCCCTGGCGGCCTTAAAGGCCGGTTTACCCCAGCCAAGCCCGGACAGCAAGCTGTTGCTGGCAACCCCCGAGGGACAAACCTGGTCTATACCGTACGGGGATCTTCGCTGGACTTATGATTACGAAGAAGCGATCACCGAAGCACAGCAAGTCGGCAAGGAACTGAAAAACCTAAAGCAATTGGAGTCATTCTTCAGGCTCATGCTGAGCGGCGTAGACATAACTGTCCGACCCGGTTTTGACGAAGACAGGCTGCGCCGGTTCCTAAAGGGGATTTCCGCAAGCTGTTATCTTGAGCCGAAGCCCGCCCAGCTCGCCTTTGACCAGGCCAAGATCACCATCCTGCCCGAGTCGGACGGCCGGGAACTGGATATTGAGGGAAGCATCGACCTGGTCAGGAACCTGGCGCCCCGGCAGCACCGCGTGGTCCTGGCCTTCAAGCCGATAACCCCGGAATTGACGGCGGACAAGCTGAAGATGATCAACGCGCGGATAGGCTATTTCATCACGGCCTTCAATCCCCTTGACAAGGACCGGACCCGCAATGTCGTTCTGGCAGCCAACCTGCTCAACAATGTCGTGGTAATGCCCGGGGAAGAATTCTCCCTGAACGAGCGGCTCGGGCCAAGAATCCCGGAGCGGGGGTTTCAGAAAGCCACGCTGCTGACCGCCAACGGCCTGAAGCACGACTACGGGGGAGGAGTGTGCCAGGTGGCGTCCACGCTGTACAACGCCGTCCTGGGCGCCGGCCTGCCGGTCACCCAGCGCACCCCGCACCTCCGCCCGGTTCCTTACGTTCCTCCCGGCCGGGACGCGACGATCTACAAGGACGTCATTGATTTTCGTTTTCGAAACAACCGTTCCGAGCCGATTGTCATTCTAGCCGAGACGCGGGACGACAAGCTCCACGTCGGGATCTTCGGTCACGAGAAGAATGCTGGAAACATTGTTTACAAAACCGAAGTCGAAAGAACACTGCTTAAGGCCGGAACAATTTATCGGATTGACCCTTCCCTTACCTCAGGAAAAATACGCGTCGCCGACCCGGGACGCGATGGCTACATTATCACGACCTACGAAGTAAAGTACATCAATAACCGTATCGTGCACCGTTATCCAATCGCCCTCCAACAGGTCAACCCCCGGCCGGCTCTTGTTTACGTGGCCGAAGCCGATAGATCGCGCTACACGATCGACAAGTGATAAGACGGAAAGAGGCCGCCCGGATGGGCGGCCTCTTTCCGTCTTATGGAGCTGTACTATCTATATTTAATGAAGGGAGGCGGAATGCTTTGCGTTGTTGCTCCTTTTGCGCTGGACGCGAAAAACGGCGTACCCGGCCAGAAAAGTCAGGACTGTGCCGATAATCCCTGCGGCAGCAGTACCCACCGGATGTTCAGCCAAACCGGGGAAGGTATAGTCCGCGAAGGGTGAAGCGATAAGGGCAATCCCCCGTTCCAGGAAACCCTTGTCCTCGGCGACGCGCTCGAGTCCGTCAGGAGAAGGAGAGGCAAAAGGAGAAAGCAGGCCAGCGACTGCGAAGGAAACGATCAGCATGACAAGCACGCCGCGTTTTAGCGCCGCATGGGCTACAGGCTTTGCGGCCTCGGTCAGGCGCGGGAGTATGTCGCTGTGAGCCTTAATCAGGTAGAGGATCACGGCCGTGGTGATCAGGCCTTCGCCCAGGCCGATGATAATGTGCCAGAAAGCCATGGCCGGCAGAACCACGAGTAGCGGGATCCCCGACAGGGCGAGCTCGACGGCGCAGGCTGCGGCGGCAACAAACACCGAAAACCACGAAGCGACAAAGACGGCGGGTGCCAGGCCGAAGGGCTTCATTAACCGAAAGACGGCGTACCCGCCCAGAGGCGCGATGACGGCCATATTCAGGACATTGGCGCCCAGGGCGGTTACGCCGCCGTCGACGAAGATGAAACACTGGATGCCGAGGATGGTGGTCATTATGAGCACGGCTACCCATGGCCCGAAAAGGACGGCCGAGAGAACGGCTCCGACCAGGTGTCCCGAAGTCCCGCCGGGAATGGGAAAGTTGATCATCTGCGCCGCGAAAACGAAGGCCGCCATCACGCCGATAAGAGGAATCTGCCGTTCATCAAGCTCCTCTTTGGTACGCTTGAGGGCAAGGCCGATGCCCCCGGCCGACAGGGCGGCACAGGTGATCCAGGTTTTGCTGTCCAGGAAGCCGTCAGGGATATGCACTAGAACACCTCCAAAATAAGTATTTTGATTTATGCCCGGGTATGCCCGGTCTAAAAACAAAAACCACGAAGGACCGGCTTCTTGGCCGGGTTCGTACCTCCGTGGTACACGTTCTCCGCATCAGGGTAACGGATTCCGGCAGCTCCGGCTGCCGATTTTGTGGTAATTATATACTTTGTCCCCCCTGGATGTAAACCCCTGAATTAGACAAAACTATTGCAGTCTCATTTTGGGGATTTCCTTAAGCAGTTCCTCACCCTCCGGGATGTGTTCCTGCAGACGGTCGATACGCTCCTTTTCTGCGCCCTCGTTCTCAAGTTCTGCTCACCTGTTTACCCTCTTCGATAAACAATGCTAAGTTCTTGACTAATATGCCGTTATCATAATATAGTTCTATAAAGATATGGTGGCTAAAGGAGGGAATGACGTTGGCCCAGTCGGTAAGCAAAAGACTTAGTTTTCTGGACCGTTACCTAACACTGTGGATTTTTCTGGCCATGGGGATCGGTGTTGGCCTAGGTTACATCTATCCGCAAATCGCCGGGTTCTGGGGCCGTTTTCAGGTTGGCGCGACCAACATCCCCATCGCTATCGGCCTGATCCTGATGATGTACCCCGTTCTGGCCAAAGTCCGCTACGAAGAACTTCCGACCGTGTTCGCCGACAAAAAGCTCCTGGGACTATCCCTGCTCCAGAACTGGGTGGTCGGCCCGATCGTGATGTTTGTCCTGGCCGTGGTGCTCCTGCCTGATAAACCCGACTTGATGGTGGGCGTCATCCTGGTCGGGCTGGCCCGCTGCATCGCGATGGTTTTGGTGTGGAACGACCTTGCCGACGGCAACCGCGAATACGTCGCCGGCCTGGTGGCCTTCAACGCTATCTTTCAGGTGCTCACCTATTCAGTGTACGCTTACATCTTCCTGACTGTTGTTCCGGCCTGGTTCGGCCTGACCAGCGTGGTCGTGGATGTCTCAATGGCGGAGATCGCCAAGAGCGTCTTCATTTACCTGGGTATTCCTTTCATCGCCGGCTACCTGACCCGCGCCGTGATGGTGTCCAGCAAGGGACGCGACTGGTATGAAACCCGCTTCGTCCCGCGCATCAGCAAGCTGACGCTGGTCGCCCTGCTGTTCACGATTTTGGTGATGTTCTCCCTGAAGGGCGAGGTCATCGTCACCCTGCCGATGGATGTGATCCGCGTGGTCATCCCGTTGACCCTGTACTTCCTGATCATGTGGCTGTCGACTTTCTTCATCGGCAAGTGGATCGGCGCAGATTATCCGAGAACCACAACCATCGCCTTTACGGCGGCGAGCAACGACTTCGAGCTGGCCATCGCCGTGGCGGTGGCAGTGTTCGGTATCCATTCCGCCCAGGCCTTTGCGACCGTCATCGGGCCGCTGGTCGAGGTACCGGTGCTGATCGCGCTGGTCAACGTGGCGCTCTACTTCCGGAAGAAGTACTTCCCGCACGAACTGGCGGAAATCCCGCACCTGCAGGATTGCAGAAGGTCTTAGCGGAAATCGGAGTATGATAGCGGGCGGGCCTGGTGAGGCCCGCCCGCTTTGCTGGCCGGCGCATCCGGCACCGGCGCGCGCGGCCGGTCGCGACCGTCCCCCCGCCCCCGGGTCTATCGTCCTGCTTCTTCAATCCATTTCTTGAGGTCGTTCCGGGAGGGGACCCTGCCGGCCACTTTGATTTGGCCGTTGATAATTAACGCGGGTGTAAGAATGACACCCACATCCGCTATTGCGTTAACATCCTCGACCTTCTCCACGTCAGCCCCCACATTCATCTCCTGCAGGACAGCAAGGATCTCTTTGTAGAGTTTACGGCACTGCGGGCAGCCCGGCCCCACGACTTTGATCTCCAAGACATCCTCCCGCATCCTGGCGGGTTCCACGGGGATCCCCCTGGCAGCCTTGTAAGCCCGCACAAGCCCCTCACGGTACTTATCCCTGGCCGATGCCGGGATGTAGTTATCATCCTTGATCAGGTCGATGATCGCCTCCCCGAGAGCATCATCGTTCGGGAAGACTTTACCGTCAACCTTTTGAAAAGCATCTTCCAAACCGACAATGCCGACCTTCGCCCCGCCGACGGAAACGAGTGTCGACTTGGGTGTTTTCGAGGAATCCCGGAAAAACAAAACAACCACCTCACCAGCGTACAGGGAGTGTGCCGCCTTGCGGCAGCCCATGATGCATGAATTTAAAAAGTTTATGAACTTTTTCAACAAGTTTGCATCCAGAGTTAAGCACTATCCGTTTTGTAACTGATCGCTTCGACCACCGCTTTGGCGACCTTACCGACATCCTCGATGGTGTATGTAAAATTGTGTTCCTTCTTAATCCCCAGGTCCGTAACCACGACATAAACGTGAGGCGTGATCCCGGCCTTTTCAAGGGCCTTTCGGGCACAGGCGATTTCACACCCGTCGATGGCCACGCACTTCTTCGCTTTTTTGGCGGCGGCAACAAAAGAAGGGAGTTGCGCCCCGACCCCTACCAGGCAGTACATCCTCCCTTGCCCCAGGGTATGTAAAGCCTTTGCAGCATCGTTGGCGATCTGGCCGACGTTTGACCCGCCCGAACACCCAAAAACAAGCACATCGCTTGCAGCACAACAATCAGACACCAGGAATGAAGCCCCCTTATCACACAAATTCTCCGCCTTGGAGCAAAACTACATTCCTTCCTCAATCATCCTCTTAATCTCGGCCCGGTCCGGCACTTTGCCGACTACCTTGACCTTGCCGTTGATCACCAGCCCGGGGGTCATAAAGACACCGTAGTCGATAATCTTGTTAACGTCCGTAATCTTCTCGACCCGGGCGTCGAGTTTCATCTCCGCGACTACGTCGAGAACCACCTGCTCCAGGGTTTTGCACTTCTTACAACCGGGACCCAATACCTTGATCTCCACCATGATCTCTCCTTTCCACGTCAACAGTCAAACCTCAGTTATAGGCTCAAGCTACCGAAAACATAGCCCGTCAGCGTGGCCATCACTACGACCAGGGTCACGTAAACAACGGTCTTCTTGGTGCCCACGATGTTGCGGATCACAAGCATATTCGGCAGGCTCAAGGCCGGACCGGCCAGCAGCAAGGCGAGCGCGGGACCCTTGCCCATGCCGAGGTCCATCAGCATCTTTACGATCGGTACTTCGGTCAAGGTAGAGAAGTACATCAACGCCCCGGCGAATGAAGCGATAAAGTTGGACAACAAGCTGTTCCCGCCGACCGACGCCGTAATCCAGGACTGCGGAATGATAACCTTCAGCGCTCCGGCGACAAACACCCCGACGATGAGAATGGGGAAAATCAACCGGACCAGCTTGCCCGTCTCATAAAGCCACTGCTTGACCTCGTCTTTGGTGAACCACTTCCACAGCACCAGAACCAGCAGGCCCAGGAGGACGGCGATCCCGGTGGCCTTGACCTCAACGGTTACCCGGGCCGTTCCGACCAGAAGAATACCGACCAGTAGACCAAGGAAAGCCACCTGTTGGCCCACCGGTTTGCCCTGGTCATCCATGCCGGCAAGGTTAAACCCATTCTGAGATGCCCGTGCGGCCTTTTCAGCTTCCTCCTTGCGGAACAGAAAGGCCATGATCAGGCCGACTACAACGGAGAACGCGATTGCGCCGATGGCCCGGCCGGCTCCGAGGTCCCAGCCCAGCTTGCGCGCCGTAAGGACTATGGCCAGCAGGTTGATGGCCGGCCCGGCGTAAAGGAAGGTGATCGCGGGACCGAGCCCGGCACCCTTACGGTAAATCCCCGCGAACAGCGGGAGGATGGTGCAGGAGCAGACCGCCAGCACCACGCCTGAAACGGAAGCAACGCCGTATGAAATATACTTTTTGGTTTGGGGACCGAAAAACTTGAGAACCGCCGCCGTGGAAACAGCCACCGCGATACCGCCGGCGATGAAGAAAGCGGGGATCAGACAGGTCAAAACGTGCGCTGAAAGGTACTCCAGGACCTCGTGCCAACCGCTGAGTAAGACGGTAGTCAGGTACTCCATTTCTCCGCCCGGAGGCCAGTGTGGTTCCGGGCTCCCTCCCCCATAACTATATTAGAAAGTGATGATCTTCTTATATCTTATATAGACCCAAAAAAAGGGGCCGTCAAGCCCCTTTTTACGGTTACAGTAAATTAAGATCTCCGTCGCGCTTGAATAATACTTGCCTATTATTCCTTGTACATGGGCGGCGCCATCCGTTTCGCCAATCGCGCAGAGTTTGAAAGAAATCCGGCCAAGAGGCGCGCGACAAGGAGTGGTCGATGATGTTCAGATACGTTATCGCTTGGGTCCCGATGGTCTTGATTGCTATCTTCAACGGGGTGCTCCGCGAGATGGGGTATAGAAAATACCTTGGCAAATTGCACGCTCATCAGGTATCCACTCTGACCGCGATCCTGCTGTTTGGATTGTATGTTTGGGCGATAATCCGTTTTTGGCGGCCTGAATCGTCCAGACAGGCGATAGCCATCGGTGTGATCTGGCTCGGACTCACCGTTGCCTTTGAGTTTCTCTTCGGGTACTTTATTATGGGACACCCTTGGAGCAGGCTCCTGCACGACTACAACATACTTGCCGGGCGCCTTTGGCTTCTGGTTTTGGCTTGGGTCACCGTCGCCCCTTACGTTTTTTATCGCCTGGAGTCAAGGCTTTAGTTTTTCCAAATCTGCAGGCTTGCGCTCTTGACTCGCAAATAGTGCCGGCAGGAAAATCGTTGTGCACTCCATCAGGGAGACAGCTGGTAGGAAACATCAATCCAGGCAATAGAAGAACGGCTGAAATGCAAAACTAAGAAAACTAAAGCCCTGACCCCCGGTTCCATCGGTCTCGGCGTGTACGATGTTCACAGCCCCCGCATACCAGCAGTTGCAGACATGGAACGAACCGTCAGGCAGGCGTTGAATGTCTTCCGTCCCGAGCAACTATGGGTTAACCCCGATTGCGGCCTGAAGACCCGACAGCAGAAAGAGGTAGTGGCAGCGCTCAAAAGAATGGTTGAGGCAGTGCGGCGCTTGCGCGCGGAGTATCGTCCCGAATAACCCGCCAACTTGGTGGAAAAAAGACCATTCGCCCAAGGAGGATCACCTTTCCTTAAGGAGTTCCTTACCCTCGCGGATGTGTTCTTGCAGGTGGTTGATACGCCCTTTTTCCGCGCCCTGATTCTTAAGTTCCTCCAGTTTGGCCCGGCGTGTGGCCTCAGCAATTTTGGTACCGTCCGGTGTTAACTGATGCTCTGATTAACCCCGGCGGATTGTCTGCATCGGATCGCAGGATGACCAACCGCCAACGGCCGCTGACAATTCCGGCAGAGAGTGCAAGAAGAGGGAGCCTTCCACAAGCTCCCGCGTGTAATTGTGCGCCGGCTGCGCTAAAACCTGCTGGGCTTTCCCGGTCTCAACTATCTTACCCCTATGCATTACGGCAACCCGGTCACACACCGCCCTGATTACTTCTAGGTCATGCGAGATGAGCATTATGGCAATCCCATACGTTTCACGCAACTCCATCATCAGCCGCAA
The DNA here is from genome assembly GCA_036804525.1 of Bacillota bacterium. Classification (GTDB taxonomy): domain Bacteria; phylum Bacillota; class Desulfotomaculia; order Desulfotomaculales; family JASEER01; genus JBFLVT01. The sequence continues at coordinate 19,396 of DAIRSE010000008.1, read as the reverse complement.
GATTTGCGCCTGAACCGACACGTCCAGCATCGATGTCGGCTCGTCGGCGACAATGAACCGGGGCTTTAAAGCCAGCGCGCGGGCAATAGCAACTCTCTGTGCCTGACCGCCGCTGAGCTGGTGCGGGTAACGGTTGAGGTGCTCCTCCGCCAGCCCCACGGAAAACATGAGCCGGTAAATCTCCTCGCGCTCTTGTGCCCGGCTGCGGGCTAAACCATAAAGGCGCAAGGGCTCAGCCAGGGCATCATAGATTTTCACCCGGGGGTTTAAAGACTCCCTGGGGTTTTGGAAGATGATCTGCATTTGGGGTCTGAAACGTCTCAACTGGCTACCGCGCAATGCGGTCAGCTCAATTCCATCAAAAGAAACGCGTCCCTCCGTCGGTTTTTGTAACAGCAACAAGAGGCGGGCAACGGTGGATTTGCCGCTCCCGCTTTCACCAACCAGACCGAAAACTTCGCCCTCGCCGACGGTAAAACTCACTCCGTCCACGGCCCGAACGGGGAGTCGGAACACACCCCGGTAATAATCCTTGATAAGATCCTCAGCTCTGATTAACAAGAAAACACCTCACAGAGCGGCCGCCATCAAGATTGATCATATCCGGACGGCGGGCGGCGCAGATAGGCCCGGCGGCATAGCTACAACGCGGCTCAAAACGGCAGCCGGCCGGCAGTTCCAAGAAGCTGGGGCTAAAACCCGGTATCGGTTTTAGCCCGTTGCTCGGGATGGATGCCAAAAGCCCTTCCGTGTAAGGATGTCGGGGGCAGTTAAGGACTTCGGCCGTCGGCCCCGTCTCGACAATTTCTCCCGCATACATCACGGCTATCCTGTGAGCCAAAGCCCCGGCTACGGCAAAGTCGTGCGTGATCAAGAGCATGCCGACCCCTTTCAGCGCCAGCCTGCGCAGCAAGTGAACAACCTTGTTCTTGCGCACCGCGTCGAGGCCCTTCGTAGGTTCGTCAACAATGACCAGTCTGGGTTCAGCAGCCATGCCCACAGCCACTAAAACCCGCTGGTTCATTCCGCCGCTGAGCTGGTGCGGAAAAGCGGCCATGCTGTTGTCCGCGTCCGGCAGATCCAGCTCACGCAACAGGGCAAGCCCCTTCCGGCGCGCCTCAGTTTTGGAAGACCCTCGATGCAGCTCAAAAACTTCCGCTATCTGCTCACCGATCCGGAGCATAGGGTTCAGCGATGTCGAAGGGCTTTGGGGAATAAGAGCAATTTCTTTCCCCCGCAAGCTCCGCATATCGTTTTCGCGCAAAGCCGTCAGGTCGAGCCCCCGAAAAACTACCCTGCCGCTGATCAGTGCATTCGGCGGCAGTAACTGCATTACGGAAAGCCCCAATACGGATTTGCCGCATCCGGTTTCGCCGACGATGCCCAGTATTTCGTGCTGTTTTAGAGTCAGAGAAACATCATGCACGATCTTGAGCCGGTGCTGCCTTCCTTGAAACCAAACGCTGAGACCCTCAATTGTCAGTAGCGGCTCGTTATCAATCGATGCCGTTTGCAAATGCGGACCCATTGTACACCATCCTTCAGTGCAGCCCGAAGTTCCCTTCATCGGCATAGGGGTCAAGGGCATCGCGCAGGCCGTCCCCCAGCAGATTAAAGGCCAGAACGGTCAGAAAGATGGCCAGTCCGGGGAAAACGGTCAGGTGCGGCGCGCTACGGATGAACTCCTTACCCTCGTTGACCATCGCCCCCCATTCCGGCGCGGGAGGCTGCGCCCCTAAGCCCAGGAAGCTTAACCCTGCCCCGGCCAGAATGACGTGGGCGATATCCATCGTCGCCAACACAAGAACCGACCCTGCGGCATTAGGCAGAATATGCTTAAGAATGATGCGGGTACGGCTGTTGCCGAGAGCTTGTGCGGACTCGACAAAGGTCTTCTCCTTGATCGCCAGGACCTCTCCCCTGACCAGTCGCGCGTAGCCCGTCCAATGCACCAGGATGAGCGCGAGCATCAGGTTAACCAGGCCCGGCCCCAGTGTGGCGACGATGGCCAAAGCCAGGACTATGGCCGGAAAGGCCAGCATGACGTCTACCGCGCGCATCAACAGGCTGTCCGTCAAGCCGCCGAAATAGCCAGAAATCAACCCGACCATCGCGCCGAAAGCAACACAGACCATTACTACCGTCAGAGCGATCTGCAGGGAAATTCGCGTACCATGCACCACGCGGCTGAAAATGCATCGCCCCAAATGGTCCGTACCAAAGGGAAATTCTGCGCACGGCGGGTGCAGCTTCCTGACCAGATCGGTAGCCGTCGGATCGTGGGGGGCAATCAGATGGGCCGCCGCCGCCGTTATGACCAGTCCGGCGATGACGACCAGGCTGGCCAGGACTTGCCTGTTGGTACCAAGCGCCCCAAATCGGGGCGGCTTGTTTGCCCGAGCCTGTTCCGTGTCATCCATGCTGTTCCCTCCCGTACCGTATCCTCGGGTTCATCCAGGCGTAGGACATATCGACAAGCAGATTGACGAACGCATAAGCCGTTGCAATCACCAAGACGCATCCCTGGATCAGCGGCAGATCCCTGGCCAGAATAGCGTCGAACAACAGTCTGCCGATACCCGGCCAGGCAAAAACCGTCTCGACAATTACCGCTCCGCCTAAAAGATGGCCGAGATGCAGACCAGACAAAGTTATTACCGGCAATAAAGCGTTGCGTAGCGCGTGTTTTCCGATGATGCCAAATCCGGACAGGCCCTTGGCCCTTGCCATGATGATGTAGTCCTGGCTCAACACCTCCAGCAGGCTGGCACGCATAACACGCATCACGACGCCCGCCATCCCCGCAGCCAAAGTCAGGGCGGGTAAGACAAGGTGGCTCAATTTTCCGAAGCCGGCTACCGGAAAAAGATTCATCTTTAAGGAAAACAGAATAATCATGATCAGCCCCAGCCAAAAACCGGGCATAGATACGGAGCATAGCGCCATAAACCTTAAAAGGTGGTCGGTTAACGTGTTACGCTTAACGGCCGAAAGTATACCGAGGGGAAGAGCGATACCCATAGCGACGACGACGCTTGTACAAGCGAGCAGGACCGTGGCCGGCAGTTTCAAATACAGGAGCTGGCTTACCGGAATTCCGTACACGTAAGAACGGCCCAGATCACCGTGCAAAACCTCGCGTAACCACAACCAGTACTGTACATACAGGGGGGTGGCAAGATTGAACCGCTCGATAACGGCCGCGATTTCCTCATCCGTAGGCACTTCTTCAATCCCGATAAAGACGTACTTGAGGATCAGGACCGGACCAGTTCCCGGAGCAAGATGCAAAATGCCGAAGGTTAATATGGTGACGGCTACAACAACAAGTATTGTAGCCGTCAGCCGCCTAACCAGAAACCACAGCATACCTATCGGCTTGACTCCTCGATATACATTTCGGACGAAAGCATGTAGTCGTGCGCTGTCGGATTAAAAACGTAACCCCTTATTTTATCCTTCATCGCCACGGCCACACCGTAGTGAGCAACGGTGATTACAGGAAGATCGGCCTCGACCATTTCTTGCACCCGTCCGGACAACGCGTATTTTTCTTTTTGGTCGAAAGCCGCTATGCAGTCCTCGATAAGCCTGTCGACCTCTCTGTTTTTATAGCCTGCTTCCTTGGCATATTTACCCTCGGAATGGTACACGGATTGCAGATAGTAAACCGGCGTAGGCAGCATAGCCGTGGCATACGCCCCGAGCTTCATATCCCACTGGCCCTTTTCAACCCTCTGAGTGATCGCGTCGAATTCCATGACTTCAATCTCTACATTGAGCCCGACCTGTTTGAGCTGATCCTGGATGGCCTGCGCCATCGGCGGCAACCCCGGCCGTTGCGGGTACGTGAATAGGGAAAGCCTCAGGGGCTTACCGTTCTTGTCAATGAAGCCGTCGCCGTCCGTGTCCTTCCACCCGGCTGCGCTGAGAAGCTGCCTGGCCTTTTCCGGGTCGTAAGCATAACCGGTCAGTTTTTCATTACGCCACGCGATACCCGGTCCAAACACTCCTGCAGCAGGCGTTCCGCAGCCGTACAAAACATGATCGACAATATCCTTCCTATTAATGGCGTGGCTGATCGCCTGTCTCACCCTGAGGTCGTTGAAAGGCTCTTTGTTCAGATTGACGTGGATAATATAGTTTCTGGCTGTCGCATGGCGCTCCACTTTAATGCCCTGGAGTGCCGCAAGGCGATCCAGCTCGCTGTAAGGAGGGTCGCAGGTGAAGTCGATCTCGCCTTTTTCAAGAGCCAGCGCCCGCGTATTGGGATCGGGAAGGGGGCGGATGACCAATCGGTCAACCTTGGCTACTGCTCCCCAGTAGTCCCCGTTTTTCACCAACACCAGTTCTCCGGTGGCCTGATTCCACTTCTCAAACTTAAAAGGTCCGGTGCCTATCGGCGCGACAAACTCACCCTTATCGTCGACCGACTTGGGAGAGATAACGGCGGTCGATGCGTAAGTGAGCGACGCAGGTAAATCGGCATTTGGTTCGGAAGTGGTGACCTGCAGGGCATGATCATCCAGCACTTCTATGGACGCAATTTTCGTAAATGTTTTAACCCGCGGGTTGACTTCAACAGCGCGTTCGAGGGACCATTTAACTTCTTTGGCTGTAAGAGGCGTCCCGTCGTGGAACTTAACGTCCTTGCGCAGTTCCAGTCTCCAGGTGTTGGGGTCTTGATACTGCCAAGCGACAGCCAGACCGGGCTTCAGCGCGAAATCCGGCTCGCATTCCACCAACGTCTCGACCACGAGGGCCTTCTCCTTGAGTAACGTCCCATCGGTAGCCGGGTCGATGCTGTCGATGGCCCACATCTCACCAACAGTGAGCAGCTGTTCTTTGGCGCCGGTACTCTTGTCAACACCTTTGAAACCGCAACCGCTCAAAGTGACGATGACTAAACCTAAACAAATCAGAACAGTTAACATTCTCTTGAGCATTACAACTTACCTCCCTGCCGATTTGATGCCGGTAACGATAAATCTGTTGTAGTATCCGTATTTCAGAAAGCCGAGCAGATGATAACTCCTTGGGTCTTTAAAGCGGTAAACCTCGGCCGAAACCCCGTAACGACCAAGCAGGTCGATATCCGCCTGCGGCCTTGGCGCCTTGCGCATGGGCAGATCATTCTCGAAAGGCAGAAAACGGTGCTGTCTGCTCCAGGGGTTTCGTTTCTCAGTCAAAAGGATTAAGACATTGGCCAGCCGCCGCCAGGTTTTCCTGAATAGGCCGTAGTGACTCCAATCTCCGTCAATGATCACCAGGCAGCCACCGGGCTTAAGGACGCGTATCCACTCACTGACGGCTTTCTCGGGGTTTGGCAGCGTCCACAGGACGTGTCTGTTAATCACCGCCTCAAAAGTCTTGTCAGGGAAAGGAACATTTTCGGCATCTCCTTCCAGAAACTCTACCGGCATATTTGCTTTCCGGGCTTTTTCCCTGGCCCTGGCCAGCATATCTTCGGACAGGTCTATGCCGGTCACGTTGTGCCCCATTTCGGTCAGTAAAAGAGCTATAACACCCGTTCCGGTCCCCACGTCCAGGATTTTGAGAGGTTTCGGGCCGAGCGTTTTTTGCAGCAGGGACATCCAGGTCTGCTTTTCTTGCATAGTACGCAGCCCGTGTCCCGGAAGGTCGTCGAAATCCTCGGCGGCCTCATTCCACCTCTTTCTGATTTGTTCTTTTAACCCGGTATCGGGCAGCAAAAATACCTCACCTCCAATCGTTAAAGTCGCGCCGCAAAAATAAAAACCACGACAATCCTCTCTCGCTTCGGCAAGAAACAGGACCTTCGTGGTCGAGGTTGCGGTCACCTATTAAACTACTGATTAGACAGCCGAACTAGGCTTGCCCGGCAAGCCCCTCCGCCTTTTTCCAATCCTCGAAAAACAGCACTAACGATTGTCCGCAAATCCAAAAAGCCGATACCTTCGTGGCATCACCATTAACGAAAATTCAACTTATTCTGATAAATTCCTTCTGTTAATTGCAGCTTCGAAAACCGCCTCCTCATCTTCAGCAGTTGACTAACCGGGTGACGACGGATACTCCAAGCATTACCGGCAGTAAGTAAAGCATCCGCCTGACCAAATACTCTTCATTGTTAGTACCCCTTGCAAGAAAGAACAAAAATAAGACCACAAAGGAAAGCACCTCCGTGGCCTTCTTTTTCGCTCCAAGCGAATGTTACGCTATAAAGTTTGTCTTGATGCGGCTCCCTAATCCCTGCCTCGCAAAAACAAAACCACAGAGGCACTGATGCTGCCAAGGTTGTACCTCCGTGGTACACGTCATAAACCGAAGTCGACAGGTTCGGCTGCCGGATTTGTAGTAATTAATTATAAACTCCGGTACCCCTGGCATGTCAACCCCGAATTTTGCGGAAATCTATTGCAGTTTCATTCGGCGGATTTCCTTGAGCAGCTCTTCGCCCTCCCGGATGTGTTCCTGCAGGTGGTTGATGCGCTGCATCTCCACGCCCTGGGTTTTTAGCTCCTCCAGCTCAGCGCGGTGAGCGGCGACCGACCCCTCGACGTCGTTGTAAATCTCCACCGCCCTCTCAAAGCTGATGCCCTTACGTTGCTCTTCCTCAAAACGGTGTTTCAGACTTGGACAGCTCACGGCCTAACCTCCTTAGGATAATCTTGTTCCCACACGGTCTTACCAATATTCTGATTGTCCCTGGCAAGTTGTATGCGTCGCGGTAAAACTTCGCGGTCGGATTTGGCGGCGGGTAATCACCGTGCCGACACCTTTTGCCTGCTCCTTGCCAGACACTTCCGCACCTCATCCGGCAAGAGCAGTACGGGAGGAAAGCCCTACGCTAAAGCGTGGGCCAGGTCTGCGATCAGGTCGTCCGGGTGCTTTAGCCCAATGGACAGCAGATGTAACCACCCGGAAGTCCATCGGCACCCCGTTACAGCACCAGCCGTGCTCCCCAGACCACGCCGACCCCGGTCACAAGCGCCAGCAGCAGGTTCCCGCTCCGCCAGGCGACCAGTGCCGTGGCCAGTCCCGCAACCCCTTCCGCGAACCCCCCGCTCAGGACGGCGGGAGCGACAATAGCCATAAGGACCGTTCCGGGAACATGCCGCAGCCAGGCCATCATCCGTTTGGACAGGGTCACCCTGCTCATCATCCAGAGCCCCCCGGCCCGGGTGACGTACGTTACCACGGCCATGCACGCTATCGTGAGCACAGTCTGATAATCAGTTATCATTTTGCATCGCTCCCGTCAGGCTCCCGGCCAGGCCGCCGAGCAGGATGTACCACTTGCCCGGCAGCAGCTCAGCGGCCACCGCTGCTACAACGGCGGCTACAACCCAAGGGAGAAGATCGGCCTTGCCCTTCCAAAAACCCACGAGCAGGGCGATGAACACAGCCGTGAAGGCAAAGTCCAACCCCCAGCGCGAGGGGTCCTGCAGGACATCGCCGACCATCCCCCCGACCACGGTCGCACCCACCCAGGCCAGGAACAGGGCGATGCCGCTGCCCAGCAAGAAAGCTGCATCGCGGCACCCCCTGGCATGCTCGCCCATGGTCAGGGCCCAGGACTCGTCGACGATGAAGAACGAGGTCAGGTAAGCAGCGGCAGGATGCAGCCGTGAAAACCACGGGTACAGCGCGGCACCCATCAACAGGTGGCGGAGGTTGATGATGGCCGTGGTCAGGACGATGGTCCCGATGGGCAGCGGGCTGGCCCAAAGCCCGAGGACGGCGAACTGGCTGGCCCCGGCGAAGACGAGGCCGCTCATTAATACGGACTCCGCCATGCTTAAACCCGCCTGCCGTGCCAAAACGCCGAAGACCAGGCCATAAGCGAAGACGCTCAAGGCAACGGGCACACTTTTCCTGAAACCGGCCAGGGCGCCACTGAGACTGAAGGTGACAGGGTCTTTAAGTGATTGATCCTGAGAGCGTGCTGGTCTCAACATATCTCCAGCTTAAGGCATGCTGAACCGCTCAGTATTGTACGTTTTTGCTGTCTTTAAGGTATTGCCCCGGCGTGCAACCCGTGATGCGCTTGAAGTGCTTCGTGAGGTGGCTCTGGTCCGCAAAGCCGGTCCGGCAGGCGGTGTCCGCGATAGAGAAGCCCGAAGACAAAAGCTTTTTCGCGCGGGCCACGCGCACCTGATTCAGGTAGGCGTGGGGAGGAAGCCCCGTTTCGTTGCGGAATACGCGGATGAGGTGAAAAGGGCTGAGGTTTGCAGCGGCGGCTAGTTCCTTGATTGAGACATTTTCGCTGTAGCGTGTTTCCAGGTAGTCCCGCACCCGCCTTACGGCAAGCTTTTCCCGGCCTACGGGCTTTTGCACGGGACGGCTGTCGGCGTGCCTCCCGATAAGTTGGGCGAAGGCGAGGAGAAGACGCGACTCCCTCTCGATCTTGGAGGCCGGTTGTTCCAGCGCCTTGTGCAGTTCCAGGATGAGCCCGGCAAGATACCGGTCCTGTACGACCGGTTCCGGGAAGAAGGGTACGTCCGCAAAACGTCCCGCGACTTCGCCAGCGGCGTCCCGGAGCAGGGCAACGTCAGGGTAGAGCATCCGGTACGTCCAACCCTCGTCGCTGCCCCTGCGGCCCGTATGCACCTCGCCCGGGTTGATGACGACGACGTTGCCGCTGACGGCGGCGTGCGTCGCGCGGCGGTACTCGAACACCTCGACTCCCCGCTCGATGACCCCGACGGCGTAGCCCTCGTGGATGTGCGGCGAGAAGGAGTGCGTAACGTAAGAGGCGCGCAGCAGTTCGAGATCGCCGAGATCCCGCGCGCGCCAGAACTTCACGTTTTCGCGCCTCGCTTCGGGGTTCAAAAATTCAGCCTCCGGGCCGGCCCTGATACGCAAGCCGTCTTATTAACCCTTTATAACCCATTACGCGCCGGCGTTACAACCCCTAAATCTTTATGATATCGCAAGCCCTTTCGACACCGTTTCAAACTCCACTGATCGCCAATGGTCGCTGACGACCCCGGCAGAGGACACAAAGGGAAAGCACTTTAAGTACTACGCTTGACCGCGCCCCGAACCCCCGGTAAGGGAGACGGCTTGCCGAGGAAATACCCTTGACCGCAGCCCACTTTCAATTCCTGCAGGATCTTCATCACGTTTTCGTTCTCCACAGACTCCGCCACGGTCTTTTTGCCGAGGGTATGCGCGACGTTGTTCATGGCATGCACCAGGGCACGGTGCCGGGTTACATGTATTTATCGGGTAGACAAAGACGTTTTTTGTCTCTTCATTTTTTCCTTTTTGTTTTAAATGCTCAGAACAAAGTTCCGGCCGCGACACCAAATTTTAGGACCTGACATCTTCAAGTATGGGCTTAGCTTTTTACCGGTCGACGGACTGCTCTTGTCAGTTGTTTTTCCCATACGGAGTCAGGCTTGACGACATTTGCCCGTTACCGAACGAAACCCCGCCTGGCTGCAGGCGGGGTTTCGTTTCGGTATACTTTCGCGCGCCGATCAACTACTGTTTGATATAGAACTCGGCGTTCACTACCGCGGTGATGGTTTTTTCAAGAGACGAGGTGTCGTTAATGCCGTAGTCCGAGACCTCCACCGAATTGATCGGCTTGATTTGAAATACTCCCATCTTGGCCGAACGGATGGGGCCGATCCTGCCGCCTCCGTGCTCGGCAATTTGTTCTGCGCGCTTCCTGGCGTTGGCGGTGGCCTCGGCCAGCATTTCAACCTTCAGCTCGTTGAGCTTGGTGTAAAAATACTGCGGCGGATTCGACTGGAAGTCGATGCCTTTGTTGATCAGCTCGCTTGCCTCCCTGGACAGGGCGGCAATCTCGTCAACCTTGGTCGATCTCACTTCCACCGACTGCCACAAGCCGTATCCCCTAACTTCGTTCGTCTCGCGGCCGTGCTGGTCAACGGCGTAGAACGTGGTCATCGAAATCGGCATAATGGTAATCTCACTCTCTTGCACACCCTTGGCCTTGAGATAATCCTTGACCTCTTTCAGGTCGTTCTGCAGCGCCGCATAGGCTTCGGACAACTGGGCCGAGCGCCTGCTGAAGCTCGCGGTCCAAACGATGAGATCCGATTTCAGCTGCTTTTCCGCCGCGCCGGTCACCGTTATCGTCGAGGTCGACCTGACCTCGACGAAGGCGTTGGTGAAGATCAGGGTACAGATAATGAAGCTGATGCCCAGGATAGCCGCCAAAACGATGATCTGGGGGACCCTGCTCCCGTCGGGTTGGTTCACCGGCTATCTACCTCCTCTCAACCAATATATTCCAATCATAACCATCATACCGCCTCTCGTCCCGGCTTGTAAATGAGGTCAGGTCTTAAAAGCATAACACGATGTCTATTAATCGTCTCGCTTCCTGCAAGAGTGGCGTCTTCACTCAATTTCACTAAGTTTGTACCCCTGCAGCTCTGGCTATGTCAGACGTCTTCAAATATCGCTTTCTCACTTATCTTTTCTTCAAGCACTCTTTATTACTTTAAGGGTCGTTAGAGAATGGGGTCAAACCTTAAAAGTTTAAAATTTAAAATTATTTAATGAGTACGACTTTCCCCTGCGTTATCCTCACCAAATCGTCGGGGGTAAGTTTAAACACGGCGTGAGGGGTACCGGCCGCCGACCAGATTTCCGGGTACTTCATCAAATCCTCATCAATAAAAGGTCGCATATCGCTTACGTGTCCCACGGGCGGAACGCCGCCGACGGCAAATCCCGTGTGCTCGAGAACGAACGCGGCGTCTGCTTTTTCGATTTTCTCCCCCACATATGCCGCAAGCTTTTTCTCATTGACACGGTTGGCGCCGCTCGCAATTACACAAACAGGCTTACCGGTGTTTTTGCCTCGGAAAATCAGCGATTTGGCTATTTGACCGACCTCACAGCCGATTGCCTCCGCTGCTTCTTTCGAAGTCCGCGTTGATTCCGCAAATTCGATGACGGTTAACTCCAGCCCGTACCGGTCTAATACGGCCTGCATCTTTTGCGCGCTCTTGCTTAGGGTGTTCATTGCGGTTATCTCCTCCTCCGAAAGGCTTGCTTCGGTCAGCAGTCCCTCGCACGGGTTTTACCCGGGTTAGGCGCGGTCTTTCCACTCCGCATACGGTACAGACCGTGCCGGTTATCCTTCCTCTGCCAACTACTATCCACTTTAACCTGTCATTAGCCGTATTTCTACACTATTTAGCTGACAGGTAAAACAACATCGTTTACCTGCGCAAACCTGTATCCCGCCAGCCGCAGCGTAATCCGGTTCATCTACCGCCTGATCTCCACAGCAGACCGGCGCAGTCAAGCATCCTGAGCCAGCCGCTCGATGAGTTCCCCGAGACGTATCATGAACCGCACGAAGTCTCCGGGGACTTCAGGACGGTCGCAGCAGCTTTTCCATGGCCATCACATCTACAAGGCGGCCGTCAAGCTTGCCCTGGGCCCTGAAGACGCCGACTTCTCTGAAACCCCGCTTTCTGTACAATCGCTGGCCCGCTTCGTTGAACGGAAAAGTAAACAGGATGATTTTATTGAAGCCGTTGCTCCCCGCTTCCGCCTCAATCGCTTCCATAAGGGCCGTCCCCACGCCGCGGCCCCGGTAATCCCGCCTGACATAGACGGAGAGGTCAGCGACCCCGGCGTATGCTCACCGGTGAGCATAGGGGTTCAGGGCGGCCCACCCTACGACCTCGCCTCCCGTTTCCGCCACCAGGACGGCGTACCGGCTGTCCCGCGCCAGCCATGCGCCGACCTCTTCCGCGGTCTTGGGTTCGGTCTCCAGCGTGGCGATGCGGTCCTCGATGCCCTGGTTGTAAATCACGCTGATGGCTTCCGCGTCACGCGGTACGGCCCTGCGGACCCGGAAACCGGGGCCGGTCCGTGCGTTATCAGTCATCCTTACTCCTCCTTTTCGCCGGCACCCCGGCTTTCAAATGCGTTTAACAAGAACTCAGAGGCTTGGCAGCCGTTGATTTGGAGATCAACCAACGAGCCAGTTATCTTCATCCTCCATAGACGGTGCTAACGAAGAACGGATATCCGCCCATCACAGAGTACAGCAGCCGAGCGAGGAACTAGCAGATAGCGTACTTTGGCGCATCGCCTTAGAAAGAAGCCCGATGCTCCGGATAACCTCATCCCTTTTGTCCTGAGGGATGAACTCCAGGATTTCACGGATAAACCCGGTCATCTGGACAGCGATCCGACTCTGCAGCTCCCGGCCCTTTTCCGTTAGCACCAGATTCAGGTAGCGGCGGTCCTCTTCGGAAGGCCTGCCCTCAACCAGCCCTTCTCCTGTCAGGGCCTGAACGTGGCGGCTGGTGGTGCTCTTATCCAAACCCAGTACGGCCGCCAGTTCATTTACGGTAATGCCGGGACTCTTGTTGATCTCATAGAGGATGTGACTGTGCGCCAGAGAGATCCCGCAGCACTGCGCGCCTTCCCTTTGCAGCAGGCCGAACCGCCTGACGATCATTTGAAACATCTCCCTTATGTTCTCAAGATCTCTGTTATCCAAGCGCTACACCCCCTTCGCTATAGTTGCATGATACAACTATTATTCAACACCTGCCGCCAAAATGCAAGTGCCTTTCGTCGTGGGAACTCAGAATGGACGGACGCAACCCGGGGCCCCGGCACCGGTTCACGCAAGCTCCCCCAATACCGCCGGCAGGCGAATCAAGGGCAACAAGCCGGAACCATCTGCCGAACGAAGCACCTGAGTCCGGCCGTGCGTCTTGATCTTATCACTACTATATAAGAATACTTCGACCGGCCGGCAAGCGCCGGCATCGCGAAAACTACCGGATCGCCCGGCTCCTACCGGGCGCCGTTCCCTAAGGAAAAAGTTCCGTCTGTCTCCAGCTTTGAAGCATAAGGGCGGCCGTTGTGCTAGAATCTTAGTAGCCCCGGCCGCCATTCCCCTGACGGGAGGAGGCAAAAAATGCGGAAAGCGCACCGGACAAGCTGCATACGCTGCGGCACCTGCTGCCGCAAAGGCGGTCCCGTCCTGCACCACGAGGATAAGCAGATCCTTCTGCACGGATACGCTGGACACCAGCACCTAATGACGATCCGGAAGGGAGAGCTGGTATTCGACCCTGCTGTCGGCATGTTAAGACCCGCCGACCGGGAGCTCGTCAAGGTGCGGGGTAAAGGACCGGAGTGGTCCTGTTGCTTTTTTGATGGAAAAGCCTCGGTCTGCACGATTTACGAACACCGCTTCTTGGAATGCCGCCTCCTGAAATGCTGGGACACCCGCGCGCTTGAAGCCGTCATCGGCGAAAACACGATTGCGCGGACCGACATCATAAATCCCGGCGACCCGATCGTGAAACTGATCGAAAGGCACGAGCAAGAATGTCCGCATCAGGAAGTGCAGGCGCTCCTCGCCGGCCTGTCCGGGGAAGCGGACCGGCCGCGAATCCTGAGGGAGCTGGCCGAGTTCGTCGCGAAGGACGAGGCTGTACGTTCCTATGCGATATCTGAGCTGGGGCTGCGCAGGGAATTTGAACTGTTCATCTTCGGCCGCCCCTTGGCTGAGGTCCTCAGGTCCCACGGCATGGCAGTCCGCCGCTCATCTTCTTCATAACTTAGCCGACTCATGAATTAGCTCATCAAGCGTTGACAAGGCCGAATATGTCTCGTTGTTGCGGGTAAAATACCGGTGATGAGGCTTTACAGAAGGAGGTGTACGCTATATGTCCAAAGTCATGAAATGCATGTGCGAGGAATGCCACTACAACCACAATTTCGAATGTCATGCTGACGGCATCGAGGTACGTTCCAGCGGCGATAAAAAGGTCGAAACCTCGGATGGAACCTGCTGCAATACCTTCAGGCCGAAACAGCGCGGGGGAAGAGGCGGCTGCTGCGGTTAGGGTGCTGCGGGAAAATCCTTCCTTAGTACTAGATCTTCTGAAGCATAGAACTTCGTGCTTGTACGAAGTTCTATGTCTGTTTAGCGTAAAATGTCGACGCGCCTTACTTTGTCTCCCGCATCTGCGGTAAAAATGCACAGATTTATTATTTAGCTTCTGCCCCGTTCGCGCCCTAGCGCCCCGAGTCTGGCGCCTCAAGGATAAGGTACTCTTCTATGCCACCTGTGTTTCAAAAGTTATTGCACTGAGGCTGCCGACGATAAAGCCGTGCATGAAAGGCGGCGCCACCGCAACATCCCCCCCAACCCGCACCTGCGGCAGCAACTACATACTCCTTCTTTATGGATTCCGATATATCTGGGAAAAGGTGATTGTGGTTAAATAGCCCCGCCCTGCATCTGCTGCACCGAATACTGACATTCGGCAATACAGAGGTCCAAATGGTGGGCAGCCTCGGTTAACTTAGTCTTGACCTGCGGGTTGGGTTCCGCCTGGGCCATGCTACGCAGCTTGCCGGCGGTTTGCTGGCAGGCCTGGATGCACTGTTGAATGTTGTTCCCAACTGCCACTGGAATATTCCTCCTTGCGTTAAGGCATCATCATCGCGCTCTCACACTGGCGGATACATAGCTCGACATGGTGAGCTCCCTGGGTCAGCATGTCCCTGATCCCGGCATTGTTGACCCCGTTGGCCGATAAACGAAGCTGGTTGGCCACCTGGGTGCAAGCCTGGATGCACTGCTGGATCTCCTGCTTGTTAGCCACCCGCATACCCTCCTTGTAGAAAAGTTTCAAACAGTCTTATTATGCCGGCGCGGATAACAAGGTATTCATCTCAGGCCGCCTGGGGACTTTCATCACCTATTTCAGTCACTGTTGGGCAATTCATACAAGAGACCTATCAAAAGACTTTCGTTAGCATCAATAACCACTTCTTGCCGAATCAAGCGCGGCAACCCCCTTCTTGTTCAGAAGCTGCCGGCGACCGCGACCTCGGAAGGCGCGTACGCTAAGAATCACAGCCAGGTTTACGGCTACGAACACTGCCACGGCTTTAATTGGCAACGACGAGAATACCCGGTCTATGGTTTTAATAGAGGACACCCTGTCATCACGGTCAGTATCCGGCAGGGGGTTGCCGTCGTAACCCGTTACGTTATCCGTTCCGTGATGCGCCGTATGATCAAACCCCGCTGCTTCCGCGGCAGCAGCCCTTGTGTCCATTTCTGTTCCAAACATTGCTCCGGTTATGAGACCGGCCAAAAGAATGCCCGCCACCAAGGCGGGCAGGAAGATTATGCGCGACAATCGTACCACTACCCCTTCTGCTTCAGGCTATATGCTCTTGTCGTTCTGGTATGAACTCATCTGGTCGATTCCAGGGCAGCTGATACCGTTGGCATCGTGGAACTTCTTCATCTGGTCGATGTGCTGCTTGAACTCAGGAGAATCGAAGTCCATCATCTGGGACATCATCGGGCCCATGGAGCCCCCCATCATCCCCCAATTGTTGTCATTCTGTACCGCGGCCCAGGCAAATGGGGCGGCAATCACCAGGATCAAGACTATGACCAGCGCGATAATCCCTTTTCTCATACGTCAGATCCCCTCCTTAATGTTTCATTGGCAGTCCCGTGGTGTCTGTGGCACGACCGTCCTTGCCCGCGCATCATAACCCAGTGCATCAAGGGGCAAAGTATAACCAAGGCAAGCAGAAAGTAACTTGAGCTGAACAGCTCCACCGGTGTCACCTCCTGTGACCTAAGGTTATCAAAAGGTTGTAACAGGCCAAGGTCAAAAACATTACAAAAGTATCACAATTCTCTGGGACCAATCGTTATTCGGCGTGCGATGTGGATGGGGCGCATAACTGATGAGACATAGACGTGACTCAGTTACCCGGGAACAGGGTTCCTCAGCCCGCAGCATCCTTCTCATTGGCGGGTTAGTTCTGTTGCTGGCGGGCATGTTCTTCGGCAGTGTCTACGGCGCTTTCTTTCTGGAGGGCATAAACGAGACGCGGGCGGAACGAGTAGAGGCAGCGGTTACGAGCGCCGCGCAGGGGAACGTGCATGATGTGTGAACAACATTATGTACTAGCGCAGGGCTTTCGTATTTAACGAACCGCAGTGGTTCTGGTCCGACCCTGTCCAGATTCTAGAGATTTACGAGGGGGGACTGTCCTGGCATGGTGGGCTATGATGGCCTTTCCCCTGTGGATGCTCCGGGGCCGCCGACCGGAGAAACATACGCTATGCAGCCATAGCCCGGGGAAATGATGGCGGAAGATGTTGCCGTGATTTTAGGGAATGCGCGCGGTGGCCGGGACTGCGTCCACCATAAAACAATAAGCACCGTCAATACGGCGCCGGTAACCAACAGGATCCACAGCCAGCGGTTGCCGGCCCGCGTGTAAACCCCGTCCTTACGGGGCTGTTGAAAAACTTCGCCTGGCTTTGTCATGCTCGCCGCCCAGTGCCCACGTATCACCCAGTACACTCCGCGCTGGCCGGCTTCGCCTTCGGCGCCATGCTCGTTTTTGAACACCCCCCATTTTTTCAACAGGCCCTTGCGTTCTATGGCCATGCCGGACCCCCCTAGTTTTGTTTTTCCTACCGTGCGGGATAGGGATTAAACCTCTTGAGCAACAGCGAATTGCTTACCACCGAGACCGAACTGAACGCCATCGCCCCGGCGGCGATGATCGGGTTCAGCAGCCCCAGGGCCGCCAGGGGAATGCCCAGGGTGTTGTAGATCAACGCCCAGAACAGGTTCTGCCTGATCTTGCGGATCGTCTGGCGGCTCAAGCGGATGGCGGCCACAATCCCGCGCAGGTCTCCGCGCATGAGGACTATGTCGCCCGTTTCCACCGCGACGTCCGTTCCCGTGCCGATGGCGATGCCGACGTCGGCCGTGGCCAGCGCGGGCGCATCGTTGATGCCATCCCCGACCATGCCGACAACGGCCCCTTCGTCCCTCAGTTTCTGCACCTCACGGGCCTTGTCTTCCGGCAGGACCTCGGCAAGAACCCGGTCGATCCCGACCTGGTCGGCGATAGCCCGGGCGGTACGCCGGTTGTCGCCGGTGATCATGACAACCTGCAGGCCCATGGCCCGCAGGCGCTTGATGGCCTCGGCAGAATACTCCTTGACCGTATCGGCGATGGCGATAATACCGATGGCCCGGCCGTTTTGAGCGACAACCACGACCGTCTTCCCCTGGCCCTCAAGTTCCTCCAGCCTGTCCTCGACTTGAACCAGGTCAACCCCGCCGTCGCGCATGAGTTTGACATTCCCGATAAGAACCGCCTGCCCCTCGACGGCAGTCCTGATGCCGTAGCCGGGAATGGCCTCAAAGCTCTCCGGCTCAGGGACAGCCAGACCCTCGTTCTCCGCCGCCTTCACGACGGCCTGGGCAAGGGGGTGCTCCGAGCGTCTTTCCGCCGCGGCGGCCAGCCGCAGGACGTGGGCCCGGTCGGTGTCGGCGAGTGGAACGATATCGGTCACCGAAGGTTCGCCTTTGGTAATCGTTCCGGTCTTGTCCAGGACGATGGTATCCAGCTGGTGGGCCTTTTCCAGGTGCTCGCCCCCCTTTATCAGGACACCGTTTTCGGCCCCTCGCCCCGTACCGACCATAATCGCCGTCGGGGTGGCCAGCCCCAGCGCACAGGGGCAGGCGATCACCAGAACGGCGGTCATATTCAGCAGCGCGGCCTGAAACTCACCGGTCGCAAAAAACCAGCCCGCGAAAGTGACAACGGCGATCACCACCACGGCCGGGACAAAGTATGAGGAGACAACATCGGCCAGGCGCTGGATCGGGGCCTTCGATCCCTGCGCTTCCTCCACGATACGGATGATTTTGGCCAGCGCGGTGTCCTTGCCGACCCTGGTAGCTTCAAAGGTAAAGCTCCCGTGGCGGTTGATGGTTGCGCCAACCACCTCGTCACCGATGTTTTTGTCCCGGGGCAGGCTTTCCCCGGTCAACATAGACTCGTCCACTGTAGAGGACCCTTCGCGGATGATCCCGTCCACGGGAATACTTTCTCCCGGGCGGACGATGATGAGGTCGCCGACGGCCACTTCCTCGACCGGAATGTCCACCTCACGGCCATCGCGCAGTACGCGGGCGGTCTTGGGGCGTAAGGCGATCAGCTTCTTAATCGCCTCGGAAGTGCGCCCCTTGGCAAGCGCTTCGAGCAGGCGGCCCAGGATCACCAGGGTGATGATCACTGCCGCCGTTTCGTAGTATACGAAGCCGGTGAGAACAAAAGTATTGGCCACGCTGTACAAGTAGGCGGCCGAAGTACCCAGTGCGATCAGCACGTCCATGTTTGTCGTGCCGTGGCGCAGGTTCAGGTAGGCCCGGCGGTAGAACTGGAAACCCGGGCCGAACTGGACGATGCTGCCGAAGACAAACTGGACGTTCTTGCTCATCAATATCCCTATGTGGGGCACCAGGCCGAGATCAGAGGCCATGACATAGAGGAGCGGGAGGGTGGCCAGAGCCGCCAGGAAGAATAAACTGCGCTGCCGGATGATTTCGGTGGCACGTTCCTCTTTCTCGACCCTGGTGTAAGATTCTTCGGCGAGGTCCTGCACACCGTAACCGAGGTCCACGATGGCCTGCTTAATCTCCGCAGTGCTGACCGCTCCGGGCAGGAATTCGACGGCCGACCTCTCGGTGGCAAGGTTCACGACCGCATCTACGACGCCGTCCAGGGACCGCAGGCGCCTTTCCACCCGCGCCGCGCAGCTTGCGCAGGTCATGCCCGTTACGGCCACTTCCAGCCGCTGCGTCTTTACTTCATAGCCCAGGTCTTTGATGCGCTCGATAATCTCACCAAAGCGGACGTGTGCGGGATTATAGACTACTGTTGCCTTTTCGGTGGCGAAGTTAACGGCTGCCTCGTGGACGCCGTCGATGTTACTGAGAATCTTACCGATGCGCGCGGCGCAACTGGCGCAGGTCATGCCCTTGATACCGATGGTAACCTTGCGCCGGTTGTCCGGAGTCTCGCCGCTTGTCTGAAAAGTAATGCTTTTAGGTTTACCCCCGGCGGTGATCTGTTCAGCCATTGCCTACGCCCCTCTTGGACCAACTTGGTTCTTTTTTCTAAATTATTGTACAGCATCCACCAGTATCGAGTGCAACCTGGGTCCTTGCCTATTTCGTGGATAGTCGTCCTCGTTTCCGGCTTAGCCATCATGTTGACTATCACTTTTCGGGACTTCGGATCCGATACGACCTTAGCCATCGCCACCGGTATCCGCATGTCTTGCATCATGCTCGCCATTACCTGCTGCGTGTCCTGAAACTCATAATGTTGATCATGTGCTGTTACACACCAAGGGCTTCATCAACTAGAGATGAGTACTCCTAGCATGTACAATCCGGGCCGTTTTTATGGACAAGATAGCGATTGTCAAACTATGATAGCATCAGCAATGTTTACCCTTGGTGCTACGGAACAGGTCCATTAGTCATCAGTGAAGGCACATTGATCATCGCCTGCCGGGAACATGCGGCCCAGGCGATTGTCGATG
>DAIRSE010000007.1:0-83903 GCA_036804525.1 Bacillota bacterium | reverse complement strand
CCGCCAAACCAGGATCCCGGACAACGTAATAAGCAACTGCTAGAACATCTTGCGCATATGTCCTAAAAAGTGAAACGATAATATCCTCTTTGGTAAAAATGGTTGTATGATCCATGTCATGTATTGTATATCCTTGTATCATTTTGGGAAAGAGGTTCCCAGCTGGATAGGACTAACGCCTCATTGTTACTGCCACCCCATAATGTCCGGGGATAGGCGGTGTTAATTGTCCAAGAATTGATCAAACAACTGGCCGACAATCATCAGCGGGTGGAGCAGAGAGAACTACATGAGTTCTCCAGGCTATATGTGAGGGATACATGGCTTGCCAAAACAGAGAATACCTGAATCTTAAAGGAAAGCTTTGAAGACTTCGTTGGCAACGGGAAGGGCAGCATCGGTGAGCCGGATGCTGCGGTCATCCACTTCCAGCAGTCCTTGCTGAACAAGGCGGGGAATAACACTGGCGTATACTTCTACGGGGTCCTCGCCGAAACGGTCCGCAAAAGCCGCGCGGTCCAGTCCCGCAGTAAGGCGCAGGCCCAGGAACGTGGTCTCGGCCATCTGTACTTTCCTGTCCGGGCAGTCCTTCTCAGCTACCGGGAGTTCGCCCGCGAAAAGACGAACAGCAAACTGCATGAGGTCCTGCTCATTAGTTTGGCGGCAGCCGTCGATGTGGGAACAGGCACCGGGACCGTAACCGACGTAATCCTTGTTACGCCAGTAAGTCAGATTGTGGCGGCATTCATAACCCGGACGGGCAAAGTTGGAAATCTCGTACTGGCCAAAACCGGCTTCTTTCAGGCGGGACTGGAGGAAACGGTACATGTCCACCGCAAGCCCCTCATCGCATTCTTGAAGCTCCCCTAGCGCAATCAATTCAGCCAGCCTGGTCCCCTCGTGGACTTCCAGGGCGTAGGCCGAGATATGCTGGGGCTCAAAACTCAGGGCTGTCTCGACCGTTTCCCGCCAGTCATCCATCGTCTGCTCCGGCACCCCGTAGATCAGATCCAGGCTAAGATTGGTGAAACCTGCATCCCGGACCATCTCGACTGCTTCCGCCACATCTTTGAACTTGTGTGAACGCCCCAGCAGTTGCAGCAGCCTGTCCTGTGCCGCCTGCATCCCCAAGCTGATGCGGTTAACGCCGGCCTTGCGGAGTTCGAGGAGCTTAACCTCGTCGAGTGTTCCGGGGTTGGCCTCCACGGTGATTTCAAGGCCCGGCGCCAGGGAGTAGTAACGGGAGAGCTCGTTGATAATACCGGCGATGACCTTCCCGGGCAGAGTCGTCGGGGTCCCCCCACCGAAGAAAATGCTGGTGGCCTCGGCATGGCCCAGGATGCCCGCCCGCAACTCGATCTCCCTGGGCAATACACGCAGGTACAGGTCGGCGTCCACCCGGTCGAAGGGGTAAGAGGCAAAGTCGCAGTAATAGCACTTGCGTTTGCAGAAAGGAACGTGGATGTAATGAGCAACCTTTTTCTTCATTTGTCACCTATGCTGAGCACAGCCATAAAGGCTTCCTGAGGGATTTCAACGCTGCCTACCTGCTTCATGCGCTTCTTGCCCTCTTTCTGCTTCTCAAGAAGCTTGCGCTTGCGGGTCACGTCCCCGCCGTAACACTTGGCAAGGACGTTTTTGCGCAGCGCCTTGATGGTCTCGCGGGCAATGACCCGCTGGCCTATCGCCGCCTGCACCGGTATTTCGAACATATGCCTCGGGATGAGTTCCCGCAGGCGTTCCACGATGGCTTTTGACCGGTGATAGGCGTTGTCGCGGTGCACAATCAGGGAAAGGGCGTCCAAGGGCTCGCCGGCGACCAGGATGTCCACGCGCACAAGGTCGGCGGGACGGAAGCCGAGAATCTCGTAATCAAGGGAAGCATATCCCCGCGTGGAAGACTTCAGGCGGTCAAAAAAGTCGTAAATGATTTCGGCCAGGGGCAGGTGGTAGGTCAGCATGACCCTGTCCGCGCTCAGGTACTCCATGTTCTGAAAGACGCCCCGGCGTTCCTGGCACAGTTCCATCACCGGGCCTACGTATTCCTTGGGCATCATAATCGTGGCCGCCACAAAGGGTTCCTCGGTTTTCTCTATCTCCCCGGCAGGAGGCATATCCGAGGGATTCTGGATCTCGATCACCTGGCCGTTGGTGCGGGTCACGCGGTAGACGACGCTCGGCGCGGTGGTGACCAGTTCCAGCCCGTATTCCCTTTCCAGCCGTTCCTGGATGATCTCCATGTGCAAGAGGCCCAGGAAGCCGCAGCGGAAGCCGAAACCGAGCGCGACCGATGTCTCGGGCTCGTAGAAAAGAGCCGCGTCGTTCAGGGCGAGCTTGTCCAGGGCGTCGCGCAGCCGGTCGAAATCAGCGGTATCGATAGGGTACAAACCGCAGAAGACCATCGGCTTGGCCCTGCGGTACCCCGGCAAAGGCTCAGCCGCCGGACGGGTGGCCGAAGTAATGGTGTCGCCCACCCGGCAGTCCTTGACGTTCTTGATGCCCGCAGCTACAAAGCCGACTTCCCCGGCCTTCAGGTCCTCCACCACGGTAAGCGCCGGCCGGAAAATTCCCACTTCAGAGACTTCAAACTGCTTGCCGGAGGCCATCATCCGAATGGGCAGGCCTTTGCCGATCCGCCCTTCCATCACCCGGACGTAGGCGATAACGCCTTTGTAAGAATCGTAATGGGAGTCAAAAACCAGGGCCCGCAGCGGAGCGTCGACATCCCCCTTGGGAGCAGGAATGTCGCTGACGATGCGTTCGAGGATCTCCTCGATGCCGATCCCCATCTTGGCCGAAGCAAGCACGGCCGATGAGGCGTCCAGCCCGATAACGTCCTCGATCTCCTTACGGACCCTGTCAGGGTCGGCGCTCGGCAGGTCGATCTTGTTGATGACCGGGATAATCGTCAGGTCGTGGTCCAGGGCCAAGTAGACGTTGGCCAGGGTCTGGGCCTCGATGCCCTGGCTGGCGTCAACGACGAGCAAGGCTCCCTCACAGGCCGCGAGACTGCGTGACACCTCGTAGGAAAAGTCAACGTGCCCCGGCGTGTCGATAAGATTGAGCTGGTATTCCCGCCCGTCCCGGGCCCGGTAGGAAAGGCGCACCGCCTGCAGTTTAATGGTGATGCCGCGCTCGCGCTCCAGGTCCATCTGATCGAGAACCTGCTCCTGCATCTCCCTGGAAGAAATCGAGCCCGTATACTCAAGGAGGCGGTCGGCCAGCGTCGATTTGCCGTGGTCGATATGGGCAATGATACAGAAATTACGGATCCGGTCCTGCTCCATTTGCACAACACCCCACGCTATTATAGCACCCGCGCGGGGTGAGCAAAAGGGAAGAAAAAGGCCGGCTCCCTCCTGCAGAGATAACCCGGGGGTTCGGCGAAAAACCCTTGTCCGCACGCAGTGCCTTACATTCCGCAGTGGATCGAGCAGGCGTAGCAGTAAAGGGTAAGCCTGCTGCCGATTTCTATAGCATTCGGGGGCAGAGGCTCTTTACCTGCTCCATAATGACCGGGACAACCGGGTAAAAACGCCGCCCCGCTTTCTTTAAACTGATTTTTCATCCGGCGGTTTTTTCGCCGGCGCCCCATCCGTAAAATAAAAGAACCAGGCGCCTTCTGTAAAACGATCCGGCTTCAGCGGACCCGGTTCTTTGCCCGCCGCTTTATAGTTCAGGTGTACCTCTTCGGCATCATCCCTCTTTCCGTACACCTTAACGTAAGAGCAGCCGTTCCTGGTCTTACCGGTTTCGGTGCGGCAACCGCAGGGATTTCCGTTTGCGGCCGCACCTTCAGGCGGAACATCCCGTGCCCCGGGCGGTGTTCCCTGCCCGCTGAGCGGCACGACCCTGACCAGGGCTCCGGCTATAGCCTCTAACTGCTCCTGGCGAAGCACCGTGTTTTTCCCCTGCCGGCGGATGTGCCAGGCAAGGGCCATGCCGCTTTCGAATACCGGCATGGAACATTCCTCGACCCTGAGCCACTTCGCCCGCGTGAAGAGCACCACCGGGAAAAGCCACGCCTCTATTTCGCCCGGTATTCCGTCGCCCAGCGTATTCTCCAGCCAGTGCTTAAAAAGGCGCCGGTGGCGCTGATTTTGCTTCGTAGGACTCTCACACCGCACCCACGAACCGCCTTCCTTCCGCCGCCAGTTATCTTTATACCCTGTGAAAGCACCTTCCCAGGCTTTGGTTTCTATCAGGTAAATCCCCGGCGGCCCGATCAGGACGTGGTCCAACTGAATAAATTCCTCCGGCTTAGGCTCTAAAACCACGTCGTTGACCAGCACCCACTCTTTGGACAGAAACAGCCAGAAGTTAAAAGCGGCGCGGTTTTCACCGTCTTCACCCCGGCTATTATCCCGGCAGCGATGCATGTCAAAGGATATACCCGCAACCGGTTTCAAGGCCCACGCAATCCAGGAAGGGGTTTCGTCATCGATGCGCCTGAACATCTTTTCCTTTTCGCGGGCCACTTTCTCCTGAATCTTGCGGCGGAAAAGCTCTTTGATCGCCTCGTTCTGGCGCATCACCCGTGCCGGCACCGCATTTCCTCCCCAGATTAAAGTCTCAGATAGGCCGCCAACGCCGCCATAATCCGCTTCTCCCGCGCCTGTAAAAACGCTTCGTAATCATCTCTCTCCATAGCCGCCAGCGCCGCCTCGTCAATCAGATGGGTAGCCAGAATCTCCTGTTTCCTATCGGGCGGAACCAACTTTGCCAGATACTCGCTCGGCTTCATCCGGCTGATCCGGCGGTTGGTGGCCTGGGAAATCAGCGTCCGGTTAAGCACCGTATTGATGTCCGGGTTTTGGTACTTACTTTTACCTTCAGCTGCTCTCACCGACGCCAAAAAGGCCCGCGGGAAAATATGGTGGTCGTCCAGCGCGTGAAATTCGATTGCATCGTCGGCCCGAAAATCTTTGGCCCCCTGAATGGCGACCAGGTTCATCACGCCGCGGTAAACGGCGTTGACCCGCGCCGTATCCCGTAGCGAAAAATTGGGGTTATGCAGGATATTGCGGGGCGTGATATCCAAGATGCTTCACCATCCCTTATCTCCGGCCTTCCGAAACCCTACGCCGCCTTTAGCCCTTTGGGACATCACTCCAGCTTCAGATCTGCCGCAACCGCGCCCAGTAATTCGTTCACCTTTCGGACAATCTCATCCGGCAGCGCCGTAGCACCGCCCAGTTCAACCTGCAACCTGAAGACAAGTTCGTAGCCGACGGTGGCGTTGACCAGTTCGCCTATGACCTCGGCTAAATCCTGAATCTGGTGGGGGCGCAGCTCCGCCCGGGCTATTTTAAAGCCCGGCTTAGGTGGCGGTGGCGGTACAGGCTCAGGCGGTAGCGCCACATCCCGGACCGGCACCCGGAGCTTGACCTGCTGCGCGCCGCCGAAAGCGCAGGGCCAGGGACCCGAATCCACGGTTTTCTCTAACAGCCGGGCCTTAATCGCCCCGTCAATGGCCTCCCGCACGCCTGCCCAGGGCAAGGGCTTGCCGGCCTTGCGCGAAAGCGCGCCGGCAATGGCCAGGGCCGTTGTTTCTTTGCGCGGCCAGGCTTCGGAAAGATTTGCCGGAAGTACCGCGGTGACCGGAATGGGAGGCGGCGGAGGCTGGAGCCCGGCGTCGTCGGTCAGGATCCCGGCCGGTATCTCGTCGGCGCAGATGCTGGCCACCTCTGTGGTCAGCCACAGCTTCCCGGCTTTAACCGCCTCCGCTATCGCTGCGTAGACAACCTCCCGCTCGGCCCCGGGAATGACTACCGATTCGGTGTAACCCTCCCGGGGCACCTGGACTACATTCCCGCCGCGGAAATAGGCTACCACGTCCCGAACAGCGATCTGGGGCGGGGCAGGCCACAGCCCCGGCAGCGCTCCGGGAACCAGCAGACCGGCAGGGATCGCCGACAAAGTAGCGGCTTCCGGCAGCACCAGCTCCAGGCCGGGGTCCTTCAGGTCCGCCTCTAACGGTTCTTCGCGCCAGATGGTCCGCACCGACCGGTCCGGACGCACGGTGCGCAGGACAAAGAGCCCTTCCTTGACGCCTTGGATCAACGTTTCCAGGATCTCCTTCCGGCGCAACATCTTCGGCAGGTGGGGAAACTGGGCGAAGGCGCCCACCAGGTCCTTTACCCGCCGCGCCGTTTCTCCTTCGCGCCAGAGGTTATAGGGGCCTTCGGGCAACAGCGCCTCCGCACTAACCGGTGTTTCCTGAATGCGAACGCGGGGATCGGCCTTAATGGTGTTAAAAAGGGGCTCAGTTCCAACGGTAAGCTTGTAAGCCAGGATTTCGTTTTTCTCTGAAACCGTCACGGCAAGGCAGTAAGCCTGCCGGACCGCCTCGGCAATCTTCTTCCTCGCCCCCTCCGTGTAGCCGCTGAGCAACTGAGCCCGAAGCGGGTCCAACTGCTGCCCCTTGAGCATATTGCGGACCTCTTCCCAGCCCAGGTACTCCCGGATCCGGTCGCGGGCAATTTCCAATCCCTCCCGCGACGGCACCGCCAGCACGACGGCGTTGCGGTAAACCCGCGGCCGGTCGGGTCCGGTCGTTTCTTCGATAAAACGCTTCGCCTCCTTGCTGGCATTGCCCGCCGTGGAGGCTGCCTTCGGTCCCAAAACGGCATAATGGAACTCGCCGTCGTCCTCAATATCCCGCGGCCGTTCGGGGAGGTTGTGCACCCTTGCCCCGGCCGCCGCAGCACCGGCGGTCAAACTCTTTAAGTCCCCGATAGTTTCGATGAGCTTGGCCTCAACCAGCTCAGCGGCCACCCGCCGGCAGGCCTCGCTGTGCATCTGCCGCAGGTTGGGGCGCGAGCCCAACCGCCAGGTTTTGGGCAGCGCCTTGCGGCCATCGCCGCCTGTCTCAACGTCACTGAGGGCTTCTTCATCAAGGAACCAGGAAACCTCAGCCCAGCGCCCGAGCGCCTTTTCTAACTCAATCCTGTCCGGGCGCGTGTGGCCAAGCATGACAAAAAGGTCGCGGGTCAGCGCCTTCTGACCGATAGGCTGCGAGTGAATAAAGGTCGCCAGCACGGCCTGCTCGACCTCGCGGCATTTAAGCCCAGGGGTTTCCGCTTGAATCGCCCGCGCTTTGGCCAACTCCCCTTCCAGGATGCCCGCCCACTCTTGGCGCTTCCCTTCGTACTCCTCGCTGGCGGCTACCGTCGCCAACTCCCTGGCAGCGGGTGAGACCTCCTCGCTACCTGGAGCGTTCAGAAAAACGTTCGCGGCGATGAGCGGGCAATGGTCCCATTTCTCCGCCTCGCGCAAGGCCAGCGAAAAGGTTCGCAAGACGCCGCGTGCCCGCTGGAAACCTTCAAGCTGGGTCCATTTTACGTAGAAAACCTCCGTCAGGTCCGGGTGAAACGGGAAACTCTGCAGAAAGCGCTCCTCAGCTGCCTTGCCGGCTTTCTTTGTCTGGTCGTCTAATTCCGCAATCCCCTTGAGCGCCGCCATCACGTGCGGGCGAAAAGCCTCCCGGTCGCGGATGGATTCGGCCGTAAACAACCGCCGCCGCAGGACCTCCGCCACGTCCTCTTTAACTACCGGCTGGACGCCTTCTTCCTGCTCGCGCCGGAAGATGTCGTACATCTCCTTGGCGATTTCCTTCCCAAGGGTGTCACTCTTTTTAGGGTCGCTCGCCAAAAGGGAAACGACCACCGCGCACCGCTCTACTTTGGTAGCCGCCTGGGTTAGATACTGGAAGAAGTTCTGCAGCCGGCCGCGCCAGACCGGGTCAAGCCCGATCTTCTCGCGGGCGTACACCAACACTTCGTCCATCAAGATCAGAGTGCTCAACCCCTCCCGGCCCGGGAGGGCAAACAGGTCGCTGAGGAGGTTCTCCGCCGGGGCGCTCTCCCGCTCCTCGTCTCTGCCGCCGGGATGAAGGAGCCGCAAGCCCTCCGCCCCGGCGATCTGCCAGGCCAGGACGCTCCACGGGTGTTTGAGCCACCGGGCCTGTCCATCCGGTGCCTTGATCTCCATACCTTTCTCCACATCTAACTTATCGAAGGGCAGGCAGGCCACCCGCGCTTTAGGCGGGGTAAGGCCGGCGTGCTCGATAAATTCCCGCACGGCGGGCAGGTCCGGCAGTCCTGCCGGGTCGGAAACCAGGTGGTAGAGGGTGATGAGGGTATGCGTCTTGCCGCCCCCGTAGGTCAGTTCCAGTTGCCGCACGGCCTTGTCATTTTTGCCCGCCAGGCGGCCCAGCACGTCCTTAGCCAGTTCGCGCAGGTTGAAAGTGGGATAGGTCAGAGCGAAAAACTCGGCCGGGTCCTGGTAGACCGGCTTGGCCCGGCCCATAACCACGTCGTAGAGGTCGGCCGCAAAAACGGCCAGCGAAAGCTCTCCCGACCGGATATCGTCGCGAAGCCGGACAACCTGGTGCCACGGCGTCCAAGGGAGTTTATTCATGGCTATCCCTCTCCTAAATCATGTTACTCGCCGATTCGTTTTGCTTAGCCCTGGTATTTGCTTGCTTTAAATCACTCGCTTTGACCATTTCAAGAGTGATATCATCAAAGAGCGTACGCGCTTCCTTCTCTAAGCGCCGCATAGCCATTTCGCAATACGCGGGATCGATCTCGACCCCGATACTATTACGGTTTGCTTTCATCGCAGCCAGCATTGTGGTGCCAGTGCCGCAAAAAGGATCGAGCACGGTATCGCCAAAGAAGGAAAACATCCGTACCAATCGGTAAGCTAATTCAAGAGGGAAAGGAGCCGGGTGCTCCCGGGTCGAAGCACCGCTGATGTTCCAGAACTGCCGGAACCATTCTTCGTAGTCTTTCTTGTCGATCATGGACAGCCTCCGCTGTTCGGGGGTGGGTTTTCTGTACCCGCCCGGCTTGCGCTGCATCAGGATGAATTCGATATCGTTCTTGATAATAGCGTTGGGTTCGTAGGGCTTGCCGAGGAATTTCGTCCCGTTATTAACTTCGTAGGTGGCGTTGGCAATTTTATGCCAAATAATGGGATTCAGGTTATCGAACCCGATTTTCCGGCACGAAACAACGATGTCGGCGTGCAAAGGAACAACCACGTGCCTCCCAAACCGGCGGCGGGATAAGCACACATCCCCCACGACGCACACCAGGCGCCCTCCGGGAACCAAAACGCGGTAGCACTCGCGCCAGACCTTAGAAAGCTCCTCTATGAACTCTTCGTACTCCGCAATGTGCCCCATTTGCGCGGGATGTTCCCGGTATTTCTTCAGGGTCCAGTAGGGAGGAGAGGTAACTACGAGATGGATGCTTTCGTCATCTATGAAAGAGAGGTCCCGTGCATCTCCTTCGACCAGACGGTGAAAGGTTCTTTGTTTCATTTCGTCGGCACCCCCAGCGCAGAAAGAAGCAGCTTCACAGCGTTTTCAATCGACTCGTCCGATTCAGAGGCAAAAACTATACCATCTATATCCGGGGAACGTAACCGGTTCTGAACATTAACGTGCTCTTCGATGAACGGGTAATATATCACGGCACCAAACCTGGCCTCTGGGAAGACAGATTTCAGTTTACTCGCCTTGTTCGCTATCTCATCGCAACGTTTGTGAATATCCCGCCGTGCCTCTATTCGCTTTACATCTATCGCAACTTGGATGTTTCCCTCTTCAGGAGCGGCGGCGTCAAGCTCAAACTGTTCCCCACCAGCCTCAAACATCCTTTTGCGAAAGCGGGTCTGCCCGTGGTGGTTCAACGTATATAAAATACGCCGTTCCCACCTGCCCTTTCCTTTGCGAACCTCTTTATCAATGTAAAAAACCCTGTCGAGACGACTAAGCGCCGGGATTTCTATGTAAGGCGGAAGAAACGGCTTGATATATCCGGCGATGACCTTTGCGTGGTCCTCGCTGAGCCGCGGCGAGTAAGTGTCCAGGTTCTTGATGTTGAGATCCCGTTCAATGGCGCGCGCGCCGATATTGCAACACGCCAGAAGTGGCTTAAGAATAAGCGGCTGAGCCAGGATTGCCCGTGCCAGGTCAAAGGCACTCATACTTGAGAAAACCACCACCTCGACCTCACGCCTTTCGATGAAGCGGGAAAAAGCTTCTCGCAGCGCAGTCTCAACCGCCTCTTGGCGAGCGTCCGCTTCCCCTTTTACCCAATCCATATAGTCCCGGTGGCTGCCGTAACCGTCAGGCATCAAGCTGCTCCTTTCTTAAACAACATAAGGAAGTTGAAACAATTTGATTATAGGATTCACGTAACATCCCATAGGCATTAGTTAATCTATCAACAGAAAGAAACAAAACCAGAGTTAGATATACAAAATCCATCCAGCAATGAAACGTTAAGAGTTTGTATACTACATAGCAAAAGGTAATTATACAAGCAACCGTCCATAAATAGAACTTTCGTTTCGCTTTAACAAATTTTTCTTCGGGGGTACCCTCCGGAAGTATTAGCACGCGTAACATAAGGTAAACGGTCGTGTGAAAAGAGAGTAGTATCAACACAAAAGAGTAATTATTAGATAAAGCTGATAGCATCGCCTCATTGACGAACTTTGATACTACAAAGAGTGAAAGGAATAAACCGACCAGGATATAGCCCCCAAAAATATAAATCTCAAACAGCGTTCGAATTGATGTTAATTTTGGATTACACCAAAACATTACCTCTATAAAATTAAATACTCGTTCTGAATAATTATAACTGTAGTTGAAAAAATTTGTTATCAGAGGTACTAAAAATGGCATAGCGATAAGAAGTGAAAGAGCCCATGCACCGCTTAATCCTTTATCCACAGCGAATATTTTGAAATTCAATCGATCGTTAATCTCGCCAAGTAACAAAAATATAACAATGGTCAGCAGATATATCATTATGGCAATTGATGCCATTGAACAGAATCGGGCTATAAGTAATCCGCTAAAACTTTTTTTCTTGAGCCAGTTCCGTTCCAAATCTTTTATCGGCCTAAAAGTCTCCAAAAGTAACAACCACACTTGGTTTACCCCCTTTATTCACTTCTGAAAGGGTTAAATTCCATTTGTTTCGTCGGAGCTAAACCGCGGGTAGCGATGTGGTTGCTGATGCTTTCCAGCAGGGAGCGTTCGTCGCTGCCGGGTGGGGCGAGCTCGATCAAGGCCTGGAGGAGTTGGTGGAAGAGACGGTGGCGGCGCAGGCCCCGTTGGTCCAGGTACTCGTCCACCTTCACCACGTCGCCGGTCTTCCAGAGGTGCATGAGGCGGTGCACCTGGTCGATGAGCGGCGCAGGGCGGCCCTCGGCGTCCAGGCCCAGCGTCTTGCGAAGGCGCTTTTGCCAGGGTTTGAGCCGGACCTTGCTGCCGGTGCCTTCCCTAATCTCATCCCCCTCTTCTTCTCCGGCTTCTTCATCCTCTTCGTCCGGCTCCTGACCGCCGGTGCGGACCAGGAGGTCGTACTGGTCAACGAGTTCGCGGTCCGAGAGGCCGCAGGAGACGGCGTAGAGGATGCAGGCCCCGGCCGGAACGTCCTCGAAACCAAAATCGTGGCGGTGCAGCAGGTAGTAGGTGGTTACATCGTCTAAACCGCTGGCGCCTTCCGCGCCGCCGTTATGGGAGAGCACCCGGCCAACGACGAAGTCCACCACCAGCCGGCGCACTGCCCGCAGGAACTCGGAAACGGTCATGACCTGCCCAGGCTCGTTCGCCTTCTTAACCACCGGATGTTTGCTGTAAGCCTCTAACGCCGGGCCGGTGGCCGCCCAGACGAAGTCCGGCCCCCGGATGCCGGCGTCCCAGAACTCCCGCAGCCGGGTGTGGATCTTCTCCCGCATCTCCTCTAAGACGCGGTTATCCCACCCGGGCCGCGCAATCTCCGGCCGCTTCTTGCAGACGAGCCAGACGGAGGAGGCAAGCGCCGCCGAGGAGAGGGCGCGGGTGCGGTTGCCCATCTCCGTCTGGATGGGCCAGCTCGCGTCCACGACAAACCCGGCCCGGATGATGGCCGAAACCATGGTCTCCCAGGCATCCGGGTGCTTGTGGGCGAAGACGACGACCAGCCGCCCTTCGGGCTTCAGCGCCCGGTAGCAGGCCTGGAAGGCACGGAACATCCCCTCCTCGTACGCAGCCTTCGACTTTTGCCGGTCGCCGCCGAAGCGGCCGGCATCGTCAATCAGCTCGCCGTCGTTTTTGTCGTGGTCCCACTTCGGAGACAGCGGTTCCCGAAAGGCTTCGTCTATCTCCGGCGACAAACCGTATAGCGTCCGCCGCAGCCAGACGTAGAAGAAATCCATCAGGTCAGAGTAGGGTATGGCGTCGTAGTAAGGGGGGTCGGTGATAATGAGGTCCACGCCTGTCCCTGAAGTGTCAACAGAACTTGCCTTGCGAACACAAGGGAGTGGGGCACCAACAGTAGCATTGATTGCATGCTCTAAGAAGCGCGTTACCCATTCAACTGCACCGTGATATCCCCCGGTAAGTAGACTGGTAGCCGGGATTTCACATAAATCCCAGTTTATAGGGAGCGCAAAACGTTGGAACGTATTTACTACGTATTCTCGAAGATGCCAATGACAGATTGTACTATTATAGTCTACTAATCGGTCAAGACAAATGGCAAGGTATGACCCTACCCCATTCACCCATTCCGGCATATAACCCTCCATGCGCATCGCGTTGCAGGCGGCGCGGGTGTGTTTGACGAAGGTGCCGATGGCCAGGAGCTGGCGGGGGGTAAAGAGCTTGGACCATTTATCGAAGCCGTAGCCGTCAACGGAAAAGGCCCTGCTCGCGCCGCTCCCGCTTTTGGGCGTAGGCTCCTCAGGTAAGCCGAACGGAATCTCCGCAAAAACCCGGTCTATCTCCTTCTCCGCTTCCTGCGCCAGGCGGACCTCTTCCGCCGTCGGCAGGCGGTACTCCTTGCCGTTCGGCCCGTCCACCACCACGGCGGTCATCTGCGCCCCCAGGCGCCCGGCCTGCCCCTCGAGGCGGATGTCCTCCATCGTCATAATCGTCCCGCAGCAGGGGCAGGTCGCGCCGGAGCGGGACATCGTCCCGGCGCCGGTCTTCCGATCCTGCTCCCTCCTTTGCGCCGCGTTGCCGCCGACCACCGGCACAGCGTCTTGGACGCCAAAGACCACACCGGTTTTATCCGGGTTCGGCGCCATCGTGAGCACCACGCGCTTCTTATCCTTCTTACAGAGCCAGCGGGTCTTTAAAAGCGGCACCGTCGCCCGGCAGTTCTTGCACTGCACCGTCCGCGGCCAGAGGTAGGCCACGGTGGGTTTGGGAACCCAGCGGGGATTGTGGGGGTCCCGGAGGTACTCCTCTGTAAATTCGGCATTTAGAGCCTCCAGGTCGAGCGAGCCGTCCTCTTTGAGCGGCACCAGCCTGGGCGCGCGCTTCTCAAAAGGACGGCCGTCCGGCTTCAGCGGCTCAAAGTCGGCGTAGGTCGGATAGAAGCGCGCCAATTCCCGGCGGGCCCGCGCCAGCACCCATCTGCCCCAGGCGCGCACGTGCCAGGAGAGATCCGCCTCCGGCACTGGAAGCCCTCCGCTTTCCTGCTGGCTGAACAAACTTTCCAGATCAAGTTGCCTCTCCTGCGGCCGCCCCCGGCCAACGATTTCCGGATTGGCCTTGTAAAAGGCTTCCATAAATTCTTCATCGGTTAGGATAAACTCCGGCAGCGGGCGCTTCTGCCCGGCCAGCCTTTGCGGGTATTCCAGGGTGCACTTGAGGATGAACCAGGCCACCGGGTTGATGTCAATAGCGGTCACTTCGCAGCCCAACCGCATCGCCTCGAGTGGTATTGACCCGCCCCCGGCGAACGGGTCCAGCACCTTCGGCGCCCGGCCGCCGTAAGCCTTTTTGATCTCGGCGCGGAACCAGTCCAGCGCCGGGCCGTTCTCCCGCCCCCAGTGCAAAATGCCGCCCTCGGTCTCCTCCCGGATGCGCTCGATAACCCGGCCGCCGGGCAGTTTCTTTTTCTCTACCTTCCGCACCACCCGGCCCGCTAACTTCTCCAGAATCCGCCGGCGCTCCTCCGGCGTGCCGGGATCGGGCAAGAGCGTGGCGATCAGCGCCGCCCGGCAGGCCGCCAGCGGGCGCCGCGCCGGCCAGATGTGTAGCGTCGAGATGTGCCCGTGGCGCACGTTCTTCTCGTGCACCGCATCCAGCGAAGTCTGCTTCAGCGGAAAAGTGTATTCGATAAGGCGAGGGAAATCATCGAACATTACTACTTCCTCCGCGTTCGCTTAGACATTTTCACTATCCGCATTCAATGATTGGCCCATACTAGCATTTCTAAGGCAACAGATGGTTCGTCCATGTATCTGTGTTCATGAGCCCGAGGATTTCGAATCCCGGTCATACAACCAGCCAGTATTTGCATGTAACCTTGCTGCTGATCTTTCTGCGATTGAGTCCTTAACTCGCTTATCTTTAATCGCGGTTTCTCAGGGCTAAAAACCGCGTTCATTAGCTTAGCTCCGTCGGCCGTAAAGCCAGACTTATGCTTTACTACATTATTTAGGCACTTATAGGCCTCTTCGACGGCCAAAGCAAAGTGCCCATCTATAAAAAGTTGTCGCGTTGCCTCTCTTAAAGCCTCATCTGTGATTAGAATATCGTAAAGTGAAGTTACATTAGCTTGTGGTTTTAGCCCGAAACCCAGTTCATCAACTAGGCTCTGAACAGCCGCTGCTCGGGACAACATCATGTGGAAATCAGTAACCCTCATTCATTATGTCTCCCATATAAGTGTTTTGCCATGCTGGCAAAAATCTGATCAATCTGTTCAGGTTTAGCGTCAGCGGCAATATGGATCTGAATATCAATATGGATAGTTGGCAATTCAAGTCCAGTGCTGGAATATACCTCCGAATCTCTAGAGGGCCTATCATCGCTCGGCCGTGGAAAACTATCTGCTAGTAGCTCTCCGGTTGTTTTTCTTAATTTGTCTTTCCTACCACTTTGTGCCTTGCCAACGATAGTATCTTGAGCGCCTGGGTCTGCCTCACACAAAAGGGCGTAAAATGTAGCCATCTTCCTTGCAGCTACTATACCCGTTCCTGTGTTACGGGAAAACCAGTTCACAACCGCATTCTTGTCGACCTTCGGCGCAGGAAATGCATCAAGTAGCTCAGGAGGATATATGTTTTCACGAATTGTCTTGCAAACATCGGGGTAATGCTCATCACTCCGCCAATCATTAGCCAATGATGTTGGTTTACCGTCATCGTCAATAAAGCCGATGACTCGTAAAGGCGGCATAAGGTTTCGCGCCGCCTTCTCAGATATGCCCAAGACGGAAGCAAGGTAATCGGGATTAACTTGCCGCGGAAATGTCTGTTTAAACTTACGTCGCAAGTCCCACCAATTACGCACAGGGATACTCGGATACGTCACCCGCTTTTCGTTTCCTTCAGCCATTTATGTCCCCCCATTAGGTTTATTTTTCCGCCGCATCAAAGACCTCATGTTCTCCAATCACCACGCCGCCTTTGCGCCGCGCCAGCAGTTTGCCGAAGGGGTCCTGGACGCGCAAAAGGCGCGGGTGGGCGCTGGCGCAGTCGTAAACCACGTAGAGCCAGTAGCGGTCGCGCAGGTTGCAGGCTCTGGCCCATTCGTTCTCCGAAAGTTCTATGTCGCCGATCCCGGCCCGGCCCTTGACCTCGATGGCCCGCTCCTCGCCCGCAGGGTCGCGCGACAGGAGATCGAAGCCGGGGTAAGCATCCAGGCCGGCAAGCAGCGCCAGCTCAGGCAACGAAACGTCCCGGACGGAGCAGCCCCGCTCCTCCTCGTAGCCCCGGGCCACCCGGACGGCAATCCGCTCGATCTCCCGGTCGTAGCGCGCCCTGTCTTCCGGATCGTGGGAGGGCACCACCAGGGCGTGCGCTAAAAACTGGATCTCGTCTGGAACGATCAGTTCCGGCTCCCGCCGCAGCACCGCCAGGGACATCTCTTTCCGGTCGGCGAGCTCCCGCTGCTGCCTTTTAACCTTCGTCAGTTCCCCCTTAGCCGCCGCATCACCCGCCCCGGCCCGCTCGGCAAGGCGGGCCCGCTTCAGGGCCAGTTCTGCTTCCTGGTAGGCGTAGCCCCGCCAGATAAACTCCTCCCGCGCGGCCAGGGTGGCCTCCAGCGCTCGCCGCCGGGCTGCGGCTAACGGTTCGGCAACCCGCTCTATAAGGAAGTTTTTCGCCTGCGCGCAGGCGGTGGCGACAGTAGCAACAAGGGGTATAGCTGCCGGGGGGATTCTTTCGGCGCCGCGCAGCAGCATCAGGTGCTCCACCGGGCATTCTTCGATCTCCCCGGTCTCGTCCTGCCGCAGCCCCACCAGACGCACCTCCACCGGTTCTTCCCGGCCAAAAACCTCGGGCAGTGCCGGATCGGCCCGCCGTACCACCCGCACCAGGGCCAGGTGAAAGAAATAAGGGTGCCGGGCGTATGGATCAACGAAAACGCCGCCTCTTCGCGCCAGATCCGCAAACCGCCCGCGCACCAGGGAACAGTAGCGGTCGAAGAGCGGTTCGCCGGGGTGCAGAAAAATCGCCGGCTCGCCCTCCGCCGATTTGTAAACGGTCAACCGCTCCCACCTGGCAGGGTCGTAGCTTTCCAGGACGGGCCACAAGGGGTCGAGCGCCCCCGGCCGGAGGGGTTTGAAGGAAAAATAGCCTTCCAGGTCGCCGTTAATACCGATGTGCAAAAGCGGCGCCGATTTCTCGATGAAGCGGCGGACGTACCCCGGCAGCAGGCGCCGCAGCGTTTCGCGCTCCAATTTAGCCCGCTGTGCGGGTAACTGACGGGCAACATCGCCGCCGGTGCCGAGGAGCTTTTCGCGCTGCTCCAGCCGCGTCTTGAACTGCTTTGGCGCGAGGCGTCCTTGGATCTGCCGGACGGCCTCCTCTTCCCGTTCCTCCACCACCGCCTGCAGGATGAGTTCTTTCAGCGACACCCCTTCGAACTGCATCCCGATGACGTCGAAGACCTTATCCGAGCCGAGCTCGCGCCGGATGTGCTCTAATTTTTCGAGCAGCGTTTTGAGCACCTTGCCCTCGCGGGTCTTCCCCGCCACCAGGTTGAAGATCAGGACCGGGTCGTGCACCTGCTTGTAACGGTGGATTCGTCCCATCCGCTGCTCAAGCCGCGCCGGGTTCCAGGGGATGTCGTAGTTGACCATCAACCAGCAAAACTGGAGGTTGATTCCCTCTCCAGCGGCATCGGTGGCCACCATCAAGTTAGCGCCGCCCTCGCGCACCGGCTTCTTAAAGAACTCCACCTGCGCCTCGCGCTCCTGATAATCCATGCCGCCGTGGATAAAGGCGATCCTTCCCGCGTAGCCCAGACCCTCCAGGCGCCGGACCAGGAAATCAAGGGTGTCCCGGTGCTCGGTGAAAATCAGGATCTTCTCCTCCCGGAAGTGCTCGTCCTGCAGCACGTCGCGCAGTTTTTCGAACTTCGCTTCTTCGCCCACGGCGAGCACCTGGCGCGCCAGGCCAAGCAGGTCTTCTACCTGCACCCGCTCGGCTTGCAGTTCGGCCAGCGAGGTGGCCACCACGCCGGTTAGAAGCTGGTCCTCAGCCACCTCGTTCTGCTCCCGCCCCTCCTGCGGCTCCTCTTCGTCGGCGGTCAGCCGGTCGAAAACGTCGGGCGTTTTGTCAATTTTGCGGTGGAAGGCGGTGAGCTGCTCCTCCGTGAGCCGGCCGCTCCGGATCTCCTCGATCAGCCCGTCCAGCTTCTCCAGCCGCCGCTCGAGCGAGCGCAGCAGGGCGTAGGTGGAACTGGCCAACCGGCGCTGGAAGATGCTCATCGCCAGCCGCGCGGCCGAACGGTTGAGAATCCGGGCGCGATTATAACAAGTCCTGATGTAAGCGGTGGTCTCGTCGTAGAGCCGCTGCTCGGCCGGGCCGAGGTCGTAGCTCAAGGTGCGGGACTCTCTTCTCGGGTAGATCGGGGTGCCGTCAAAACGCACCATTTCCTCTTTGGTCCGCCGGATGAAATGGCGGCGCCGCGCCTCCGGGGGGTAGGCGTTAAAGGCATCCACGGTGGCCAGCGCCTCCGGCTCCAGTAGCCGCCACAGGCAGAAGTAAGAGAAGTCCTTGCCCATATGGGGTGTGGCCGTGAGCAGTAGTAAGTGGTGGCAGCACCGGGGAAGCATCCAGTCGGGATCGTCCGTAGCGCCGGCAATCGCCTCTGCTAAGCGGTAGCGGTCGGTTTTATACACGGTGAAGTCGGGGTTGCGGTCGGCCGAGAGCTTGTGGGCCTCGTCGAACACTGCCAGGTCGTAAGGCTCTACGGCAGGATCGCGCAGGCGCGCGAAAGTCGGCGCCCCGCAGAGGGTGTCCACGCTGACGATCACCAGATCGCTCCCCGGACCGGTGAAGGGGTTCCCAGCGCGCGCATCCGCCCCGGTCACTATTTTAAACGGGAGGCTGAAAAGGGTCCGCAGCTCCCGCTGCCAGTTCCCGACCAGGCCGGCGGGCAGCACGATCAGGACGCGCCGGATCAGGCGCCGGGTGAGCATTTCGCGGATGTAGAGGCCGGCCATGATGGTCTTGCCGGCGCCGGCGTCGTCGGCCAGCAAAAACCGCAGCCTGGGCTGGGGAAGCATATGGTCATAAACGGCGATGCGTTGGTGCGGTAGCGGGTCAATCAGCGAGGTCTCGGTAGCGAAGGCCGGGCTGAAAAGGTGGCCGTAAGTCAGGCGCTCTGCTTCGACGGCCAGGCGCACGATCTCCGGCGGGGCGGTGAAGTCGGCATTAGTCGGCTCGTGCAGCTCCACCGGCTCATCGGACAGTCGGTAGGCCGCTTTCTCTTCGGCCGCAAAGCGCGCGCTGGCCACCTGGCTGGTGCCACCGGTGAACGGCGGTTTACGCAACCCCTCGGGACCATCTATTTCAAGGTGCAGAATCTGACCCCACGCCAGGCGGTTGGGACGCGACTGCCCGTTCTCCCACCGGTTGACGGATGCAAAGGAGACGCCCAGAAGTTCTGCCAGGCGCTTCTGGCTCAAGCCCAATTTGGCCCGCAGCCGCCGGATGCGGTCAGGGTAATCTTGAGGGAGATACCCCACTATCGCCCTCCATCTTTATCCAACAGAGGATTCTCTTGCTATCAGCATAGCTCATCGCGTGCGTTATGTCAAGGCTATATCAGGTGCTATAACAACAGGGAGCAACTCGCTACCGGGCAAACCGGAGGTTTCACCGAACAGCCGGTTGTTAGAGGTTTAAACCGTAAAGGCGCGTACTGCCGTAACTGCCGTTTCTTGGTTTGTTCGCCAATTCCCGCCATTCTTCCTGCCGGAGCCGCCAACAGCACCCACCGGTAGAGGAAAGGGTGGACGATCCTCGCTCGGCGCGGCTCAACACCGCGCGGGCTTATTGCTCACGGGACGGCCCCGGTGGCGGCAAGGGACGGCAAGCCCAGCCGCTCGCCCAGTATTTCCGCCAGGGTCTCGGCGGTGACGGCGAAAGAGGAGAAGTCGCGGGGCGGGGGCTGCCGGGCCGTCATTTCATAGGACAGTGCCAGGTAGCGCAGGCTCTCTTCGTAGTGACCGCCCGGGCCAGGGTGCGGCTGACCACGCCCAGGCTGCGCGGGTTGAGGAGACTCTCCCGTTCGAGGATGTGCTCCAGAGGCTCGGAAAGCATCCCCCGTAGAAAAACGAGGCCCTGGATGTAGGCATTGATCTAATTCACCGTGTCCTGCGGCGTCGGAGGGTTGAAGGCCGATTAACCTGCTCCGGCCACGCCCCAGACGCGCGATGGCGTAGAATACGGACCTCGCCTTCGCCCGGCCTGCAGGCGAGGGTCCAGACGTCGTACGGCGTCGGCAGCAGCTTCACCTCCCGGCAGTTGCTCCCGACGAGCGGCAGGAGTTCATTGCGGACAAGGCGGGAAACGCCACGGTCTGGTGGATGTTCCTGATCCTGTTGGCCGACCTAAGCGGAACGTGGGGCAACACGGGCCGGGTTCCCGTGAACACAGTGGTTTTCCTTCTGCTGGGTGCCCTGATCTATTCAGGGCATTACCTCTACTACCTGCGCCGGTACAGTTGAACGGCGCTTTCATCCTGCTCCCCGGTCCCCGGCAGCGTCCTCCATTCCGGGCGCGGGTTCTCCGGCACGGCCAGGACGAGGCGGGTGTTGAGGATGTACAGGGCGACGCGACCGGCGTCCAAGCGCTCGAAAGCCACAGCGCGGACGGCGGCGGCGTCGCCGAGGGCACGATCGAGGTGACCGACACAGGTCGCCGTCCCCCAGGCCAGTCCAACGATTAAGAATAGTATAACGAGCATCATTCCGCGCATTCTTTTTTCGACCCTCGCTCCGGGGTCAGACCTTTACAATCCATAAGTCTGACCCAGTTTAGTCTCCCAGCTTTGTGATTCTTTCTTTACTTCAGTATTAACTGCTAGGAGACCGCTGAAAAACTGCGCCTGGCAAAAAGGATGTCGGATGCCGGAAGTCAGAAATCTGACCTGATGAAATCCGCAGAGCGATTGCTAAGGATTATAGACTTGCAATCGCGAAGCAATCGCTTCCCGTAACCGGCCTCTGACCTCTTGCCTCGGACCTCTTTTTGAGCGGTCTTAAGGGTAACTTCCAAAGCACGGTCGTACCCTGAAAGACGTCTGTGCCAAAACCAGTGTCTTGGCTTTTTGCAGCACTCTTCTAGTCGTCCATTTCAGACAGGACGGCGGCGAGAACGTGCGCAAAAAGCTCGGCGGCGTATTCGGCTTCCGTCCGGTGATTGCTCACCCCCCCTATCTCAACGAGGATGGCGTGCGGGTGAAGGAACTGGTTGTAGCGCCCTTCCTTCACCCTGACACCGTACACCAGGCCGGGATACAGCTCTTCGGCCTTTTCGGCGACTTCCTGGGCAAAGGCGTAGTTCTCGCGCCAGTTTGGGAAGGGCTGGCGGGCGTCCGAACCCACTACCAGGAGAATGGTGGCCGCGTTGCGTCCATCGATCGAGACAACGCTGTCCTTCCGGTCACGTTTGCTGTCACGGTGCACATCCAGCAAAATGTCTATTTCGGGATGCCCGTCGAGCATTTCCCTGGCTGTCTTCAGCGATTCCAAATAGGACTGCGGGTAGGAAGCATCGTGTATTTTCGCCGAGCGAACGGTGTTTATCCCTTGTTGCCGCAGGCATTGCTCAAGGCGCTCCGTTACATCTACGACTCCGCCCCGTTTGCCGTCCATACGTTCCACGCCGTCATCGAGAGGAAAGGTTTCGCCGGTATGGGTATTGTAGATGCCTACTGTTCGCTGAGCACCGGTGCCGGAGGCCTGCTCCGACCCGGTCGCCGTATCGCCGCCTTTCGACAAATTAACGTAGATGACCTTATCCTCGTCAGTATCTAAAGGCAACTGGCTGAGGACGATCTCCTGGGGACCCGAGAAGTCCACGCCGCAGACCATGCTTAAGGCTGTACGGGCCGTGCCGAGGGGATCGGGGACGTCAGGCCCCCACGCGGGCATAGCCATATCAATGATCAGCTTGGGGTTTTTCACCGTCCAGGCGAGGGCTTTGCCTGTACCTGCCCTGGCCAGACCAGGGAGAAAGATCCAGGCCAAGAGCGCCAGGACTAACATGAGGGAGACATTGCGGCAGAACCGGTGCAAACGCAAATAAAACCCCCCTCCTATCAAATACTTACGCCTTGGAGGGGGGCCATATGCTCTACCGCAGCATTGTGGGGACAAAAGCATCAATAAGGCCAATAACGAACGCAGCGATAAGCGCCCCAATAATGCTGACGGAGAGCAGGCTGGGGATGATGAACTGCGCCAGATAAATGACCACGGCGGCAACGATGAAGCCTACCAGGCCGCGGCTTTGCGGGGTAACACGGTCACCCAGAAGAAGCTCGGCCAGGTAACCGAGGATCGCTATAACGGCCGCAGCGATTAAAGCTCCAACAAAACCGCCCTTGACCACGAAGCCGGGGGATACCCAGCTCACAATCATCAGCACAAGCGCAGAAACAACGAACCTGATGATCGCTCCCAGCCAATTCTGGCGGATATTTTGCTCAGCCATCAGTCGCACCTCCTTTCAAGCAAATCTAGCTAATATCATTTGCGAAAAGGAGGAAAACTATACAAAACAGTCATCAGTCGTCGGTCGTCGGCTGTCAGACTACGAACAAATTCGCTGCATTGGGACTTCAATCTTCATCCCAGTGCTCAGTGCGCAATAGCCGGCTACGCCGGCTATTGCATTTTGGTACCTTGCGTGTTAAAATCGCCGTTGGGAGGTGAGAACGTGGCCAAGAACCGCTCGGCGATGAAGAGAGCCAGGAAAATCGAAAGACGTACACTCCGCAACAGAATGTTGAGGTCAAGCCTGCGCACCTCCATCAAGAAGTTTGAGCAGTCCTTGAACGCAGGTGCCGAGGATGTCCAGGCAAAGCTCCGGAAGGCCCTGGTGGCTATCGATAAAGCGGTGACCAAAGGGATCCTGCATAAGAACGCGGCGGCGCGTAAGAAGTCCCGCTTAACGAAAAAGTTTAACGCAACTAACGCAACGTCCTAGTTTTAGAGGTTTGACTTAAGACGTAGGACGTAAGAGGGAAACCAAAAGCACCGGTTCAGCCGGTGCTTCCGCTGTTTCCTACGACCTACGACTTACGACCTAAATCTATTATGAGGTCGGTGAGCGCCGGGAGAAAGTCCCGCCGTCCCCTCTTCACGTCCGCGTCGATCCGCAGGACCCCCTCAAGGGCGTCCACGACCTCTTGAACCCCCAGCAGTTTCCCCTGACGGAGCATCTTCTGGACGGCAAAAGGGGGAATGTGCAGGCGTGAGGCTATCGCGCCCGGCGTGAGGCCATCACGCGTAAGCTCATTGACAGCCAGGACCATCCGCAGTTGGCGGGCCAGCAGAGCCAGGATGACAAAAGGCGATTCGCGGGCCTGGAGTAGCATGCGGATACCCTGCACCGCCTTGCCCGCCCTCTTTTCACCAATGGCATCAACGACCGCGAAGACAGTCTCCTCAACCGAAGGAGGTACCAGGTTCCTAACGTCATCTTCGGTGATCGACTCGCGTTCCCCGACATAGCAAAACAGCTTGGCGCACTCCTGTTCCAGGCCCGTCAGTCCTGCTGTGGAGGCAGATCCAGCCAGGAGCCGTACAGCCGCGCCGGTGAACTCCTTCCCGGCGTCCCTGGCCCTCCTTGCCAGCCAGCGCTGGATATCTTCAGGACTCAAGGAGGCAAAATTAATTACCCGGGCCTGTTGAAGGAGGACCTTCGTCAGCCTTTTTCGTTTGTCAAGCTGGCCAGGCCTGACCAGTACCAGGCATGTTGTGGGGCATGGGTTCTGAGCGTAATGCGCCAGGGCATCGACTCCTGCTGCGTCTTCCCCCCGCCTCCCGCCTACCCCCTCACCTATCGACGGAGCGTTCTTGACTACGACCAGCCGCCACTGGCTGAACACCGGCGGGGTCTCCGCCGCCGCGACGACGGCCGTCAGGTCGGCGGTGTCGCCGTCGAAGGAGTCGTAGTTGAAGGAGGCCGTGGCCGGTTCGAGCAGGACGTCGCAAAGCAGCTCGACAGCCTTCTGCTGCAGGTAGACCTCTTCCCCGTGAAATACATAGACACGGGCGATCTCCCCGGACTTAATTTCGGCCTCGAGATGGCGATAGTACCTCATTTACGTCCCAGTTTAGCCGTGACCGCCTCAACCTTGCCCGCCATTGTTAAGGCCTTGTCCCGGCGGTCGTCGATCTTAAGCGTCGTGACCACGCGCTGGACGCCCTTGTCAAAGGGGACTTCATGCATCTGCCTGACAACACGCAGGATGTCATTCAGAGACCCCTCGATGACTGTCCCCATCGGCGTTACGCGATAGTCCAGACCGCTCCGCTCAAGCACACGAACACAATCGGCAACGTAGGCGCTGACGCTTGCCGTCGGGGTGCCGACGGGCAGTACGGAGATTTCAGCAACGGCCATCGTCCATCATCCCGTCCTTCGTTTGGGTAATCTTATCACGAGGACCCCGGCCTCCTCAAGCCGGTCAAGGCTCCGCTTCCAAAGCGAAGGCGGCTTGTCATTCGAGTTGTAATTATTTAGTATTAAAATGTAAAACTTGTTAGGATTTCTTGGCATAATAAGACTTGGCATCAGAACAGCCGGGTTTCCCACAGATTGACGCGCAGAAAGGATGAGCTGCCTTGCTGAGAGCGGTTGAAAAAGGAAGGACCTTCGTCGGGCGCCTGCAAAAAGGAGACGATCTGCTTATCGCCTTGGGAGAA
The DNA here is from genome assembly GCA_036804525.1 of Bacillota bacterium. Taxonomy (GTDB): domain Bacteria; phylum Bacillota; class Desulfotomaculia; order Desulfotomaculales; family JASEER01; genus JBFLVT01. The sequence continues at coordinate 59,709 of DAIRSE010000007.1, read as the reverse complement.
ATCTGCTCCAAAGAAAAGATCGTTCTCGGCGAAGTTCGTGCTATCGGCGCGTTGTCCAAAGCACGGATCAGTTATTACAACCAAAAACAGCGCTCCTATGAAACAATAGAGTTCCCCGAGGCCACCGAACTCGTCGCCCTGGTGGGCAACATCTCGCTAAAGGACGGGGCGCCCTTTATTCACGCCCACGTCACCCTCGCCGATGAGGAAGGGCGAGCCTTCGGAGGACACCTGGTGAATGGCTGTGAAGTATTCGCCTGCGAGTTCGTCATCCAGGAGCTGATCTCAGCCATGACCTTTGAACGCGGTATGGACGAGGATACCTGGCTGGCCCTCTGGCGCAGGGAATAGGGGGCTTGGCGAAAAACTTCGCCCGGCATTTGGGAAGCGTAACATCTCACGGCTTGCAGGGCGGCCGGTCTCAACCCGTACTTGACGGCCGTCGCTCTTGATGATCACGGCACCGTCCCTGTCGGTACGCAGAACCTTGATCCCCCGCCTCCGGAGAAGATCTACCGTTTCCTGCCTGGGCAGGCCGAAGCGGTTTCCCTCACCTACGGGGATTACAGCCGTCTTCGGCTGAACCCTGTTTAAGAATCCTTCGTCTAAAACACTCCCGTGATGCGGGACCTTGAGAACGTCGGCTTTCAAGGACAAGCCGCTCTTTACCAGGCGTTCCTGTCCCTCAAGTCCCACGTCGCCGGCTAGCAGGAATGCAACCCCGCCGTAGGTGACCCGCATCACCACCGAGTTGTTGTTGGCGTCGGCGCCCGTCCCTTTCAGCAGGGGGACCAGCGGCGCCAAAACGGCGATGTCCACGGCAGGGTCGATTGCGATCCTGTCTCCGGCCTTAACTTCACTAAGGGTTATCCCCCGGCCTTCCAAAAAAAGCCGGAGTTCTGAACCGCGGCGGTCCTCATCGGCTCCCTCGGGAGGCAACGCCGCGGCCGCCACGTTAAGCGCGTCGACAACGGCGCGTGTGCCTCCGGCATGGTCTTCGTGCAGGTGCGTCAACACAAGGATGTCTATCCGGTCGATCCCCAGTCTCTTCAGATAGGGGACCACTACTCCGTCACCGGCGCCGGACGCGGTCTCCAGTTCGCCCCGCCAGCCCCCGGTATCGACCAGGACGTGCTTTCCGCCGGGCGTTTGCAGGAGTATTGAGTCCCCCTGCCCGACGTCGATAAAATGCACCTCGAGCTGCCGGGGACCCGCAGGAATGAGCCACACGGTCACAGCCAGGACCAGTAGCACCGCCGTCACCCGTCTCCGGCCCTCAAAGAACATCCCGAGGCGTTCCCGCCATTCCTTCTCCGCAAAGATCCGGACGCCTGAATAAAGCAGCACGAACCATACCCCAATCAGCCACGGCGCGGGCGAAGGAACAACCGGCGCGGCTCCCGGAAGCAAGGCCACCTCCCGCACGATCCAGGTAAAAAGGTCCACCAGAGCACCGGTGAACGGCCCAACAACCCATGAAAGGGCCGGAACCGCCGCGCCCAATACCGACGCAAGAAGCCCGAGGACGAATATAAGACCGACCAGCGGTACAGCCACCCAGTTTGCCAGTAAGCTGTAAGTGGAGAAAAGATTGTAGTAGTAGGCGACGATAGGCCAGGTGGCCAACTGGGCTGCGGCAGGGACGGCCAGAAACCATCCCCAGGAAGCCCGCCAGGCCCAACCGAGCCTGCCGGCCAGGGTTGCGGCGCCCTTGACAAGCTCCGGGCCGATGAAGAGAATTCCCCAGGTTGCCGCAAAAGAAAGCTGGAAACCCACATCGTAAACGGCAAGCGGCTGTAAGGTAAGAATCAATAGAGCCGCTGCGGCCATCGCTGTCGGCCAGTCGCGGGAGCGGCCCAGCTGCTGAGCGCCCAACAGCATCAGCCACATCACCGAAGCCCTGAGCACCGGGGGCTTAAAGCCCACAAGAAGCACGTAAGCGTACACGACTGTTGCGGCAAGGATCAGGACGGCTGCCGGACCGAGACGGCATACCCGGGCGACAAACAAGACGACACCGAGCAGAAAGCCGACGTGCAGCCCGCTCACGCTGAGGACGTGAACGACACCCGTCTCGGCAAATACTGCGTTAAGACTGTCCGGAATGGAAGCACGCTCCCCGAAAACAATCCCGGCAACCACCGCCGACTGTTCCGGCGTCAAGCTGCTGCCGAGCCCCGTTAAGAGCCTTTTCTTGATGCTCAAGGCGCAACCGCGCACGCTTCCGTCCCCGCTGCCCAGCCGGGTCACGGAGCCGTCCCCGCGGACCAGGAGGAGCATGCCTACGCCCTTGCGCTCAAGGTAGCTTCTGTAGCTGAAAGCGCCGGGGTTGCCTGTGTCCCGAGGCAGGAGCAGCAGGCCCCTGACGCGGAGCAGGTCGCCATAGCCGTACCGGAAAGACTTTCCCGGCAGAACAGCCAGCACCCTGCCGCAACTGCTCCGCCCGCCGGCGCCGCTGACCAGGCTGTTAACCTGCAGTATAAAGAAGGTCTTGTCTTCCCGGCACTCAGGTTCTTCAGCCACAACGCCCTCGACCATGACGAAGTGTCCCGCGTACGCGCGCAAAGGACCCTGTACTTCGCTCCGGGCCTGCAGCGCGGCCCCGGTCCCGGCCAGCAGGAAGGCCAGCAAAACAAGCCCGTAACTGAGCCGGAGCGCTCTTTGCCGGATGATCAGGGCTGCAGCCAGAGCAAGGACGGCCGCGGCCAGAACGGCGGGAATGGGGACGGCCAGGCGGGGGGCCAGCAGAATCCCGCCGACAAAGGAGACAGTCGCGGATACAAGCAGGCGCGGGACCGGTGCTGTCATAGTCTAACGCACGGTTATCAGGGGACGGATGTCGGCCATCTTCTTGTCCCCGATCCCGGAGACATTGGCCAGGTCGTCGACCGACAGGAAGGGGCCGTGCTGTTGCCTGTACTGCACGATACGCTGTGCCAGGGAGGGACCGATTCCCGGAAGCTGCTCGAGGACGGCGGCATCAGCCGTGTTGATATTGATCAGCGAGTTAGTCGGTGAGGCAGTATTTGCAGAGAGTGGCACCGCTGTCCCGCCGGCTGACGGTGCTGTCGAAACAACCGGTTCTGGCGGGATCTCGGGGACGAGGATTTTTTGTCCGTCTTCCAGAAGGGCGGCCAGGTTCAGGGCGTCAACCTGCGCCGTAGCCGTGGGGCGGGCCCGCAAGACGGCGTCGTTGACCCTGGCGCCCTGTTCAAACTCGTAGACCCCCGGCGCTTCGACCGCGCCGGTAACGTGGACCAGGATCTTGGCTGAAGCAGGTTCTCCCGTAACAGGCGGACCTGTTTCACCGGCACCTCGCAGCAGGGCGTATTTATAGCCCACGCCGAAAACGATGACAACAACCAGAATGCCCAAGGCCAGGTACTCGCGTCGCACCGGATCCACCTCTTTGCCACATTTCACCATCAAGGTATGGAATTCCTGCTGATCCCTTCTTTTTCCTGTATCCAGAGGGTCCCATCAGTGTTGACCATGGCCAGGAAGGTGTTCTCAGGCCGCAGGCCCTTGGACGCCAGGACTTCCTTCAGCTGCGTCTCCGAAACCCCGGCCCTGACAAGGTTGTCCCTGTACATCATTCCGTCGGAGATCAGAACGTAAGGGTAACGGACCGGCCTTCCCTCACTTTCGGCGGGAATGACGCTGAGCTGGCCGGAGTTTTCCAGCACGGCGTAGGCTACCCGCCGCAGGTCGGCAAAACCTTCCTGGCGAAGCTGCTCGAGGATTTCGTCCAGGTTGTAGCGCGCAGCGCGCATTTCCCGGATGTCGAAGCGACCGTCCTTGATCACGAGCTGCGGAACACCGCTCAAGATGCGGCGGAGGGCTTCCCAGCGGAGGGCGGCAAAGGCGAAGACGATCTCCAGCACGACCAGAACACTCACCGGCAAAAGTCCGTGCCACAGCGGGATACCGGGAGCCTCAAGAGGCATCGCCGCCAGTTCGGCGATCATAATGGCGACCACGAAATCAAAGGGCGAGAGGTGCCCGATCTCCCGCTTGCCCATCAGCCGCATCAAAAACAGAATGAACAGGTAAGTAAAAGCGGTACGCAAGACGACGCTCAGCACCGCCACCGGACGTACACCCCCATTCACGCCAAGCACTGAGCGTTAGTAGGAGAAACGCTTCATGCAAGTAAGGGTTCGCCCTTAAATTATCTTGCCTCCCGATGACTGATATACGCAAAAAAGAACGGCATCCACTTTTGGAAGCCGTTCTTGATCAGTCTTGAGCTCTTCACTTTGAGGCTCTGCGCCGGAGGACAAACGGGATTCGGCTAAAGCGAATCCCATCCTCTGTTTCTGACTACCGGCTACTGATTACTAACTCCGTGCCACGTACGACGTACGACGTACAACGTACGACCGCGAGCGCTACGCGCTCGCTAAGCCCTCACCCAGGTACGCATTCCTGACACTCTCGTTAGCCTGCAGTTCCTTGGCCGGGCCGGAGAGAACGATGCGCCCGGTCTCCAGCACGTAAGCCCGGTGCGCGATCTCCAGGGCCATGTAGGCGTTCTGTTCGACCAGGAGAACGGTCGTCCCCTTCCGGTTGATGTGCGTGATGATCTCGAAGATCTCCTCAACCAGGATGGGAGAAAGGCCCATCGACGGCTCGTCGAGGAGCAGGAGCTTGGGCTTGGACATCAGGCCCCTGCCGATGGCCAGCATCTGCTGCTCGCCGCCCGACAGCGTCCCCCCCAGCTGCCTGGCCCGCTCCTTAAGCCTCGGGAAACGGGAGAACACCTCTTCAAGGGAGGCCTCAATCTCGCCCTTATCCTTGCGGGTATACGCACCCATCATCAGGTTTTCGTAAACTGTCAGGGAACCGATGATCTTGCGGCCCTCCGGTACGTGGCTGATGCCCATCGCCACTATCCTGTGGGGTTTCTCGTTGGTGATCGGCCGGCCCTCGAAAATGATTTCGCCGCTCTTCGCCCGGTTCAGGGCCGAGAGCGTGCGCAGGGTCGTGGTCTTGCCGGCTCCGTTGGCGCCGATCAGGGTTACGATTTCCCCCTGGTTGACCTCGAACGAAATGCCGTGCAGGGCCTGTATATTGCCGTAGAAGACGTTAAGATCCTTCACAACAAGCATCACGCCGCCGCCCCCTTACCCAGATAGGCTTTCAGGACCTTGGGATCCTTACGGACTTCGTGCGGCGGGCCCTCGGCGATAATTACGCCGAAGTCCATGACCACGACGCGCTCGCACAGGTTCATAACCAGTCCCATCTGGTGTTCGATAACCAGTACGGTAAGGTCGAACTTCTCTTTGACGAAGCGGATCAAGTCAACAAGTTGAAGAACTTCCGAAGGGTTCATCCCTGCCGCCGGCTCGTCCAGCAGGAGCAACTGCGGCTGGAGGGCGAGAGCCCGGGCGATTTCCAGGCGCCGCTGTGCGCCGTACGGCAGGCTCTTGGCCTTCAGATGGGCGCGATCAGCCAGCCCGAGCGTGTCGAGGAGCTCGAAAGCGTGCTGTGTCACCCGCTCTTCTTCCGCCTTGAAGCGGGGGGTCCGGAAGACGGCGTCGATCAGGTTGTACTTCACACGAGGGTGGAAGGCGGCGCGGACGTTGTCGAGCACCGTGTTCTCCGGAAAAAGGCGGATGTTCTGGAAGGTGCGCGCGATCCCCGCCTGCGCCACCTGGTACGGATGAAGCCCGACGATGGAACGCCCGTTGAGGGCCATCGTGCCGCCCGTCGGCGGGAAATACCCGGTGATCAGGTTGAAGACCGTGGTCTTGCCGGCGCCGTTCGGACCGATCAGGCCCACGATCTCTCCCCGCTCGATGGACATCGTGAAATCGCTCACGGCCTTTAAGCCGCCGAAGCTGATGGAGAGATCCCTAACTTCTAGCAGCGACACGCTTGACCCCCTCCCTGTTAACCTGCGGCTTCAGGAAGCCGTATTCAATGCCGCCGAAGATGCCCTGGCGGCGGACAAGAATAGTGACAATCAAGATGATCGCATACAGTACACCGCGAAAATCCAGAAACTGTTCCCCGAGGACAAGGCGCAAGACCTCCAGCAGGAAGACCCATCCTACCGACGTGATGATCGTCCCGGTCAGGCTTCCCAAACCTCCGAGCACCACGATCAGCAGGTAGTTGATCGACCATAGAAAATCAAAGCTTGTCGGATGCAGAAACGGGTAACGGAAGGCGTAGAGCCCCCCGCCCAGCCCGGCAAGGGTACAGCCCAGTACAAAGGCCACCATCTTGTATTTGAACGGATTGATACCGACGACATTGGCGGCGACCTCGTCTTCGCGTATGGAAGTGACCGCGCGACCGTAGCTGGAGTGGACGAAGTTCCGGCACAGAATAATGGTCAGGATGAAAACAATAAAAATGATGTCAAACGTCGCCAACTGCGGAATGCCGAACATCCCCCGGGCGCCGTTAAGCATCGGAATGATCCTGTCGGAGTTGTTGAAGCCGACGGTAACAATGATGCCGAAGCCAAGGGTGGCGATACCCAGGTAGTCCGATCTCAGGCGCAGTACCGGAAGGCCGATAAGGTAGGCGATAAACCCGGCCACGAACGCACCGAAGATCAGGGCCAGGAACATTATCGGCAAGCCCGCGTCGGCGTACGTCTTGCCGATCAGTCCGGCCGCGTAGGCTCCGAGCCCGGCAAAAGCGGCGTGCCCGATAGAGAACTGTCCGGTAAAGCCGTAGATGATACTTAAGCCCAGAGAAATGATCGCCACAATCAGGCCGTTGTCCAGGATACGCGCCCAGTACGGGTTAAGATACCCGGTGATCAGGGCCCCCTTCACCAAGAGGTACACCAGCGCCGCCCCGCCTACGAATATAAAAGCCTGTCTCTTGCTTTCCGCCATGTGGACCAACCCTTTCTATACCTTTTCCGGCACATTCTTGCCGAGAATGCCGGACGGTCTGATCAGCAGTACAAGGATCAAAATGGCAAAAGCGATGGCGTCGCGCAACTGCGAGGAGATGTACGCCGCGGTCATTGTCTCCACCTGGCCCATGATCAGGGCTCCGAGCAAGGCGCCCGGGATCAGGCCGATACCGCCCAGCACGGCGGCGGTGAAGGCTTTCAGACCGGGCATAATGCCCATAAAGGGCCAGATCTGCGGGTAGGCGATGGCGTAGAGCACCCCGCCCACGGCGGCCAGCATGGAGCCGATGGCGAAAGTAACGGAGATGGTCTTGTCTACGTCGACGCCCATCAGGCGCGCGGCGTCGTGGTCAAACGAGACCGTCCGCATGGCCGAGCCGATCCTGGTGCGGTAGACGATGTATTGCAGGAGAAGGAGCATCAAAATGACAGTGACGAAGATGATCAACTGAATATTGGTGACGGTCAGGCCGCCGAGGTGCCAAACGACATCCTTAAAAGGCCTCTGGACGACCTGGTAATTCGGACCGAAAACAAACTTAAGGCTACAGAAGTATTCCAGGAAGAACGAGACGCCGATGGCGCTGATCAAGGCGGCGATCTTCGGCGCGTAACGCAGGGGGCGGTAGGCAATACGCTCGATAGTCATACCGAGGCAAGCACAGACCGCCATAGCCACCAGGATGGCGACCGGCCAGGGCAGCCCCCAGTGGCTGAACCCCAGGAAACCGATGAAGGCACCGACCATGAAGACGTCGCCGTGGGCGAAGTTGATCAGCTTGACGATACCGTACACCATGGTGTAGCCGAGAGCAATGAGGGCGTACACCAGGCCTAACTGTAAACCGTTGATCACTTGCTGCAGAAAACCTTCCAAAACGCAATCCCCTCCCCCTATAACCGCATAGGATACTATCACAAAATCCAAAAACCTTCAACAAAGAAGTAAGATGCCGGAAGCCAGAGGCTAAAGACTCCGACCTCCGGTCTCTAACCTCTCGCGCCGCCGGCCGGTGTCACCTGGGCCGGTGACAGACAAAGTTATCGGGGAAAGGGCTTTCGCCCTTTCCCCGATGCGTGTCTGCCTTGCGGATTAAGGATTAACGCTCTTGACGAAGACCTGTTTACCGTCCTTGATCTGCAGGATAGCGGCGGACTTGACCGGGTTGTTGTTCTCGTCGTAGGTAATGCTGCCGCTGACGGTCTTGAAGTCCTTCAGGGCCTTGATGGCATCCTTGATCTTCGCGGGATCGTTGGAGCCGGAATCCTCAATGCCCTTCAGCAGGATGAGGGTAGCGTCGTAGGCGAGGGTGGCCAGGGCGTCCGGCTTGGCGCCGTACTTCGCCTCGTACTTCTTAACCCACTCCTGGACTTCGGGCCGCGGGTCTTCGGGCGAGTAATGGTTGGTGAAGTAGCCGCCTTCCATGGCTTTGAAGTCGAGCTCAGCGGAGTCCCAGCCGTCGCCGCCGAGGAAGACCGCCTTGATGCCCTTTTCACGGGCCTGCTTGCCGATGAGGCTGACCTTCTGGTAGTAGTCGGGCAGGTAGAGGACATCGATGTCGAGCTTGGCGATGTTGGTCAGCACGGCCGAGAAGTCGGTATCCTTGTCAGTGTAAGCCTCAGTGGCGAGGACCTGCCCGCCGCCCTTGGTGAAGGCCTCGGTGAAGAAGTCCTTCAGGCCGATGGTGTAGTCGTTGCCCTGGTCAAAGAGGATGGCCGCCTTCTTGGCCTTTAGGTCCTCAAGGGCGAACTTCGCCGCGACCGTGCCCTGGAACGGGTCGATGAAGCAGGCGCGGAAAGCATACTCTTTCAGCTTGTTATCGGCGACGGTTACCGCGGGGTTGGTCGCCGTCGGGGTTACCATCACCACGCCGTTGCTGTTGGCAACTTCGGAAATGGGAATGGTGCACTTGGAAGTAACCGAACCGATAATCGCCTGGACCTTGTCCTGGGTGATCAGCTTGGTGGCCACGTTGACGGCCTCGGTGGCGTCGTTGCGGTCATCAGCAATGACGGTCTTGATGGTGTAGTCGCCGACCTTATAGTTTCTCTCTTCCAACGCCAAAAGAAACGCGTTCTTGGTCGATTCGCCGAAGGTCTTGACGTCACCGGTCAGCGGGCCGATGAACCCGATGGTGATAACCTTTTCGCCTTCAGCCGCCTTTTGCTCTCCCTGCTGTTTGCCGCCGCAACCGGCGACAACCACGGCCACTGCAAGCAACAGGACGCCGAGCAGCACCATCCATTTGGATAGTTTCACTTAACAGTCCCTCCCGTGAAATGAATTTAACATCATTGACAGAAGTAGTCCGTTACCGGTAACGGTAAACACCACCTCCCGCCAAAAACATCCAAAACCACCTAAAACGCCAGACTGCGCAAACTAAGAAATCCGCCAGATAATCCGTAGATATTCTGTAAGAATATCTTTCTTTCCTGCAACAGCCGCCCCATTCGGCGGGAATTTTGTTGTCAGGGCCGCTATGGCGCGGCAGATGGATATTTGACGTTTTGTATTACAATTCCTTCTGCACAAAAAGAACAAAACATTTCGGCCGGCCTTTCTTACCGTGCCGCCTCAGCGTTCTGCCGGAGACAGCGCAATATTCGGCTTGACTCTTCTCACACCTCCCATCGGTTTGTCTACGTCCCCCGCATACCTTGGGATCACGTGAAAGTGCAGGTGCCAGATGGTCTGTCCCGCGCACGCCCCGTGGTTGACGCCGATGTTGTAACCGTCCGGTCTGAACTTTTCGTCAAGAAGCCTGCGCACGTCCTTGATCAGGCTGTAGCAGGCCACGATCTCCTCGTCGGCGGCGTCGAAAAACCCTGGAAAGTGCCGCTTGGGAATCACGAGGACGTGCCCGGGATTGACGGGATACTTGTCGTAAATGGCATAAGCCAGGGCGTTTTCGCAAACAAAGCTCTCACGAGGCATGGAACAGAAAAGGCATTCAGCCACCGGCGAACCCCCTCCTTATCCGGAGATTTATTACCAGCATAAAACGTTATGCTTAGCCCAAGCAATACATAGCGCCATGAAGCGTTGGGGAATTCGGGCAGCGAATTCCTTCGAGTCCGAGGTCCGAAATCCAACATCCGGCCTCCTTCTCGGTGGTTTTGCTTGCACTTTTTTGTCATAATCTAAGGTAAAGCGTAAAGGCTGCGGCGCAGCCGCCATCTAAACCGCCAAGAACGCTAAGATTTTCATTATTCTCATAACCCTCGGCGTTCTTGACGTCTTGGCGGTTAAAAGCCGGGGGGCTTTGCCCCCTCCGTATTCAGCGTTCGGCAATCCGGATAGAGGGGAAAAGGAGGCAGCCATGGCCAAGCAACAAAAACCGGTACCTGTTATGCTCGTACTCTCTCTGGCCTTGAACCTTGTGCTCGGAGCATACATCGTGATCGGGCCTGATACCCCGGCGGCCGACCAGCCCGTTTCAGGCGGGGAAAACCGGCAGCTTACAGACGAAATCGCCGCTCTGAAGGAAGAGATAAGTCAACTCCGGGCGGAGAACGAAAAACTGCGGAAAAACGACGAACCGGCACCCGAAACCGGGGCCCCGGACAGCCAGGACCAGACGGTCTACTCCTGGTATTTCCGCCGCAACAGCGATCACAAACCGCCGGCGACGGACCCTGCCTTCGTTCGCATAATCGGCAACGGTAAAGGCCTTTACCTGGGCAACACCGCGGCCAAGAGAATCTATCTAACCTTTGACGAAGGCTACGAAAACGGCTACACCAGCCATATCCTGGACGTTCTACGGGACAACAAGGTGCCGGCCGCCTTCTTTGTGACCGGTCCGTATGTAGCGTCTCAGCCTGAATTGGTCAAACGCATGGCCGCAGAAGGACACGTAATCGGCAACCATACCCAAAGCCACCCTTCGATGCCCAAAGTCAGCAATGCCGTGCTGCGGGACGAAATCTTGAGCGTGCACGAGCAGGTTAAAAGCCTGACCGGCCGGGAGATGCATTTTTTGAGGCCCCCGATGGGCGAATTTAACCAGCGGACAATCGACCTGACTGCCCAACTGGGCTACAAAACAGTCTTCTGGAGCATGGCCTACAAGGATTGGGACGTGCACAACCAGCCCGGACGCGAGGCCGCCGTCAAGCACGTTCTCGGCAACATCCACCCGGGAGCGGTCATCCTGCTTCACGCCGTTTCCCAGTCCAACGCCGAAGCCCTGGACACGATCATTAAGCAATTGAAAGCGCAGGGCTACGTCTTCGGTTCACTGGAAGAATTGCGGTAGGGCTATCGAAAATCCAGTTGCTTTTTTCACAAAGTTACAGTATAGCTTGTAAGTAGGCGTTAAGCGTTGGGCGTCAGGCGTCAGTATAACTTAGTGCTTATTGCTTATAGCCTTGGGTTGCTGTAGCCTGATGCAAGTCGCATTGCCTTTTGACATTAACTAATTAGAAGGGGCTTAACGTGCGTATCACTATTATCGGTGCCGGAAAAGTGGGCAGCGAAATCGCACGCCGCCTGGCTGAGGACAACCATGACATTGTCGTCATCGACCGGGACGAGGCCAAGCTGGCCAAGATCGAACAGCAGATGGACGTCATGGTTGTAAAGGGGAATGCCTCCAGCGCCTCCGTCCTTAAACTTCCTGAAGTCCTACAGAGCGATCTGGTAGCAGCCGTGACCAACTCCGACGAGGTGAACATGATCGCCTGCATGATGGCGAAAAAACTGGGTGTGCCCCGGACGGTCGCCCGTATCCGTGACCCCGTGTACGCCCGGGACCTGGTCGTCTCCAAGGAGGACCTGGGGCTGGACCTGATCGTCAACCCTGAATACAGCGCGGCTCTGGAAATCGCCCGCCTGCTGACCGTTTCCCTCCCGGTGCACACCGAGCCCTTTGCCGACGGGAAGGTACAGATGGCTGACGTCACCGTTGACGATTCGCACCGCCACGTCATAAACAAACGCCTCATGGACATCAACGTGCCGGACTCCTGCCTGATCGTCGGCATCTCGCGCAAGGGGCAGATGATCGTCCCGGGCGGGCACGACACGATCATGCCCGGAGACACCCTCTACCTCATCGGCCATGTGGACAGCGTTAACAAGTTCGCGGCCAAGCTCAAGAGAAAACGCCACCAGAAAACGACTAACGTCATGATTCTCGGGGGGGGCCGCATCGGCTTTTACCTGGGCGAAAAACTCTGTTCACTGGGCCTGAAACCGAAAATCATCGAGCAGGACCCTGAAAAGTGCCGCGATTTGGCCGAACGGCTGCCCGAAGCGCTCATCCTGCAGGCTGACGGTTCGGACATCGAACTCTTAAAACGCGAGGGAATCAGGGAAACCGACGGCTTTGTGGCCGTTACCGGCCTTGACGAGGAAAACCTGCTCATATCACTGTTGGCTAAACAGCTAGGCGCTAAGCAAGTCATCGCTAAGGTGAGCCGCCCCAGCTACACATCCCTCATCGAGCAGCTCGGCGTCGATGCCGCCATCAGCCCGCGGCTGATTATGGCCAGCGCGATCCTGCGCTACATCCGCGGCGGCCGCCTGCTCTCCCTGGTCCTGCTGCTGAACGGCCAGGCAGAGGTTGTTGAACTGATCCTGCACCCGGACAGCCGGACGGTTGGGAAACCATTAAGCAAGCTCGGATTGCCCAAGGGCATCATCATCGGCGCCATCAAGAGAGGCAACCAGATCATCATCCCCAAGGGCGACGTTGTCCTGAACGGTAATGACCGGCTCGTGGTCTTCGCCGTCGGTCATCACGTAAGCGAGATCGATGGTCTGTTAAACGTGGGGGGAAGTCTGTCTGAATAGGCAGCTCATCTTAAAGACTCTGGGCATCCTGCTGCTGGCCGAGGCCGCGGGCCTGCTGGCCAGCCTTGGCATCGCCGTATACGACCAAGGTCCCGACGTACGGGGCTTTATCATTTCTTTTGCTGTCACGGCCCTTACCGGAGCGGCCCTGGCCACCCGCAAGGTGGACTACCAGGACGTCGGCTACCGGGAAGGGTTCGCCGTCGCCGCCCTCGGCTGGCTGACGACGGCGCTTTTCGGATCGCTGCCCTTCATCCTCAGCGGGGCCATCCCCCATCCCGTGGCCGCCTTCTTTGAAACCATGTCCGGCTTCACCACCACGGGAGCATCCGTAATTCCCGACGTGGAGGCCCTGCCGAGAGGCATTCTCTTCTGGCGCAGCCTCACCCACTGGCTTGGCGGCGTCGGAACGGTCGTCCTCGTAGTCGCCCTCATTCCTTCGTTGCGCATCGCCGGAATGCAGTTTTTCCGGGCCGAGGTCACCGGGCCTACCAAGAGCAAGGTTCTCCCGCGCGTGGCCCAGACGTCCCGCGAACTGTACAAAATATATCTACTCCTTACCCTGCTCGAAATCCTGGCCCTGCGCATCGCAGGCATGCCGTGGTTTGACAGTTTCATTCACACCTTCGGGACGGTGGCGACCGGCGGATTCTCCAACAAAAACCTCAGTGTGGGAGCTTACAACAGCCTTGCCATAGAATTGATTATCGTTTTCTTCATGCTTTTGTGCGGGATAAACTTCGCCCTGCACATCCGGGCCATGCAGGGTAAGCCTCAAGCGATCTGGAAAGACCGGGAGACGCAGGCCTACCTCGGCATCGTTGCCGTATCTGTTATATTCATCAGCATAAACCTGGTCATGCTGACGGACCTCGGGCCGGGGACGGCGATACGCCAGGCGCTCTTTCAAGTCTCGTCCGTGATCACGACCACCGGCTTTGCCACCGCTGACTTCGATAAGTGGCCCGACTTCAGCCGCATGATCCTGGTCGTGCTGATGTTTATCGGCGCCTGCTCTGGATCAACCGGCGGTGCCGTTAAGGTCATCAGGATGATCGTGCTGTGGAAACTGGGGATCAGGCAGCTGCACAAACTGATTCACCCGCAGGCCGTAATCCCCGTCCGCATCGGACGGGCCGTTGTCCCCCAGGAGGTGGCCGACAGCGTACAGGCCTTTTTCATCCTTTACATCGGCATCTTTGTCGGTACGGCACTCTACATGGCGGCCATCGGTCTCGACATGATCAGCGCGCTTACTGCGGTAGCGGCTACCCTGGGCAACGTCGGCCCCGGCCTGGGCATTGTAGGCCCGATGACCAACTATTCAAGTATTCCCGCTGCGGGGCAATTCGTGTTGTCCCTTTGCATGCTCCTCGGCCGCCTCGAACTCTTTACCGTCCTCGTCCTGTTAAGCCCCGGTTTCTGGCGCAAGTAACCAAGACGCAAGATGTAAGACATGAGAGGTAGGATACAGAACGAGCATACATCAAGAGCCAGTCAACAATAAAAGCAGCTATCGGTGCGCTGTTGACGCCACCCGAACAGCTGCTTATAATTAACGCGCAGCTCTTAAAACCACAGAAGTCTGCAAGTTCCCCGCGCCTTTTGCCCCCGACAACTAAGTACCGACTACTGACTACTAGTTGGGTACAAGGGTCCCGGCATTCACAGAACCGTTCTGCGGAACCCCGATCTTGGCCGGCCGGATGGGCCGGGCGGGTTTCTTGGCCTGGCGCTCCGGACGGAAGTAAACCAGGTAGCATATCAGACAATAGACGACCACGTAAGCAATCATTGCCGCCATCGCAGCGTAAAAGATTTGCACGTGATCACCTCCCAAAGATGATAAGGGAACGCCCCTTAATTAAGATTGTATACACTATACAATTAAGTGCAACCTTTCACAAGTTTTTCGCAATAGGGAAAGTATTCTGAAAAATAACATAATTTCCTAGGAGACCGCTGAAAAACCGCGTCTGGCAAAAAGGATGCCGGATGCCGGAAGTCGGAAATCCGACCTGATGAAATCCGCAGAGCGATTGCTAAGGATTATAGACTTGCAATCGCGAAGCGATCGCTTCCCGTAACCGACCTCTGACCTCTTGCCTCGGACCTCTTTTTGAGCGGTCTTAAGGGTAACTTCCAAAGCATAGCCGTACCCTAAAGATGCCTGTGCCAAAACCGGTGAATTAGCTTTTTGCAGCACTCTCCTAGCCCTTACCTGCCATACAAGCCTTCCCATGCAACCGAGACAACCCCACTGGCGGCCAGGGCGTAGTTTTCCGGTTTCGATAAAAGAACTGACTAGCCAAAAAAAAACGTAAGCTCTATACTTGTCCTGAGGTGTAGATGCTTGTCGGCAAAACGGACTTTCCTCATCGTATCGATTGCTTTTATCGTGGTGGTCGTGGCCGGGGGGGCGCTGCTCGCCGTTTACGAAAACCTGAGCATTGTCGACGGGCTGTGGCTTTCCGTCGTCACCGTCCTGACCATCGGCTACGGCGACCTCGTCCCGCGCACCGGAGCCGGCAAGATCGTCTCTGTCATACTGGTGGTGTGGGGGTTTACCCTTTTTACTTACTTGATGTCGGTTTTTGTTTCCGTACTGCTCGAGGGGAAACTCACGAACGTCTGGGGGAAGCGAAAGATGGAAAGGCAAATCAGCCGTTTGATGAACCACGTCGTGGTTTGCGGGGGAGGCAGGGTCGGCAAGGCCGTCGTTGAACAGCTCCTCCACGAGCGAGCGCCGTTTGTGGTCATCGAAAAGGACCCGGAAAGGGTCAGGGAGCTTCAGGATATGGGCGCCCTCACCGTCACCGGTGACGCCACCGATGAAAAAGTGCTCCTCGACGCCGGAATACTCAGGGCGCGGTCGGTGATCACCGCCCTGCCTGAGGATGCGGGGAATGTTTTTATCACTATCACCTGCAAGGACCTCAACCCCAAGCTCAACGTCGTCGCCCGCGTCCACCGTCCCGAAGGCGAACAGCGTCTGCGCCGGGCCGGCGCGCATACCGTCGTCTCCCCGGCGGCCATCGCCGGAAACCGCATGGCTCTTGCCGCCCTCAAGCCGGCCAGCGTGGAGTTCATTCAGACCCTCTTCGACCGCAGCAACATCAGCCTGGCAATGGAGGAAATCAACGTGTCCGAAGGATCTTTCCTGGCGCACAAGGCCTTAAAGGACTCCCGTCTCCGCGAAGACTTCAGCATCCAGGTCCTCGCCATCATCCGCAGCGGCCGGCTGATCCACCCGCCGGACCCCGAGGAAGTCTTTCTCCCTCACGACACGCTGCTCGTCTTCGGCCCCATGGATAAACTGTCTGCAATCGAAAGCCTGTAAGGCGGGGGCTTTTGCTGTTCCCCTCTTTACTAACCGTATAACATGATGTTTTAATGAGCTTATCATTAAGTTCACACCACAACGCAAAACGCCGACCGTCTAAAAATGAGCGGTTTTTGACGGTTGCCGCCGGGAGGAAGCACCATGTTATACGAAAGCACCAGGGGCGGTCAGAAGGGCCTTTCCTCGGCCGAGGCCATCAAGCAGGGGATCGCCGGCGACGGCGGCCTTTTCGTGCCCGACAGCAGGGTCCGCTTCTCCCTGGAACAGATCGCGGCCATGGCCGGGATGAACTACCAGGAACGCGCCGTAACCGTGCTGACGCCTTACCTTACCGACTTTACGGAGGGCGAAATCGGCGAGTGCGTGGTAAACGCTTACCGCGAACCCAAGTTCGACACTCCCGCCATCGCCCCGCTCGTACGCACCGCCGGGGGAGACTGCTACCTGGAGCTGTGGCACGGACCGACACTGGCCTTCAAGGACATGGCCCTGCAAATCCTGCCCCACCTGCTCCAGCGTTCCATGGCCAAGACCGGCGAGCCCTTCGACATCGTCATCCTGGTAGCCACTTCGGGCGACACGGGCAAAGCCGCGCTCGAAGGTTTCCGGGACGTCCCCAAAACCAGGATCATCGTGTTCTTCCCGAACGAGGGAGTAAGCGAAGTGCAGAAGCTGCAGATGATCACGCAGGAAGGCACCAATGTTGGTGTTTTCGCCGTGCGGGGTAACTTCGACGACGCCCAGACGGGCGTAAAGGCCATCTTCACCGACCCAGAAACGGTGAAAAAGCTCGCCGAACATAACTTCAAATTCTCCTCAGCCAACTCGATTAACTGGGGCCGCCTCGTCCCCCAAATCGCCTATTACTTCTCCGCCTACGCCGATCTCATTAAAGGCGGGGAGATCGCGCCGGGAGAAGAGATTAATTTCGTTGTTCCCACAGGCAACTTCGGCAACATCCTGGCCGGCTTTTACGCCCGCCGGATGGGCCTGCCGGTACGAAGATTGATCTGCGCCGCCAATGCGAACAATGTCCTCACCGACTTCATCCGCACCGGCACTTACGACAAGAACCGCAAGTTTGAGAAAACCATTTCGCCGTCCATGGACATCCTGGTTTCCTCGAACCTCGAACGCCTGCTCTACGAGCTGACCGGCCACGACGCCGGGAAGGTGTCCGGGTGGATGAGCGACCTGCGGGGCAAAGGCCGCTACGACGTGGACAAAGACACCCGGGATAAGATCACCGAGCTTTTCTGGTCGGATTGGGCCAGCGATGACGAAACCCTGAAGACGATTCGCAAGGTATACGAGGATACGGGGTATGTCCTCGATACCCACACGGCCGTGGGCAAGGCCGTATACGAGTGGTACAAGGAAGAGACGGGCGACAAAACCAGGACGGTCATCGTTAGTACGGCCAGCCCCTTTAAGTTCAACGCCAGCGTGGCTCAAGCCATCTTGGGGAAAGCCGCGACGGCAGGCAAAAGCGAATTCGAACTGCTGTCAATGCTGGCGGAAGCCACGGGACTCGCTATCCCGCCGGCGCTGCGGGATCTCAACAAAAAACCGGTACTGCACCCGAGGGTCGTAGAGCCGGAGGAAATGCGGGATGCGGTCGTGGAAATGCTGACCGGCCAAAATTGGGAAGCAGCTAAAGAATATTCTCCAAAGTAAAGGCTTCCTTCTCGGGGATGTGCCTGATCATCCCCCTCAGCGCAGCCGCCTCGCCAAGAGCCAATTCATCGTCCTCCGTGCGAATGTATTCGCGGAGCCGGGCCATGGCAAAGTCGATGTTGTCGATTTCCTTGTGGTCGAGCGTAATCGTCCACCATTTCTTCATTCCGGCCCAGCGTGCACCCACGCCTTCGAGAGTGCGTTCGGCTTCGTCCCAGTTTTCCCGGCGCACCTGCGCTTCAATCCGGTCTATTCGCCCGGCAAGGTCGTCAGCACTCTTGTCCAGCGCCCGAACCATCCACACGCCGGAGCCGGTTACTATGGCCAGTATGATTAAAAGCGTAACCACAATGCGCAATTCCCTGTCCCTCGCAATAAGGATGTCTGAAGCCGGATGTCAGAGGTCTGAACGGGAAGCGATCGCTCCGCGGACTTCCGGCGTCCGGACTCCCTCTGCAGCATGTTACGATTTAACCTGGTAGAAAAGCTTGCCGCTGGAATCCAAGCTGGCGAAAAGGACCCGTTTCAAATCCTGGATGCCGAACTTGGCTAACTCGCCCCGCAGCCAGCCCACGTCGAGATGGATCTGTTTCAGGTTTTTCTCAAGGACGCGGCCGTCGATGATCAGGGTGGTCGGCAGCCCTTCATATGAAGTAGGCAGGTTCAGGTCCTCAGGACAGACGGGGCGTTTCTGCGACTTGGGAATGACGGAGAGTCTCCCGTTTGTTTCCAGGATGGCAAATTCCACATCGGCGATATTGGGGATATTCTTAGCCCTTAACTGCTCCAGTAAGTCGTTGATGTTATAGCGGTTCCTCTCCATTTCTTTTTCCAT
Source organism: Bacillota bacterium (assembly GCA_036804525.1). Classification (GTDB taxonomy): domain Bacteria; phylum Bacillota; class Desulfotomaculia; order Desulfotomaculales; family JASEER01; genus JBFLVT01. The sequence continues at coordinate 41,171 of DAIRSE010000007.1, read as the reverse complement.
GATCTTGCCGTTGGCAATCAGAATGCTGGGGGCCCCGCAGATAATACCGCGAGCCCTTTCGCTCTTCAGCGCGGCATAAGACAGGACCACCTGGGCGACCAGCAGGGTAAAGATAGGCACCAGTCCGTTGATAAGCGGCAGGTCGGTGTCGGCGATGGGAATTGAGGCCAGTTCCGAAAGCATAATGATGACCACCAGTTCGAAAGGTTGGAGCTGTCCTACTTCCCGCTTGCCGGTGAGGCGCAGGACAAGTACGACGGCGGCAAAGAGGATGATCGTTCTGACCAGAACCAGCAGCATAGGAACCCGGCCCTCCTCCGCAGATTTATTTCCCATGTTTTCAGGCCAGGCTCCTGTTTATGCAAACCTTTACGGAAAACTTTAACGGAAAAGGTACGGGCTCCATTTACCGGCAGGGCTGCTGGCACCTAACCCAAAGCCTGCCTAAATATTGCTTGTTTAGACAGCCGGGTGCCCGCATAACCTATTACTGCGCAAAGGGGGTTTTTCAGTTGTTCAGTCTGTTTAAACTCATCAACCAAAACCAACCGGAATTGAGGGAATATGACCCAACCACAGTACAAAGGATTAAGGAAGGGGCTTACCTGGTCAAGGTCATCAGCGAAACCGAAGTCGCAGCCCGCAAGTGCGACTTCTACGCCAGCAATTGCGAAAATGAAAGAATTGCGGACTTTTTCCGGGAAGAAAGCAAGAAACTGCGCAACTCCAAGCTGATTCTCCAGGATTACTATGAAAGCATGACCAGGGAGTGATTTCAGTGAAGTTTACGGACATGGATATGCTCCAGGATTACGAAAAAGACGCGCGCATGGCTGCCTTAGCCTATGCCGTCATTCAAACGGAGATCATGGACAACACCCTGCGGACCATCTTCGGCAAGATGTCCAGCGAGGCCGCCGCATCCCAGAAAAAGGCCGCGGAACTGATACTGTCGCGGGGAGACCGACCGTAACGGAGGTCGGAAGTCGGAGGCCGGAGGAGCATTAAGCAATAACCGCCAAGACGCCAAAAGCACCAAGACTTTGGGTCAAGAATTACCGCCAAGCACGCCAAGACGCCAGGAAATTGGCGTGCTTGGCGGTTGATTTGTTAGAAAGAGAAGGGCCTGTCGTCGTCGCCCGACAGGCCCTTCTCTTTCCTCAGGATTTCTTTGTCGCGCTTGCGGGTGTATCTCTTCTTGTTCGGGACGACCTGGGTCCCCGGCTTGCGGGTCCAGCTTCTTCTGACGGAACAGTAGATCGTTTTCTTCTTTACGATTTTCTCACCCCGCCTTCAGGATTCTGCCACGCCCTAGGAGACCGCTGAAAAACTGCGCCTGGCAAAAAGGATGTCGGATGCCAGAAGTCAGAAATCTGACCTGATGAAATCCGCAGAGCGATTGCTAAGGATTATAGACTTGCAATCGCGAAGCGATCGCTTCCCGTAACCGGCCTCTGACCTCTTGCCTCGGACCTCTTTTTGAGCGGTCTTAAGGGTAACTTCCAAAGGACGGTCGTATCCTGAAAGACGTCTGTACCAAAACCAGTGTCTTGGCTTTTGCAGCACTCTTCTAGATGTTAAAGCGGAAGTTGATGATGTCCCCGTCCTTCACCACATACTCCTTGCCTTCCAGACGAAACAGGCCCTTCTCCTTGACCTTGGCCGGGCTGCCCAGCTCGTAGAGGTCGTCGTAGTGGAAGACCTCGGCCCTGATGAACCCGCGCTCAATGTCCGAGTGTACCTTTCCGGCAGCCCTCCGAGCCGCTGTCCCCTTGCGTATGGTCCAGGCACGGACCTCATCCTCGCCGACTGTGAAAAAGGAAATCAGGCCAAGGTAGTCGTAGGCCACGCGGGCCAAACGCGCAAGTCCCGATTCGGAAAGCCCGAGATCAGCCATAAACTCCGCCCTGTCTTCAGGGAGGAGTTCGTTGATCTCTTTTTCCACCTGGGCACTGACTTCTACGACCGGGAAACCCCTTTCGCCCGCGTAGGCCTCCAGTTCGTCCCGTCGGGGGTACGTTCCCGAACGCAGCTGTTCTTCGTCCAGGTTGACGGCCAGGATCACCGGCTTTTCGGTCAGGAAATTATAAACCGTCATGACCCCGGCCTCTTCCTCGGAAAGCTCAACGCTGCTTACCGGCCGTTCGGCCTCAAGCGCCGCAAGGTAGCGCTGCAGCACGTCCAGCTCGACGGCGGCCGTCTTGGGCGGCTTCTTCCCGCCCTTGATACGCTCGATACGTCTCTCGATAACGCCCATGTCGGCCAGGAGCAGTTCGGTTTGAAAATCCGCCACGTCCCTCATCGGGTCCACCGTGCCGGAGATGTGAGGCACCTCATCCGACGCAAACGCGCGCACAACCTGGACCAACAAGTCGGCGGTGCGGACCTCTTCCAGAAATTTGCCGGCAGCCCCGGGTCCGGCCCCGCTCTGCACGCCGGGGATGTCCTTAAACTGGATCCGGGCATATACCGTTTTGCGCGGCTTGTACAGCGACGACAGGTAGTCGATCCTCCTGTCCGGCACGTCGGCCATGCCGGTGTTGACGCCGCCTCCCGAAAAAGGACCTGTGGGCAAATCCGACCCGGTCAACAGGTTAAAGAGAGTCGTCTTGCCTGCCAGGGGCAGCCCCACCAGACCGATCAACATGGCTGAAGTTCACTCCAATCGAAGTTGTTTTCACACCTGGTCTACAGAATACCACCCTGCACTCGCACCCTACAAGCGGAGCGTCAGTTCCTTCCACAAGCCCGGGGTGCATATATCCCTCAGCAGGATTTGACCGTATTTCTCTTTGCCCTCGAACGGCGTCGGCGGGTAATCTTTCAGACGGGGCGCCGCGTTGTAACCCTCATGGATAACGGGATCGCTACCGGTCCTGCGGGCTTCGAGCAGCCATTCCCTCACTAATTGGTCCTCCCCCTTGTTGACTATCAGATCTCGCAGCCGCCTGGCCCGCTTGGTCTGAGGGCTGCAGATGAAGGTCTGGCACACCAGCGGGCGCGCGCTGTAAAGGCGGCAAGTCCGGCTAGCCCTGTCCAGCAGGCAACAGCGCCCGTCAATAGGTCGGCTCATCGTGATGTCCACTACCGGGCCCTCCGCCAGCACGTGGGCATAACGCTCAAGCCACGCGTTAAGGGCGGCGTCCGGTGCGGTTTCCGCCCTGAGCCGCAGGACGTCGATGACGGTGAGGGGAAGCCGTTCGGCGCAGCACAGGTCACAGCCCTTGCACGTCCTGCGGCGGGCGCGGCCCCGGTGGAGCCCCAGGTTTTCAATGGCCTCGTTCAAGGCGTTGAGGTAATCCTGGACGGTTGCTTCCGGGTCCGCAATGGCCACATCATATCCTGTTACATCGCTTATCTTTTTGGCGCTGACGATCACCTTGCCCAATACCGATCCCTCTTAAGGCGTCAGGAAGGCCTGACCCTGATTGCAGCGAATTCCTTCGGGTCCGACGACTGACGACCGACGACCGACGACTAAATTAAGTATACGCCTTTGGGAACAGACGGTAAAATGGATATTAAAGAATCAGTCAGCCGATTGGGGCGAGGTGCGGTTAAATGCCGGCGAATCTGACGCCGCAGTACTACGCTGCGGAAGAGGCATTCAAGGCGGCCACTACGACGGAGGAAAAGATCGAGGCCCTGCAGGAGATGCTGGCCGTGATCCCCAAGCACAAGGGGACCGAAAAGCTCCAGGCCGATCTCAAGCGCCGCCTGTCCAAACTGCGGGAAGAACAGGAGCAAAAAAGGAAAAGCAAAACCGGCGGAGCCGACCCCTTTTACGTTGAGCGCCAGGGTGCCGGTCAGGCCGTCCTCTTCGGCTTCCCCAACACCGGCAAGTCGGCCCTGATCTGCGCTCTGACGCGGGCCAAGGCCAAGGTGGCCGACTACCCGTTCACCACCGCCGTCCCTCTGGCCGGGATGATGCCCTACGAAGAGGCTCTCGTTCAGCTCGTCGACACGCCCCCTTTCACGGAGGAAGGGGTGGTCCCCGGGATGATGCAGACCCTGAGAGCCGCCGACGCGCTCCTCGTGGTCATCGACATCGGCGCGTCCGACTGCCTGGAACAGCTCGAGACCTGCCTCGATTTCCTGGCCAAGAAGAGACTGCTTGCCAAACCGTACCTCGTCATCGCCAACAAGATGGACCATCCCGATGCCCCGTCAAACCTGGCGGTCATCCGGGAGCTGCGGCCCGACCCGGAGATCATCCCGGTCTCGGCGGCCAGAGGCACGGGCCTGGAAGACCTGCGCCCCCTGGTCTTCCGGAGCCTGGGGGTCATCAGGGTCTTCGGCAAAACGCCCGGCAAGCCGGCCGACATGACCGCCCCGTTCTACCTGAAGGCCGGAAGCACCGTGCTCGACCTGGCCGCGGCCATCCACCGCGACTTCCCCGCCCGCCTGAAATTCGCCCGCATCTGGGGCTCCGCCAGGTTCGAAGGCCAGACCGTTCCCAGAGATTATGTGCTGGCCGACAGGGATGTCGTCGAGCTGCACCTTAATTAGCATTAAGCGTTAGGCATCAGGCATTCGGGTGCTCTTAGCCGCTTCTTGCCCGCCAGCCGCCGGCGGGAGCCCCGGGCCGGGTCTGGATCAGCACTACGGCCGCCAGGATGAGGCCGCACCCGGCGATCTGCATCAAGGCCAGGCGCTCGCCCAGGAGGAGGAAGGCCAGGACGGCGGCGACCACCGGCTCCAGGGTGCTGATGATCCCGGTCTTGGTGGGGCTTAAGTATTTCAGCCCTTCGAAAAAGAACCCGAACGGCAGTACAGTGGCAAAAACGGCGATGTAAACGAAGAAGAGCCGCTCCGTCCAGTTATAAGCCAGCCATACCCCCACAGGGTTTTGGACGAAACACCACAGGAGGGCGGCGAACCCGTAGCCGTATACCGTAAGCGTCCAGGCGCCGTATTTCTCGAGGCCCTTTTTGCCGAAAAGGGTATAAAAGGCAAAGAAAGCGGCTGAAGCCAACCCGAAAGCAAGTCCCAGGGGCGTTGTCGCCAGGCCGCCGCCGGCCTTGCCGGTAACGATGAGGTAACCGCCTCCCACGGCCAGCGCCAAGGCGGCCAATTTACAGAGGGTGAGCTGCTCCGCGCGCCGCAAAACCCCATAAACCAGCACGAGGGCCGGCGCCAGGTACTGCAGGAAAATGGCCGTGGCGACGTTGGTCTCCTTGATCGCCATCAGGTAGGTGACCTGAACCCCGGCCACGCCGACCATCCCAAAGACAGCCATAAACAGCAGGTCGCTCCGGGCGAACCACAGGCATTTCCGGTTGGCGACCGCGAGATAGACGAACAACAGCAAAAAAGAAAGGACGGCCCGCATCTCGGCGACGTGGACCGGGCTGACATCCTGGTTGAACATGTACTTGGCGACCGTTCCCGCCAGCCCCCACAGCATGGCCGCCGCCGCTACAAAGAGGAAGCCCTTAACCTCGTTCTTCATCTTCACTCTGCCTAACCTTTTTAACTCCCTCCATTGTCGCTTGTTCATCAGGTACAGTCAACGCCCGCCTTACAGTCCTGCCGGAAAAGGATTGGCCCGGCGGTAGAGGAATTAGTTAATAGATGAGGAAATAGGACGATTTGTACGGTGTCGGAGGGCGATCTCAAGGAGGGGTTTCAGTTTTGTGGAGAGAAAATCTGAACAGGCTGATACACAAAGAAGGAACCCACCCGGCCTGGGGCCTGGCTCATTGCAGCCGCGTTTATAAGCTGGCCTGGCAGCTCGGAACCGGGCATGACCTCGACGACGACGTGCTGTGGGCCGCGGCGATGACGCACGACATCGGAGCCTACCCGGCCCTCCGCCAGAACGGGGTCGACCACGCCGCGCGTTCCGCGCAGGTTGCCGGAGAACTCCTGCCGGCTCTCGGCTTTCCGACCGCCAAGCTTGCCCCGGTCCTGGCCGTCATCCGCGGACACATGTTCTACACCCCTCCCGCCGACCTGCCGGAGGCGCAGTTCTTCCACGATGCCGACGTTCTGGAGTTCATGGGCGCCGTCGGCGTTACGCGCATCCTGTCGATCGTCGGCCTCGACGACTGGACGCCGGACCTGCCTTCGGCCATTAAGCTCCTGAGGAAGTTCAGCGAAGAACTCCCGGCGAGCCTCGTCACCGCCGAAGGGAAGGCTCTCGGCGAGCAAAGACGGGAGGAAATGGCGCGTTTCCTGAACGAGTTGGAACTGGAAACATACAGGTTTAAACTGATATGAGGCTTCTCAACCGCCAAGAGCGCCGAGGACGTCAAGGTGAGAAGAACGCCAAGACCCGGCGGTCTTGGCGTCTTGGCGGTCGGATCGTTTTCAACGCCCGGCGCAGGCGGTCCACCTACGGTTCACGTCGTCCCAGTTGACGAGGTTCCACCAGGCCTCCACCCATGCCGCCCGCCTGTTCTGGTATTTCAGGTAGTACGCATGTTCCCACACATCGCAGACCAGGAGGGGGACGACCCCCCACTGGGTCAGGTTCTGGTGTTTTTCGGCCGTCAGGATGACCAGTTTGCCGAACCCGGGGTTCCAACCCAAAACGGCCCAACCGGATCCTTCAACGGCCACGGCGGCGGCCGAGAACTGCTTCTTGAAGCTGTCGTAGCCGCCGAAATCCCTGTCAATCTGTTCGGCGACCGGCCCCGTGGGCGCACCGCCGGCGTTTGGAGCCATATTCTCCCAGAAGATGGTATGCAGGATGTGACCGGAACCATGGAAAGCCAGCTCGCGCTCCCAGTGTTTGACCAGGGCAAAGTCACCTTTTTCTCTTGCCTCGGCGAGCTTGGCCTCCGCGTTGTTCAACCCGTCGACATAAGCCTTGTGGTGCGCGTCGTGATGCAGGCGTACCGTCTGCTCGTCGTAATAAGGCTCCAGGGCATCGTAGGCATAAGGCAGAGGCGGAAGTTGATGAGGCATTAGACCACCGTCCTTTATCATTTTGGGATATTATAACGCTATAAGGCTGGATTTACCAATCCGAAAGACCAAATGAGGAGGTGTGCCGTGCGCAGGATGAACAAAACCACCCAGTGGGTTATCCGCATTATTTTCCTGATTATCGTCATCGTCTTTCTCTGGCAGCAAAAGGTCCTTAACCAGTAATTAATTTCCGGAGCGATACAAGCCGCTTGAATGTCCGTTTCCCCGGTGGTATGATATAAACATAACCGGTCTTGAGCACGACCGGGGGCCACCCGAGTGGAGAAGCGGGGAACTGGCCTACGGTACAGTCTCCACCTGTACCGGCTCCGTGGTAAGGCTGGGGAACACGTAGTAATGCCCCCAGCGGAAGAAAGAATGTCCCGCGGCTCGCAGACCGCGGGATTGTTTTTATAAATCGGGAGGCGATCCATTTGTTAGGCAAGCTGGCCATCTACATCCTGGCGCTGCTGTTTATCTCCCCTATCTTCGCCGCAGGCCTCTGGCTTAAAGCCCACCTAATCGCTCAGAGCGGCGGGACTTTGCCGCCTAAGGCCGCCGATCTCCCGCTCTATTTCATGCTCGGTTCCATGGTTGTGGGCACGGTTGCCGGCATCCTGGCCCAGGCCATCCGGTCCGAGCTCAGGGCCAAAAAGGGTGCTGAAACAAAAATGGATACGATCACGTAAAGGAATTCGAGGAAGAATCACGAATTTGGTTAGCCGCTGTGCTATTCATACAGCACGATACTACAAATTGAAAGCGGGAATGAAAAAGTGTTTCCAAAACTACAGATCGGCCGGCTCCTGCCTCGTTATCCCATTATCCAGGGAGGTATGGCCCTCAGGGTTTCGACGGCGCCCCTCGCCGCGGCGGTGGCCAACGCCGGCGGCATCGGTGTGATCGGGGCCACCGGTATGGCCCTGGAGGAGCTTAAGGAAGAAATCCGGAAGGCCCGGAGCCTGAGCCGGGGCATTATCGGCGTCAACATTATGTTCGCCGTCCGCGAATTCGCCGCCCTTGTGAAAACCGCCCTGGAAGAAAAGATTGACGTTATCTTCAGCGGGGCCGGGTTCTCGCGGGACATTTTCGCCTGGGGCAAGGAAGCCGGCATCCCTGTCGTGTCCATTGTCTCGTCCGCCAGGCTGGCCAGGCTGGCCGAGAAACAAGGCGCCGCGGCCGTAGTGGCCGAGGGCTGCGAGGCGGGAGGCCACCTGGGCACCGACCGCTCGGTCAAGGAGATCGTCCCGGAGATCAAGGAGGCCGTCGACATTCCGGTGATCGCGGCCGGAGGCATGGTCACCGGCGCCGACATCGCGGAAATGATCCGCCTGGGTGCGGACGGCGTCCAGCTCGCCACGCGTTTCGTCCTCAGCGAAGAATGCGCCGTTTCCGACGCCTTTAAACAAAAGTACCTGGAGGCTACCGCCGAAGACGTAGTCGTGATCAAGAGCCCGGTAGGCATGCCCGGACGGGCGCTCAGGAACGCTTTCGTGGAAAAGATCATGCGCGACGAGGCTCCCAAACCCCGGGAATGCGAGAAGTGCCTTAAGGTATGTTCCAAGGACTACTGCATCATCCGGGCGCTGGACAACAGCCAAAAAGGAAACGTCGACGAAGGAGTCGTGTTCTGCGGGCAAAACGTGCACCGTATCAAAGAAATCCTGCCGGTAAAAGCGATCTTCGCCAAGCTTATTGCGGAATACAAGGCCGCGACAGAAGGAACGGCCGCAGTGACAGGCAAGTAACCCGACCGTGTACAGCTTGAGTATGGCCTGAGCCGGAAAAGGCGGCGCAAGGCACGCAAGTTTAAAGCCCGGAGCGCTAGGAAACGCCCCGGGCTTTTATTTTGCGGCTACCGTCCAAAAACTTTGACTGCCTTAAGCAAACTACGTTAATAATCGGCCGTCGTTTTGGAGGAAGTTCGGCAAACCCGAACACAAGCGGCTGTTCCCCCGGTACGGGCAAATACTTGACCTCAACTCATAAACCCGGAAGCTCAGGGCAGTTTTTAGAATAATGTTTTAAAATACCTGAGCAGGGACATAATATTGGTATCTTACGAAATCAACCAACCATCGGGAGGCAAGGCATATGGCTTTTCAGGTGTATACGCCCAAGGAACGCGGTCCCCGGAAGGAAGCGAAACCTACGGTATCGCTTTCTAAATCCTCGATTGTCCTCAACAAACTCGCTCGAAAATACGTGAAAGGTGATCGCTTCGAACTGGCCTTTGACCCGGACACCAAGACCATTCGTATCAGGCCCAGTGAAAACGGGCTCAATCTGAAGAAAACGAAGATCCACGCTAAAGGCTTCTTCAAACATTTCGACATCCGCAACAAAGGCAAATTCGAAGCACACTACAACGACCGGGAAAACGCCCTGTACGTGCCGCTCCAATGACGGCGGTGCGCAAAATACCCTCCATCCCCTGTTTCCGACGACCGACGACTGACGATCGACGACCGTTTATGGCTTCAGCATCTGTTCAAAGGCCAGGTACACAGGCCGGACCACGGCCTCAATCCCTTTGGTAATGTTGGGGACGGGCAGCTTGAGCGCCACCCCGAAGCTCAGCACCATGGCAATGAAAGTAACCCCGGCGAAGGCCCAGAGTTCACGATACATTCTCTGGCGGACGAGTTTCGGCACTTCAAAAGCGATGATGGACACGAACAACAGAAACAGAAGAAACAGGTTCAATACATCTCGCCTCTCGATCATGGGGTCGGACCTTCAGGTTTTTCACATTTATTAGGGTCAGGCTCTTTCTTGAAGAATTTAAGAAAACTTAAGGTTTGACCCCTATGCCCTTCTCGATGAAGCCGGTGCGCCGGACCGAAGCCTCGGCACGAGCCGTGATTTCGACGCCGGGGAAGATTTCCGGCCAGCTGTCTTTCATCTCCCGCCACTCCCGCGGGAACTTCCGGTGGAAGGCCGCTCCCACCCCGAGAACATCGGAGCCGAGTTCCTGGGCCTTGCCGGCCGCCGCCGTTATTTCCTGCTCGACAGCCTGCGCCAGGGCCCGGTTCAAAGCCTCGACCGCCTCGGGGCGGGTCAGGTCCAGCGTGCCCTCGCTCTGGGCGACATCGGCCTCGACCCCCCTGACCTCTACCGTAGCCAGGAGCCTCCCGTCCTGGATGTCCGGCATGATCCGGCTCTTCCCACCAGCAATAATCTCCAGAGTTACCCGTCCGCCCCCAGAAGGGCTGGGAACGGTAACAGCGCCACCTTGAACCTTGTTTTGGGCCCACTGTACGCCGCGCGTTTCCCGCTCGGTGAGATAACCGGCGAAACGGTCCCCCCGAAAGGCGGCAGCACCGCTCAGTTCGAGGATGAAGACGGGCTCCGGCGCGTTCGGCTGCTGCACTATGCCGGGACGGGTGGGGTTACGCCGTACCCGCACTACCCCGCAGTACGCATCCTGTCCTTCAGCGGCCAGCATTTTGAGAAATTGACTAAGGTTAACGACGGCAAAACGTGAAGACAGTATGTCGTTCCTTATGATTTCTTCCATCCTGGCCGCCGGGATGGTTTCCTGCGTGCCGGGGATGTCCAGGAGCAGGGCCGGCTCGCTCGGAGTAACCAGGACATGGTTGAGGCGCCGCCGGATCTCCATACTCCGCTCGAAGAAATCCAGGTGCCGGGCGATACCTTGCCGTGCCAGCCCCTCGGAAAAGATGACCAATCCGTTCTGGGCCCAGAAGAGCTGCCGGGGGGAATGAAGCGATATCTCCCGTATGGCGTCGAAAACGGTCGCTCCCTCGCCTTCGTAATTGCGGTAGGGCTTGGACGGAATGCTCGCTCCGGGAGTAACTCCCGCCATTCCCCCGCCGCCTCCGAGAGCACGCGGGTTGGGTACCTGGGCGATCAGGCGGACCTTCCCGCCCGGCGCCCGGTCGACGGCGGTCGCCCGGACATAGCCCAGGTCCTCGGCCTCTTTTTTGTCCCAGCAGCCGGAGACGAATACCGCCACTGCAAACACGATTATTGTAAACAGTACATTCAGCGGTCTACCACCCTGCAACCTACAACCACCACCAATGCTAATGCTGCGGCCCCGGCCGCAGGTCCGGTGTCGCGCGCTCTCGGTTGTTCTTGCTGAGTTCTTGCGGGCGCCGGCGAATGGCCCACCAGGGAGGACGCACGACAGTCTCCTTCAAGTCGGAGACGTGCAGCGGGGCGAACCCGGCGAGATAGGGCACCCCCAGCGTGCGCAGGCCGGCCAGGTGGATGAGGATGGCCAGAACACCGGCGACAACCCCGTAGAGACCGAGGATGCCTCCCAGAATAGTGATAAAAAAGCGGATCACCCGGAAGCTGAATGCCAGAGAAAATGACGGCAGTACAAAGGAGGCGATCCCCGTCACGGCAACGACGATCACGGCCAGGGGCGAGGTCAGCCCGGCCTGGATCGCGGCCTGGCCGATGACCAGCGCTCCGACGATGGAGACCGCCTGGCCGACCGGGCGGGGCAGCCTGATCCCCGCCTCCCGGAGGAGCTCGAAGGCGTAGTCGATGAGCAGCATCTCGATCACCGCCGGAAAGGGTATCCCCTGGCGGGCGGCGACGATGGAAAAGAGCAGGGCCTCCGGGATCATCTCCTGGTGAAAGGTGGTCACGGCCACGTAGACCGCCGGACCGATCAGCGCGATGACCAGGGCGACGTAGCGCAGGATGCGGATGGCCGTCCCGAAGAAGTAGTTCTGGTAGTAGTCCTCGGCCGCCTGCATCAAGGCGAGGAACTCGTATGGGACGACCAGTGCGACGGGGGTGTTGTCCATGAGGACGGCGATGCGGCCGTCCAAAAGGGCCGCCGCCACGCGGTCCGGCCTTTCGGTGCTCAAGACCTGCGGGAACGGGGAGAGCGGCTGGTCGGCGATAAGTTCCTCGATGTAGTTGCTCTCCAGCACCCCGTCGATGTTTTTGTCGATCCTTTGCAGGCGGCGCTTCAGCTCGGCGAGGTGCTCCGGGTTGGCCCGCCCCTTGATATACAGTACCGTTACCTGCGTGCGGGTCTCCAGACCCAGGAAGAAATGCTCGCAGGCCAGATTGGGGGTCTTCAGGCGGCGCTGAACCAGCGTCAGGTTCTTGGCCAGGGACTCCACGAATCCCTCGCGCGGTCCGCGTACCACGCTCTCGCTGACCGGCTCGGCAATGCCGCGGGTCGGGAACCCGGTTATTTCGGCGCTCAGGGCCCCGGGCTCGCCGTCGACGAGGAGCACCGCCTGCCCCTCCAACACGTCCTCGACTACCTCGCCGAGGGTGTGCCGTGCGCGCAGCGGGGCGGCGGCCATGCCGGCCTCGCGGACCGTCTCCAGGAGCGAGCCCCCGGCCTCCGGCTCCCGCCGCGAGGAGTGCATCAGGGGGCGGAGGATACCGCCCTCGGCCAGTGCAGGGTCGATCAGGCCCTCCGTGAAAACCATGGCCGCCCGCCATTTTACGGCCACCCGGAACTCCCGGATGCTGAAGCCGGGAAAGCCTCCCAACACGCGCCGTAGTCCGGCGAGATTCTCGTCCAGGGACGTACCGAGGGACTCCCGGCGCAGTTCGTCCAAGCTGTAAACCTGATTTTCACCAGAACCGCCCTGTCCGCCCCCCTGCCGTCCGTCCTGCCCCGATCCGCCGCCTTTCGTACCCGAAGCGCCGCCGCCGGCAAGAGCGGCATCGCCGCCGGTGGAAGGCTCTGCCTGCGGCGCCCCCCGGCGGCCGGCCCGCAGCATCTCGCTTAAGGAGCGGACGATCCGGCGCCTACGCCCCGCCATTCCCCGCACCCCCTTTAGCGCGCCCGCCGCCCATACCCCGGATGATACTAACCAGCAGGATCATCCCGGTAAGCACGAACTGAACGAAGCTGATGGAAAAAGGGAAGACCTCCCCGGTGAACGACTTGAGATCCGTGATGTTCGCCCAAGACTGTACGGCAAGGGCGGTGATGAACACGGCCAGGGGCAGGATCAGCGGCCGGTAGTCTGTGAGGTTGAGCCACTGGGCGAGGGCAAGAGTGCCGGCATAGAAAAAGGTGGACAGTTTGAAGAGCATCCCCCCGATCCAGAAGACCATGAAGAGGGCGTCTTGACGCGAAAAGATGGGCAGCGACGGGATTTCCACGTGCCGCGCCAGCGAAAGGGTCGGGAAGAGTTTGGTTGCCGTCTGCGCGGCGCCGAAACGCCCCACGGCACTGACGACAATCAGCTCCATGAGCGTGAACAGGATGAGGACCGCCAGCAGGTTGAACTTCGGCATGCGGGGACGGTCCGCGGCAGCGATGAAGGGCATGAGCATCAAGATCACCGCCGTCTCGCCGAACCAGGAACCTGGGGCGACCGCGCCGAGGATCACCGGTCCGAAGCCGTTCTCCAGCACGGGCAGGAACTCCTCCAGGCGGACCTCCTTGATCCCCAGGGCGATAACCAGCAGCAGGGCGGCGATCACCGTCCAGAGGATCACCGTGTTGACCCTGCACAAGACCTCCAGCCCATGGTAGAGGACGTACACGCTCAGAAGCGTGAGCACACCTATGACTACGATCATCGGCGTCCGCGGCAGGTAGGCCGTGTTCACCAGCTCCGAGAACTCACGCTGCACGAAGTAGGCCACGTAAAGGTAGTAGTACACATAAATGAGCCCGACCATTTTCCCGGCCACCGGTCCCAAGACGCGGGGCGCGTACTGCACCACGGTCTCCTGCGGGAAGCGCAGGGCCAGGCGGGCGGCGATGTACGTGACCAGGGCGCCGAAGAGCCCGGCCAGGGGCAGGGAAAGCCAGGCGTCCTGGCGGGCGTGCTGGGCCGCAACCGCGGGTACAAAAAGAATGGCCGTAGCCAGCACAATGCTGATCTCGTAATTCATAGCCTGAAAGGCCGAGATCTGCCCGATCTGACGTACCAATCGTCCACCTCCGCCGGATATTGCCTGGATAGGAAAGCTGGTACATATTCTTCGACAGGGCCCTTTTGATTATGCGGGCGGGCGCGGGCTCATCTGGCTCCCCCGGAGCACGGCGGCAACCAACAGGGCCCCGGTCAGACCCCCGTTGATCAGCAGCAGGAATAGCGGTACAGTCTCTGCGCTGTAACGCGAGAGGACGGCAACATCGGGGAAGCCCTGCATCGTGAGAGCGGCAATCAGGACGGCGGCCGGGAGGACGAGAGGGCGATAGCCTGCAAGACCGAGCCACTGGGCGAGCGCGAGCAGGCCCAGGTAGAAGAACGCCCCCACCTTGACCAGCATCCCGGCGATCCAGGTCACCATGAAGACCGGGTCCTGCCGGTTGAAAATGGGTAAGGTGTCAAACTGCACGCTGCGTACCAGGTTGAAGGTCGGGAAGAGCAGGCTCGCGGCCCGTTCGTTTCCGAAATTCCCCACAGCAACCGCAAGTACCAGAAATAGAAGGGCCGCCAGAGCGGCGGTAGCGGTCAGTACAATCCGGTCCGCGTATCGGCGGCCGCCGGCGATGTAGGGCGCGATCATCAGCACGGCGGCGCCGGTCTCGGCGAGCCAGCCGGCCGGGGTGACCGCTCCCAGGATAACGGGGCGCAGGCCGTTTTCCAGCACGGGGAGGAAGACGTCGGGCCTGATGTCCTTGACGACGGATATGATGACGATCAGCACGGCACCCGCCAGCACGGGCAGGACCAGGTCGTTGACCCGGGCGTAGACCTTCAGGCCGGAGCGGACCAGGCAGACGGCCAGCAAGAGGAGCAGGCCGATATGCACCACCGGCGGTGTACGCGCCAGGTAGGCCGCACCGAGGAGGGCGTGGAACTCGGCCAGGATGACGTAGGTTGCCCAGAAGAAATAAAAGACAAAACAAAAACCGACCAACTTGCCCGCAACGGTCCCGAGCAGGCGGGGCGCAAACTGGATCACCGTTTCCCCGGGAAACCGCCGGGCCAGCCTCGCCGCCAGCCAGCCGACGCCCCCGCCGCAAAGCACCGCCGGCAGGACGGAGAGCCAGCCGTCTCTCCCGGCGGCAGCGGTAACAATCGAAGGCACGAAAAGAACCGCCGTGGCGAGAACGGTGCTGACCAGGAAGAACACCGCCTGCCGCTCCGAGATACGCTCGCCTTCGAGCACGCCCCTTCCTCCTCCCGCAATTAACCGGAACAACCGCTTTTGTCTCCGGTAAACATATTCTTCAACGGTAGAAAGAAAAATATAACGGTACACGCTTTCCCGAATTATACGGTTTATACGGCCGGATACGGCCGGCAGCATAAAGCAGTGCAATGCATAGCGTTAAAGTGCTTCACACATACTACCCGGCAGAGAAAATCACTGCAGGGGGTTCGCGGAGCAAATGGTCGAGACGGACGTAACGTGGGACCAATGGAAGAATATGCTCAGAACGGCGATCAATGTTGGGGAGTTTATCGGCCTGTCCGAAGACAGGATCAAGGGCGTAGCCTACCGCCTGGGAGGTTTCCTGGCCGGGCACATCGACTCGGGTAACCGGGAACAGCGTCTCCTCCAGGAACTCTGGCTGGAGGGCACAGAAGAAGAACGAAGAGGACTGGTTTCGATGCTCGTAAAGCTCCTGGACCGGGACGACAAGCGGGATAAGGAGATCGTCGACCGGGAAGGCCGCTGAAATGAAAAGAACGCCCGACCTGTTACAGGGCAAGCCGGCATCTCCGAAGCCGGAGCGGGGGTTCCGCGCTGGTATTCAGGCGCCCGGGCGCCGCATGACCAAGCCGGTTTCGCGAAAAGCCCGGCCCGCCGTAATCTGGCTCGGAACCAATACCTGCGCGGGGGACATGCTTTCTTTTTTGAATTCCCTCGATCCCGGCTACCAAAGCCTGCTTACCGATCTAATCGATTTTCGCTACAACTACCTGCTGGGGGCAGCCGAAGGGGATGCGGCCAACCGCATCCTCGACGAGACCCTGGAGGGTGTTCCCGGCGAGTATATCCTGGTGGTCGAAGGCACGGTTCCGACCCGGTCCGACGGTCTGTATTGTGTCATCGGCATGCGCGACGGGAAACCGTTGACGGCCCTGCAGGCCGTTCGGGAACTGGGGGCCAAGGCCCGGTACGTGGTGGCCGCGGGCACCTGCGCCGCCTTTGGCGGGCCTTTCGCTGCCGCCCCTAACCCTTCCGAGTCGAAGCCTGTTCAGGCCGTGCTGCACAGGCGGGTGATCAACGTCCCCGGTTGCCCCGTCCTTCCTGACTGGCTGATGGGGACGCTTGTACACCTGATCCGGTACGGAGAGCCGGAGTTGGACGATTTGCACCGGCCCCAAGTATTCTACGGCGAGACTATCCACAATCTCTGCCAGCGCCGTACCTATTTCGACAACAGCATCTTTGCCGGAAAACCCGGCGAACCCTGGTGCATGTACAAAATCGGGTGCAAGGGACCCGTGACCTACGCTGACTGTCCTTATCGCCAGTGGAGCGGAGAGCACCTGAGCTGGCCGGTGAAGGCCAATACCCCATGTATCGGCTGTACCAGCCCGGAATTTCCCGACGGCGACATGCCCTTCTTCGAGCACCTTCCCGACGTAAAACTGCCCGGCATCAGGACAACCGCCGACCGCATCGGGCTGGCGGCGGGCGTCCTCACCATCCTGGGAATCGGCGCCCACCTGGCGGGTAGCATCGTCACCGGCCGACTGCCCCACACTTTAAAGCAGGGGTTCTCCGGCACAAGCGTCCTGCAAAAAGTACAGGGGTTACTTGGGAAGCTGCGAAGCGGCTAGAGGTGGAAGCACAACCCGGCCGACAACCGAATCGGAGAGGACGAAGTGGCTTGAAAAGAATTGTCCTTGGCCCTCTGACCAGGGCCAACAATTCCATTTTTGTAGAAGTGGTCGTAGAAAACAAGAAAGTAACCGGTGCGCGGTGCAGCGGAATGTTCTTCCGGGGCTTCGAATCGATCCTCCGAGGGCGGGACCCCAGGGACGCCGCCTACCTGACCCAGCGGATCTGCGGGATATGCTCGTCCGCCCACGGCACGGCGGCCTCTTATGCCCTGGAAAACGCAGCCGGCGTTCGGCCTCCGAGAAACGGCAACGTCTTGCGCAACCTGATCCTGGCCGCCGACCTGCTGCAAAGCCACATCCGTAACTTCTACCTGTACAGCCTGCCGGATTACGTCCGGGGGCCCGACATGCACCCCTTTATTCCCGGCTACACCAGGGACCGCCGCTTACCGAAAAAAACGAACGAAAGCATGCTTGATCACTACTTTCAGGCCGTGGAAACCAGCCGCCTGGCGCACGAGCTGATGACCCTGCTGGGAGGCAAAGCCCCGCACTCCCACGGCCTGCTGGCCGGAGGGAGCACCGTGCCCCCGTCGACGGATATCCTGATGGATTTTGGCTCCAAGTTAAAAAGAATCAACGACTTCATAAACAACACAATGATTCCCGATGCCTTCACCCTGGCGGAGGCCTACCAGGACTACTTCGAGATCGGGCGGCGAACGCCAAACCTGCTGGAATTCGGCCTTTTCCCCCGTGACGAAAACGACCATGCGAGGCACTTTCCCGCAGGCGCTGTCGTGGACGGCCGCATCCAAGAACTCGATCCTTCAGCGATAAGTGAGCATCTGAAATACTCCTGGTTTACGGGAGACGGCAAACCCCGACATCCTTTCGAGGGCCTGACCAAGCCTTTCCGTGAAAAGGACGGGGCCTATTCGTGGGTCAAGGCGCCCCGCTATGCCGGGAGGCCTATGGAAGGCGGACCCCTGGCCCGGCTCTGGATCAGGGGAGACTACCGGAAGGGTGTTTCCACCATGGATCGGATCGTGGCCCGCGTACTGGAAACAAAAATGATCGGGAGACTGATGGAGGAGTGGGTGGAAGAACTGCAGCCGGGAGAACCTGTGTTTACCCCTTTCAAGGTACCCCGGGAGGCGGAGGGCGCCGGCCTGACGGGCGTCATGCGCGGTCCGCTGGGACACTGGCTGCGGATCGAAAAGGGGAGGATCGTCAACTACGAGATCATCACCCCCTCGGCGTGGAGTTTTTCGCCCCGCGACGATGAGGGACGGATGGGTCCCGTGGAGGAAGCCCTCACCGGAACCCCGGTCGAAGACGAGAACGAGCCGGTTGAGATCGGCCGGGTGGTGCGGGCTTTCGACGTATGCTCCTCATGCACCACCCACTTGATTGTCCGGGACACGCCGGTGCAAAAAACGGTCATCCTGCTCTAAAACTGACAGACCTTCAGCATACCGGAGGTTATTCCGTGAAAAACCCGCTGCCGTCACTGACAAAGGGCAAACCCCGGCATCCCTGGCCAGCCAGGCTTTTACACTGGTCCTACGCCCCCGCCGTGCTGGCCGGTATCCTGAGCGGGTACTACATCACCAGGCCTTCCCGTTTTTGGGGTTTTAGGAGCATGGACTCCGCCCGAAAGACCCATTTCATCGCCCAGTACGTACTTATCTCCTCATTTTTGGCTCGGATCTACTACGGTTACGTCGCCAAAAACTACAAGGAGATTATTCCCGGGCTCAAAGACGTGCTCCGCATGCCGGAGTTCTTGAGATACGAACTCTTTCTTACCCGCAAGAAACCCCAATACCCAAAATACAACCCGGGGCAAAAACTCGTCTACACCGGCTTTGCCCTGCTCATCCCGGTGCAGATTATAACCGGCCTGGGCCTCTACTTTGCAAACAAGTTCCCAAAGCCAGCCACCCTGGCCGGCGGCCTTAATCCGCTGCGCAGACTGCACTACCTGGTGAGCGTGGCCATTTCCGCCATGGCTGCCGGACACATTTACTTCGCCCTTACCGACAGCCTTAAGAAGCTCAAGTCTATGTTCACCGGATATGAATAACAGAGGCGGGGCTCAAGACCTCAGAAGTCGGCGAACCGGAACTCCGGGCTCGCCTCGCGGGCAGCGGCCAGGGCCTCCCGGTACTCGGCCGGGGTAATGCGGCGGGCAAGCTCCGGGTAGCGGCGGGCGTGATGAGCAGGGTAATACTGCTCCATAATGTTGACGTAGGTCCGGGGGGAAATCTCCCGGGCCAGGAATTCCATGACCTCTTTCGTGCCGGCCAGGCCGTTCGGCAGGACAAGGTGTCTGACGATCAGCCCCCTGACGGCCACCCCCCGCTCGTCCACGACCAGGTCGCCGACCTGCCGGTGCATCTCCTTCACCGCCCGCCTGTTGACCTTAACGTAGTCAGCCGCCCCGGTGTAGCGGCGGGCCGTGGCGTCGTCGCCGAACTTCATGTCGGGCATGTAGATGTCCACCACGCCGTCGAGGAGTTTGAGCGTCTCGACGCTGTCATAGCCGCCGGTGTTGTAAACGATCGGGACGTTCAGCCCCCGGGCGACAGCGTCGGCCAGGGCCTTAAGGATTTGCGGCACGTAATGGGTCGGCGAAACAAGATTGACGTTGTGACACCCCATGTCCTGAAGCTCAACCATCATCCCGGCAAGTTCGGCCGGCGAGACCGGGCGGCCCCGCCCGAGCGCGCTGATCTCCCAGTTCTGGCAGAAGATACAGCTCAAGTTGCAGTAGCTGAAGAACACCGTCCCGGAGCCGCGGGTCCCGACCAGCACGCTCTCCTCGCCGAAATGCGGCCCGTAGTCGCTCACGACGGCCAGTTCCCCGGCGCCGCACAGTCCCTTTTCGGCGTCCGACCGCCGCGCCCGGCACCCGTGCCCGCAGAGGCGGCACTCCTCCAGAATGGCCCCCGCCGCCTCGGCCCTCGCCAAGAGTTCATCCCTTTCCACGCGCAACCCCATCACCTCCGCGGGGTGAGACTCATCTATCGTTACCCTTTGACATTATTTGGCGCTGCAGTCTGAGAATCTGCTCCCGGCCGGTATTAGTTTTGTCGCGCCGCCGCAAACTAAACCAAAAACGCTGGGAGTGAAACAACCGTGGTACAGATCGGCAACATCCACCTCGGGCGGGCCGAGACGGCGGAGCGCCCGAAGCTCGACGCCGGAGAGGCGTTTATCCTCTGGGACCTCCTGCTCTCCAGGTACGACATCATCCAGAAGACCCAGATCTACCAAAACCTCGGCCACGACCCGGACCTGAAAGTGCTTCTGACTCAGGGGCTGAGCAGCACCCTGGAAAAACAGGTCAATATCCTCGAAAGGGAAATGAACACTTTCAACCTGCCCCTACCCGCCAGGCCTCCCAAGAGCGTGCGGCTGCCCGAGGCCAGCGGGATTCTCGAAGACGAGTTTATGTTCAGAGACGTGTTCTTCGGCATGCAGGGATTCCTGGACTACCACGCCAGGACCATCCGCTCGTTCACCACCAACGACAAGCTGCGCGCGCAGTTGATCAACTTCGCCGTCGATGAGCTGCATCTCTTCGACCTGATGGTCAAGTTCGGCAAGCTCAAAGGGTGGCTGCGCGTCCCGCCTTCGCTCAACCTGCCTTCCTGACGGGTTCGCAGGCTGAAAAGAGCGCCCGCGGCGCTCTCTCAGACAGGCCCTTTATTAAATCCGTCCGCAGGATTTACAGCATCCCGACCGGCCCGTAAGGCCACACCCGCATGCCGCCTTCGACCGACTTGAGACGCTTGAAGCCCGCGCCCAGGAGGAAGCGGAAGGCCTCGTAGGAGCGGATGCCGAGGTCGCACATGCAGACGATCTCCTTGTCGCGGGGCAGGTCCTGCACCGTTTCCCGCAGCTCGGCCATCACCACATGCCTGAGCCGCGGGTCGTTGATGCGCCGGGAATTGAACTCCTTGTCGGTGCGGACGTCGAGCAGCACGAAGTCGTCCCCCCGGTCCAGCTTCTCCTTCAGTTCGGCGACGCTGATGACCTCCACCGTGCCGTCCAGCTTGTTGCGGGTGGCGTTGGCGCAGTGCTGGAGCGGGTCGACGGTCATGTTGAAGGGCGGCGCGTAGGACAGGTCGATGTCGACGAGGTCGTCGACGGTGCCGCCGAAGTGGATAACGGAAGCCGCCACGTCGATGCGCTTGGCGACCTCGCCCGGCCCGATGGCCTGCACGCCCAGGACGCGCCGCGTCGCCCTGTCGGCGACCAGCTTGAGGATGACCAGGCTGTGCCCCGGCGCGTAGTGCGCCCGGTCGTGCTGCGGGGAAACGGTGGTCACAACGTCGTAGCCGAGCTCCTCGGCCTGCTTCTCTCCTAACCCGGTACGCCCGGCGTTCCAGGTCATCACCTGGAGGATGGCCGTCCCCAGGATGCCCTTGAACCGGGAGTCCTTGCCGGCCAGATTGTCGCCGACCACGCGCCCCTGCCGGTTGGCCGTGGTCGCCAGCGGCACGTAGACCTTGCGCCCGGTCAGAAGGTGCAGCGTCTCCACGCAGTCGCCGCAGGCGTAGATGTCCGGGTCGCTCGTGCGGCAGCGGTCGTCGACGAGGATGGCTCCCGTTTCGCCGATGACCAGGCCGGCCTCGCGGGCCAGGGCGACGTTGGGCCGCACACCGACCGCGACCAAAGCCATTTCGGCGTCCAGGACGCGCTTATCGGTGACCACCCGCCTCAGACGGCCGTTTTCGTCCCCCTCAAAACGCACAACCTTTTCCGAGAGCAGGAACTCGATTCCCTGAGATTCGAGGCGTGTCTTGAACAAGAGCGCCATGTCGGGGTCCAGGACGCCGGGCAGTACCTGGTCCTGGAACTCGACGACGGTCGTCAAGATCTTTAGATTGGCGAGGGCGCCGGCCACCTCCATCCCGATAAAGCCCGCTCCCACGACCACCGCTTCCTGCACCTGCGGCAGGTACTCCTTGATGGCCAGGGCATCGGAAGGCTCCTTTAATTTAAAGACGCCCTTCAGCCGGATGCCTTCAATCGGCGGGATAACGGGGTTGGCCCCCGTGGCGATCACCAGCTTATCGTAGGGGAAAACCGTTTCCTCACCCGTGCGCACGTCCCGCGCCCGGACCTGCCTGGCGGCCCGGTCGATGGCATAAGCCTCGGTTCCGGTAAGTACCCTGATCCCCCGCTCGCGGGCAAAGTACCCGGTGTCCCGAGGAACCCAGTAGGCCGTATCAAAGAGATCCTGAAAATCCGGGACCTGATCGTCCAGATAGAAGGGCATGCCGCACCCTGCATAGGAAATAAAGTCGCTCTTTTCCAGAATGGTGATTTCGGCGTTGGGCATCAGCCGGCGCGCCCTGGCTGCGGCCTTGGGACCCGCCGCGACGCCCCCGATGACGACAATTTTCATCTGTTCCGACACCTTTTCCCCTCCAAAGCAGTAGTCAAGTAGTACGACTGTGCAGCAAAGACCGGTTCTTCTTCAGCCTGATCAAAACTTCGCTGTCACTTGGCCTTTTCCTACCGACAGCCATTTAGCTCATAAAGTTTGTGATCTCAACCACAATCCCTGCGGCTTTACCTGGAGCGCCGGGCGGTCCGCATACGGCCGCCGGACCGACCGCCGCACGATCAACATTTTATCATTTTTCACCGTGTAAGGTTTGGAGGCTTAAGAAAAGGGAGATGGTCGCATAATAAACTTGAAATACCGGCAAGGAGGCATCACATGCAAATCCAGTCCCTCAACGAGTTTGCGGACAGGGTCCAAAAGGAATGGCTCGGCAACTCGATCAAGGTCACGAAAGCCGGCGCCGCCCCGTCGATAGAAATGCGGTTAGATGACGCCCGTGTCGTCGACTGGGAGGAGGTCGAGGACGGGATCAAAGAAAAGTATCCCCGGAACAGCAAGTTCTTCATCTTCTCGGGGAAATCCGTGAAACCGAACGCACTGATGGATAAGGACGCACCGTGCGCGGTCGTCGTCCGCGTGGACGGCGAAACCACCTACGATGTGAGGCCGCATCGCCTCGTGATCATCAGCGACGAAGAGGTGGTCCAGGCAAGCCAGGTCCATTAATAGCTTTAGGCTTTAGGCTTTAGGCTTTAGGCTTTTGCATTATGCTCTAACCTTTGGGATCACACATATAGGGGCTGATTCTTAAACGCACACTTACTGCTTCGCGTCTCCGTTCGGTGCCCATTCCTAATGCCTAATGCCTCCATGAGCGTTACACGCTCACGAAGTGGCACGCCACCCAGTGTCCGGGCGCGATTTCCCTGAATTCAGGCTCGACTTCCCGGCAGGCTGCCCGGCAGAGCCAGCACCGCGTGTGAAAACGGCAGCCTGCGGGAGGGTTAACGGGGCTGGGGATCTCCCCTTCAAGCCTGATCCTTTTTCTGTTCAGTCCGGGTTTAGGAACCGGAATGGCCGACATCAGCGCCTGGGTATACGGGTGCAGGGGCCGGCTGTAGAGTTCTTTGCCGGTCGCCAGTTCGACCAATTTCCCCAGGTACATTACCCCGACCCGGTCGCTGACGTGCTTGACGACGTTGAGCCCGTGAGCGATAAACAGGTAGGTCAAGCCGTACTCGGCCTGCAGGTCCTCCAACAGGTTCAGGATCTGCGACTGGATGGAAACATCGAGCGCCGATACCGGTTCATCGCAGATAATCACTTTCGGGTTCAGCGCCAGTGCCCTGGCGATCCCCACCCTCTGGCGCTGCCCGCCGCTGAACTCGTGGGGATAACGCCGGGCATGGTAAGGCGCCAGCCCCACGCGGTTCAGCAGTTCGAAAACCCTTTCCTCCCGTTCCCGGCGGCTGCCGATACCGTGCACGCGCAGGGGCTCGGCGATGATGTCCCCCACCGACATCCGGGGGTTAAGCGAGGAATAAGGGTCCTGAAAGATGATTTGAATGTTCCGGCGGATGGCCCGCATCTCCCGCCGGGAAACACTGACGATATCCCGTCCCTCAAAAACAATGCTCCCGGACGTCGGCCGAATCAGCCGCATCAGCAGGCGGCCGGTGGTCGTCTTGCCGCAGCCGCTTTCCCCTACCAGCCCCAGCGTCTCGCCCCTCAAAAGGTCGAAACTTACGTTGTCAACGGCCTTGACGACCGCCTTTTTCCGGCCGAAGACACCGCTTGAGACCGGAAAGTATTTGGTCAGCCCCTGGACTTTAATAATGACCTCGCTAGCCGACATGGGCGGCCGCCTCCCCTCCGGCCCGGCTCAGCCAGCAGCTTACGCGGCGGCCGGGACCGACTTCAATCAGCTCGGGCTTGTGCGCATGACAGCGGGTGAAGGCCCGGGGACAGCGGGGGGCAAAAGCGCACCCCGGCGGCAGGCGGAGCAGGTTGGGCACCACCCCGTCGATGGCGTACAGGCGCTCGCTGTCCTGGTCAAGCTTGGGGATGGACTCCAAGAGCCCCTGGGTATAAGGATGAAGCGGCTGGTCAAAAAGGTCGCCGACGGGGGCTTCCTCGACCACGCGCCCGGCATACATGACTACGGCGCGATCGGCCGTTTCGGCCACAACGGCTAGGTCGTGCGTTATTAAAATAATGGCCATGCCGAGCTGCCGCTTGAGATCCATCATCAGGTCCAGGATCTGTGCCTGGATGGTGACGTCCAGCGCCGTCGTCGGTTCGTCGGCGATCAATAACCGGGGACGACAGCAGAGAGCCATGGCGATCATCACCCGCTGGCGCATCCCCCCGCTCATTTGGTGCGGGTATTCCGAAACACGTTTTTCCGGAGAGGGGATGCCGGTCAGGGCGAGCATTTCGACGGCCTTGTCCCAGGCGTCTTTCCTGGACATGTTCTGATGGATCATCAGCGACTCGGCGATCTGGCTACCTATCGTAAAGACCGGGTTCAGGGAAGTCATCGGCTCCTGAAAGATCATCGAAATCCGGTTGCCCCTGATCTCCCGCATTTCCTTTTCGGTCTTGGCCAGCAGGTCCTCTCCCTCAAACAGAATCCTCCCGCCGACGACCCGGCCCGGGGGGTCGGGTACCAGGCGCATCACCGAAAGGGCTGTTATACTCTTGCCGCTCCCGGACTCACCCACAACGGCCAAGGTTTCACCCTTGCGCAGGTTCATCGACACCCCGTCGACGGCCGGCACAACCCCTTCGTCCGTAAAAAAATGCGTTCGTAAGTTTTCTATCTCCAGCAGCTGGTCTGCCATAGGCGATCTTATCTCCTTCCGGGAGTGCGTCCCTTAAATGGCATTAAGCGTTAAGCATTAGGATAAGAAGTCCGGCATCGGGTGAGCCGGTGCTTTCCCTCTCCTAGCGCCTAATGCCTAGTGCTAAATCTAGCGCCTGAGGCGCGGGTCGAGCGCGTCCCGCAGCCCGTCGCCGAAAAGGTTGAAGGCCATTACCGTGAGGGTGATGGCAATGCCGGGGAAATAGACGAGGTGCGGCGCGTTGAAAATGTAGTTTCTCCCGCTGCCCAGCATCGTCCCCCACTCGGCATAGGGCGGCTGCACACCAAGCCCCAGAAAGCCGAGCGCGGCCGCTTCCAGGATGGCCGTGGAGATGCCGAGCGTGGCCCGGACGATGATCGGCCCCATGACGTTGGGCAGGACGTGGCGGAAAATGATGGCATGATCTGGATTGCCGATAGCCCGGGCGGCCTGGATGTAGTCATTTTCCTTAACCGACAGCACCGAACCTCTGATGATCCGGGCATATTCAGGGATAGACACGATGGCGATGGCGATGATGGCGTTCTCCACACCTTTACCCAGCACGGCCATAAAGGCGATGGCCAGGAGGAGCGACGGAAATGCCAGCATAATGTCCATAAAGCGCATGATTAAGTTGTCGATCCACCTGCCGTAGTAACCGGCCACGGCGCCGAGAACGATCCCGCAGCCGACGGCGATGCCAACGGCCAGGAAGCCGACCTTCAGGGAGACCCGGGCCCCGAAAATAATCCGGCTCAGGATGTCCCTGCCCAATTCGTCGGTGCCGAGCCAGTGGGCGACACTGGGAGCCTGCAGCGCCTTGGGCATTTCTCCGTAGTACGGGTCGTAAGGCGCCACCAGGGGGGCGGCCGCGGCCACAAACGCCAGCCCGGCCAGGAAAATCAGGCTGCCCAGTGCAACCCTGTTCCGCCTCAGCCGGCGCCAGAAATCGCTCCAGAATGAGTAGCGCTCGACCTCTCCAGCCGGCGCCGTTAATACATTTGCTTGACCCACTCGGAATCTCCTCCGTCGATTCTGCATTAAGCATTAGGCATTAGGCTTTAGGATCTGAATCTGGTCCGGTAGCAACCCCGTACAGTCTAATCACTCACCTTACCCCAATTCTCAGCGCCTAATGCTTAGCGCTTAGTGCTATTATGAGTACCTGATCCGCGGGTCCAGGAAAGCGTACAGTATATCAACTACCAAGTTAGTCAGGACAAAGACGGTAGCCCATAGAATGACCGCCCCCTGAACGACCGGGTAATCGGCCGCAAGGATGCCGCTGACCAGGAAGAAACCGATCCCCGGCCAGGAGAACACCGTTTCGGTGAGCACCGCTCCGCCGAGGAGAATCCCCAGCTGCAGGCCGATGACCGTAACGATGGGGATGAGCGCGTTGCGCAGGGCGTGTTTGTAAATGACCAGAGTTTCGCTCAAGCCCTTGGCCCGGGCGGTGCGTATGTAATCCTGACGGATGACCTCCAGCATTGTGGAACGGGTCATCCGGGCAATGATCGCGGTTGAATAAGAAGCCAGCGCAACGGCGGGCAGCACCAGGTGGGCCAGCGCCGACTGCAAAGCGGCCCAGTCCCTGGTCAGGATGCTGTCCAGGATGTAAAAGCCGGTAATGTGTTGCGGCTCCAGCCCGATGTCGATCCGCCCGGCCACGGGCAGCCAGTGGAGGTTTACCGCAAAGACGATGATAAGCATCAGCCCCAGCCAGAAGATGGGCATCGACACGCCCAAGAGGGCGCCGACCATGCTGAAATAGTCGAAGAACGAATACTGCCTGACGGCCGAGATAACGCCGACAGTAACACCGACCAGGGCGGCAAGAAGGATGGCCGCAAGGGCCAATTCCACGGTTGCGGGGAAACGTTTGAGGAGCTCATCGGTTACGGGCGTCCTGGTCATCAGCGACCGGCCGAAATCCCCGTGGACAGTGTCCCAGAGAAACCGCCCGAACTGTACGTAGATCGGGTCGTTGAGCCCCAGTTCTTCACGCAGGGCCTCAACCTGCTCGGTTGTTGCATGCTGCCCCAGCATCAGGGCCGCAGGATCGGTAGTAAACAGGTGCAGTACCAGGAATACAAAAAGGCTGACCCCCAGGAGCACCGGAAACAGCATGATCAGCCGTTTGAGGATGTACTTCAGCATCGTCGTCACTCCACACTGAATTGGCCTGAATCCTTAACGCCGGCGCAGGCATTAAGCCCTAAGCATCAGGCCGGCAGCTGAGGTCCGGTCTCCCCCGCCCCGTACCTGATGCCTACAGCTTAATGCTTACAGCTGATAAAGTGGCGCAAGTATGGCTCCGTTACGGAGCCATACTTGCTTGGTACCCTTGACTTGTCGGTTACTTGTCGACGCCCTTGAAGAAGATGGTGCCCGTCGGGTGCAGCTTGAAGCCCTTGACATCGGGCCTGTAAGCAGCCATCGAGGTAGCGTGCGTCAGGTAGACCCACGGGGCTTCCTCGAGGACAATCTTCTGCAGTTCGCTGTAGATCTGGGCGCGCTTGGCGGGATCCATTTCTTCGCGGCCCTGCTTCAGCAGTTCGTCGACTTTGGGGTTCTTGTACTTGGCGGAGTTCAGGCTGGATTCGATTTCATTGCTGTCGAAAAGCGACAGGAAGTTGTCCGGGTCGCCGTTGTCGCCGATCCAGCCGTACAGGAAGCAGTCACCTTCCTCGGCCTTAAACAAAGCATCCTTGTACTCTTTCCACGGCCAGGTCTTGATTTCGCTCTGGATGCCGATCTTGAGCAGGTCGGCCTGGATGGCGGCGGCCAGCTTGTCGGCGACCGGGTTATACGGACGCGGGTTGGTGTAAGCCATGATGGTGATCTTGAGCCCGTTCGGATAACCGGCCTCGGCGAGGAGCTGCTTCGCCTTTTCCGGGTCATAGGGCAGCGGCTTCAGGTTGGGGTCGTAACCCGGCATAAATGAGGGCAGCGGGCCGTTGGCCGTCGTCGCGTAACCCTGATAAAGATACTGGCTGAGGTTGTCGCGGTTGATGGCCATGCTGACGGCCTGGCGCAGCTTGACGTTGTCAAAGGGCTTTTTGTGGGTGAAGAAGGCGAAGTAGTTGATGTTCATGCCCGGGTCCTTGATGACTTTCATCCCGGCTTCCTCGAGCTTCTTGACATCGTTCGGATCGACGCCGTCCATGGCGTCGATGGCGCCGGTGATAAGCTCGCTGGCACGCACCGAGTTTTCCTTGGTGAACTTGAAGACGAGCTTGTCAATAGCAGGCTTCTGGCCCCAGTATTCTTCATTCCGTTCGAGGACGATCTGCTGGCCCGGCTCCCACTTGACGAACTTGAACGGGCCGGTGCCGACCGGGTTCTTAATGAAGTCGGCCCCGTACTTCTGCACAGCCGCGGGGCTGACGATGGGCGCGGCGAGAGACATCGCCAGGTTCGCCAGGAACGGGGCATACGGCGCGTTGAGGATGAACTTCACGGTGTACTCGTCGACGACCTCAACCTTCTGCACGGGGCCGAAGGTGAAGGAAGCGTAAGGCATGTCGTCGGTCCGGTTCGGAGGCAGCTGGCGCTCGACGCTGAACTTCACAGCCTCAGCGTTGAACGGGGTGCCGTCGTGGAACTTCACGCCCTGGCGGAGTTTGAAGGTCCACTCCTTGCCGTCCGGAGAGCAGGACCACTCGGTAGCCAGTCCCGGTTCGATCTCGGTGCTGCCCTCCTTATACTGCACAAGGTTTTCAAAAACGTTAACGATCACCTTAGCCGACTCGCCGTCGTCGACGTAGGCCGGGTCAAGACCGCGCGGGTCGGAGCCCTGGGCGAAGACGAAGGTCTTTTCCTTGGCCTGCTCGGTACCCTTACCGCCGCAGCCGGCTAAAGCCGAGCCCAGCAGGGCGATGGCAAGTACGATGGCCAAAATCTTGGAAACACGAGACATTTGCAGGGCACACTTCCTTTCCTTTAAATAAAACTCTTATTGAGCACCCGCGTTAGAGGCTGGTCTCCCCCCTTTCATAGGCTTAATCCATCCGCTCTTTAGCCAACTAGGTAGTTTCTACGTTAAAACCAATAATCCTGTTTACGCTCCCGCATTTTTGACACATGTATAATTATACAGAAATAATGCAAAAACCCTGGAAAGTTGCCAGGATTTTTGCATTATCTTGCATATTCCTGCGTATTCCAACAAAACAAACCCACCCCGTTTCTGCGGCGGGGCTTACCCAACACCAAGCAGCACGCATGCACACACATGTAAGGGATCAGTTCTCGGATTTGGGCCGCCATGCGTACAGAAAACGGTTGCTGGCCGTATTCACGATGATGATTTTGTCGCCGTGTTCAACCTTAATCAGACCGTCCGCAAAGTCGATCAGCCTGCACCCCCGCAACTCTTTCTGGTACCCGTCCCCGTCCTCCAGGACCAGGACGTAAACCTCCCCTGTTTCGAACACCGTGACACCTCCATTCGCTTCGGCAGCGCATCACGCCAACGCTTTTTCCGCAAGTTCGCCGACCGTAAAGGTCTTGAGTTCCCCTTCCTCCCAGATCCTGACCTTGCCGGTGTCGGACAGGAGGCGGGCCAGCCCGGGACCGGCGGCTTTGAGCTTGCCAAGAGCCCAGGCCGCGTAACCGCGTGTTTCAGGGTCGGGGTCCTCCAATAGGAACTCGACCTGCGGAACGACATCAGCAACCAGCTCCGGATGCTCTTCCGCGATCCGCCCTATGGCCCAGAGCACCCCTCTGCGCAGCGGTTCGTCATCCAGATGGTTGTAGACAAGGTTGGCGGCAAAGTCGCCGTACAGGTCGGGGCAGCGGCGGATGATCTCGGCGACCGCCTCGGGGACACTCCAGGCGATATTTCCCGACTCGTGGTTCATCATCCAGAAGAGCCGGCGGAGCATTTCTCGTATGTCCTCCGGGTCTTCGGCCGCCCTTTCGGCCGCAATCCGGCCCAGCGCTTCGGCGGCGCGCCACCGCCGGTCGCCCTCCCGCTCGTACAACAAAGAAATAAGGTAATTCACCGTGCCGGGCTCTGTCCGCGCCAGTTCAACGACGCCATCGATACTGCTGTTATCGACCAGATCGATAACCGTTTTTCGCAACGACAACCTCCCCGCCTCCTCTGGGCCTGTTGAAAAAGGGGGCTGTTCAAAAACGAGCATGGCGCGGAAGGCGCTGCCGGCCGGCGCGGAGCGTACTGAAAAAGAGGTCTGAAACCAGAGGTCAGAAGTCTGACCGGGAAGCGATCACTCGTAATCGCATCGAGTCCGACCTCGGACTTCCGGCATCTGACATCCTTGTTGGTACGTGAGCACCGGGCGGCGAGCCTGACAAAGCCAGGCGAAGTTTTTCAACAGCCCTCTCCCCGGCAATAATTCAACAGGCGCCACCTTCATTCCTTTGCTAGGGGCAGATCTTTGATCTATACAGACACTTGCCCTATAATCTTGCCAGAAAGGAGGAGCGCCGGCGTGACCGTCAGGGTTTTTCTGCGGCTGGGGAAGACGACCTGCATAAGGAGTGACTTTTGCCTCAAGAACTGCCGCCTTGAACATCCGGCCAAGTGCTGCGGCCAGGCCGACCCGCCTTTTTCGGCCTGGGAACTTGTCCCGCTGTTTCTTGAACACATGGACCTGCTGGAAAGACTCGTGGACAGATCGCAGAGCTACATTCTTGACCCTCTGCGGGTGGTTATGGAAAGACAAGACCGGGCGCCCTGCCCGGCCTGCACCGCAACAGGGTGTTTTCTGCCGCTGGATCTGCGGCCCGCCCTTTGCCGCCACTACATCTGCAACCCGTTTGCCCGGCAGGTGATCCCACAAATCTCCGGCTCCGCGGAATGGGCATTGTTCCGGGAACAGCAGATGAACGTTTACCGGGAACGACACCGGAGCGGCATCGTCCCCTTGCTGGCCGGACACCTGACAGAAATCGTGGGCGATAAACCATTGAGGCTCGGCCGCCGCGACCCCCGCCTAAAAATGTTACAAGAAAATCTTAAAAGCGCCGCCCATACCTTTTTGCCGGAATACAACCGAACACAACAGGCCATCACCCAGCTTAACGGGGCCGACCGCGAAATAACGCTGCGGATAAATCTCGGGAATCAATGAAGCCTCCGGTAGGCGTCCTCGAGGACTTCCAGGTCATTGCGAATCCTGGCGATGTGCCGGTCAATCAGTTCCCGCGACCGGTCATCCACTTTGTTCCGCGCCTCCTCATAACTCCTGATCGTCATCCCGGTGCCGCGATGCAGCGCACGCAAAACCTTTTTGCACCCGCCTCTGCCCGATAACCGGGCAGACTGGAACAATTTCGCCATCATCCCCTTCAGCCCCGGGTTCCGGCGGGCCTCCCCGCCGGAATCGCGGATAAAGGAGGCCAGTTCTTCGGCCATCTCAAACCGGCTGTTTTTCAACTGTCTGAGCCTTTCGCGGACGCAGGCGTCGTCGACGCGGTTCAGGGCACCGGTGTAGGCGTTGATCGCGATATAACACCCGTCAAGCAGCTGGTTCAGAACATCGAAATCCTTGTTGCGCATACCCGTCCATCCTCCCAGTAGCATACCCGGTCCCCGGGCTTTTGATTTATTATGGCCGGACACTCCTTGCAGCACTCTCCTATGCCGCTCCGACCGCCAAGGTCGCCAAGGAAGAGGAGAGCCCCTTGGCGTTCTTGGCGTCTTGGCGGTTACAGTCCTTTCTGGGAATGTCACTTATTATCATGGTCGGCATAAACTGGCATAGAGCATTTCTTTTAGTTAGGGGGGGCTTGGCTTGACTATAGTGCTATACGACAAGACCGGCAACGGCACGGATCCGGAAGCGAAAACCAAAGACATCACCGATCAGCCCGCCGGGGACGCGGACGGCGTTCGGGATGAAGTCGTAGACGAGGCCCAAGGGATTCAGGACGAAAACAAAGAGGACCCGGGCGACACTCAGAAACTGGAGGGGTATGAAGGCGCCCGGGACGAAACCGGCGCAGTGCAAGATGACGGGGTGACGCAAGCGCCAAAGGATGAAAAAAACGAGGACTCCTCGGGGAAATCGGGACATGGACCAAGGAGGTTTTGCGAGCTCGACATCCCCTATCCCGAACCGCGGGTAGTGGAACGCAACCTTTACTACGCCAAATTACTGTTGGATGACTATTCAGGACCGGCCAGTGAACTGACCGCCGTCCACCAGTACCTCTACCACTATTTCACCCTCGACAAGGAATACCCCGACGTGGCCGAACTGGAAGAGTGCATCGCTATCGTGGAGATGCGCCACATGGAACTGCTTGCCGAAACAATACTGCTCCTTGGAGGAGACCCCCGTTTCTGGTACATCCGATTCCGGCCCGTATACTGGAATGCTTCCCTCCCGTATTACGGCAGAGGTATTTGTGACCGTCTCCGGGCCGACATCGCTGCTGAAGAAGAGGCTATCAAAAACTACCGCAAACACCAGGAAATGATTGACGACCCCCACATCAAGGCCCTGCTCGAACGTATCATCATGGATGAGCAGCACCACCTCAAGTTGTTTAGGCAGGCCTATGAGAGGTACTGTCCAAACGGTGCCGGCAAGGCGGTGCGCCGGCGCAAAGCGTCGGTTGGATTGCAGCGTACAGGATATCGGATATAAGGGGTAGACGTATACAGGAGGTCCGACCGGGCAACCGGCCGGACCTTTTCAATTGTTGATGGGGTCAGGCCATCCGGAAGAGTCTGTGTTGTAAAAAGGAGTCAGACCGCCACACTTGGGTGGCCGGGTGGATTACTGGTATAATATTGTCGAAATATGAAAGAGGTGGGCGCCATTGGATTACCCGACAGCGGCACAAACGGCGCCGAGGAGAAGGAGACGCCGCTCTCCTTGGCCCAACGTCGTCGCCTGGTTTCTCGTTTTGGCCTTCTGGGGCGGTCTCGCCTACGGCGGGTTCTACTATACCAAGCAATACGTCGACCGGTCGCTGCGCAGCATCCAGGAGACGAACGCCCTGCAGATCCAGGCCCTCGAAGAAAGGCTCAATGCCCTGACCGCCGAGATGGACGCCGTTGAAGCCGCTTTGCAGGACACCGGCAAGACGCTCTCCAGCTCCGACACCACGCGGCAGGCGCTGAACGAGAAAATCGAAGCCCTGGACACGCAGCTTAAGAACCTCGAAAAAAGCCTAAACATCCTCAAGGAGGCGCCCAATGCGCGCCGTTAACCTTTTTCTTTTTTTTCTGGCCGCCCCGTTCGTCGGCGTGGTCCTGGCCTTAACCTGCCTTCCCGCGCCTTTTGAAACCCGGGCGCAGGCCCTGCTCATTCCCGCGTCCGGCCTGGAAACCCGCCTCGCCGCGGCAGAAGAAAAGGCAGCCCGGCTCGAAGAGGAAACGGGTCTTTTCCGTACCTCAGCGGAGGAACAGAAGCGCGCCCACGAAGAGCAGAAGAGAATCCTGGCGGAACTGGCCGGCAAGAGCGGGCAGCAGAAAAAACTGTCGGACGACATCTACGAGCAGCGCATCCTGAGCTGGCTCGGCCCGGCAACAGCCGTCCACCGCTCACCCCGGGTCGAGATTAAGATTTTTGAACTTAAGGGTCTCGGCTACCGCGGGTTCATCGCCAAACTTAAGCAGTACGACCCGCGCGCCGTCAGGGTGGTTCTGGGGGAGGACCGGTACGGCGGCAGCGAAACGACCACCGAGGCGGTGGTCCGCACCGGCGCAGTTTTCGGCGTCAACGGCGGGGGTTTCGCCAAGGGCACCGTGGACGGACGCCCGGTCATCCTGCCCATGGGCAACACGATGATCGACGGCAGGCTGGTGAACGACTTCGCGCCTTCGCACTCAGACCTCTACTTCGCCGGCCTGACCAAGAGCGGAGACCTCGTGGGCGGCATCTATTTTTCTGAAAGAGACCTCATGCGCAGCGGGGCTTATCAGGGCGTGAGCTTCGTACCCATCCTCATCCAGAGAGGAAAGCCGCTCCCGATCCCGAAGAAGTGGCAGGATCAGAGACAGCCCCGCACCCTCATCGGGGAATACGCCAACGGCGACCTGATCTTCATCGTCGTTGACGGCAGGCAGGCCGACTGGAGCAGCGGCGTGACCCTCGAGGAACTGCAGACCAAGCTGATCGACTTCGGCGTGAAAGACGCCTACAACCTGGACGGCGGCGGCTCGAGCGCCTTCGTCTTTAAAGGAAAACTCCTCAACCGCCCGTCCGACGGCAAACAGCGGGCCGTACCCACCAACTTCGTCGTGATGCCCTGATGCGGCTGCAGGCGAAAGGCAATAAAAAAACTGTTGAAATCGAAGGTGCCGTTTCGGAGCTGCAGCTTATCGCGGTCGCGGGCGAGAATCCCCTTGCCGCGGTGCTTTTCCGTTCAGGTGGGCGACGGCGACGTTGGACTTGCCGGCATCGTTCTTGACCCGGAAGAGGATAAACTTCTTTCCTTTAGGTTTGCCGGCGTCGCCAAGCACCTTGCTGACATCCTCGATGTCGATCACGCAACTTAACCGGCCCTTGACGGTGGCTACCTTGACCATCTTTTTGGCGTTATAGCCGGCGTACACGTCGAACTCGGCCTTTTCATACTCACCGCGGCACCGCCAGTTCAGTTCCACCGTTTCGGCCTTGCCGCTGTCGCCGTAGTCAACAGCGGCGCGCAGGTGCCTGGGAGCCAAGAGTCTCTTCGCGATAACGTTTTTATCCTTATCCCCGCCACCCGCATCCGGCGGCGTTAACGTCCTTTCCCGGACAACAAATCGCGTTTCCACGTCGGGGGCGTCTTTGCTGTAGGTAACAGTTACCATCCTGTCGACACCGTTTTCGTCTACGATGTAGAAACAGTCTTCCAGGTCCCACGTACCGACTTGGGCTTTCGTCACAAGCGCCCGGCCGGCCCAGACTCCTTTGTCATAGGCCAGCTCTGCCTGCAATAGATCGGTCGACCCGGCTTTCTTAAAGATCAGGTACACCTTCTGTGCCGTATCGACATTCAGGAAAGTGGCCTCAAAGTACACCGCCTTGCTGACGTTTTCGCCGACCCAGACGGTTTCCGGCTCAATGTTCAGATCAGCCGCTGCCGGGTCTCCGTCCGTCGCCAGCGCCGGGACGGCCAGCAGGCAGACGGCAACAACGGCCAGCGCAACCCTCCAAAAAGCTTTGTGCAAGCGATCTCCCCCTCCTGCATATCTTGGTCTTTTAACCATGTCATTCGAAGGGGCGCAAGTTTTTTGAGGAGGCCGCACAGGCACAAGCATTGCGCTCAAGCATCACTTTTCATAATCAATAATCGGATGGTATCCTACAGTTCCAGCGACCCTTGCCGCGGCTTGCTCAAGAGCCCGGCAAACTTTTCCACGAGCTGCGGGTCGAACTGCGTTCCGGCCATGCGCTCCAGCTCGGCCAGGGCCTCCTCGCGCGTCATCGCCCTGCGGTACGGACGGTCGCTGGTCATCGCGTCGTAGGCGTCGGCGATGGCCAGGATCCGGCATTCCAGCGGGATCTCTTCGCCTTTGAGCCCCAGGGGGTACCCCTCGCCGTTCCACCATTCATGGTGCTTGAGGATCCAGTCCGCGATCAGCACCAGGTCGGGCATCGACTGCGCTATCCGGTAGCCGATTTCGCAGTGCCGCCGTATCTCGGCGGTTTCCTCGGCATTTAGAGGCCCGGGCTTGAACAGAATGTCGTCCGGGATGCCCACCTTGCCGATGTCGTGGAACTGGGCCAGCAGGCGCAGATCTTTGAGCCTGCTCTTCGGCACGCCGGCCGCCCTGCCGAGCGCTGTGACCAGGGCCTGCAGGCGTTCGGCGTGCCCGCCGGTGATAAAGTCTTTCTCCTCCAGCGCCCTCAAGAGGATCTTCACGGCGGCGCCGCGGGTGCTCTCGCCCCGCTGCAGCTTGGCCCGGTACATGTTGTTGTCGGCTTCTTTGAAAAGCTCGCTCAGGTCGGCCGATCCTTCGCCGCTGACGGCAAACCCGACAGATATGCTCAGCGGGATCTCCGGGTTCCGGCTGTTGTACGCGGCGACGGCCTCGTCGATCCTCAGGCAGGCCGCCTGCACGGCGTCGCGCCCGCTTTCGGGTAGCAGCACCGCAAACTCGTCGCCCCCGATCCGGGCCACCATGTCGCCCGCCCGGAAGCAGCTCTTGATCACTTCGGCCGCCGCTACCAGAAGGGCGTCGCCGGCGTCGTGCCCTATGGTGTCGTTGACGAACTTCAGGGCGTCAAGGTCGCAGATGATGAGGCCCACCGGCGCGTAACGCCCGTCCGCCAGCCGCCGCATCTCCTGCTCGAAATAGGTGCGGTTGTACAGACCGGTCAGGGAGTCGTGCAGGCTCAGGT
The DNA here is from genome assembly GCA_036804525.1 of Bacillota bacterium. Lineage (GTDB taxonomy): Bacteria > Bacillota > Desulfotomaculia > Desulfotomaculales > JASEER01 > JBFLVT01. The sequence goes on along the minus strand of DAIRSE010000007.1, from coordinate 5,023 downwards.
ATTTTAACTGCTGCTCCATCCGCTTGCGCTCGGTGATGTCCAGGAAGCTTTCGAGCAGGTATTTTCTGCCCTTGAGGACCAGAGGCACCGCGCTCTTGATGATCGGGATTCTCCGGCCGTCAGCGGTGATGAGTACGCGTTCCGACCGGTCGATATCCTGTCCGAGATCGGTGATCGGACACTTCCCCTTCTCTGCGGGGCAGATGAACTCGTGACACACCCTGCCGACGATCTCTTCCCTCGGCGCACCGATCATCTCCCGGGCGGCGCGGTTGACATCGACGATTCTGTGTTCGTCCTCATCAATGAGGACAGTGCCGCAGTTAATGGAATCCAGGATCGTATTGAGGCGGCTTTCTCTTTCTTTCACCTCCAGCTGGGAGGCCTCAAGCGCCTCCAGCATTCCGTTGATGGCCGCCGTGAGGCTTGAAATCTCGTCTTTCCCGAAAACCGGCAGCCGTGACGCATGATCACCCGTCCGGGCCACGGCGCCGACGGCCTCGTTCAACCGGATCAGCCGGGACAGCACCGCCCGGTCGAGGAGCGCCAGCGTGACGATGCCGAACGCCAAACCCGCCGCCAGAAGCGAAAAGATGGAAAAGCGGACTGTCTTACGGCCGTACGCGTAAATGTCCCGCGGCATGTTCACCCGCACGATGAGGGCCGGCTTTCCGTAGATATCGTTCACCAGACCGTATCCGGCCACCGACCTGTCGTCCAGCACGTTGACAAACACCGGAGCCTCGCCGGTCAACCGGGTTCGGGCCGTCGCAAAATCGGGCGGCATCCCGGCATCGCGCACGAAGTGAACGGTGAGCGAGAGGTGGGTAATCTCGGCCAGGCGCTCGACTTCTCCGGCGTCGAGCCAGCGGCCCATAATCAGCATACCCCTGGCCGGCCCTTCCTTCGCGCTGGTCAATATGGGACGCGCCGCGACCAGCACGGGACCCTCAGGCAGATCCACCAGACCGGCGACGCCGGGACCGGACAGGAGAGGCCCGCCGTCCGCCAGTCGTTTCTTCAGGCTTTCCGGCACCGGCATCACGTGCTCACCCGTCGCATCCATGCTTCCTGCAAATACAGTACGGCCGGACGAATCGACGATGAGCAAATGGTTGATCCGGAGGTTCTTAAAGGTCTCCGCCGAGAGATTGGCTCTCACGTACGCCGCGTTGGCGTCCTGCACAAAGACGTACGTGTCGTCCCAGGCGGCCCAGTCAACAGCCGTGCCATCCAGGGTGGCTATGTCATTGTCCAGAGCGTCGAGCGCACGCTCGACATTGCGGCGGACAAACTGCTCTTCCAATCTCGCAAAGCTCTCCAGGAAAACGCTCTGGAAAGCCTGGTAAAGAACAGTGACCAAAATGACAAGGGCCAGGGCGACGATAAGCAGCGTTTTTTGGCGAATTGTCAAGCTAACGCCTCCAAAAGCAGGATACCGCAAAAGTACGTTCGCAAGGGCTCTCCGGTGCGACAAGATGTATCTGAACAGCTTCTTCCCACGGTTTAATCGTCAAGAACCATTTGGTTCTTTAAGAGCCCGGCAAACTTTTCCACGAGCTGCGGGTCGAACTGCGTTCCGGCCATGCGCTCCAGCTCGGCCAGGGCCTCCTCGCGCGTCATCGCCCTGCGGTACGGACGGTCGCTGGTCATCGCGTCGTAGGCGTCGGCGATGGCCAGGATCCGGCATTCCAGCGGGATCTCTTCGCCTTTGAGCCCCAGGGGGTACCCCTCGCCGTTCCACCATTCATGGTGCTTGAGGATCCAGTCCGCGATCAGCACCAGGTCGGGCATCGACTGCGCTATCCGGTAGCCGATTTCGCAGTGCCGCCGTATCTCGGCGGTTTCCTCGGCATTTAGAGGCCCGGGCTTGAACAGAATGTCGTCCGGGATGCCCACCTTGCCGATGTCGTGGAACTGGGCCAGCAGGCGCAGATCTTTGAGCCTGCTCTTCGGCACGCCGGCCGCCCTGCCGAGCGCTGTGACCAGGGCCTGCAGGCGTTCGGCGTGCCCGCCGGTGATAAAGTCTTTCTCCTCCAGCGCCCTCAAGAGGATCTTCACGGCGGCGCCGCGGGTGCTCTCGCCCCGCTGCAGCTTGGCCCGGTACATGTTGTTGTCGGCTTCTTTGAAAAGCTCGCTCAGGTCGGCCGATCCTTCGCCGCTGACGGCAAACCCGACAGATATGCTCAGCGGGATCTCCGGGTTCCGGCTGTTGTACGCGGCGACGGCCTCGTCGATCCTCAGGCAGGCCGCCTGCACGGCGTCGCGCCCGCTTTCGGGTAGCAGCACCGCAAACTCGTCGCCCCCGATCCGGGCCACCATGTCGCCCGCCCGGAAGCAGCTCTTGATCACTTCGGCCGCCGCTACCAGAAGGGCGTCGCCGGCGTCGTGCCCTATGGTGTCGTTGACGAACTTCAGGGCGTCAAGGTCGCAGATGATGAGGCCCACCGGCGCGTAACGCCCGTCCGCCAGCCGCCGCATCTCCTGCTCGAAATAGGTGCGGTTGTACAGACCGGTCAGGGAGTCGTGCAGGCTCAGGTATTTTAACTGCTGCTCCATCCGCTTGCGCTCGGTGATGTCGCGGATGGACTCGATGGCGCCGGCCAGTTTTCCGTCGCTGTCGTAGAGGGGGGAAGCCGTCGCCCACAGAAAGGCCCCTTGCCCCCGGTTCAGATTCGGAACAAAGACTTCCGCAATCAAGGTGTTGCCCTTTCTCTTCACATACTCGTACTTCTCTTCTATTTGCCTTAGGTCACCGTCTTGGCCGATAAGGTCGATCAGGATCGGCCGCGGCTCCCCGTAAAACGGAACGGCGTAGGCGTAATCGCCCTTGCCGATAATGTCTTCCTTGGACACCCCTGTCATCTCCTCGATGGCCCGGTTCCAGGCGATAACTTTCTTTTTCCGGTCGATGACAAAGGTCGCGTCCGGCAGAAAGTCGATGATATCCAAGAGCTGGCGGTGCGCGGCCCGCAGCTTTTCCTCCGCCCGCTTACGCTCGCTGATATCGCTGTATATCGCGTAGATGCCGACCTGCCGGCCGTCGACCACGATAGGGTAGCCGATGGTCGACACCGCCACCAGGCTGCCGTCCTTGCGCCTGCGCACAGACTCTTTCTGAACGACTTCCCCGCCGATAGCGGCGCTGGACAGGGCGGTCGCCTCGTCAACCAGGTCGTCCGGGACGATGATCTCGTTGAGCGGGCGGCCCCTGATCTCGTCAACGGTGTACTGGAAAAGTTCCTCAAAAGCCTTGTTGGCCTCTACGACCCTGTCGGCGTTATCGAGCAGGACGATACTCTGGGGGGAGTTCATGAAAAGCTGCTGGAAATAGGCCCTCTGCAGGTTGCGCTCCTCCTCGACCTGCTTGTAGGCGGTGATGTCGGTGAAACTCTCGACCAGGTATTCCCGGCTGCCGAGCGCTACGGAAACCACGGTCTTGATGATGGGCATGGGTGTACCGCCCCGGCCGATAAGTATGCGTTCGGAATGGTCTATCGTCTGCCCCAGATCGGTGATCGGGCACTCTCCCTTCTCGGCGGGGCAGATGAAGTTATGGCATGGGGAACCGACAACTTCCCCCTTGGGGACGCCGATCATTTCCACGGCCGCATGGTTGGCGTAAACAATGAGGTGCGTTTGGGGATCGATGGCCACGACCCCGCTCTGGACGGAATCCAGGATGATTCCCAGATGTTTTTGGATCTCGCGCAACACAATTCGACCTCTTTTTCCAGAGTGGGGAACCGGTTTAAGACCATGAAATACCACGCCTGGGATTCATGACAAGTATTCGCGGAGTTCGGACATTTTCCTACGCGCTTGATAAAATTGGCAATCGCCCAGGGCGATAAACTGACAAAAAGGCAAGGTTTCCACCGCGAAACCTTGCCTTTAAAGGCCTTATGGAGCTGGTGACAGGAATCGAACCTGCAACCTGCTGATTACAAATCAGCTGCTCTGCCGGTTGAGCTACACCAGCGTTCAGTCTTATTATATCACACTTCCCCTCAGTCCCCGCAACCCTCACGAGTGCGGCCTGCTGAAGCCGATAACCCGCGGATGAAAATCAAAACGGAGCCCGAAGAGCTCCGCCTTCCCCTATTGACTGGCTGACTGACTGGCTAAGCTTCTCTTTTTTCCAAGTATTTCTCGAGTTTACGTTTGACGCGCTGGAGCGCGTTGTCGATCGACTTAACGTGGCGCTGCAGGTCCTCAGCGATCTCCTGGTAGGATTTGCCATCCAGGTAGGACATCAGCACCTTCCATTCCAACGAACTAAGCAGTTCGCCGATTTTGCCCTCGATGTCGTCGAACTCTTCGCGGCTGATCACCAGCTCTTCCGGGTCGGCGATCTTGGAACCGGAGATCACATCGAGAAGGGTGCGGTCGGAGTCTTCGTCGTAAATCGGTTTATTCAGGGAAACGTATGAATTAAGAGGAATGTGTTTTTGTCTGGTCGCCGTCTTGATGGCGGTGATGATCTGCCGGGTGATGCAGAGTTCGGCAAAGGCCCGAAAGGACGACAGCTTGTCCAGCCGGAAATCGCGGATGGCCTTATAAAGGCCGATCATGCCTTCTTGAATAATGTCCTCGCGGTCCGCCCCGATCAAAAAGTACGAGCGCGCTTTGGCCCTCACAAAATGCCGGTACTTATTGATCAAATACTCTAGAGCTTCGGTGTCACCGTCCCGCGCAAATCCTACGATCTCTTCGTCATTTAGGGAGTGATAAGTGGAAAGGGACTCTTGCTGAACACTGAGGCTCAAAAGTAATCGCCTCCATTTATTGGGATAAAGGCGGGATGCTTACATTGTTAATTATAACGAGGGGGGAAAAGCCCGTCAAGCACAAGCAGCCCTCGGTGCTTGTGGCCTGAGCATTGGACCTTGGGCATTGGGCCAAGGCCGGCGAGCGGCCAAATGGCCGCCAGGAGAGTGCTGCAAAAAACCAATACACTGATTTTGGCATAGGCATCTCCAGGGTACGGCTACACTTTGGAAGTTACCCTTAAGACCGCTCA
>DAIRSE010000006.1:0-90969 GCA_036804525.1 Bacillota bacterium | reverse complement strand
CTCATTCTATTTGAATTAGCTACCCGATTTTACACAGCATATCGGACTCAACTTCGACTGAGCCGGTTACGAATACCGTTGAGATTACAGACCCTGAGCAGCTTGAATACATTTGGTCGCATTACATATTTGACGGTATCACAACCGTATGTAATACGGAGTTTAACGATCCTTCAGAAATAGAAACGATGTCCTTCCTTGTAGGATATGCTTTGCAGCGCATGGTGAAGGACGGAGACGTTGGACCCGGTCCTTCGGAAATCAGTGACTCGACGGAGATCGAGATTCCGACCACGGCACTGGTACAGAGCAAAATCAGACAGTATTTTGACATTGATGTACAGCTTGACCTGGAAAAGGTGCTGAGGGAAGGCTTTGGCCTTTCAGAAGGTGACAGGACTATTAGGGTCTATTCCGAACAAATCCCGCATGACGCCCAGAATCCCTGGGGAATTGTCTTGCGCAGTGTTACATACGACCAGGATCAAGGGACGTACAAGGTTATCCTTGATTCTTTGGCCAATCCTAAAACGCGTAGAATTGAACGCGTAACCCATATCACTTTGAAAGAACGGAACGACAAGAGCCTGTACTACTTAAGCGTAAAGTATGAGTATCCAAAGACAGAGTTCGTAGAGATTACCGGCGACTATGTAACCCTCAGGGCTGAGGATTTTGGCGCGAAAATGACTCATTACGAGTCTCCTGCTGCAGTTGTCGGCTCCGGCATAGGCGGCAAATTACTTCTGCGTGCTGACCGTTCATTGAACATAAAGAACCCATACTCCGACATTGTCACTACGTTTTCTATCTACGACCCTCGGGAAAACCGGGTGGAGAGACAGTTTGAGATACCCGAGACAAAAACCAGCCTGTTCCACGGTGTTCGTATTCTTCCGGACAAGTTGATTTTCAAGATGACGGACAGCTTTTTTGTGACAACGCTTGACCTTGGCAAGATAGACAGTACCAGAGCCCTACCCGATGTAATCAGAAAGGCGCTGGCGGACACCGATTATATCACAGGGTATGACGTAAGTGCCGACCTCAGAAAGATCGTCTTTACCAACCGGAATGGGCTTTATATCCACGACCTGGATAGTGGCCTGACTACCAAATTCGCATCACATATTCCGGTACAGAGCGACCTTTTTGACAAGGCGTACATTATGTCCCCACACTTCTCCGTAAATGATAAGGCGATTATCGCTATGCTTTCGGGTTATGAAGGCTATTACGGAGTGATGGCGCTAAACCTTCAGCACCCGGATAAGCCTTACATACAGCGCAACCCTAGTATACTAAGCGGTGTCGACTGGACAAACGTTATGTACCCTCTGGTACACATGCAATTAGGTGCGAGGAAGGCGCTCGAAATAGAGAGAATCAACTTGGAAGCTCTAAGCGATCCCTCAACTAAAGTGAATCGGGATATCCGGGAGATAATCTTCCAAGACGAAGAAAGCCAGCAACCCATCGACTCAATAGATAATATTCCGATGTATAACGGCAGGTATCTTGCCTATGTTGCGACAGGTTATGCCAAAGACAACTCTCATTCAGCGGAGCAGGTTTATCCAGATGAACAGATCTATCATATTGTCAGAGTCGACCTTGAAACCATGAAAGCAGAAACGATATTATCGCTAAAGGCCGGAATGCCGTATATCAGAGCGCTAACCGGGGACGGGCAGGTCTTGTTCTCATACCATTTTGAACGTGAGATGGGGCTGGCCTTAACAGGGGAATAGGCCGGAACCTCTGGAAAACGAATTGTTTCCATATCCTGGAGAATAACCTGCGGGTTACCTATGTCCTGCGAGGTCATGCGGAGAATCAACGGTTCTACCGAGTATTAGGATTTGAGCGCGCTGAAAATGCCCTCGTCTATCGGTAAAGAGGGTAGGATAAGGGAAGCCAGACTGGAATCGCGTTTAGCCCGCCGGGGAGTCTTAGGATCAAGTCCAAAATTCTGTGTAAAAATTCCCCGTGGTAAATGGTAATCAGCTAGCCAAGCCAATGTACTTTTGAAGCCTGTTTTTGAGCTTCTTTCCGCTTCTCCCGCCATTCCAGGTATTCCGCCATGTCCAGACAGCGGTTCCCGGAGCCCCACTTTTCGTCCAACTCCATGAGCAAGGCACCCAGAAGGCGGATCACCGATTCTCGGCTCGGGAAAATCCGGATAACTCGCTCACGGCGGCGAATCTCCTCGTTGAGCCGTTCTACTCCGTTGGTGGTGCGCAGGCGTATCCGATAGCGCTCTGGCAACTCCAAGACCGCCGTGGAATCGTCAAAGCCAATCTCCGGGATTTCCATGGTGTTACTGCCGCCCCATAATGTCCGGGAATAGACGGTGTTAATTGTCCAAGAATTGACGAAACGCTTGGCCGGCAATCAATCATCAGCGGGTGGGGCAGGGAGAGCTACATGAGCTCTCCCTGAATCACCCGCTTTACCATGTGGTCGTCAACGATCCAGTTGCCGTTCTGCTCCCCGTAGATCAGGCAATGGGTACAGGCCTTGTTGATCAACCGCAGGGTCCCGGCTGCCATCCGAGAAGATGTCCCGGTCCGCGCCGGCGTATGCCAGGTGCCGTTTTACATACTCGCCGGTTTGCGCCCGATCCAGGTGGGGTAGCCGGCACTGCAAGTCGATGTCCGGCAGTTCGTGGTGGATGCGATGGCAGGCAACACAACCAAGGCGGCGGATGATCAGGACGATTTTCTCGCCCCGGCCGTTGATACGGCTCCGTCTGCGGCTGCCAATGACCTTCAACTGCCCGCTACAGCAGGGGCAGGGTATCTGCTCCGCGCTCCGCACAAAAAACACCCTTGTCGGGGTTTTCAACCAGCTCATATTTTGTTACAATGACCATACGGTTGGTGATGGACGCCCCTGGTGCTTCTGTTGGCGCAGCGGCACGTACACACAGGGGCGTTTTTCCTTTCTAAAAGATATGGCCATTATATCCAGCAATTCCCGGTCAGGCAATCCCGTCAGCTTTCTGACGTTTGAGGTTAGCCCTAACACTCGGTATTTGTGAATGGTAAGTGGCGGGAGCATCAAGCAAGGTGCTCGGCGATAAAGACCTATGATTGCGACCTACCGGAAAATGAATAAGACTTCTGAAGGCGGACCTGGGCGATGCGGCGGCGTGAGTTGAGACGACTTGTCCTGATAGGCACGGCTATTGTTGTGATTGCCGTGTGCGGGGTGGTGCTATACTTCTTCCGGAACCAGGCGGCGGCGCTTTTCAGCCTGACGCAGACCGTTCTCAACATTCTGGGCGTGGGCCTGGTGACCCTCATTATGGGTTGCGCCGCCCTTTACCGGCGGCTGCGCCGAAGGATGCCGGTACGGCTGCCGTCCCATGTGGCATTCCGGGTAGGGGAGTGGACCCCGGCGGTGCCGTTTGTGATGGCTGACGGGGTGGATCTGGACAAGCCCCGTGTGCTGGGACCGGGAGAGATGGAGTTCCGGGTCGAGGAGTCCTCTTTTGTGATACCGCCGGAGCTGGCGCGAGAGCGGGAGGCGATCGTGGCGGCGTACAGCGCCCGGACGCTTTCGCAATTGACCGACGGGACGGTCGCGCGGCTTGAGTCCTTCTCCCTCCTGCGCACGCCGGGGGATGAGCACCCGAACTGGCTCTTAACCTTCAGCCCCCTTTCGTACTTCGATTTCGTTTGCACCAACCTGGCGCTGACCGGTTCGGTGCGGCTGGCGGCCTTGCCGCGTGAAGCTCTGGCGGCGCTGAGTGAGCACCGGCGGAGGGTCGACGGGATACCTCTCAGTTTTCACGACAGCCTGGCCGAGACACGGCTCGGCAACGGGCTGACGGTGCACGTGAACATTATCGACGCCGACAACAACCTGCTGGTGGGTCGGCGTCCCGCGAATCTGTCGGTCTTCCCTAGCAAACTGGTGGCATCGGCCACCGGGGCGGTGGCCTGGACGGACCGCATGGCGGCGGAACTGCCGCCGGATCCTTTCCTGGCCGCGGTGCGCGAAGCTTATGAGGAGACCGGTATCCGGCTTGCCAGGCGGGACATCCGGTTTTTCGCCCTGGGGATGCAGGCCGACCAGCGCCACCCGCTGCTCCTCGGCGAGGCGCGGGTCGACGGGCGCCTTGGAGAATTGCTTCGTCTCGGGAAAGACGCCTGGGAGAACGAGCGGTTTTATTACCTTGACCTGGACAACCTTGCGGTGTGCGCCGCCGTTCTCGTTTACGGCGACTGGCTGCCGGCCAGCGCCGTGGGGGTGTGCCTGACCCTTCTGCGCCAGTATGGTTACAAGCGTGTCGCCGAGGCCCTCGACGGCGCACGAAAGGACCACTACCGGCGCTGGCTGGCGCGCGGAGAGCCACGCCGCGGGTTCGGTCGGCGGCACGTGGGTTAGTTAATGGGTACGGAGGGTTGTCGTTAGTATGCAAGTTCTCGTCACCGGCGGGGCCGGGTATATCGGCAGTCACGTGGTGAAGGAGTTGCTGGAGCGGGGGTACCGGGCCGTCATCCTCTTCTTTGCCGGAGAGCGTGGTATACTGTTAATATGAGGAAGTACAGCTTAGGCCGATAACGTATGCAGGCTGTCGAGAAGGAGGGATTCCGCATGAGCCTGACAGCGCTTCTTGAACGAATCGTTGTTGATCCTAAGGTAATGGTCGGGAAACCGGTGATCAGGGGAACACGGCTGCCCGTCCAGTTTGTTCTGGGCCTCTTGGCACAAGGCGTTACAATGGATGAGATTCTGCAGGAGTATCCGGGGTTAACACGGGAAGATATCCTGGCATGCCTGGCGTTTGCTACGGAAGCGCTGGAGAACACGGCCATCGTCCCGCTGGGCGTGGAGATAAGCTGATGCGCTTTATAGTTGACGAATGTACCGGTCCTGCGGTAGCTCGATGGCTGAGGGATCAAGGCCGTGACGTCTTCTCTGTCTACGACCAGGCTCGGGGGCTGGACGACGAGAGTGTTCTTAAGATCGCGATTGCGGAACGCCGTATTCTCGTTACTAATGATAAGGATTTCGGCAGGATGGTCTTCCGCGAAGGAAAGGCCCACGCCGGAGTTGTTCTTTTGCGGCTCGAAGATGAGCGAGCGGGAAGCAAGATCAAGGTGCTGGCGCGACTGTTGGAGCGGCACGCCGACCGGCTTGCCGGCAACCTTTTTGTCGTAACCGAGAAAGCCGTGCGGATCGTGCCATCGAACAGGTAGGTCGGCCGCGGCGGGAGGGGGACCCGGCGTTGCCGGCGGCCGGATCGGCGAGGATTAAGCGGGAACTGGGCTGGGCGCCGCGCTACGGGGACCTGGAGACTATTGTGCGCACGGCCTGGGCGTGGCATGCGCGGCACCCGGAGGGGTACGGGGATTGACGGGCTCCGCAAACCGGCTTGGTCCGGTAATCCCTCAGGTTGAGAACAGAGGCCGGAGGGTGATCGAGTGAATGTCTTTGACATTATCGGACCGGTGATGGTTGGACCCTCCAGTTCGCACACGGCCGGAGCCGTGCGCATCGGCCGGATAGCGCGGAAGCTATTGGGCGAAGAGCCGGCGGAGGTACACATTCAGTTTCACGGTTCCTTTGCGCGCACCTACAGAGGACACGGTACCGACAGGGCCGTCATCGGCGGTTTGCTCGGTTTCGAGCCCGACGACACCCGGATAAGGGAGAGCCTTCTGCTCGCGGAGCGGAGAGGGTGGAAGGTGACCATCGAAACGGTCGCTTTGCGGGATGTCCATCCCAACACGGTAGTGATCCGGCTGCTGGGCCGTTCAGGCCGGGCTGTGGCCGTAACGGGCTCCTCCATGGGCGGCGGCAACATTCTCATCCGGCAAATCGATGATCTGAAAGTCGAGATCACGGGCGAATACCATACGCTGGTCGTTCTGCACCGGGACAAGCCCGGAGTGGTGGCGGCCGTCACCGGTGTGCTCGCCGTGAACCGGGTAAACATCGCCCGGATGAACGTTTACCGCCGCTGTCGCGGATGCGAAGCGCTGATGGTGATCGAGCTTGACCAAGATGCGGGACGGGCAGCCGTAGCTGAGATCCGCCGGCTTGCGGGGGTACTGGCCGTAACGGCGCTTGAGCCCATCGGAGGAGGCGGGAGCAAACGTGTTGCTGCGTTATGATGCTGTGGAAGAGCTGGTGGCGGCGGCGGAACGTTCCGGAAAGAACATCTCCGACGTGGTCCTGAGGGATCAGGCAGAACAGCTGGAGAAACCGGAAGAGGAACTGTACGGGAATATGGCCGTCCGCTTCTCGGTGATGAAAGAGGCGGTCGCAAACGGCCTGGCGGCAGGCATCAGGTCCGAAAGCGGCCTCTCCGGCGGGAATGCGTACAGGATGAAGGAAGCCATCGAGGCCGGGAAAACAGTTGGCGGCGAAACACTGGACGGGGCCGTGATGAGGGCCCTGGCCGTGGCTGAGGTCAACGCCTGCATGGGAAGGATCGTGGCTGCTCCGACGGCCGGTTCCTGCGGGATTATCCCGGGTGTTCTGCTGGCGGTCATGGAGGGGAAGGCCGTCCCGGAAGAAAAGGCGGTTATGAGCCTCTTCACTTCCGCCGCCATCGGCATGGTCATTGCCAGAAGAGCCTATATTTCCGGAGCCGAGGGGGGTTGCCAGGCCGAATGCGGCAGCGCCTCGGCAATGGCGGCGGCAGCTGTGGTGGAAATGTGCGGCGGTTCTCCCCGCATGGCCGCCCATGCCTGTGCCATGGCCCTTAAGAACGTCTTGGGGCTGGTCTGCGACCCGGTGGCCGGTTTGGTGGAAGTCCCCTGTGTCAAGCGTAACGCGATGGGCGCGGCCAACGCGCTGGCGGCCGCCTCAATGGCCATGGCCGGGATTGCAAGTGTGATTCCTGTCGATGAGGTGATTTCAGCCATGAAAGCGGTAGGTGATTGTATGGCCAGATCGCTCAAAGAGACGGCCGAAGGAGGGCTGGCGGCTACACCGACGGGCCGCAGTCTGGCCGAAAGGATCTTTGGGCGGAAGGCATGAGACGAATGTCTGCAGAGTCCTTGGTCGGTCTTCAGGATGACGGGTTTCATTGGATAGGGCGATCCAGGTTGCAATTAGATACACAGCAATGTTGCAAATAGAAACATCTGTCCGGGCATGCCGCCGAAGCCTTCCTCTGCCCATAGACGCTTGCCGCACTGCCGGCAGGGTAGAAAGCGTAATGGAAAGGCTCAAATGCCAGCGGATAGATGACTGTTCCGGTGGCACGGGTTTTGCTATGCTTCCTTGGGTAACGGGATTTGTTTGAAGGGAGCGTGGTCAAGCGTGGTCATGCCGGAACCTTACAAGATTAAAATGGTAGAACCCATCAGGCTGATACCCCCGGACGAAAGACGACAAAAGCTTGCGGATGCTCATTACAACCTGTTCGCCTTAAAGGCGGAGGACGTGTTTATTGACCTTCTCACCGACAGCGGCACCGGCGCCATGAGCGACGCACAGTGGGCGGGCATGATGTGCGGGGACGAGTCTTACGCGGGCAGCCGCAGCTATTACAACCTTGAAGATGTTTGCCGCGAGATTTTCGGCCACCGGTTCATAGTGCCGGTTCACCAGGGGCGCGGGGCCGAAAACGTGCTGTTTTCGCTGCTGATCAAGCCCGGACAGACGGTAATCGGCAACATGCATTTCGACACCACCCGGGCGCACATCGAGCTGAAGGACGGGCGCCCCGTCGATTGCGTGGTCCGTGAGGCTTACGACACTGCGGCTAATGTGCCTTTTAAGGGTAATGTGGATATCGACCGGCTGGAGAGGCTGATTACGCAGAACGGACCGGAAAGAATCGCTTTCATCCTGGTTACGGTCACGTGCAACAGCGTCGGCGGGCAGCCGGTGTCGATGGCGAACATCCGCGAGGTCCGCAGGGTGGCCGAAAAGTATGGTCTGCGGCTGTTTCTGGATGCGGCCAGGTTTGCCGAAAACGCCTATTTTCATCAAGAACCGGGAGGAAGGTTTCGGCGACAAGAGCATCAGAGCGATCGTCCGGGAGATGTTTTCCCTGGCGGACGGCTTTACCATGAGCGCGAAGAAGGATGGGCTGGTCAACATCGGCGGGCTCATAGGCATAAGAGAGGACCGGGAACTATACGACCGTGTCCGGGCGGCCATGGTTCCAGTCGAAGGTTTTCCCACCTACGGAGGGCTGGCGGGTCGTGATATGGAGGCCCTCGCCCGCGGGCTACGGGAAGTGGTGGACGAATCCTACCTGCGGGCGAGGATCGGCCAGGTCGAATACCTGGGCGCGAAACTTGTCGAGGCAGGCATACCCATCCAGGAGCCGGTCGGTGGCCATGCCGTGTTTGTGGATGCCGGAAAGTTTCTGCCACACATCCCCTATGATCAGTTCCCGGGCCAGGCTCTGGCCATAGAACTGTATCTGGAGGCGGGAGTCAGGGCGGTGGAGATAGGCTCATTCCTTCTGGGGCGTGACCCGGTCAGCGGGACCCAGCTTAAATCGCCCTTGGAGCTTTTAAGGCTGACCATTCCCAGGAGGGTATATACCAACAATCACATGGATTACGTGGCCGAGGCGCTGGCCAATATCCGGCAGCGCCGTGACGGGATCCGCGGGGTGAGGATAACCGAGGAGCCCCAGGTGCTGAGGCACTTCACCGCCAAGCTCGAGCCTATTGAGGCCCGTTAAGCGGCAATCTCTGTTCCAGGCCGTACCTGCGGAGCTTGCGGTACAGAGTGGTGCGGGAAATCTTCAGGACCGCACATGCTTCCTGCCTGGTGGCGTATTTGTCTATCGCCCTGGACAGCAGGGCCCGCTCCGCGTCATCGAGGCTGGGAAAGCCGTCAAAGCGCAAGCACAGACCGGCGCCCGGCTGCTCTGCAGCGCCTCCAGGGCCTCACCGGTTAGCGACGGCACGCTTCTATTGAGCCGGCGGGCGATACGGGCCAGCAACACTTCCACCAGTGCCGGCAGGTCCTCCATCCTCCTGCGCAGGGGCGGCAGGTGCAGGTTGACCACCGACAGGCGGTAAAACAAATCCGCTCGGAAGGATTTTTCGGCGATGGCTTTTTCCAGGTCGCGGTTGGTGGCCGCGATAATCCGCACGTCGACTTTTTTCCACTGGGTACCGCCCACACGAATGATCTCCCTGTCCTGAAGGACACGCAGGAGCTTGGCCTGAAGGGACGGAGCGGTTTCGGCGATCTCGTCCAGGAAAATCGTTCCGCCCTCTGCCAGCTCAAAAAACCCCTTCCGCCCGCCCCTTCGGGCACCGGTGAAAGCTCCCTCGTCATAGCCGAAAAGCTCGCTTTCCAGCAGGTGTTCGGGGATGGCGGCGCTGTTCACTGCGATGAAGGGCTTGGCCGCCCGTCGGCTTCGGGAGTGGATGAACCTGGCCAGCACCTCCTTGCCGGTACCGCTCTCACCGCTGATCAGCACCGTCGAATCCACCCCTGCGGATTTCATGGCCAGCCGGTAAACCTTCTGCATTTCAGGGTTTTTCCCCACGAAGGGGGTGTCGGGATAGTCCTGCCGCCCGCTGAGTTTCTTGGAAAGGTGCTCGATGGTGTTCACGGCTTCGGCCAGCGACCCGGCCAGGTTGACCATTTCGGTAAGATCCTGGAAGACCGATATGGCCCCGATGATTCTTCCTTCGCTGCGAATGGGCATGATATTGGAAACCACCGTCTTATCCCCCACAGTGGTTTGAATGCCGGTCATTTCCCGGCCGCTGCGCAGAACGTGCAAGAGTCCGCTTCCCGGAACCACGTCGGTCACAAACCGGCCTACCGCCTGCTGCGCCGTAATCCCGGTAATCCTTTCGTTCGCCTTGTTGACGAACACCACCCGGGCATCACGGTCGATGATCACCATTCCGTTGTATATGGAATCGAAAATAGTGCGCGCTCGTTCCACGAGATCCATTAAATCCATGTGCCGGCCTCCCTGTTTCAGAACGTTCAACCGCATTGTACCACAGTGGTTCAAAATGAAACACCCAACCACCGTTAAGATGGTTAAGTGCTTCGGAATCTACATCTTAGCTTGACCTGGTTTAAATATCGTGGTGGAACTTGGACTACGAGGGGAAAGATCAGAGCGGCGCAAAATGAGCGATGACCTTGCGGATGGCGGCGACGACGTCGGCCGTGTCTTTTTCGGTCATGGCCGGATATAAGGGCAGGGAAAGGATCCGGGCGTAGACCTGTTCGGCTCTGGGAGCGGGTGACGGTTCGTGGAGCGTGCAGTAGTTCGGGTTATCCTGCCACTTGTAGAAAGGCTGCATATGCAGCGGTCGGCAGGGAACGTCGACACCGATGTTTTCGGCACGCAGCGCCTCGTAAATGATCTTCCTGCCTCGCGGCAGGACCTCGCGGTCCAAAAGAATACAGTAACGGTGCCAGGCATGGCGGGCGAAAGCGGCCGGCTTGGGCAGGATAAGGCCGGGGACACCGGCCAGGGCTTCGCCGTAGTAGGCGGCGATCGCCCGGCGGCGGGCCAGGATGCCGTCAAGGTCGTGCAGGCGGTTCAAGGCAATAGCGGCGTGGATGTCGGAAAGACGGTAGTCAAATCCCAGTTCCTGCACCTCGTCCTGCCAGGGACCTTCGTATTTGAGCATCTGCCGGGGGTCGCGCTCGATGCCCAGATTCCGAAACAGCGCCAGCCAGTCCCGGTGCTCCTCGGAATCGGTCAAAACCACCACGCCCCCGCCGGCGGGAGTAAGCGAGGAGCTGCTGAAGGACAGTACGCCCATATGCCCGAAGGTCCCGACCGGGCGTCCCTCGTACAGGGCGCCGAGGGCGTGGGCAGCGTCTTCGATAACCGTCAGGCCGCGCTCTGCGGCCAGGTTCAGGATGGGCTTCAGGTTGCAGGGATGCCCGGCGAAGTGTACGGGTATCACCGCTTTGCAGCCGGGGCCCAGCTTTTGGGCGAGGTCCGTTGCGTCGAGGCCGAAAGTCTCGGGGTCGATGTCGCAGAAAACACACTTCCCCCCAAGATATACCGCGCCGTGGGATGTCGCCGGGGAGGCCAGGCTGGGGACGGCTGCTTCGTCACCTTTGGCCAGACCGGCGGCGTAAAGGGCGGCGTGGATGGCCGCGGCATGATTGGCGAAGGCTACGGCGAACTTTGCCCCCGTCATTTCCGCCACCGTTTCTTCAAGCTGCCGGACAAAGGCGCCCTCACGCCGAAAGCCGCCTGCCAGGACGGCCCGCACAGCTTCCAGGTCAGTTTCTGTATAGTAAGGGCCGTAAGGATCAAGGAAATCCGCACGAACAGGTGTACCGCCGTCAATAGCCAGGGTCATCCGGCAGGCCTCCCATCATCATCGTTTGCCTACTATTTTGCCGTGAGAAAAGAAAAACCTTTTGCAGGATTGTGTCTAGATCTTTACCGTCAGATTGGGGAAGACTATGTACAACTATTTGCTGGAAAAGGGGTTTGATGCCATGGATTTCGAGAGGGCGGAGCAAATCGTAAACTCTGAGAAGACCGTCGAGGTACTGTTGAACGGTGTTCCGGTTTGGATCGAAGACCTGGATCCCGATAACAGGAGGGCGATGGTTCGACCGCTTGACGGGACGGAGAAGGTGATAGACGTGCCGGTCGCCGAATTGGTCGAAGGCCGTTTCGCGTAGACGGCTGTTCCCGGTACAATGAAACGGGTTGAACTTTTATGGAACCGCGGTCGATTGTTGGCCGCGGTTCTTGTCGTCTAGCCAGGCGCGGCTTTCCAGTTCCTTTTCGCCGAAAGGACAAGGAATAACGGCGAAAAGCAGATGCTCAAGGGGATGGTCCTGTATATGATGCTGGAAAGGGGCGCATTCGGATGTGGCGAACAAAGAAACGTTTCACTAATCCTTACGGCGGGCTGGTCTGAAGCGGTGAAGGATGGCCTTATCCCTAAGAATCCAAAGGTATGGGGCCCTCAAATGTTTTACCGTCAATCACTCGCGATCGTTGCCATTAAATGGGGGCTTTTCGGTGTTCTCGTGCATATGATGCTTGAAGAATATTCTCTAGGGGGTGTTGATGTGGATCATGTCGTGAAGCCCGGCGAGACGCTTTCCGATATATGCAAACGTTACAACGTCAATGTCGAGGAAGTCCTGCAACTGAACAGGCACATCAAAGAACCGGATAAGTTGAGACAAGGTCAGGTCGTTACCTTGCCCCCTCCCACGGTTATCGTCGAACCGGAGATCCAGCGGTTGGTCCCCGCAGGGGCACGGGTGGTTGCAGTGCGAGAGGTTACGTTCACCCGCCGCAGACCCCGGGAGCGGTTACTTATCGTCATCCTAAGGGACGGGATCAATTGCGTCATTGTGCTGCGCTTCATCGCGGGTATCGGATGGCGGATCATCTTCCAAAGATGTGATTTTGACAGGCCGATACGCATCCTGGAAACGGGTACTCTCTTGGAAGCCGAACTCGAACAGGCGGTTATCGGCGCCATCACCGGTGTGAACAATGACCTTTCGTTCAGCGTCCTCGGATCCCGCAATGACGACGAGATCGAGGTGTTGCTTGACCGGATGCACGAGACCATACCCCAGGGTACGGTCAACATTCACGAGGGTCGGCTGGAGGTCAGCTCGCCAACGCAGATAAGGCGGTTTACCTGGAACGGCGGTAGGTTTGTGGAGACAATTCACCGCTAACCGGCGGGACGGGTCAAATGATTAGAGATTGCCCGGGCCAGTCCTGCTTCACCGCGTGAAGCAGGACTTTTGCCGCCTTGGCGGTCGGGGACTAGGATTAGACCGTAATCAGCTCAGCTGAGAGCGGTCAAGCTCCTTCTGAACAGGACACTCGCCTGACTCGTGCGTGCTGTTGCAGTGTCAAAGCACGACCGTGCTGTTGCGGACGTCAAGATAAAACACGCTGACTTCGCATTTGAAGAATCGCCGGAGGCAGTCCGCCAGTTCTTCCCTGGCCGCCAGGACGGCATCACGGTTGTGGTCGGTAAAACCGTCGATGGGGAAGAAGATGTTTGTGCTTTCGCCGGTGACTTTCCCCCTGTCGCTTTGCCGCCAGATCCATCTTCTGGTCCTCACCTCCCGGCCGTCGGCGTATACAAGCTCCCCATCTTCCAACATCTCCGGCTCGCTCTGGCCGAAAGGCACAAAGGTGTCGTCGTTCGTGCTGAAACGGACGTGTATGTCTCCTTGAACGGTGTCCAGGTCGTGCGCCCCCATAGGCAGGGTGTATTTTAGGGACATAGCGTTGACCAGGTTGACGGCGGGGTTGATGTCGGGCACGCTGCCGCCTTTCAGCACGCGCGCGGTGAGTGCTTCAACCGAACACGGGAATTTGTTCGGGTTTATCCCCAGCTTTTGAAAGGCGTCGCGGTAGCACAGCACGTCAGGATGCTCTTTTAGTCTTACAGCCGTAAACTTATTCCTGACTGTCACGACGGATTGATCCAGGAGCGCGTTGATTTCGGGGCGGCGGGCACGGTTGTCGATACCTCTGGCCACAACCACACCGAAACAAACTGTGGGAAGCACCTGGAATACTTCTTCGCTGACGGCGAATCTCAAGTGTTGCACCTCCGAAAGTCTTGTTGCCCTCTTCTCCGGTCAACGATTTCGTGGTTTTTAGTTTGATTCCTCCCGGGTCGACTGAATATGTCAATGAATAGCTTAAGTATAAAGATCCGCCGGGCCATGCCTGTCGCTTACGGCGCAATCCTGGCAGAGGAGAGGGGCTGCCGCTTTGTCTCTTTCAAGAAAACCCGGTTTTGATGAGCACAAGACCGTCCAGGCGGTCACGGTACAGATGCGCTGGGACCTCGCAGACTACGCTACGCCTCAGAGCTTTGCCCGCAAAACTGAGCGCCTGGTGACCCGGGGGTTGGAAAGCGTCGACCGTACTAAGCCGGTCTTGTTTGCATTTCCCGAGGGCGTGGGCGTACTCCTCGTCTTTCTTAACGAGTATGAGGCGGTCAAAGGCAAGGCGACTTTACGGGAAGCCATCAGAACGGTTATTATGCGGAATGCGCCTGGAGTTCTGTATTATGCCCTTCGTTACCGAGTCGGGCCGGTACGCGCGCTCGCGCTCAAGAAAGCGGAGTTGGTTGGCCCCGTCCACGTGGAGACATTCTCGCAGCTTGCAAGGAAATATAGGATATACATTGTTGCCGGTTCGGCCCCTCTGCCCGATTTCCCTCTTGACCCGGGCGGTAACGTCATTAGCTATAAAATCTGTTCTAAGGACATCTACAACGTTTCCTACTTCTTCGGGCCGGACGGCAGGATCATAGGCAGGCAAAAGAAAGTCCATCTCATACCGCTCGAACAGTCGCAAGGTCTTGATTTGACGCCGGGGAGAATTGACGAGATCAACACGGTTGCCACCTCTTTCGGCACGGTGGGAGTCGCCGTTTGTTTTGACGCTTTCCACGAGGATGTCTTACAGGCGTTAGCTGCTAAAGGCGCTGACATTCTTATTCAGCCCTCGGCCAATCCCGGGCCGTGGAACGAATGGCAGCAGAAAGACTGGCTGAACGGGGCCTGGAAAGCTGTACAGGAGCATCATGAATTCCGTTATGCGATAAACCCGATGATGACAGGCACCCTCTTCGATTTTAGATTTGAAGGGCAGAGCAGCGTAATAACCAAGGCCGAATGGGCCAAGACAGGCCTGTCTTATCCTCTGGCTCCGGTCGACGGCGGCATTATCGCTCTTGCCTCCGGCTGTGATACCGAGGAACTTCTGGTCACTGTCCTTCCTGAGTGACCGCATGTACCCCCGCAGGGAGCGAGCCAGGCCGCCGAAGGCCCGAAGGTCGCATTGACAGACCTTCGAACCGGCGGCCGGACTCCGGATGCCTTCCAGTCTTATGAGCGGGCGTTTTGTATGTAGTTGGCGGGGTCAAAATCCTCGCCTTTGCTCTGCGGCATGGGGATGAAAAGGAGATTGACCGGCATGAAGCTTCCTGAAGGCGGGGAGAACTGGAGAACGGTCTTGTCTCCCGCGGGGACACGCTGGGCGATGACGGCCGAATTGGCCGGCGGCAGGTAACTGTCTGCCGGCACAGGCACGGGAGTGCCGTTAACGACAAGGACCCCGCAGAAGTTGCCTCCCCTGGCGTTCATAACCAGGGCCAGGTCGCGGTACACTCTCTCCAGCGTGATGGTGTACACTACGCCGTAGTTTCCGTGATTTACCATCATTTCTCCCGTAAGGGCGTCGATGCCGGTGGCGGGAGTGTCTTGCGCCGGATCGCCGAACACCATTCGCAATTTTTCTCTGCCCAACCGTTCGGGAACGATGATTTCCCGGTCCGCTCCGCCAAACGTTCCGCGGATGTGGGCATCACGGGGAAGGGGCGCAAGGTCGGCCAGTTGCTCTACGGGGCTCTTGCCCGCGTCAAGGGCGATAAAAGACAGTTCGACAGGCGCCGAGAAATCCAGGTCAACCATTGCTGAAACGCAGTTTCCCGGCTTCATCGGCGGCAGCAGGTCGGAAAGAATGGGCACGGCCTCACCCGGATTAACCGATAAGGACAACGGTTGGGTATCCGCGAAATAGCGGGTCAGATACTGGCGCCCCGTTTGGAGAATAGCCGTAGATGGACCGCCGAGACCGCGGCGCGAGGCGGAGATGTTTACGGGAGAAGAACCGGTGTTTTTGGCCATCATCCAGACCCGCATTTCAGAGGTGGACTGATTGATGTGGTGCACAAAGATGCGGGCGGGACCGCTGACGGTATCCCTGTATAAAAGGCCTTCCCTGTCGATGGTTTCAGGGCTGTTGGACCGGACCAGGACGCGATTCCCATGACTGACCTCGGGGGAAACGGTTTTAAAGTCCAGCACCCTTTCGTCGTAGGGAATGACCTTGCTGTCCGGGCCGTACAAAAGATAAAACTGCTCCTTGGTATAGTACACTTCGTTTTCAACGAGAACCTCGACGGTTGCGGTATCAGTGCCTCCCAGGGTATCAGTAACGGTCAGTGTCACCGTGTGGCGGCCGGGTTCAAAAAAGGCCATGGCATTGTTCGTCCACTTGTAGGACAGTTCGTGCCCGTCGGGGTCGCTGCTGAAGTTCTTGTAGACAATAGGCTCGCCGATGCGGTAGCTGCTTTTGGCGGTGGTGAAGTTAGCCTCGGGAGGGTTGTTGATGACGAGGTTTTTGGTACAGGGATCGCTCCAGTTACCCAGCTCGTCCTGTACCTGAAGCGATACAGGGTAGACTCCGGGGACTGTATAGACGTCTTGTAAGCCTATCCACTTGCTTTCGACGATGGACAGGTCTTCGGGATGATAACTCAGGTCGGTGACTGAGACGAGCTCGCCCGGCCTGAACTGGGGCTGAGCGAAGGTGAACTCGGCGACCGGGCGCTTGGAAGCCCGCACGAACACGATGCTAATCTTTTTTGTTGCGGGGTCGAAGCCGACCGTGCCGTCGAGAGTCTCGCTGACGAAGCGCAGCGGCACCATCGTACGGTTGCTGTGAATCCGCGGCGGGGAGAGCAAGGGTTGCTCCACCCCGTTGACTACGGCTACGGGGTTGTCCACCTGCATCATAATTGTTTTTTGCGGCGTCTTGAAAGTTACAAGCTTGCCTTCAGGAGTCCAGGTCAGTTCGGCTTTCAGGTTTTCACTTACAAAGCGCAGAGGAACAAAGGTAACGTTTTTGATGACGACGGGCGCGGCGTCAAGTGCCCGGGGCTCGCCGTTAACCGTTGCTTCCCGGCTGCCGGGAACAAGGCATATAACGTTGTTTACAGGGGCGGCTCCGGCAGCAGCGGCGGAGCTTATCAAGGCAAAGAACAGAAGCAACGCAAGGAGGATGGGTAGGTTCTTTCTCAATAACAACACTCCCTGTTCCAATGAAGTATTGCATAATGGACTGCTATTAATGATAAACCCACTAATTGCTAATTTGTGACGGTATTGGTGATTAGCTTTTGAGTAAGGTGGAACAGCAGGGTTTTCTGAGTATTTTGATGAATGGTTGTCCTATTAATTCTTTAGCAGGAGGGAAACGTTATGTATGTCAGCAACGTTAAAGATATCAAAGCTGTCAGGCTGGAGGCCCCGGGGATTGCGAACGCCGTAAAGCAAACGCTTATCGGACCGGAGCAGGGATGGCAGGGCTGGGTGATGCGCCTGTTCACCCTTGGCAGGGGCGGGTACAGCCCCCGTCATACGCACCCGTGGCCGCATATCAACTACATTGTCAGCGGCCGGGGCACCTTGTTTATGGCTGGCCGGGAGCACGCTCTCGAGCCGGGATCGGTGGCTTACGTTCCCGGCGGCGTGGAGCACCAGTTTCAGAATAGCGGGGAACAGGATCTTTCCTTTATCTGTATCGTTCCAGAAGAAGGGGATAAGTAGGAGCGGTTTGTTCACAAAATTGTACGATTTACGCGACAGTTTCGCCACATTGAGCGGTTAGACTAGTGGACAAAGGAGGGGATATCATGCAAAAGAAACTTGTCTTGTTGCTAGTTCTGTTGACCTTTGCCGCCCTAATGGCGGTACCGGCGTTTGCGGCCACCGACCCGGCGGTCGATGCCAAGGCCTGGTTTGACCAGAAGTTCGCGGCAAAGAAAGCCTGGGTCGATCAAGCGGTTAAGGACGGCCGGCTGACGCCGGAGCAGGGCCAGGCCCTGAAGAACCACTTTGATCAGATGTACCAGTGGCACAAGGACAACGGTTTTACCTGTCCGATGGGCGGTCCCGGCATGGGCATGGGTAAGGGCCGCGGCGGCGGTTCCGGCAACGGATTCGGCGGAGGTTTCGGCAGGTATTGCGGTCAGGGATGGGCGACACCGGCACCGGCACAGTCTTAGAACTTGACGAGGGTGCTCATTGAAGCAGCCCCCTGTGAGAGGGGGCTTTTTTCTTGCAATCATCCGATTTTGTTTTTGCATCAGTGCCGGATGAAGTGGAAAGACTTGTCATGTGCCTTGTATATTGTATACTTAAAATCATCGGAGCAAATAAAAGCAAATATTACTAAGGGTTTAAAAATTGAACGCTATTACAAAAACCACTTCTCCCGGTAACCTGAGTTAAACAGATGGAGTAATAATTAAAGTAATATTTGTTTAAGTAACTAGGTGGTGAATTACTGTTTGCCCGCCTATTTACAATGGTCCGAAAGATTATTCATACACCGACATTAACGCCAGGGGTTGGTATATAAACAAGTAACCTCGTGGCGTTTGTGTTTTCTTGAACAAGGAGAGGAGGCTTATTGTGAGCGACAAGTACAGTAAAGCTCTGGAGCACTCGCGGTATGTTTTGGATCTGATCGCCCGCGAAGAGCTTGACGACGCGCAGCGGGAAAGAGTCGTCCAGGAGACGGTTTATAACTTCCGCGAGCACGTCAACCCCGGTTTCCTGGAGTACCGCAAGTCGGTCTCCACCGACTACACCTCCGTGGAGTGGAAGGACGGCGGCAGTACCTTCACCGATGTCTGGGGCAAGGAGTTCATCGATTGCCTCGGCGGTTTCGGGATTTACAACGTGGGACACCGTAACCCGAAGGTATTGGAAGCCGTGTTCAACCAGCTGCGGAGGCAAGCCCTGCACAGCCAGGAATTGCTTGACCCGCTCCGCGGGTACCTTGCTCACCTTTTGGCCTTGATTACCCCCGGCGATCTGAAATACGCATTTTTTGTCAACAGCGGTACCGAATCGATTGAAGGTGCGCTCAAGTTCGCCCGCATGGCTACGGGACGGTGGCATTTTATCGCCACTACCGGTGGTTTTCACGGTAAGTCCCTGGGTTCACTGAGCGCCACCGCGAAGGGAGTTTTCCGCAAGCCCTTCCAGCCGCTGCTGCCGGGATTTACGCACGTCCCGTTCGGCGATGCCGACGCCCTCGCCAAGGCCCTGGAAGCCTCGAAGTTTCTTGGACAAGACGTGGCTGCGGTTATCCTGGAACCGATCCAGGGCGAAGGTGGAATCATCGTGCCTCCCGACGATTACCTCCCCAAAGTGCGGGATCTCTGCAGCCAGTACGGCGCGCTGCTCATCCTGGACGAGGTCCAGACCGGCATGGGCCGGACCGGCAAGATGTTCTGCTGCGAGCACTACAAGGTTGTTCCCGATATTCTTTGCCTGGCAAAGGCTTTCGGCGGCAGGGTGATGCCGATCGGAGCTTTTGTCTCCCGGGCGGAAATCTGGGAGAAGCTCATTGAAAACCCGATCCTGCATTCCACTACGTTCGGCGGCAACCCGGTCTGCTGCGCGGCGGCCATCGCCAACATCAACGTGCTCCTTGAAGAGAAGCTTCCCGAACGGGCGGCCGAATCAGGAGCCTATTTGATGGGCGCTCTCAAAGACCTGGCCGCGCGTTACCCGCAGGTCATGCTGGAAGTCCGCGGCAAGGGGCTGATGATCGGCATGGAGTTTGTGACTAACGATATCGGCTACGCCGTGGCCAAGGGTCTTTTTGCGCGCGGCGTGCTCGTTGCCGGCACCTACATCAATTCCAAGACCATTCGCATCGAGCCGCCGTTGACGATCTCCCGCGAGCAGATGGATGCTGTAATTCAGCGGCTGGAAGACACCCTGGCCGAAGTGGCGGCGACGCTCTAAGGAGGAGGGACGGGAAGTGCATCGATTGGTCTTTGCAATGGAAAACTGCATCGGCTGTCGCCTCTGCCAGCTGGCGTGTTCGGGCCGCCATGAAGGGCGGTTCAGTCCTCTGGAAGCGCGGCTGGCGGTTGTGAGCCGCTACGGCCGGCAGGGACTGGTGGTGGAAGCCCGGCTGTGCGACGCCTGCGGGCGTTGCGTCGACGCCTGCCCGACCGGGGCGTTGACGATGGGCGACGGCGTGCCGCTGCTCAACAACGATCTTTGCGACCGCTGCGGCGTCTGTGCGGCGGAGTGCCCGCAGGAAGTAATCAGCATCAAGGACGACGGCCTGCCGCGTATCTGCGACCATTGCGGGGGCCAACCGGTGTGCGTGGCGTGGTGTCCCCACGGCGCCCTCAAGCTGGAGGAGGTGAGCGGGCAATGAAAAGCTACCAGGGAGTGGTACTGCGCATTGACCTGACAAACCAGACGTCCCACCGCGAGGAATTAAACCGGGAATGGGCGCGCCAGTTTTGGGGAGGCAAGGGCCTCGGATATCGTTATCTTTTTGAAGAACTGGCCCCGGGGACTGACCCCCTTGGGCCGGACAACAAGCTGATTCTGGCGACCGGCCCCTTTACCGGAACGCCTGTCCCCTGCTCCGGTAAGCTGACAATCATCACCCGGTCTCCTGCTACCGGGACCGTTCTCGACTGTTCGGTCGGCGGTTCTGTCGCCGGGGAAATCAAGTATGCGGGTTACGACCTGGTTATCCTGGAAGGCCGCGCGCCGGCCCCCGTCGTGGTGCGCATCGAGGACGACAAGGTTTCCTTCGAGCCGGCCGGCGACCTTTGGGGCCTCGGCACGCACGAGGTTGAACATCGGCTGACTGACAGATGGGGGGCGGACAGCCGAATCCTTTCCATCGGGCCGGCCGGGGAAAACCTTGTGCCTTTCGCCTGTATTACCTCAGAGCTGTACCGTCAGGCCGGGCGCGGCGGCGTCGGCGCCGTCATGGGCGCCAAGAACCTCAAGGCCGTTATCGTGCGCGGCACGGGAGCTGTGAAGGTAGCTGATGCCCAGCGTTTGATGGAACTGGCCCTTAAGGCCCTGCGCGGCGACGTTCTGACCGATACCAACCTCTGGGCGTATACCGACGGAACACCGATGATCGTCGAGCTGTCGCAGAACGCCGGGATTTTACCCACCCGGAACTTCCAAGACGGAACCTTTGTCGATTTTGCCAAGCTCAGTTCTCCCGCCGTACAGGCCGTCAGGCTGGCCAAGAAAGCCTGCCTGAGCTGCGGCCTGGGCTGCGGGAACTACATCCGCACCGGCCGCGCCGCAGTGGAAGGGCCGGAGTACGAAACCCTGGCCGTCGCCGGCGCGAACTGCGGCATCGGCGACCTCGAAGCCGTTGCTGCTTTCAATGCAGCGTGCGACGACCTGGGTCTGGATACCATTTCCACGGGCGGTGTCGTTGCCTTTGCCATGGAACTGACCGAAAAAGGCCCGCACGATTTTGGGATCACCTTCGGTGACGTGGAACGCTACCTGGAAATGCCGGGTCTGATTGCCCGCCGCGAAGGGATCGGAGCCGAACTTGCCGCCGGGGTGAAAAAGATGGCGGAGCGGTTCGGCGGCGCGGACTTTGCGATGCAGATCAAGGGGCTTGAATTCCCCGGTTACGAACCGCGCGGTTCCTGGGCAATGGCACTGGCTTACGCTACCGCCCCGCGCGGCGCCTGTCACATGAGCGCCTGGCCGGTTGCTGAAGAGGCTTACGGCAGCCGTGACCCCTTCACCATCGAGGGGAAGGCCGAGCTCGTCCGCGACCTGCAGCACTACAACGCCTTTAAGTTCTCGCTTTCCCTGTGCGATTTCTGGGCCGTATCCTGGGAGACAATGGCTGAGCTGCTCTCGGCCGCGGTGGGGGAGAACTTAACGCCCGAAGAACTGCAGCTGGCCGGGGAACGGATCTTCAACCTGGCCCGGCTGTTTAACGTCAGGGAAGGGTTCTCGGCCCGCGACGACAACGTGCCGCTGCGCTTGGTAAAGGATGCCCTGACCTCCGGCGCCACGGCCGGCAAGGTTATCCCGCCGGACCAGTACGCCGCAATGCTTAAAGAGTATTATGAGCTGCGCGGGTGGACAGCCGACGGCAAGCCCACCGCGGCGAAATTGCAGGAACTCGGCCTGAAAGAGCTGGGCCTGAAGGCTGGGCTTTAGAATGCGCTTGACTGTTAGACTCTGGGGTCCTCTTGCCAGGTATGCCGGAGCGGGTACAGCGGAGTTCCCCGTTGATGTCCCCGGAGGTACTACGGTGGACGCACTGATCGAGCTCCTGGGCGTTCCCCTGGAATACGTGCTGATGGTGGCCGTTAACGGTACCAAGAGCGAGCGTGATCGTGTGCTCCAGGACGGGGATGTGGTACACGTTTTACCCCTCGTGGCCGGCGGGTAGCGCCCCATGAAATACTTCGCAAATGCCTTTCGTGCTGTGCTCGTTTTTGACGGGGGTACAACAGTCGTAAGTCGTAGGTCACAAGACTTGAAGGGATTCGCCAGGAGCGAATTCCCCGATGTAACTTCTCCAAATGTCTTGCGTTCTAAAGTCTTAAAGTCTTAAGTCTAATATTCATTCAAGAGGAGAACCTGCAAATGCCAACGATTAAAGGTGAGTTCCCGGGACCCAAGGCGTCGGCTCTTTTGGCCAAACGCCGGCAGTTTGTGGCCCGAGGCGTTTCCAATATCGGACCCTTCTTTGCTGCGCGGGCTCGAGGAGCCCGTATTGTTGATGTTGACGGCAACGAATTTCTCGATTTTGTAGCCGGTATCGGTACGATCAACGTCGGGCACTGCCATCCCCGCATCGTTAAGGCCATTGCCGAGCAGGCTGAGAAGTTTACGCATACCTGTTTCAACATCGCGATGTACGAGCCGTACCTGACCCTGGCCGAAAAACTGGCCGGTATCACGCCCGGCGACTTTCCCAAGAAGGTTATGTTCGTCAACAGCGGGGCGGAAGCCGTAGAGAACGCGGTCAAGATCGCCCGCAGGGCCACCGGGAGGTCCGGGGTGATCAGCCTGGAGTGCGGCTTCCACGGCCGGACGCTGCTGACAATGACTTTAACGAGCAAGGTCCGTCCTTACAAATACGGCTTTGGGCCGTTTGCCCCCGACGTGTATAAGATTCCTTCGGGTTACTGCTACCGCTGCTACTTCGGATTGACCTATCCGTCGTGCGACCTGCGCTGCGTACAAAACCTGGAGCGCTTCTTCCTGGCCGAACAGGCCGCTGATAAGATCGCGGTGCTCATCGCCGAGCCCGTTCAGGGTGAGGGCGGTTTCATTGTTCCCCCGCCGGAGTTTCTTCCCGGCCTGCGCGACATCTGCGCCAAATACGGCATTCTTTTTGTGGCTGACGAGGTTCAGACCGGTTTCGGGCGTACCGGGAAACTTTTTGCCTGCGAGCACTGGGGGCTGGTACCCGACATGATTACGGTGGCCAAGTCTCTGGCCGGCGGGCTGCCTCTCTCCGGTGTTGTCGGCCGGGCCGAAATTATGGACGCTCCCGAACCCGGTGAGATCGGGGGGACCTACGCCGGTAACCCGGTTGCCTGTGCAGCCGCCCTGGAAGTGCTGAAGGTTCTTGAAGAGGAAGGGTTGTGCGAGAGGGCGGTCCAAATCGGGGCACGGATGAAGGATCACCTGCTTGCTCTGCAGGAGCGCTACCCGTGTATTGGTGATGTCCGCGGCCTTGGGGCGATGGTGGCTATAGAGCTGGTTAAAGACCGTAAGACGAAAGAGCCGGCCAAGGAACTGACCGACCGGGTTGCGGGAGCCTGCCGGAAGCGCGGCCTGTTGATTTTAACGGCCGGCGTTTTCGGCAACGTGCTTCGTTTCTTGGCGCCCCTCGTTGTTACCGATACCGAGCTTGATGAGGCCATAGCCATTCTGAACGAGGCCCTGAGCGAAGCCGGCAGCGCAGGAGGTAATTAAGGCTTGAAGGGATTTTACGGGAAGCTCGTGATCGTCGACCTTACCTCCCGCGCATGTTCTACCGAGACCATTCCTGTTTCCTGGTTCGAGAAGCTCCTGGGGGGCAAGGGCCTGGGGTCTTGGCTGCTGCTGCGGGAAGTCAAGCCCGGCATCGATCCGCTGGGACCCGACAATGTCCTCATCTTTGTCAACGGTCCGGCTACGGGCACGGTCATGGCCGGGGCGAGCCGGTACGGGGTTTACGCGAGGTCTCCGCTCACCGGCGCGTACGCCGAGTCGTACGCCGGGGGGCGCGTGGCTCCCGCCTTTAAAGGGACGGGCTACGATGCCCTTATCATCAGGGGACGCGCTGAGGCTCCGGTCTTTATTGAGGTCAGCCCCGAGCAAACGGTGATCCACGACGCCGGGGACTTTTGGGGACTGGACGCCTATGCCGCTGAGGATGCACTTCTCGCAAAGGTGAGTGTCGAGGGCGCTCAGGCCGTTGTCATCGGCCCGGCGGGAGAAAGGCTGGTCCGTTTTGCCTGTCTGCAGAACAACCGCTGGCGCTCGGCCGGGCGTACCGGTCTCGGCGCGGTAATGGGCAGCAAGAATTGTAAGGGTGTAGTCTTCCACGGCAAGCTGAGGGCCCCGGTTGCCGATGAAGCACGGTTGAGGTCTTATGTTACGCGGCTCCGCGAGGAATGCAAGGGGAGCCCGGCCCAGAAGTTCTACAACACCTTAGGCACTCCGGGGATGGTCGGATTGCTGAACGCTGCAGGGGCGCTGCCTACGCGCTACTGGTCTCAGGGTGAATACGAGGACTGGGACAAGATCAGCGGCCAGTATATGCAGGCCAATTACAAGGTGCGTTCGCGATCCTGCCCGCTATGTCCGATGGGATGCGCCAAGCTGACCACTATTCCCGACGGTCCCCGCCGGGGTCTCACGATTGAAGGTCCTGAATACGAAACGCTTTACGCTTTCGGCAGCTTGTGCTGCATTAACAAGCTTGACGAGATAATCTATCTGAACGACCTCTGTGACCGCTACGGGATTGATACTATTACCGCCGGAAACCTGGTCGGGCTGGCCATGGCTGCCAGCGAGCGCGGCCGTTTTCCCGTGCGGGTGGCCTTTGGGGACGCGGCCGCGGCGGCCGAGCTGGTCACGGGTATGGCGACCCGGAGCGGCCCGGGTGCCCTCTTGGCTGACGGTATCAAAGAAACCGCTGCTCGTTTGGGTTTAGAGGACCTTGCTCTCCACGTCAAGGGCCTTGAACCGGCAGGCTATGATCCGCGCGTGCTTAAAGGCATGGGGCTGGCCTACATGACGTCGACCCGCGGGGCCTGCCACTTGCGCGCCACCTTTTACAAACCGGAGCTGTCGGGCGTTATCGACCCCCGTACAACCGAGGGCAAAGCTTTACTTTTTACCGACTACGAGGATCGCCTGACCATTTTCAACACGCTGATCCTTTGTGTCTTTTTCAGGGATTTCGTCCTCTGGGACGGCCTGAGTGAGATGATCGCCGCTCTTACCGGGCGGGAGTATACTGTGCCGCAGCTGAGGGAGATCGCCGGTCGGATTATCTCCCTTACGCGCTCTTTTAATATACGTGAGGGTTTCTCGCGGGCCGACGACGCCCTGCCCGACCGCCTTTATAACGAACCCCTGGCAGCAGGCGGCATCGAGAAGGGCGAAATGGAGCGCATGCTTGACGAGTACTACGTGCTGCGAGGCTGGAACAGCCAGGGTGTTCCCGGTCATCCGGACATAAAATGACAGCGGGCTTCGCTGCGGCAGCTTTCAAGCAAGGGGAGTGGGAATGATCGGCAAGAAAAAGGGGGTCGGCCATTGGCTAACTAACGTATTGGCCGGCACATGCCGGCGCAAAATTCTTTTTCAAGTGTTGGAGGCGCCAAAGTATGTCTGTACCAAGTTGTCAAGTTCCAACAACGGCGGGACAGCCGGTTGAACTGCGCCGCGGGTTAAAGGCGCGCCACATGCAGCTGATCGCCCTCGGCGGGATCATCGGGAGCTGCTACTTCCTGGGGACGGGCGCCGTAGTCGCCGAAACCGGACCAGCGGCCTTTCTGGCTTATCTCCTGGGCGGTCTCATCATTTACCTGGTCATGGTGTGCCTCGGTGAACTGGCTGTCCATATTCCGATCTCGGGCTCCTTTATCGCCTATGCAACGGACTTTATCTCTCCGGCGTGGGCCTGCGGCATGGGATGGTCGTACTGGCTGACCTGGGTCTTCTACGTGCCGTCCGAGATGGTGGCCGCGGGCATCATCATGCACACTTTTGTACCGAGCATCGGAACGATATGGTGGGCCGTCTTTTTCGGCCTGCTGATTACGGTGATCAACCTTCTCTATGTGGGTACCTTCGGTGAAACGGAATTCTGGCTGGCTTTAATCAAGATCGTGGCGATCATCGGGTTCTGCATCATGGCTGTGCTGATCTTCTTAGGGGTAATCGGTCATGAAGGCTTCCTGGGGTCGTCGGTGCTCTTGAGTTCGGGAAGTTTGTTCCCCAACGGGGCCTGGATCGTCTTTCTGACCATGGTGCTCATCCTGGTGAACTTCCAGGGCTCGGAAATCGTGGGCCTGGCGGCAGGCGAAAGTAAGGAGCTGGAAAAGACCCTGCCTATCGCCATTCGCAACGTAACGTACCGTATCATTGCCCTGTATGTTATCCCTGTTTTACTGCTGGTAACGATCTTGCCCTGGGAGCAGGCCGGGGTTGAAGAGAGTGTTTTTGCCGCCGCCCTGAATTACTACGGATTTGGCTGGGCAGGAGCGATCTTTTCCTTTGTCGTTCTTACGGCTGCCATTTCCTGTTCCAACAGCGGCTTGTACGGCTGCGTGCGCGGGCTGTACGGCCTGGCTAAGGAGGGTATGGCCCCCAAAGCGTTTACCAAGCTCAACCGCAACGGGGTGCCGCAAAACGCCGTCCTGTTTACCATTGCCTGCTGCTGGCTGTGTATAGTTCCGGGCGTCTACTCCTACAACGAGGACCCCGGGCTCATCGGTAACATCTACGTCATTCTTCTCGGGCTGTCCGGTTTTTCCGGAGCCATCGCCTGGATCTCGATCTGCTGGTCGCAGCTTAATTTCCGGCGCCGCCTTGAAAAAATGGGTTACGACGTTAACAAACTGAAGTTCAAGGTGAAGCTTTTCCCCTATGTCACGCACTTTGCCATCTGGGTCCAGGTGGCCGCCCTTGGTGTCATCGCCTGGCATCCGGACCTGCGGATGGCTGTGATCATTGGTTTGCCTCTACTGGTGATTCCGATTATCTGGTATAAGCTATGGGGCTACCGTTATGCTCCAACAGTTGTAACCAGAATAAGATTCGAGGATGTCTTCAAAGTATAACGCTTACGTTTTTTGAGGCGCAGCTCGCAACCTGGGGTGCCCTGCATTCAGTGGGGCACCCCAAGTCTTTTGCCGGCAGGGATTTGTGCACGTACCACCCCGGAGTTGTACCATAGAAATGGAAGGGGTGATCAGCGTTTGTTTACACTTACCGTCGGCTTGCGTCCCCGGGTGGCTGCAGTGTTCTGCCGGGAGTGCCACAAGCCGTGGCAAGAGCTGCACGGCCTGAGGCTGGACGCGCGATGCTGCACCTGCGACACCCGGTTCGATTGGACCGATATCTTCTTTGTTCAAGCTTTTTTCCCGGAGCAATGGCCTTTAATCTTGAGTCGGGGGGTTTTGGACCCCGAAACCTTTACCGTGGAAGCCGAGCGATGCCCGGGTGTAGCCGGCGCTGAGCGGCGCAAGTACCCGTGCCGGTTCTGGACGCCGGACGGTTGTATGCTTACCGCTCCGGTGCGCCCGCAGATGTGCCGCGCTTTTGTCTGCCGCCGGCTTACGAAGCTCTATCCCGAGACTGCCGCATTCGTAGCCGGGTTTATCCGTGCCAACCACGAGTTGCTGCAACACCCCGAACTGGAAAGAGAGGTTCTTGCGCTGTCCGCGGCGGGGGTGGCGGCTGAAGAGATTGTCCGAAGCCTGCTGGTCCGGTACCTCGAATATGTCGACAGGATCAACCGGGTGGCCGTGACCTTCGGCGGCAGGGATCAAGGGGACGTGCGGGTAGTTGCTGAATCCTGGACCAGAAGCATTACTGCTTGATTGTTCGGTAAGCTTCTACGATGTTACGCTTGACAGTCGGTTTACCGCCACTTATACTTTGGACAAACACCATAAAGTAGTAATCCTGGGTGCCCTGCTCAAAGGCAGGGAGAATAGGGAAACCGGTGCAAATCCGGTGCGGACCCGCCGCTGTAACCGGGTACGAAAGCCACAACAGATCCACTGGCGGAAAACTGCCGGGAAGGTGTGGCCGTAGGAGGATCCGGAAGCCAGAAGACCTGCCCAGGGTGGAAAAGCGTACCCGCCTCGCGGAATAGGGGGTATGTCGGTAACGCCGGGATTGAATACGTAATCCCTGATTCGTCTGCTGACGGGTCAGGGATTTTTTTAGCTCTGCTTATGGCCAAAAAGTTTGAAAGGGTGGTCGTTGTGCATATTATGGAAGGTTTTCTGCCTGTCAGCCATGCGCTGGCTTGGACGGCGGCCTCGGCGCCCTTTGTAGCTCACGGGCTGTACTCCATCAAGAAGAAAGTCGCTGCCCGGCCCGAAGCAAGAATGCTCTTGGGTCTTGCAGGAGCATTTACCTTTGCGCTGTCCGCGCTGAAACTGCCTTCCGTTACGGGCAGCTGTTCCCATCCTACGGGCACCGGGCTGGGCGCAATCCTTTTCGGGCCTACCGTGATGTCGGTCATCGGCTGCTGCGTGTTATTGCTCCAGGCGTTGCTTTTGGCCCATGGAGGCATCACCACCTTAGGGGCCAACACCTTTTCCATGGCCGTTGTAGGGCCTTTCGTGGCGTACGGATTGTTCCGCCTCTGCCGGCTGCTGCACCTGCCCTTAAGTTGGACCGTTTTTGCGGCGGCTTTCGGTGGTGACCTGATGACTTACGTTACGACATCCGTACAGTTGGCTCTGGCTTTTCCCGATCCCGCCGGCGGGTTTACAGCCTCCCTGGTCAAGTTCGGAACGGTTTTCGCCGTTACCCAGATACCTCTGGCCGTCAGCGAGGGGCTCCTCACCGTGCTGGTGTTCGATGCTCTTCGCAGGTACAGCGAAAGACAACTGCGCGATCTGGGCCTGTTGAAAAACTGAGGGCCGTTCAATAACAAGCATGGCGCGGAAGGCGAAGCCGGCCGGCGCGGAGCGTACTAGGAAAGTGCTGCAAAAAGCTAATTCACCGGTTTTTGGCATAGGCATCTTTAGGGTACAGCTATGCTTCGGAAGTTACCCTGAGACCGCTCAAAAGCAAGCCTGACAAAGCCAGGCGCAGTTTTTCAACAGCCCCATCTGGCGGTCTTTCCGGGAGGTGTGATGGTTGAACGGTCGTTTAAAAAACTTGTGGCTGGTTTTCGGTGTGTTTTTGCTGGCCGTCCTGCCTTTTTTCGTGGTTTCCGGAGGCGGTGACTCTGCAGAAGAAATGTTCGCCGGGGCGGACGGGAGGGCCGAAGAGATCGTTGCAGAAACGAGGCCTGATTACGAACCCTGGGCCAAACCCCTGTGGAAGCCGCCGTCCGGGGAGATCGAAAGCATGCTCTTCGCCCTGCAGGCAGCTCTGGGGGCGGGATTCATCGGCTACTACTTCGGATGCAGACGTAACGGGAGGCGAGACGGTTGATTGACCAGTGGGCGTATAGCAGCCCCCTGGCGTGCAGGCATCCCCTGGAAAAAGGCGTGCTGGCGTTCCTGGTGCTCGCCGCCTGCCTGGTAGCGAAGTCCTGGTGGGTACCGGCGCTGGCTTTCGGCTTGATGTCTGCTCTGGTCCTGGGTGCGGTTCGCACACCCTGGCGGGTTTACCTGCGTCTCCTGCTGGTGCCTGCTGCGTTCCTGGCCGCAGGTCTGCCGGCGATGGCTCTTTCGGTACTCGCCACGTCTCCCTGCGAGGGACAGTGGGTGGCTGTCGGCGGGTTTTACGCAGGCATTGCCCCGCAAGGCTTGATCCTGGCCCGCGATGTCCTTTGCCGCACTATGGGCGCCGTCTCGGCCTTGTGTTTTTTCGCTCTGTCCACGCCAATGTGTGATCTGATCAGTTTCCTGCGGCGCTGCCGGGTGCCGGTCCTGTTCCTGGATCTGCTGGCCCTCATTTATCGCTTTGTGTTTGTTCTCCTGGAGACCGGGCTGGCGATGCAGAGGGCGCAGGCGCTCCGTCTCGGTTACTGCACTCCGAGTGCCGGCTTGCGGTCCGCCGGCTGCCTGCTTGCCAACCTTTTTGTGCGAGCGCAGCATCGCGCCTTGGGCTTGTACGTTGCCCTTTCCACGCGTGGCTACGAGGGCCGCCTGGATGTGCTGGAAAGACCGTGCTGCCTGTCGGCGCGCAACATGGCCCTGTCGGCCGGCACGGGCGGGTTGCTGCTTGTGCTGGCTGTTGTGACGGCGGGGGTCGGCCAGTGAACGACGTTATTTTCGAAATGCGGGGGGTCACCTACAGTTATCCGGACGGTACGCCCGGGTTGCGGGAAGTCAGCGCGGTGCTGCGCCGGGGAGAGAAGATTGCCGTCCTGGGCGCAAACGGGGCGGGCAAGACGACGTTGTTTCTGCACCTGGTCGGCATTCACAGGCCAAGCCGGGGGTTCGTGTGTTTTCACGGCCGGCCTTTGTCCTACAGCCGCCACGGCCTGCAGCTTTTGCGGCGGCAGGTGGGGATGGTTTTTCAGGACCCCGACACCCAGCTGTTTTCGGCCACCGTCTACCAGGATGTTTCCTTTGCCCCTCTCAACCTCGGTCTTTCCGAGACCGAGGTGCGCCGGCGCGTGGAAGAAGCGCTTGCCGCAACGGGCATCGCCAACCTGGCCGAACGCCCCACGCACGCGCTGTCGCACGGCGAAAAAAAGCGGGCGGCGCTGGCGGGGGTGCTGGCTATGGACCCGGAGGTCCTGATCTGCGACGAGCCCACGGCCGGGCTTGACCCGCAGGGGGCCTCGGAAATGGTTGAACTCCTTCGGCGCCTTAAGGCTCAGGGAAAGACCGTGCTTTTCTCCACCCATGACGTTGATCTTGCCTATACTGCCGCTGACTGGTGCCTGGTGCTTGCCCGGGGCCGGGTCATCGGGCAGGGACCGCCGGCAGAGGTTTTCAGGGATCAGACCCTTCTTACCGCTGCCGGGCTGGCCAGGCCATGGCTGTTGGACCTTTTTGATGAGGCCCGCCGCAGGGGCTGGGTGGCTGACGGCGAGAAACCCCCGTTGGACCCGGATGCTCTTTTAAAGGCCCTGGAGTCCGGTCTCGGTGCCGGGAAGACGCCGCTGGGAAAAAGCGTAGGTACCGCGGCCCGGGAAACCGCCGGGGGCGGCGAAACAAGGGGTATGTTGACGACGCCGGAGGTTTTTCTGCCCAAGAGCCGGGTTTATGCACTCTACGCGCGGCCGATGTCGGGGGAGGAGATCGAGGCCGAGTCCTTCCGCCGAATTGACCTGGCAGCGCCGCCTCACAGTTACAGGCCCGCAGAATGGAGCGTGGTCCGGCGGCTCGTCCATACCACGGCGGACTTTGGCCTGGTAAGAATGGTGCACTTCTCGCCGGGGGCTGTCGAGGCCGGGATAAGGGCACTGAAACGGGCCGCCCCTATTTTTGCCGACGCCAATATGGTCAGAGCGGGGATTTCTCTCAGCCGGCTCCGGCTGGCGGGCCCTGCTTACACACCGGAACACATTCACTGCCTGATCGCCCATCCGGCCGTTATTGCCGAGGCCCGGGCCGCCGGCCTGCCGCGCTCGCTCTTCGCAGTGCGCATGGCCCGCCCCGTCCTTGAGGGGGGCATCGTGCTGGTAGGCAATTCGCCGGTGGCCCTCCTGGAACTGAACAGGATGATCCGGGAAGGGGAGGTCAATCCGGCCCTGGTGGTGGCGATGCCGGTGGGCTTCGTCCATGTGGAGGAAAGCAAGCGGGAACTGATGGAACTGGGTGTGCCCTATATCTGCCTGGCCGGCCGGCGGGGAGGAAGCACCCTGGCGGTGGCGGCGCTGCACGCTTTAGCCGTTCTGGCCGCCGGCGAATAGGGGCCGTCGGAGTAATTGGGATTCGGGGGGCGAATCCTGCCAAGTTCCTACTACTTACGTCTTACGACTTACGACTCAATGAGGTGCTGTTGATGCGTGCGTTGATTTTATTGGGGCACGGGAGCCGTGTGCCTGAAGCGGCCAGGGAAATGGAGATCCTGGCCGGGATGCTGCGGGAGATGACCGGGATCCCGCTCGTGCGGGTT
The DNA here is from genome assembly GCA_036804525.1 of Bacillota bacterium. Classification (GTDB taxonomy): domain Bacteria; phylum Bacillota; class Desulfotomaculia; order Desulfotomaculales; family JASEER01; genus JBFLVT01. The sequence goes on along the minus strand of DAIRSE010000006.1, from coordinate 59,166 downwards.
TCTTTTCTGTCCCGTCTGGGACCGCACCTGTCCGAGACCTTAGCGGCCTGTGTCGCTGACGGTGCCAGGGAGATTATCGTCATCCCCTACTTCCTGCACACCGGGCTGCACATTCTGGTCGACATTCCGAGTGAGCTGCAGAAGCTGGCGGCCGACTACCCGGGCGTAAGGATCGTCTGCGGGCGTCATCTGGGCTGCGACCCGGTCTTCGCGGACATCCTGGCCCGCCGCGTGCAGGAGTCCCTGACCCTGCCCGACGTGCGGGAGATCAAGGTGCCCGACCGCTCCCGGTACCCGGTGCCGCCCGGGCAGGGCGAGTTCGTGGAAGTGCTTCCGGACGTCTGTATTTGCGACCCGGGGACTGAACGACGATGACGGCCGGGAAAGGGGAACAAAAGCGGGACACCCGCAAGAACGGCCTGCGGCGCGGTTACACGACCGGAACGTGCGCGGCGGCGGCGGCGCGGGGCGCCGCCCTCTGGCTTCTTGAGGGTCATTTGCCTGAAACAGTTACCATTTTGTTGCCCGGCGGTGAACCCGCGACCCTCCCGGTGCATGCAGTCTTCCGCGACACGTCCGCCGCCGAGTGTTACGTGATTAAGGATGCGGGTGACGACCCCGACGTGACCGACGGGATGGCCATCCACGCCCGCGTCGAATTTGCCGCGGCCCCGGGTATCGTCATCGACGGGGGGGAGGGAGTGGGGCGCGTCACCAAATCCGGCCTCCCCGTCCCGGTGGGCGAGGCCGCGATCAACCCGGTACCGCGGGCGATGATTGCCGGCGCGCTGGCCGGCCTCGTTGCTCCCGGCGGGGGCTGGAAGGTTACCGTTTCTGTTCCCGGAGGAACGGAGGTCGCCCGGCTGACCTTTAACCCGCGGCTGGGCATTGCCGGCGGGATCTCGATTCTCGGCACCACCGGCTATGTCGAGCCGCGCAGCCTTAACGCCTTGCGGTGTTCGCTTCCGCCGCTTCTGGATGTGCTGCGTGCGTCCGGCTACAGTGAGGTCTGCCTGGTCCCGGGCAATATCGGCCGCCGGGCGGCACGGCGCTTGCTGCCGGCGCCTGCGGAGGAGCAGATCGTGGAGGTCAGCGATTTCCTGGGATATATGCTGGACGAAGCGTCCCGGCGGGGCTTCGCCCGGATCATCCTCGTCGGGCACCCGGGCAAATTGGCCAAGGTCCTGAACGGGGACTGGCAGACGCACGCCAAATACGCTCGGCCGGCCAACGACGCCGTCATCGAATTCTGTGCCGCTGCCGGCTTGCCGGAAGACCTCATCCGGCGTTTGGGGGAACTGTCGACGGTGGAAGCGATCCAGCGGGCGCTGATTAATGAAGGGTACGGCTGTTTGCTCGGGATGCTGGCGGCCAGGATCAAGGTTCTGGTGCAGGAGAGGCTGGGCCCGAAGCCTTGCGTGGCGGTGTACCTCTGTGACCTGCAGGGGAACATTGTGGGGGAGGCGTTATGAAACCGGAACGGTGGAAATTGACCATTGTCGGCTGCGGGCCGGGCGGGGCGGAGTATTTGACGCAGCAGGCCCTTTCGGCTGTAGCCGGGGCTGACGTGCTCTGCGGCCCCCGGTTCCTGCTCGACCTCTTCCCGGAGGCCAGGGCCGAGCGGGTAGTGACAGGAGCTGACGCCCGCGAGGTGGCCGCCCTGGTCCGATCCCGCATGGAGGAATGCCGCGTGGTGCTCTTGGTGACGGGGGACCCCGGCATGCACAGCCTGGCCGGCCCGGTGACGCGCCTTCTCGGCCGGGAAAGGGTACAGGTTGTTCCCGGGGTGAGTTCGGTGCAGCTGGCTTTCGCGCGCCTGGGTCTTCCCTGGGAAAACGCCCGGATTTTCAGCTTGCATGGTGTCTCTAAGGAAGAAGCGCGGCCTGTCCTGGGCGCTCTGGCTGCTGTGTCTACCGCCGCCGTACTTTGTTCACCGACCTGGACACCCGGGAAAATCCTTAGCGCACTTCGGAATACGGCGAGGGAACGAAAAGTGCACGTCCTGTGGGATCTGGGACGACCTACGGAAGGGATGATGGCCGGTACAGTCGCTGAACTGGCCGAGTGGTTTGAAGGCCCCGGCCGAAGTGTGTTGATTTTGACGGAGGCGGGAGAGTGAAAGGCGAAACGCAGGGATCATTCTGGGGGATCGGTCTGGGACCCGGCGACCCGGAGTTAATGTCTCTAAAGGCACGGCGCTTGATTGAGGAAGCAGACTGCGTGGTTGTTCCGAAATCGAGCCTGGCCGGAGAAAGCCTGGCCCTGGAAATCGCCCGCCCGTTCATAGGTCAAAAACCCGTGCTTGAATTCGAGTTCCCTATGCGCCGTGACGAGCGGGAACTGATCCCTTACTGGGCGGCGGCGGCCGAGGAAATCGCCGGCCGGGTCCGGCGGGGGGAGAAGGTGGTCTTCCTGACGCTGGGGGACTGCCTTACCTACAGCACCTACTGCTACGTCCTGCGGGAACTCAGGCAGAGGCTTGCACCGGAGCTGATCCGCTCGGTTCCGGGCATCACCAGTTTTGCCGCCGCCGCGTCAGCCGCCAACTTCCCCCTGGGTGAAAAGGATGAGCGGATCGCGGTGGTGCCGGTGCCCCGCGGCGACCTGTCGCCCGTGCGGCAAGCCCTGGAAGAATTCGAGACGGTGGTCCTGATGAAGGTGGCCAAGCAGCTGCCCGCCGTGATCAACCTGCTGCGCGAAATGGGCCTGGACAGGCACGCCGTCTTCGCCAGCCACGTTTCCCAGCCGGAGGAGTATCTTACGTCGGACCTGCAATCCCTGCCGGAGGGCGAGCACGGCTACCTGTCGGTGATCCTGGTGCGCAAAAAAGGGGGGCGTACGTCTTGACCGTTTATTTCATCGGTGCCGGGCCTGGGGATCCTGAACTGATCACGGTGCGGGGCAAGCGTCTTCTGGAGCACTGCCCGGTGGTCATTTACGCGGGCAGCCTGGTCAATCCGGAAATCCTGCGCTGGGCGCGGGCCGACGCGGAGAGGCACGACGCCAGCCGGCTCGACCTGGAGGCGCAGCTGGCGATTATCACCGAAGCCGCGGCTGCGGGGCGGGACGTCGCCCGGCTGCACACCGGAGATCCTTCGCTTTACGGGGCCCTTGCCGAACAGGTGCGTGCCCTGGAGCGGCTGGGCATTTCCTACGAGGTCGTCCCGGGGGTCAGCGCCTGCTTTGCGGCGGCAGCCTTGCTGGGGAAGGAATACACCCTCCCCGGCGGCTCGCAGACCCTGATCCTGACGCGCCGGGCAGGGCGGACGCCGGTACCGGAGAGCGAAAGCCTGCCGCGGTTGGCGGCGGCCCGGGCCAGCCTGGCGCTCTATCTGAGTGCGGCCGAGGCGGACGGGGTGCAGGCCGACCTGCTCCCCGCCTACGGCGCCGACTGCCCGGCCGCCGTGGTTTACCGGGCTACTTGGCCCGATCAGCGGGTGATCCGATGCCGTCTGGCAGACCTGGCCGCAACCGTCCGGGAGTCGGGGGTGGAGCGCCACGTCCTGATCTTGGTCGGGTTTTTCCTGGAGCAGGACGGCGGGACGAGCTATCTTTACTCGAAGGGGCGTCTGCGAGGTGAAGGGTGACCGGCCACTGGCGGTAGTCGTGATCAATGAGGCGGGGTTCGGCCCCGGCGCGGCGGTGGCTGGGACCCTCGGGGCTTTCCTGTACGTTCCCGTCCGGTTGTTAGCTATTTATCCAGCACCGCTGTGCCACGCAACCGTTGTGGGATACGAGGGTTCGACCGGCGACGCGGTCAGGCGATTGTTTCGGGAAGGCTGCGGGCTGGTGCTGGTCATGGCGGTAGGGATCGCCGTGCGCCTCTTGTCAGGCCTCCCCGCAGACAAGCGGCGCGACCCCCCGGTGGTGGTTCTGGATACCGCAGCGCGCTACGCGATCAGCCTGCTCGCCGGGCATGAGGGTGGTGCCAACGGGCTGGCTTACCGGGTGGCGGCCGTGGTGGGCGCCGAACCGGTGGTCACCACCGGCGGTGAAGTCCACCGGACGCTTGTCGTCGGGCTCGGCTGCCGGCGAGGCGTCGGCGCGGCGGCGATCATGGCGGCGGTAGAGAAGGGTTTCGCCTTGGCGGGACGGACGAAGCAAGAGCTCCGGGTTGCGGCCACCGCCGATTTTAAGGCCGACGAACCGGGCATCCTTGAGGTTTGCGCCGCCCTGGGCGTGGGGCTGCGGGTGTTCAGCCGGGACGTCATCCGGAGCGTCGACAGGCTGTTTGGCGAGTCGCGCTGCGCCCGTAAGTATTTTGACGTAGGAGGGGTTGCTGAACCATGCGCCTTTCTGGCCTCCCGCAACGGCCGAATTATCCTCCCGCGCCTGGTGGCGGATCAGGTGACTGTTGCCCTGGCCGAGGATCGCTTGTGGTCGCCGGGATCGGGCCGGGGAACGCCGAGCACCTGACCCCTGCAGCCCGAGATGCCCTGTCGGAAGCCGAGGTGGTGGCGGGCTACCCTCTTTACCTCGACCTTATCCGGGAGCGCCTGGATGGGAAAGAAATCATCGCCAGCGGGATGCGCCGGGAGGTCGAGCGGGTACGGGCGGCCATCGCCGCCGCCTGTTCCGGCCGCCGGGTATGCCTGGTTTCGAGCGGTGACGCCGGTGTGTACGGGCTGGCCGCTCTGGTCCTCGAGGAGTTGGCCCGCCGCGATCTGGCGCTGCCCTTCAGGGTCGTCCCGGGCGTAACGGCCGGCCTTGCCGCAGCGGCGCTGCTGGGGGCGCCGCTGGCCCACGACCATGCGGTAGTTTCTCTCTCCGATCTCCTCACCCCCATTGACCTTATCAAAAGGAGGGTTCGAGCGGCCGTCCAGGCTGATTTTGTCCTTGCCCTGTACAACGTCCGTTCGCGGACGCGCGTTGAGCCGTTTGCAGCGGCCCTCGACATCCTGCGGGAAACGCGCCCGCCCGGAACGCCGGTGGGTATCGTCCGCAACGCCTTCCGGGATGGGCAGGAGAGGCGCGTCGTCACACTGGCCGAACTGAGCCCGGACGACGCCGACATGTTGACGTTGCTTATTGTCGGCAACACGCGGACTTTTATCTGGCGGGGGTTTATGATTACACCCCGCGGTTACTTCGACAGGGGAGACCGCGATGATTAATGTGCCGCGTCTACTCGTAGCCGCGCCTTCGAGCGGGCAGGGAAAGACGACCCTGGTCCTGGGGCTGCTGCGTGCCCTGAAGCGGCTGGGGTTAGCCGTACAGCCCTTCAAGGCCGGGCCCGACTACATCGATCCGGGCCACCATACCAGGGCCGCCGGACGCGTGTCGAGGAACCTGGACACCTGGCTCATCGGTGACCGGGCTTCACGTGAGCTGTACCAGCGGGCTGTCGCGGGAGCGGACATCGCGGTCCTGGAAGGGGTAATGGGCCTGTACGACGGGCTGGGGGACGGTACGACGCGGGCCTCCAGCGCCGAGCTGGCCAAGGTGCTGCGGGCGCCGGTCGTCCTGATTGTGGACATCTCACGGCAGGGAGTCAGCGCGGCTGCCGTTGTCCTGGGCTTTCAGGCCTTTGACACCGAGGTGAACATCGCGGGGGTCATCCTCAACCGCGCCGGGTCGGCGCGGCACGCCGCCCTGGTCACTGATGCCGTTGCGCGCTATTGCCGGATACCCGTCCTCGGGGTTATCCCCCGGGAAGAAGAGCTCGCCATCCCGGAACGGCACCTCGGGCTTTTTACGGGAGCGGAGGGCGACTGGGAGACGGTGTACGACCGGCTGGCGGACGCGGTCGAGCAGCATGTGGACCTGGCCGCCTTGCAGCGGCTCGCCGGGACGGCTCCGGCCGTGCCCCGGGCAAACCCTTGCGTCTTTGCGGGAGATGCTTCCGCACCGACGGTACGGGTGGGGGTCGCCCGCGACGAAGCCTTCAGCTTTCTTTACGCCGATAACCTGGACATCCTTCGCCACTACGGTGCGGAGCCGGTTTTCTTCAGCCCTCTGCGCGACGACCGCCTGCCGGCAGACTGTACCCTGCTGTATTTCGGCGGAGGTTACCCGGAACTGTACGCCGGGGCGCTGGCGGCCAACCGGGTGATGCTGGCCTCCGTCAGATCCTACGCGGCGGCCGGAGGGCGGATCTACGGCGAGTGCGGCGGCTTAATTTACCTGGGTGAGGGGGTAACCGACCTGGATGGGCGTTATCACCCGATGACCGGCCTGCTCCCGGTACGCTTCAGCATGACCGGCCGGCGGCTTTCTCTCGGTTACGTGGTGGCCCGGGCCCTGTTTGACAACTTGATTCTAAGGGCCGGCGAAGAGGTCCGGGGGCATGTTTTCCATTACTCCCAAGCCCACCCGGCGCCCGGCAACCGAGCCTGCCTGGCTTTGTACCGGGTTTGCGGGGTTGAAGTCCGCAGAGATGGTTGGCAGGCCGGGTCCGTTTTCGGGTCGTACCTGCACCTGCACTTTGCTTCGGCTCCTCACGTGCTGCGGCGTCTTTTGGGGATGATGCAATGAAGTGGGATCACGGTGGTGCCATTACCGGGGTGACGGTCGATTTCAGCGTGAGTCTCAATCCGCTCGGACCCCCGGACTGTGTCGCTGAATTGTTGCGGGAGGCGCTTCCTCTGATCACCCGTTACCCCTCACCTGATGCAGGTGCCGCGCGCCGTTCGCTGGCGCTGTTTCTCAGCCTTGATCCGGGTGAGGTATTGGTGGGGAACGGTGCGACAGAGCTGATCAGTCTCCTGGTACGCGCCCTGCGGCCGAGACGGGTCTGGGTTATAGAACCGTGCTATTCGGAATACCGCGGCGCCGCCGAGGCCTGCGGCATTCCGGTAGCGGCGGTGCCCTCGAGGGTTGTGGGCGGCCGTTTTGAACCCTGGTGGCAGGCTTTCCGGCCTGAGCCCGGCGATATGGTCTTCGTCGGTTACCCGAACAATCCCACCGGGCAATTTCCGTCGCGTGACGCGCTTGAGCGTTTGCGCAAGACCCGTCCCGGGGTGCACTGGGTTTTTGACGAGTCGTTTCTGGCTTTCGCGGATCCCGCAAGGGGCGGTTCCCCGGCCCTGCCGCCCGTGCCGGGGGTGACGGCGGTATGCTCGCTGACTAAGTTTTACGCGGTACCCGGGCTGCGACTCGGTTACCTTGTCGGGACAAAGGACCTGGTGCAGCGGCTTCTGGCAGCGAAGGATCCCTGGAGCGTTAACGGGCTGGGCGAGCACCTCGTCGGCCGGCTGCTCGCCGAGAAGGCTTACGCTAAGAAAACCAGGGATTTTGTAGCGGCGGAGCGGGTACGGGTAACAGCGGCGCTGGAGAGGCTGGGGCTTCGCGTTTTTCACGGCGAGGCGAACTTTTTGCTCTGCGAGCTGCCCGGCGGTTTTAGCGTCCGAGCTCTGAACACCCGCCTGCTGCAGCACGGGATGGCGGTGCGGGATGCCTCTACTTTCGCCGGGCTTTCGCTACGGTACTTCCGCATGGGGCTACGCAGGCCCGATGAGAACGATCGGCTGCTCGAAGTCTTATCAGGCTTTCTGCGGGGTGACAACGTATGACGGCGCGCATACTGATGGTCCAGGGTACGGCTTCTTCGGTAGGCAAGAGCCTTGTAGTAGCGGGGCTTTGCCGGCTCTACGCCCGCAGAGGCTTCCGGGTGGTTCCTTTTAAAAGCCAAAACATGGCCCTCAACTCCTATGCCACTCCGGACGGCGGGGAAATCGGCCGCGCCCAGGCCTTGCAGGCCGAGGCCGCCGGTATACCTCCCCACGTGGACATGAACCCCATTCTCCTGAAACCGACGGGGGAAGCGGGCAGCCAGGTGGTGGTGCTGGGCCGTCCCCTGGGCGTCTACAAACCGGCTGACTATTACGCCTTGAAGGAAGAGCTCTGGCCGCTGGTCGCCGCCGCCCTCGACCGGCTCCGGGCGAGTTGCGATTTTGTGTTTGCCGAAGGGGCGGGAAGCCCGGCCGAGATCAACCTTCGGCCCTACGACATTGCCAATATGGACGTGGCGCTCCACGCGAAGGCTCCCGTGCTGCTCGTGGGGGACATCGAGCGGGGCGGAGTATTTGCCTCCCTGCTCGGAACGATGGAACTGCTGGCGGAAAGGGAACGGAAACTTGTTGCCGGTTTCGTCATCAACAAGTTCCGGGGCGACGAGAAGCTTTTGCGGCCCGGGCTGGCCTTGATCAGGGCTCGGGCCGGACGGCCGGTGCTGGGCGTGCTCCCCTACCTGCACAATCTCCATCTCGACGAGGAGGACTCGGTGGGCCTGTCCGGGCGGGGGAAGACGCCGGCCCCGGGCGACTTAGCGGTGGCGGTGGTCCGTTTGCCCCGGATATCCAACTACACCGATTTTCTTCCTCTTGAAACCGAGGACGGGGTGGCGCTGCGCTACGTTGACCGTGCGCAAGAACTGGAAGGTGCGCACGCGGTCATCCTGCCGGGCAGCAAGGAGACGTTAGCTGATCTGGCCTGGCTCCGCCGGCGGGGGCTGGACCAGGCTCTGCGCCGCTTGGCAGCCGAGGGGAAACCGCTGCTGGGCATTTGCGGAGGCTTTCAGATGCTTGGCCAAACCATCATGGAAGGGGAGAAGACGGTTCCGGGGCTAGGCCTTCTGCCCGTGCACACCCGGTTTGCCTCCGAGAAACGCACCGTTCAGGTGAGCGGCGTGACGGCCGGCGGGGTTTGGGGCATTCCGGACGGCCTTCCCGTGCGCGGATACGAGATTCATATGGGGTTCTCGAAGGTATGCGGGGGCCGGCCGTGTTTCCTGCTCGACGGACAGGAAGCGGGGCCGGTCCCCGAGGGCTGTGTCGCCGAAGAAGGCTTTGTGGCGGGGACCTACCTGCACGGGTGCTTCGACGCTGACGCCTACCGGGCGCACTGGATAGCAGCTGTGCGCCGCATTGCAGGACTGCCGGCCCGGCCCCCGGTACAAACGGGATTTGCCACACGCAGGCAGAGGGATCTGGATCGGGTCGCCGACCTGCTGGAGGAAAGAATCGGGGTGGGGCGGCTGGATGGAATCCTCGGCCTATAAAACCGGCGTGATCCTGGCGGCCCTGATCCTGGACCGGCTGCTTGGCGATCCGTACTGGCTTTGGCACCCTGTCCGATTGATCGGCCGCTTGATCGCATCCGGCGAGTCACTGCGGCTCCTGCCGCTGCCGGCGCGCTGGTCGGGAACCATCCTTGCCATAAGCGTGGTGATGGCGGCCGGCGGAGCAGCCTGGCTTCTGGTTGAACTGGGGAGGACGGCGGGCTTCTGGTGGGGCCTTGCAGTTGAAACCCTGCTGGTCTACCTGGCTGTTGCTCCCCGTTCCCTGGCCGAAGAGGCGCTTGAGGTAGACGCCTGCCTGCAACAGGGCGACTTGCCGGGTGCACGCCGGAAACTGGCGATGATCGTCGGACGCGACACCGCCGGGCTTGATGAACGGGAGGTCCGCCGGGCGGCGGTGGAGACGGTGGGCGAGAATACCGTCGACGCAGTGCTTTGCCCGGTTTTCTACGCGCTGCTCTTCGGCCCGGTGGGGGCATGGGTCTACAAGGCCGTCAGCACGCTGGATTCCATGATCGGTTACCGGTATGAGCCTTACCGTGATTTCGGCAGGACGGCTGCCCGGCTGGACGATTTCGCCGCCTTTATCCCGGCGCGGCTGGCTCTTCTTTTTGTGCCAGCGGCGGCCCTTTTATCCGGTTTGTCGGCGCGGGACGCCTGGCGGGTAGGCTGGCGGGACCGCTTGGCCCACCCCAGCCCGAACGCCGGCCACGGGGAAGCGCTGTTTGCGGGAGCGCTCAAAGTTCGTCTCGGCGGGCCGTCAACCTACAACGGGATATCCTCGGAAAAACCGTACTTAGGCGCAGAATTCCCGGCGCCCGGGCCGTCAGCCGTATGCCAGGCGGTGAGCCTGCTCTGGGCTACTACCTGGCTGTTTGGCGCCGTGGGCGCGGCGGTTCTGGTGTTCCTTGGCCGATTTCAATAGAGGGGGGAGAAGGCTGGTTTCAACAATGGAGTCACAATCGTCCGAAGTAGTGCTGGTCCTCGGCGGCGCATGCAGCGGAAAGAGCGGCTGGGCCAGGCGGTACGTCGAAAACCGCTACCGGAAGCCTGTCTTCCTGGCCACTGCCCGGGCGGGTGATGCCGAGATGGAGGAGCGCATCGCCCGTCACCGGCGGGAGAGAGGCCCGAAGTGGAGCCTGGTGGAGGAGCCGTTGGAGATCGCGGCCGTGTTAAGCGATCCCCGCCGGCGACCCGGGGCTGACGCGGTCCTGGTCGACTGCCTGACCATGTGGCTGACCAATATCATTCTGGCCGAAGGGGAAACGGCGGTCGAGCGCCGTACCGGCGAACTGCTGATGTTATTGCGCAAGCCTTTCTGTCCTGTAGTTCTTGTCGCCAATGAGGTTGGGATGGGGATCGTGCCCGAGCACGAACTGGGCCGACGGTTCCGGGACGCGGCCGGACGGCTGAACCAGCGGGTCGCTGCCGTGGCGCGCCGCGTTGTGCTGGTCGTCGCGGGTTTGGCCCTTGACCTTAAAAATCAATAGGAGGAGAAAAGAGACAATGCAGTCTACGACCCTTTCTGAAATTGTCAGTGCCATACGTCCTATTGACGCCGGCCGCCTGCGCGCGGCGCAGGACCACCTGGACAACCTGACTAAGCCGCGCAGGAGCCTCGGCGTGCTTGAAGAGACAGCGGCCCGAATGGCGGCCTTAAGCCGGGAGGGCAGGCCGACCGTCCGCGCGGCAAGGATCTTCGTCTTCGTGGGAGACCACGGGGTGGTGGAAGAGGGCGTTTCGGCCTATCCTCCTGAAGTCACTACGCTGATGGTTCACAACTTCCTTGCCGGGGGAGCGGCCATTAACGTGCTGGCTCGCCAGGCCGGGGCCGAGGTCCGCGTGGTCGACGTGGGCATGCGGGACAGGGTTGGCGTCCCGGGGCTGATCGATCGTAACGTGCGGCGGGGTACCGGCAACATTTCCCGCCAGGCCGCCATGTCGCCGGAGGAGGCGGAGCAGGCCCTGATGGCCGGAGCGGAAATGGCCATACAGGCGGATAGCGAGGGAAGTACCCTGATCGGGCTGGGCGAGATGGGCATCGGCAACACGACGCCTTCGGCGGCTCTTTATGCAGCTTTACTGCCCTGCGCGCCAAGGGAAATTGTCGGGAAGGGTACCGGACTGGATGCGGCCGGTGTCGAGCGGAAAATCGAGACTGTGGCCAAAGCGCTGGCGGTCAATCAGGCACGCCTGACCGACCCCCTGTCCGTTCTCGCGGCTGTAGGGGGCCTGGAAATCGCGGCCATCGCCGGATGCTGCCTGGGGGCGGCCGCCTACGGCCTGCCGGTCGTGGTGGACGGTTTTATTTCGGGCGCAGGAGCGCTGGTGGCGATGCGTATGGCTCCGGCAGTCCGGGACTACCTCTTCTTCTCACACGTCTCGGCCGAAGCGGGACACAAGCTGTATTTTACCCGCGAGCGCTTGCGTCCCATGCTGGACCTCGACATGCGCCTGGGCGAAGGAACGGGAGCTGCTATCGGGATGCAAATTATCGCGGATGCGGTGGCGATCTACAACGAGATGGCCACCTTCGCCGACGTCGGCATTGAGCCGGGGGCCTGAGATGCACGGGCTGATTACAGCCGTCCGAACCTTGACGGTGCTACCCGTGCCGGGTCGCGACGCGCGGCGCCTTGCGGACGCGCTTCCTTACTTTCCGCTGGTCGCGGCTCTTCTCGGGGGTCTTGTGATCTTAGGAGGACAAGGACTGCTGGCCGCCGTCCCCGGCTGGACGGCGGGAGCAGCCGCCGTCATGCTGCTGGCGGAAATGCTCCTGACGGGCGCGATCCATACCGACGGCCTGGGCGACGCCGCCGATTCCCTGGGTGCGGGGCGCGACCGGGAGCGGGCCCTGGCCATTATGAGGGATTCCCGGCAAGGAAGTTTCGGCGTTGTGGCCATCACACTCTCGCTGCTGTTTAAGTGGGCGGCCTATGCACGCCTTCTGGAAGAAGCCGGGTGGTGGTGGCTTGTTATCGCCGCCTTCGCTGTTTCGCGGGCGGGGACAGCCCAATTGGCAGCCTTCCAGCCTTACGCCCGGGCGGAAGGAGGAACAGGCCAACCTTTTGTCGGCGAAGGGCGTATCCTGCCGGTGGCCGCCGGGTGGTTGATCGCTGCCGGAATCGCCGTGTTGACTGTAAAATGGGCAGGTCTCGCTTTATTGGGCTTCTCTTCGGGTTTTGCCTGGACTTTCGGTTGCTGGTGCCGGGCGCGCTACGGCGGGGTTACGGGTGATTTGCTGGGCGCGCACACGGAAATATCTTTGACATCTATGCTGTTTTTACTGGCTATCTTGCTTTAGCGGTTGCGGTTGACACAGCCGATAAACCTTTGTCCGGCGGGTCATACTACCTTTTACGGAAGAGGGTTTATCTTAAAAAAGGCCGGATGCCGATCTGGCTGCCGACCTCCGGCCTCTTGCCTCTGACCTCTTGATTGGGGGTATGGAAAATGGCTGTGCAACCGTCAATGCCAAAGAGCTGGAGACGGGAGTCCAAACCGCACAAGTTCTGTCCGGGGTGCGGCCACGGTATTGCCCTGCGTGCCCTGGGACAAGCCATTGACGAACTAGGCATCCGGGACCGCGCGGTGTTCGGTTGTGATATCGGCTGCAGCCTCCTGGCTTGGGACTTTTTCAACGTTGATTCGGTGCAGACCCACCACGGGCGGACGACGCCGGTTATCACCGGTGTTAAGAGGGCCAATCCCGAATTGGTCTGCATCGCCTACATGGGTGACGGCGGGGGGTACGCCATCGGGTCGCAGCACCTGGTCAATGCCGCAGCCCGCAACGAACCGATCACCGTTATCTTGATCAACAACACCCTTTACGCTATGACCGGAGGACAGATGGCACCTACCACACTTCCCGGTCAGATCGTGGAAACGGCTCCTTACGGGAGGGATATCGCCGCGACAGGCCCGCCTATGCAGGGGCCTGAAATGGTTGCTGCGGTCACTCCGGAGGGGGCTTACGTAGCCCGCGGCACGATCGCCAGGCTCACGCAGCTGCGCAAGATGATAGTCAGAGCGCTGCAGAACCAGATGGCGGGACGGGGATTCAGCTTTATCGAAGTCCTTTCGACCTGCCCCACAAACTGGCGGACCAATGCGCAGGAGACACTGACCTTTGTGGAGAAAACCATGCCGGGATATTTTAGGATCGGGGAAATCAAAGTTCCGCCTGAAGCCCCTGCTGAAGCGTAACCGCATCCGTCCGGCCGCTGTTGACGACCGCCGGACCGCCTGGCGGTTTTTATTTTTTAAGCCGGGTGCCCAGGGTTTAAGGTAATTCAGAGAGGAATACTTGAGAAAACCGCGAAGCAGGTAACAAATAACAGAGAGCGGCAGGATGATGATAATGAAGATACTGGTCGCTGACGACAGCCTTGTTTCGGCGCGTATGGTCCAAAAGGCACTGGAAGAATGGGGTCATTCGGTCATTGTTGCCCGGAATGGCGCTGAGGCCTGGGACATCCTGCAAAGGGAAGAAATCAGGCTGGTGATAGCTGACTGGGTAATGCCCGTAATGGACGGGCTGGAACTGTGTAAGACCATCAGACATTCGCAGCAGTCCGGGTACGTTTACGTCATCCTTTTGACTTCCAAAGGCAATAAAGATGACATTGTAGAGGGACTGGGCGCCGGGGCTGACGACTACATTACCAAGCCGTTTCACCATGAGGAACTGAAGGCCCGCATTCAGGTCGGTATACGGATCATTGAGCTGGAAGAGAAACTTAGGGAGGCGAACAAGAAAATAGCGGTCCTGGCGTCCACCGACGCCCTGACGGGGCTGCCCAACCGCAGGGTCCTACTGGAGCATCTGGAGGCTCTGGTTGCACGGGGTATTCGCGAGGGCAGGCCCGTAGGCGTAATATTTATGGACCTGGATCATTTTAAGCGCATTAACGACGAGTACAGTCACCTGGCCGGTGACACGGTGCTGCAGGACGTGGCTAAAAAACTGCGCGCGGTAAAACGGGTGTATGATTTCCTCGGACGATACGGCGGCGAGGAATTTCTCATCCTTGTTGAGGGAGTTGACATTGTAACAGCAGGGGCGATTGCCGAACGGTTCCGGCAAAGCATCAAGTCTACACCCGTAAAGCTGGATTCCGGCGCAAGCCTGTACGTCACCGCGAGCTTTGGGGTTACGGCTCTCAATCCGGCGGCTCCCCAGTCAGTCGACAAGCTCGTAGCTGAGGCCGATCAAGCGCTTTATTTCGCCAAGGCCCAGGGCAGGGACAGGGTTTGCTGTTTCGGGCTCAGGTGCTGGGACGACCGGCTCGGGAAGTGTCTCTAGCGTCAACTGGAAAGAAACCTTTTGCCCTCCCGGCAGCACTCGCCGCACTGGCGGCACGAAAAACCGGTGGGATCGTCCAATCTCACCGAAGACATGCTTTACCACCCCTTGTCGGTTTGGGGCAGCCACTTCAACCGTGCTGGTTTGACCTTTGTTAGCGGCACCAACCCTGGGCGATGGGCATTCTCCTGCCGGATCCAAAAGCCTTGGTCGTGACTTTAAGACCCGGGGCGGCCTGGCGCCGTTTGTATTCGGCCACGCAGATCTTGCGTATGACCTCCCGGACCACCTTTTCGTCGATCCCTCGGGCGACGATGTCTTCTGGGGGCAGGTTTTCCTCGATGTAGGCATGAATGACAGCGTCCAGAACGGGGTAAGGGGGCAGTGTGTCTTCATCCCGCTGCCCGGGCTTCAACTCCGCCGAGGGCGGCTTCGTGATGCTGTTTATGGGGATGACCTCGGCCAGACTGTTGATGTAACGGGCAAGCTCGTAAACCTTGACCTTGGGAACGTCGGCCAGGACGGCCAGGCCGCCGGACATGTCGCCGTACAGCGTACAGTAGCCCACCGCCAGCTCCGATTTGTTGCCCGTGCTCAGGACGATGGCTTGTTCCCGGTTGGCGACAAACATTAAAATGTTGCCGCGAATGCGCGCCTGAACGTTTTCTTCGGCCAAGTCGAGCAATCTGTCGCCAGGGGGGTTGAGTTCGGCTAGGTAGGATTTGAAAATGTCTTCAATGGGATGCAGGCGAAACTCGATGTTTAAGCGGGAGGCCAGTTCGCGGGCATCCTCTACGCTCCCCTCGGACGAGTAAGCGGAAGGCATGGCGATGCCCACCACGTTCGAAGCGCCGAGAGCAGCCACCGCCAAGGCCGCCGTCACCGCAGAGTCGATGCCGCCGCTTAGGCCGATAACGGCCCTGCTGAAGCCGGTCTTGCGCATGTAGTCCCGTATGCCGAGAACCAGGGCGCGGTACATCCAGGAGATGTCCTCCTCCGGGGGCTCCAGCGCTTTGGTATCCGCTGACAGGTCAGCCATGTCGATGATAACGAGGTCCTCTACAAAACTGCCAGCCTGAGCTGTGAGCTGTCCGCAGGCGCCCACGGCGAAACTCGACCCGTCGAAGATGAGCTCGTCGTTGCCGCCGACCTGGTTGACATAGACGACGGGTTTGCCGTATTTAGCGGCGATACTGCTTACGATGCCCAGGCGGGTGGCCTGCTTACCCATGTGGTAAGGCGAGGCGGAGATGTTGACGAGCAGGTCGGGGCCGTAACGCATTACTTCAGCCACCGGGTCACAATCGTAGCGCCGGCGGTCCCAGTAGTCCTTGTCGTTCCAAATGTCTTCGCAGACGGTCAGCCCCAGCCGGACACCTTTGAACACCGTAACGCCCTGCGGCTGCGGGGCCGGCTTGAAATAGCGGTTCTCGTCGAACACGTCGTAATTGGGGAGAAGGGTTTTAACCCCCTTCCCGAGGATTTGCCCCCCGGCGAACAACAGGGCCGTGTTGAACAGCGCTCCTTCGCCGTCGGGCAGAGGAACCCCCAGAATCACGCCGGTCTCGCCGCTGGCGGCGACCAGCCTCTGCGTGTGCTCTTCAACGGCCTTTATGAACTCCCGCCGGTCCAGAAGATCGCGCGGGGGGTAGCCGGTCAAGGCCATTTCCGGGAAGATCACCAGGTCTGCGCCTTGGGCTGCGGCGTCGGCGATCATCTCTTCGATCCTGGCTACGTTGTAGGGGAAGTTGCCGATGACGGGATTCACCTGGGCCAGGGCGACACGCATCATTCTCAACCCCTTCAAAAACGTTCCTTAAAGAGAGCGGGATGCGGCATGACCTGCGTTGGTGCACCGGTTTGGCTCATTATGCCGTTTTCGGCGGCGCCCTGTCAAGGGCGGGACACTCTTGAACAATAGCTTCCATCCCTTCACATTCTTGCCGCCGTAATTCAACAGTACCAGGTTAACCCCTTTTGCTGGGAACAGGACTAACGCCGGTACGTGTAGAAAGGACTCCTCAAAGCACAAAAAAAGTGAGGTGTTGCGACATGCTGCGTGATTTTTGGCACAGTCTTCTTCAATATGCCGCCCGGTATACGAGCCAGGAGGCCATGCAAGAACTGGCGCATCACCTTCTCTTAGGGCTGGCTGTACTGGCTGCGGCCTACGTCCTCTTGAAATTGTTGCTTTTCGCTCTGGACCGCGCTTTTTCGCAATGGTTCCGTGACGGCGGCGACACCGGCTTACGGAGCGACGTTTTGAAGTCCGCCCGGGCGCTTGTTAAAACCCTCGTCCTGTACGGCGGGTACTTCGCGGCCCTGATCATTATTTTGCACATCTTCGACGTGAGGGTTGTCGAGGCGGGCGATCTTAAGGATGCGGGCATCAAGATCCTGAAGATCGCCGGTATCCTTGTGAGTACCAGGCTGCTGCTGAATCTGGGCCACCTGATTATCAGCCAGGTGTTTGCCAAAAAGGAGCTTAAAGACGCATTAAACAGCGGGCGTCTGCGCACCCTTGAACCCCTCGTTAAGAACGCGTTGACCTATGCCGCTTTCTTTATCGCCGGTTTGACGATTCTTCAGGTCTTAAACGTAAACACCAGCGCCATCCTGGCCAGCGCGGGCATCCTGGGCCTGGCTGTCGGCTTCGGCGCCCAGAACCTCGTGCGGGATGTCATCAGCGGGTTTTTCATTGTTTTTGAAAACCAGCTGGCCGTAGGCGATTATGTTGAGACAGCCGGCGTGGTGGGTGTAGTTGAGGAAACGGGGCTGCGCACTTGCAAGATCAGGCAGTGGACCGGGCAGCTGCACATCGTGCCCAACGGGGAGATCACCAGAGTTACGAACTACAACCGGGGATATATGCTGGCCGTGGTTACAGTGGGCATTGCTTATGAGGAGGACATCGATCAGGCCATTGCGGTGCTGCGCCAGGAGAGCGAGCGCGCTTACAGGGAGATCGAAGGAATCCTGGAGGTGCCCGTAGTCCAGGGTGTGGTCGACCTGGCCGACTCCGCGGTGAACATCAGGACGATAGCCAGGACCCGGCCGGGCGAGCAGTGGAACGTTGAACGCGAGCTGCGCCGCAGGTTCAAGTACGCCCTCGATCAGGCGGGCATCGAGATACCTTACCCGCGGATGGTCGTCTTCCAGCGGCACGAAAACGCTTAAGCAGTGTTGGCCTAAGCCGAATAGTTAATCAACGAAGTGTTTTGTAAGGAGGAGGATGCGAGTGCAGCCCAAGTTGACCAACGACAAGGAAACGCTCTACCTGATACTGCTCATCCTCGTCAGTGTAGCCCTTTACGTCGTGCTCATCGTTTCACTGGTGGGGCTTGTTTATCTTCTTCTCGGATTTCTGATCCTGTTTGTGATCCAAGGTGTCTTCATCGGTTACGTGCGAGGCAACTGTGTCCGCCTCGGGGAGGATCAGTTCCCCGAGGTCTACGGGACGGCGAGGGATCTTGCCGCTGAAATGGGGCTCAAGACCCTGCCGGAAATCTACCTGATGGAGTCGGGCGGCCTGCTTAATGCTCTTGCCACCAGGTTCGTTGGGAAACATTTCGTTATTCTCTACAGCGAACTCTTTGAACTGGTCCTTAGCGGCGGTGAAGCGGAACTCAAGTTCATTCTGGCGCACGAGTTCGGGCACGTACGGTGCCGGCACCTGATCTGGAACGTCTTACTGTACCCGGGCTTGCTGGTGCCGTTCTTAGGTCACGCCTACCGGCGGGCTTGCGAATACACCGCTGACCGAAACGCCGCCCATTTTGTCCCGGAAGGTGCGGTAGGGGGTCTCGTCCTGCTTGCGGCGGGGCGAAACCTTTACAGGAAGGTCAACAAGGCCAGCTTTGTCGATCAGGTCCGGACTAACCGCGGTTTCTGGGTATGGCTGGCGGAAATGCTTTCCACGCACCCGAACCTCCCCAAAAGAGTGGCGGCCGTGGAACAGTACCTGGGTGCGGGTGCTTTGAAGGATCGGTACATGCACAATGCGGTAGAGGCTTGATCCCCGCGGAGTGGATGCATTCGAAGGGTCACCAAATGCTCGCGGGTCTGCTCGGGAAGAATCCCCGGACGACAGTCGTTGTAATTAAAAACGGACAACCGGGGTATCGGCGGGGAAACGATTATGATGCGGAGAAGGTGTAAGGAATAACGACCGGCGGGAGGGAAGGAAAAAAAATGTCATTCTTAAGAAAAAATTGGGTGCTTATCCTGGCCATTATTGCTGCTCTTGCGGTTTACTGGTTTTTTGCGCCGTGAGGAGCGCCGAACCTGCGGTAGTTACCGCAGTCCATCCGTTCAAGTTAACGGTTTCGCCTGTTTTAGGTTGATAAGCCGTGCAAAGTTTTATAAATGAATGGTGCTCATGGCGAAAATAGCTTGTGCGGGGTAAGGACAAGTTGTATAATAAGAAAGTGAAGTAAACAGGCGCCGAGGGGAGTAGCTTTTACAACAACAGCCGTCAGGACGGGGCTCGGTGCTCCCGGCTTTGTTGGCAGCGTGCAGGCGTTGTTAGCGAGACCTCTACCGTTGTGGTAGAGGTCTTTTTGTTGTCTGAAGAAAGGCGTGATCTTGATGAGCGACCTGGAGTTGCTTTGGGCTCTTGCATCAATCATTATTATTGATATCGTACTGGGCGGCGACAACGCCATCGTGATCGCCATGGCCAGCCGGAAACTCCCCGGCCCCCAGCGCAACC
The DNA here is from genome assembly GCA_036804525.1 of Bacillota bacterium. Lineage (GTDB taxonomy): Bacteria > Bacillota > Desulfotomaculia > Desulfotomaculales > JASEER01 > JBFLVT01. The sequence goes on along the minus strand of DAIRSE010000006.1, from coordinate 40,131 downwards.
GGGCGATTGTCTTCGGGGCGGCCGGGGCTATTCTCGTCCGGGGGATGTTGGCCGCCTTTGCCGTGTACCTGCTGATGATACCCTTCCTCAAGCTGGTCGGTGGACTCATCCTGATCTGGATCGCCGTTAGGCTTCTCAAAAACGAAGAAGTCACTTTTGAAAAGGTTGCCAGCGGGACGACCTTGTTACAGGCGGTAAAGATCATCATCGTGGCTGACGTCGCCATGGGGTTGGACAATGTCCTGGCAGTAGCCGGGGCGGCTGACGGGCACATCCCGCTGATTATTATCGGCCTGGCTATCAGCGTTCCGATTATCATCTGGGGCAGCAAGCTGATCCTGAAGCTGATGGAAAAGACGCCGCTGGTCGTCTACGTGGGGGCAGGCGTGCTGGCGTGGACGGCGGGGAAGATGATCGTTGAGGACCCGAAATTACACCATTGGGTGCAAAGCTTTGCCCTGCCCTTGGACATCCTGGTGCCGCTGGCGGTTGTGTTTATAGTCCCGGCGGCGGGGCATTTCATGAACCGGGTGTCGGGCGGTCGCGGTTCGTCGGAAGACGAAGGGGAAAGCGGCTCCAAGGTTCACAAGCCGTCGATGTTGCGTCGCCGTTCCTCGGAGACATAGAGGCCAAATCCGGTAATGCCGCAAAACGAGCTGAACTGAAAGCAGCCGCCGTGTTGGGGGTGCGGGGGGATAGGAATGGCTGGAAACGGAAAAGTCCTCATTGTGGATGATGACCTGAATATCTGTGAGCTTCTTCGTCTGTACCTGGCTTCGCAGGGATATGATACCGCCTTCGCCCATGACGGAAGCACAGCGCTTACCCTTTTCAAGGACTATAATCCCGACATTGTCATCCTGGACGTCATGCTACCGATCATCGGGGGATGGGACGTCTGCCGGATGATCAGGCGGGAGAGCGACGTTCCGATCATCATGCTCACCGCCCGGGATGCCACGGAAGACAAGATTACCGGTTTGGACGCCGGGGCCGATGACTACGTGGTTAAACCCTTCGATCCGCCGGAAGTAGTGGCCCGCGTGCGCGCGCAGCTCCGCAGGAAGAAGGGGAGCCAACCATCCGGGGGGCAACAGGTGGTCATTAACGACCTTGTTGTCGATCTAGAACGTTATGACGTTCGCTGGCGGGGAGAACCGATCGACCTAAAGCCCAAGGAGATCCAGCTGCTTTATTTCCTCCTGACGAACCGGAACAGGGTCTTCACACGCGAACAGCTGTTGGACCGCGTCTGGGGGTATGATTACGCCGGTGAGACGCGCACGGTCGATGTCCACATCAAGCGCCTGCGGGAGAAGCTGGAGGGGAAGGCCGTTTCCTGGCGCATCGCCACCGTCTGGGGTGTCGGCTATAAGGTGGAGGACCGGTAGGATGTTCAACAGCGTTTTCCGCAAGCTTCTGGCCGTCTATCTCCTGATCAGCGTCTCGCTGGCTCTTGCCCTTTCTGCCGGGTTGTCGCAGTACTTCTCTTATTACTTCTTTAACAGCAAACAGAAAGAGCTCCTAAGACTGGGGCACCGGATCAACGCCCTGACGGCGGAACTGGAGGATGGAACCCTTGCCCGGGGTGAGTTCCAGCAAGCCCTGAACGCGATGGGTTACGCAGCCAACACCAAAATCCTGGCCATTAAGACCGGCAGCTCGGTAACGGCAGAGCATCTGGAGGGGATCTCCTCCGGGAGATTCAGGGAGCACGTGATCGGGTACGCCGAGCGGATCCTTCAGGGAGAGACCGTGGTCAGAAAGAGGGAGTCCATAAGTCCGGACACGCAGGTGGTTCTTGTCGGAATGCCTCTTACATTGAAAGGGGATATCAAGGGAGTCATTCTGCTTTTTTCACCTCTTACGGAAGTCGAGGAGCCACTCAAGGCCGTCCGCAAGGTGCTCTGGACCGGGTTCCTCATTGCCGTGCTGGTAGCGGCGGCCGTTATATACTGTGTTTCCCGGCGCATTACCAGGCCGATTGCGGCTATGGGGGCCGCGGCTAGGAAGATCGCCGACGGCGCTTTTGTCGGTGACCTTCCCGTTAATGGAAACGACGAAATTGCTCAATTGGGGCGGACCTTCAACTATATGCAGCGACAGCTCCGACGTACGGAAGAAGTACGCCGGGATCTGATTGCAAACGTTTCTCACGAGCTGCGCACGCCTCTCGCCACGGTCCGCGGGTTTATCCAGGGCATTCTGGACGGTGTCGTCCAGCCCCAGGAACAAGATAAGTATCTGCGCCTTGCGTTCGGGGAAACCAACAGGCTGGTTCGGCTGGTTAGCGATCTGCTGGATCTGGCGCGCATACAGGCCGGTTCGTTACAACTGCACAAGGAGAAGGTGGCCCTGCAGGACATCCTGCAGGATGTGAGCGATTATTTCAGCCTCGAAGCCGCGGCGAAGGGAACGGTTCTGAGGACAAGCATTGCTGCCGGCTTACAGTTTGTTTATGCCGACGCCGACCGCCTGAAGCAGGTCCTTTTAAACCTGGTCGGCAATGCGATCCGTTACACTCCTCCCGGTGGGGAGGTCAGCGTCGAGGCCGTGCAGGCAGCCGGCGGCAGCCAGATCAAGGTTTCGGATACCGGCCCGGGCGTGCCGGAAGCGGAACTCGACCGCATTTTTGACAAGTTCCACCGGGTGGAGAAGTCGCGGAACAACGGTTCGGGCGGGACGGGGCTGGGACTGAGCATTGCCAAACAGCTTGTTGAACTTCACGGCGGACGTATTGAAGCCAAAAACAGGGCGGATTGCAGGGGACTGGAGATAACCTTTTTCATTCCGGAGAATTAAAAGGCGCTGACCCGATTGGGAGCGCCTTCCGTATTGCGTTACAGAACTGCCAGAATCGTGTCCAGGCTGGCGTTGATGTCTCTTAGTAGGGCGATACGATGATTTTGGATTCTGATGATCGCCTCAAGGTCTGACTTTACGGCGGCAAGATTCCTCTGACGGATGTGGATTCGAAGGTCGATGGTTTTGGCCCTGATCATCCCCGCTGTCCGGTCAAGGGCCGTTCTCTTTTTTTTGATTAAGGAAAGGTGTTGGCGCACCAGGGTCACTTCCTGGGACGTTAAACGCTCCGGCTCCTGTCTGTTTTCGTTAAGTCTGACCTTGACTTGCTCCAGCTTCAACTTAGTGAGCTTCTGCAAGTCGCGGGCTTGTTGCCTGCCTTCGGCAACCTCCTGCTGCAAGGTTCTCACGCCGTCCCGGGATGTGGGCTGCAGGATTCGGTCATAGGTGCCCGTTCGGGCACAAGCGACCGAAATGCCTACCGACAGGAGGACTGCCAGGGCAAGGATGATTAATACAGTCTTTCTCATTGGGTTTGGTCCCCTCCTAATTGCAGGTCCTCGTCTTGAATCTCCTCGCACCTGCCCAGAACCTTGAGCAGTTCGTCGACCTCAGCTTCCAGCTCCTGCAGGACTTCCTGAGCCTCCGGGTCGGCAATAGGGTTGTTGCTCTTTATGACCTGACTGGAAGACGTTGCGGCTTGGCTGGGAGAGGCTGACGGCTGCCGGATTTCGTCTGCTTGCCCGACAGGCGTGGGCGCCGGTTCAGGTTCGGCTTCCTTCGAGGATTTGCCCGCACAACCTGCACACAAAAGGATAACCCACAGGGTAAGCAAAAGGAGGATGCCGGCACGGCGAAATCGATTGGCAGGCAACAGGAATCACTTCCCTGCAAAGGATACTTCCAGCCTACATTATAGCATGTGGCTGGAGGATCCGTTGCCCGGATCCTCCAGCAAAACCTGTTTTGACCGGCTACCTAGGCGGCGTCTACCTGTTCGGCGGAGGTGTCGTCCACGGTGATGATACCGCTTTCGGACGCGTAATCGACATTGCAGTCAAGGTTCTCGGCTACAAAGCGCAGGGGTACCAGAGTGCGGCCGTTTATTACCGTAACCGATTGGTCCAGGGTCACGTTGTCCCCGTTGACAATGGCGACGGGTTTGTTGACGAAAAGGTTGACCGTCTTGTTATTACGCTTGAAGGTAACCTGGCCGTTGTTGTACGTTACCTTACTGCCGAGGGTCTCGGCCAGGGCGCGGATCGGGACCATCGTGCGGCCGTTTTGCATTGTCGGCTGGACATCGAAATTCGGGTGCCGGCCGTTTACGAAGACCTTCGGCTTGCGGTCCCCGATATGCTTGTACAGGTATTTGATGTCGCGCATAAAGTCGCCGTTTTGCGCCCCGACCTTGAGTGCCCGTTCCAGGCAGGCGACGGCACGGTGGTAACATCCGAGACGGGCGTAGGCGGCGGCCATGTTTCGATAAACCCTCTGTTTGATCTCTTCGTTCCGAACCCTGTGGGCATTCAGGCGCACGACGTTGTCGCAGAGGCGTACGAACTGGCGCTTGATCCGGGGGTGTGTGTTCAAAAAGGCCGCTTTTTCACCGGCGATCTGTGCCAGGTTCCTGGATGTTTCGAGCAGGTCTTCACCGTTAAGGGCGAGGAGCCCGAATCCGAGCTGCGGCCCTAGCTGGTTGAGTAGCATCTGTAGTTCTCTTTCGTCCGGGAGGGGCGGTTCCGGCAGAGGTTCAGTACCCAGACTATCCTCATCGACACCAAGTTCCTCTTCCAACTCCGAGGTATCGCTGCTGCTGTCGGCCGGCGGAAGCTCTTCCGGAATGACTTCAACGCTTTCGTAGACGTCTTCGGCCGTCGAGGTTTCATCGGCATAGGCGGCCGCTACGCCGCACGCCAACACGAGAACCAGGAGTGTTAACAGGATCAGCAGTTTTTTGGTCACGTTAAGTCTCCTTTCATAAGTAATTTCAACACTTGAGGGTTAAGCAAGCAGAGCCGGTACCGGGTAGGGTGCAGGGCATCACTCCTTCTGCGATCGTTCTTTTATGGTATTAAACAGGGAAGTTATGAACTGAGGATGAACCGTATTTGAACAGTCTGTAAACAAATTTCGGGTTTTCTGCCAGGATATATGTGCAGTTCGCAGGATTGTCCGGCTTGGAATAGAACTCAAACTAACGCGAGGCCCGTTGAAGATATCCGGGGGTTATGGAATGGAGTACTGGATCGAGGTTTCCATATGTGTACCGTACGAGAATCTGGACGCCGTGAGCGACATTGTACGCGAAGTCACCGGGAACGGCATAATAGAGGAGCGGGAGCTTGCCACGTGCCCCGAGGGGATTGTCGTTAAGGGTTATTTTCAGGCCAGGGCGCATTCGGGCCAAATCATCAGGACTTTACAGCAGGAAATCACTTCGACGACAGGCATCAAGACGCCTTTAACCGTGGCCGAGGTCGCCACCAGGGACTGGACCGAATGCTACCGCCAGACGCACAAGATATTACGCGTCGGCAAGAGATTTGTGCTTAAGCCGTTCTGGGAAGACTATACGCCGCGGCATGGGGATTTGGTCATTGAGTTCGCCCCGACCCTGGCCTTCGGCTGCGGCACGCATCCAACCACTGAAGCCTGCCTTGAATACCTGGAAGAATACCTTGTGCCAGGTTCAACGGTATATGACGTGGGAACGGGTTCCGGCATCCTGGCGATTGGTGCTGCTCTGCTGGGGGCAAGCAAGGTCTGGGCCGTAGACGTTGACCCTGTGGCAGTAGAAGGCGCAAGAGGTAATATCGCCGCAAACAATCTGGCGGGGACTATCGAGGTTATAGAGAGCAGTCTACTGGATGACCTGGAGGGTGGATGCGACCTGATGACGGCCAACATCCTGGCCGAAATCCTTTACGAACTCTTCCCGCCGGCCTATGAAAGGCTGGTTCCCGGAGGTATCCTGATCGCCAGCGGGGTGATGGAACAGAAGGAAGCCTCTGTTGCCGAGGCGATGCTGGCCGTCGGGTTCGACCTCGCCGCCAGAACGTCGCGCAGGGGTTGGAGTACGCTGGTCGGCAGAAAGACAGGCGTATGAGCGTTGACAGCGGCGGCTGCAGATGGTAAGAAAATGGTGAGGTACAACGAGGTACTTTTAAAATATCGGGCAAAGGCGCCCCTTGAAGTTGGGGCGCTTTATATTTTTAGGTGTAATCAAGGGGGTAAAAGATTTTGCGGTTTTTGGTGGTACAGAACGTTACTATAGAAGGACCCGGCATGATAGGCAGGGCGATCAGCCAAGCGGGCTGGTCCATGGATATCCGGATAATGGACGCGGGGTACCGGCTTCCCGAAAGCCTGGAAGGCTACCAGGCCCTGATCATCCTTGGCGGGCCGATGAACGTTTACGAAGAGAAAGACTACCCTTACTTAATTACCGTGGATGCCTTAATCAAGCAAGCCTTGCATGCCGGCTTGCCCGTGCTGGGGATTTGCCTGGGCGCGCAGCTGATCGCCAAGGCTCTCGGCGCCAGGGTGTACCCTAACGGCGTTAAGGAAATAGGGTGGGATACGGTCAGGCTGACCAGGAACGGTGTCCTTTCACCCTTCTTTACGGGGTTCCCCCGTGAATTCAGCGTGTTTCAGTGGCACGGGGATACCTTTGACATTCCGCCGTACGCCCAGCTTCTCGGCAGCAGCAGGCGGTGTCTCAACCAGGCTTTTAGTTTTGGGAAGAACGTTTTGGCCCTGCAGTTTCACCTTGAGGTTACGGGCGATATGGTCAGGGAATGGGTAGCTGCCTATGCGGAAGAATTGCTTGAAGAGGGAGGGCCAAAATTGGCCCGGAAAATCCTGCAGGAAACCAAGCGCAAAGAAGAGAAATATAGCCTGTTGGGCCAGAGGTTTTGCCGTAACTGGCTGAAGGAGTGCTTTGGTCTGGAAGTAAAGGGCGCCCCGCAATAGGGCGCCCTGGTTGTCAGCTAGATAGTGAACACGAAGCTGCCGATTACAGTTGTAATTGGTCTCGCCAGGAGAAACTTGTTTGTAATGGGGGGAGCGAAAAAGTAAAGAGCGCCCCTGCTTGGGTCGGATCCTCTTAAGGCATCCCGCGCCGCGGCCAGCGATGTGGACGTGGCTGGTCGGTGAATCCAGCCGTTGAGTACCGGGGTGAACTGATAGTGACCGTTGTTCACCTCGTAAATAACGTCCCTGATGTTGTCGGGAAACTTCTTGCTCAACACCCTGTTCACGACTACGGCTCCTACCGCGACCTGGCCGCTGTAAGGTTCGCCGTCAGCCTCGGCGGCAATCAGCCGGGCCAGAAGGTCGAGCTCATTCGCTGAACAGGGAATGACATATTGACGCGCTCCGCTTCGGGAGGCCTGGCTACCCTGCGGAATCCGCAAAACCTGACCCGGATAAATGGGTTTGTAAAGGCTGAGCCCGTTGGCCCTGGCGATCTCCCGGTAAGGCACGCCAAAGCGCTGGCCGATCTTGAAGAGAGTGTCTCCGCGCTTAACGGTATACTTGGTGTCAACAGGGATATAGAGCACCTGTCCGGGGTAGATTGTGGTGCCGGGCAGGTTGTTGACCTTGCGTATCGTTTCAGGTGACAGGCCGTAACGCTTGGCGATCAGGTAGAGGGAATCCCCGGGTTTTACGGTGTAGTTAGCGGCATAGGCGCAGCTGCCGGTCAATAGAGTGCTAATGGCCAGGATAAGCAGCATAATGCAAATTTTACGCAGACCCATTCTTACCTCCTCGTTGCTAAATGTTTTGCTCTTTACTCTTAAGAGTGGCAGATACTCACATCACCTCCCTAATTGGCATCTTGTAGATTAATTCGGTAAATAGGTGTGATTTTTCCTACGTAACAGTAGTGCCAATTTTTGCAATATTTCAGATTTATCACGATAAACTAAGTATTAGAAGGTCTAGGACTGACTTGCCGGTGCTTGAATTTCCGTCACAATTTCTGAGGTATAGGGGTTTAATGATTAAATCTGACCTGACAGGAGGCAGAACACGATGCGGAAGACCTCATTGCTGTTGTTCCTGGTGCTGTTCCTATCCGTATCCGTTTCTTTCTTTGGCTGTACAGCTCCCCCAGGACCTGGTCCGGCGCCTAATCCGCCGTCTGACATCGCGCCCCCGCCGGGCGGCGAACAGACCGCCTATCCGAAGGAGGTTACGGCTGCTCTTGAGACTCTAAAGCCGATGCAGGTTGCTTTGGCTATTCCCGTCGACGGGAAAACTTACCTGATTGTGAGCTACGGCGAAAAACCTACTGCAGGATATAAAGCGGAGATTACCGGTATCGACCGGCAGGGTGACCGTCTCATCGTTAAAAGCGCCCTGGCCGAACCAAAGCCCGGTGATGCGGTCGCGCTGGTGATTACGCACCCTTACGCGGTCGCGGCGGTTGACGGGGTTTTCAAGAAAGTAAGTTTCCAAGATGCTGCGGGCGGGGAGTTCCCCCAGGTTGTCGGGCTTAAGAGCACCCTGAACAGTGTCCGGCGCTCCGAAAACAGCAACATCATCGTTTCGTCCTTTGCAAGCAGTCCCGGGGCGGTTGACGTCGCCGGCATCGCCAGGGTCTTTGAGGCCACGGTCAGTTACGAGCTGCAAAACGAGGCCGGTCAAATCCTTGCCCAAGGTTTTGTTATGGCTGCCGCGGGAGGTCCCCACTGGGGCTACTTTGAGTTGAACCTGAACCAGGTCCCGCCGGAGGCAGCCAAGCTGCTATTGTTCCAGCCCAGCGCGAAAGACGGCAGCAAGCTCGACGTTGTGGAGCTTGAATTGGACCGTTAGCCGGGAAGCACGGATTTTGGTATTTGGTATTGTGGAAAAGCAGCGGAACCCTTCGCGGGGGCTGCTGCTTTTTCTTTGCCCCTTGTGAAGGAATTGGTATATTTCAAGGCAAAATATGGGCAGGAATGCTGAATGCCCGAATGTTGAATGCTGGACGGGAGGTTGTTTGCCATCAGGGTTGTGGATTTGCGAAGTGACACGATCACCAGGCCTACCGATGAGATGCGCAGGGCAATGGCACAGGCCGAAGTAGGTGACGACGTTTTTGGAGAGGATCCGACGGTAATCCACCTGGAAGAGGAAGCCGCCTCCCTGGTCGGTAAAGAGGCTGCACTCTTTGTGCCCAGCGGTACCATGGGCAACCAGATCGCCGTTCTTGCCCACACCGAGAGGGGTGACGAGGTTATCGCCGATGCCGAAGCCCATATTTACTATTACGAGGTAGGTTCGCCAGCCATGCTCGCAGGCGTACAGATGCGGCCTGTTGATGGACTGCTGTCGCCCGAAGGGGTTGACAGGCTGAAAGCCGCCTTACGGCCGGCCGATATCCATTTCCCGCGTACCCGCCTGGTCTGCCTCGAAAACACCTTTAACCGGGGAGGGGGAACGATCGTCCCTGCTGAAATGATGGCCGAGCTGTACGCCCTGGCCAAAGAGCGGGGCCTGGCCGTACACCTGGACGGCGCCCGGATTTTCAATGCCGCCGTGGCCTCCGGAGTACCGGCAACCGCTTTTACGAAATACTGCGACTCAGTAATGTTCTGCCTGTCGAAGGGCCTGGCCGCCCCTGTCGGATCCCTTCTCGCGGGGACAAAGGCCTTTATCGAACGGGCCCGCAAGTACCGCAAGGCCCTCGGCGGGGGTATGCGCCAGGCAGGAGTGCTGGCGGCGGCGGGCCTGGTGGCGCTCAGGCGCATCCCCGAGCTGGCCGAGGACCATTACAATGCGCGGATCCTGGCGGAAGGGCTTGCCGGCGTGGAGGGCTTAAAGGTGGACCTTTCTACCGTGCAAACCAATATCATCGTGGCGGAAACCATCGGGCTCACCTCTACCGAGGTGATCACCGCCCTGGGTAAAAGGGGTGTCCGCTGCGTTTCCTTCGGCCCGCGGCTCGTTCGCTTCGTTACCCACAAGGACGTCAACCGCAACGATATCGCTTACGCTTTAAAGGTTGCCCGGGAAGTCTCAGGGTGATCTTTAGCAACTATTGTTCTTTAAGTCCATCGTAGAGCATCTCTTCCTGGCGTTCGCATAGGAATAGGCGTCCTGTTCAAACTCTCTATTTCCTGATGCTTAATGCCTGATGCCTAATATAGTTTAACGATGTCTACACCTTTAAAGTAGTACCTGATGATGTCTTCGGGTGATCGGTTCCGTTTTGCTAATGTGTAGGCGCCCCACTGGCTCATGCCCACGCCGTGACCGAAGCCTTTGCCGGCTAAAATAACCTTGTCTCCTTCAACCCGGGCGCTGGTCAGGAGCGTTGACTTCATCTTCATGCTGTCCAGGGCGACGCGAAAATCGGGGGCCATTACAACCGCGTTGCCGATCTGCATCCTGGTTGCCCGTCCCGAAGGGCCCCGATCCAGGACTTTGATGGAATCGATGGAGCCGGGTTGTTTACCGATTTTGGCCAGGGCGGCGGCAACCTCCTGCTTGGTGAACTCGGCCCTCCAGTTGGCGAATTCGTCAGGCGCTTCCGGAGCGTCCGGCGACTTGACTACCTTGATGTACGGGGGCTCTGCCCCTTTAAAGTTAAGTCCTTCCTTGGCTGTCGCCGTAATGCCGCCGGCATGGGAGAAGAACCAAGCGTTAACGTAATTGCCCCGATAAGTCACGACCTCGCCGCGGGTGCGCTTTACAGCTCTCCTGATTCGTGGGTTTACGTTTTTCGGGTTCCAGGCCTGGGCTTCCTCAAAGTCGGTGGAGATGTGGGCATTAGGGTTGAGGCTTGACTGCTTCTTTGTACTCACGAACTGGAGCACAAAGGTCCGCGCCAGGATCGCCTGGGCGGCAAGGGCGTTTTCGGGAAAGAAGTTTTTCATTTCACCGGCCACAACGTTCGTAACGTACTCTTCCAGCCCCATTTCCCTAATTTCACCGGTCTCCTTAATAAAGACCTTGAGACGGGGTTCCTGGTCCTGGCCCTGGCTGATGCTCTGGGGGATAGCAGGTTTTCGTGCCGCCCTGCCACGGTCAACGCAGGATGCCGCCCCAAGAAGCAGGCCGATCACGGTTAGGATAACCAGTAATTTTACACCGATCGGGCGCATCTAAATCACCTCACCGCAATGTCTTAGATTTTTGTGGCCTTCCTCATCTTTGTCACTTATCATATCCTTGTAGGCTGAATTCTATAGGCGCATTCTCAGGAGTGTTCCCGAACCGAAGAGCCGTTATTTCACTTCCCGGGCACTGTTCTTCAGGCAGGCCTGGCGGTTGCACCGGAGGCGTTTAAGTTTGGGACGTCAGGGAAAGATGAAGTTCAAGGGGCTCCTAAAGACACGCTGGCAGGTTTTTTTAGACCGGGTCAGGTTTTGGTTTAGGAAGGCTCTGGCGGCGGCAGGCATCCTGGCGGCCGTCGCCGTGCTTGTGCTGGCGATGTTGCCTTATGTGGGGGAGTACCTGGTTGTGGACACTACACCGGTCCGGGCTGACGTGATCGTTGTCCTTTCAGGCGACAAGGGCGAGCGGCTGGAGCACGCCGTTGAACTTTACAACAAGGGTGTGGCCCCGCTGATCCTTGTGTCCGGGGGGAAGGTTTATGCTTCGCTGACGGCCGCCGAAATGATGCGGGACCACGCCATCCGGCTGGGGGTGCCGCCGTCCATGGTCATCATGGAGGACAGGGCCGGCAACACCATCGAGAATGCGCTCTTTACCAGGCCTTTACTTGTAGAAAGAGGCCTTCATTCGGCGGTGGTCGTTTCCTCGCCGTACCACATGCGCCGGGTAAAGTACGTTTTTGACCGGTTATACCGGGAGTCCGGTATCAAGCTGAGTTATTCGGCGTCCCAAAGCTGGTTTGATCCCGAAAGCTGGTGGCGTACTCCGGGCGGCCAATCAATTGTTCTATCCGAATACCTGAAACTGGCGGTGCTCCACCTTCCAGGCTACCAGAAGCAGCTCAACCCTGCGGACGGCCACTGATGGCGCAATTGTTTAGAGGTTTCGCAGATTTTGCTTGAGTACAGCGTCTTTATCGATAATTTCCCTCCCTTTTTCGTATAACAGCCTCCTAAGCTCCTGTTTCCTGGCCGAGTGGGCTGCTTCCGCCTGGCTGACGAGATCTTCCGGCAGGCCGGCGAGGGCAAGCTCCTGCGCCATTTCGCCGGCTATTGCTTGGAAGTCGCGGTCGTATTCTCTTTCGAGTTGCTTGGCCAGCACGAGGTACCTTGCAATAATCCTGGCCCTGGACACTTGGCCTCCTGCTGCGGTTACGACGACGTATTCATCGTACGCCTGTTTGCCCAGGGCGAAGAACCGTTCCCGGTATTCCGCATCCAGAGCTGTAAAACGGGCCCGGTACTTCTCGACGATGGGTGACAGCCCGTTCTTGTCCGGTATGGGGGCTGTTTGTTTGGTTTCCGGCTGTACCCCCGGTGCGGGTTGCATGGGAGAAGAGCGTGGTTCAGGAACGGTGTCAGGTCCGATAGGGCCGTTAACACGGCTAGGTTCTTGACCATCCCTGTTATCGCCATCCAACAGGGGGGTTTTGTACGAGAGGAAGTAGTTATTTTTTATGTCCTCGGGCAATGACTTGTTGTCGCCGGACTGGGGCCGGGGAAGGGAAAAGGTGTTGCACAGGGCCGCAAGCACAAGGACTGCTAATACTGTTGCCAGGAATTTGCGCGAAGTCGACATGTCGTCCTCCACTATCAGGGATTGAGCCTCCCCAACCCAGCCATTGTGTCGGGCGAGCAAAAGGCCCCGTCAAAGAATTGTTCCACGGGTGCAGAAGATTTATCAGCGGACCAGTGGCGGCGTTCGACATAGTTTAAGCCGGTATGCTACGATATCAGCGTTGAGCATTGGACGTTGGGGCTGCAAGTCTTCCCGTTGGAAATTTATGGCTTACACTTATGGTTTAGTCCATATGAAGGTCTTGGTTGCGTTGTGGAGGGTCTGAATTGGGTATTGGAGGAAAAATAGATAAGGCGCGGCCGCTGGCCGCTTTGAAGCATCGTAATTACCGTATCTTCTGGATGGGGCAGGCCGTCTCGGTCACCGGCTCGTGGATGCAGAGCGTCGCCCAGGCCTGGCTGGTACTGGAACTGACTGACTCCGCTTTCCTGCTCGGGTTGCTGGGGGCCGCCCAGTATGTGCCTATTCTCCTGTTTTCGTTAATCAGCGGGGTCATTGCTGATCGTTTACCCAAGCGCAAGTTGATTATCGCTACACAGATCTGCCTGATGTTTACCGCACTGGTCCTGGGGTTGCTGGTCGCCCTGGATGCCGTCAGATACTGGCACGTCCTCGTGCTTGCCTTTGTTGCCGGGATGGCGACGGCTCTGGACATTCCTGCCCGGCAGTCCTTTATAATTGAGTTGACAGGGAAAGCCGACCTGATGAACGGCATTGCCTTGAACGCCTCGGTTTTTCATGGAGCCAGGGTTCTGGGTCCTGCTCTGGCCGGGCTGGTAATTGCCCGTTTCGGCCTGGAACTGTGTTTTTTGATTAACGCCGCCAGTTTTGTAGCTGTGCTTGCGGGACTTTGTGCCATAAGGGTTGAGGAAAGGAGTTATACGTCTCATGGTGAGCGGGTATGGCACGATATCAGCGAGGGCCTGAACTATATCAGGGTTGATCCTTCGATACTCTATCCTATCCTGGTCCTCGCCAGCGTTAGTGTTTTTGCGCTTAATTTTAATGTTCTTATACCGGTTTTTGCGCGGACTGTCCTGGACCTTAACGCGGTTGGCTTTGGGTTGCTGATGGCTGCCCACGGTATCGGCGCCCTAACGGGAGCCCTGTTCCTGGCCTGGGTAAGCCATGCCGGACCCCGGCCAAGCCTGATCGTCGGGGGTGTTCTCGGCCTTTGCCTGAGCCAGTTAGCCCTGGCGCCGGTAAGCAACTATACGGCGGCAATGGTTATCCTGGGGTTGAGTGGTTGGTCAATGATCGTCTTTGCTGCGACCGTCAACTCGAAGGTGCAGATCGCCGTTCCCGACAACCTGCGCGGTCGGGTCATGAGCGTGTATTCCATGGTTTTCATCGGAGCCACTCCTTTCGGTAACCTTTTCAGCGGGGCTGTAGCCCGTGCCTGGGGTGCCCCGGCGGCCTTTGCGACAGGGGCTGTACTGGGGCTCTGCTCCCTGGCGCTGTTCCTGCCGAAGCTGATTAAGCCTGGCTCTTCTTAGGTGCCGGGACATAGACTAAAACTACCGTCCTGAAGGGCCTTCGAAAAACCTGGGATCGTGACCAATTTCCTGATGACCGTTGCCTAAACCGACGACCGAATGACCAGGCGAAGTTTTAACCAGTTTTTGAGCGAGGTCTGAAAAACCATGCAACTAGTGGGTCCAAACAAGTACCGTATTTCCAAACAGGGGAAGATGCGTGTCGAGGGTGTTGTTTATCTTAACAGGGTGCTCTTCGAGCAGTTCAAGGAAAGCGAAGCCTTGAAGCAGCTTGCCGATGCGGCTTCACTCCCCGGGGTCGTCGGGCCGGTCATAGGGATGCCCGATATTCACGCGGGATTCGGGCTACCCATAGGCGGCGTTATGGCCTCCGATGCTGAGGAGGGGATCATCTCCGCCGGCGCGGTGGGCATGGACATCAACTGCGGTGTACGGCTGCTAATGACGCGCATTCCAGCCGACGATCTGCGTTCCAAGGATTTGCTGCAACTTATCCGGCATATCGAGGAGCGCGTGCCCAGCGGGGTGGGGCGCAAAACCCGGCACCCCGACCTGCGTGAACGCGTCGAGGAAGTCTTGCAGGGCGGCGCCCCTGCCGTTATCGATAGGGGCTACGGGCGTAAGGAAGACCTTGGAACGATTGAGGAAAACGGCAGCGTCGGCGGAGCCGACCCGGATAAGCTAAGCCGTGAGGCAAGAAACAGGAGCGACCAGCTGTCGACTATCGGGGGCGGAAACCACTTTATTGAAATCGGTCGTGTGGACGAAATTTATGACGTGAAGACGGCCAGGGCTTTTGGCCTTGCTAAGGGGTGCCTCTCGGTCCTGATCCATACCGGGAGCAGGGGGCTGGGACACCAGATTTGCACCGACTACACCAAGCTGATGGCCAGGGCGGCGACCAAGTACGGCATTGAACTGCCGTCCAACGGCCTGGCCTGTGTCCCCATCGACTCCAGGGAAGGGCGGGATTACTACGCCGCTATGGCCTGCGCCGTAAACTTCGCCTTTGCCAACCGCCAAGTGATTACCCACGACATCAGGCTGGCCTTTGGAGACATGTTCGCCTGTGACTCTGACTCTTTGGGCCTAAATATCGTCTACGATGTTTGCCATAATATTGCCAAGTTTGAAAACCTTGACGGCTGCAGCCTGCTCGTCCATCGAAAGGGAGCCGTCCGGGCCTTGCCGCCCGGCCACCCGCTGCTGCCCGAAAGGTTCACGGCTACGGGGAACCCTGTTCTGGTCCCGGGAAGCATGGGTACCGCTTCCTACGTTATTGTGGCGACCGAGCGCGCCCGGGAAACCTTCTATTCCGTGAACCACGGCGCCGGCCGGGTAATGTCCCGGACCGCCGCCAGGAAAAACTTCTCCGTCGGGCAGTTGCGGGAAAGCCTGGGAGAAGTTATCCTCAGTGCCAGAGACCAACGCAAGCTCCTTGACGAATCGCCGGCTGCCTACAAGGACGTTCACGAGGTGGTAGAGACACTGGTAGAAATTGGACTAACACGAAAGGTGGCCAGGCTGGTTCCCCTGGCCGTGATTAAGGGTGAAGACTAAGAAAGATATTTGTCAAAAAGACTCATATTTTCGTGCAATTAATAGTTATATGGGATTTTTGGTCGAACAAGGCATGTCAAGGAGGAAATAGGCCGATTTATAAAGAATTAGAAATGTGCATATCGACATTTCTCCAACGGCGAGGAAGGGATTCTTGTGGCCTTGCTCCGCATCCCGACAGTTATAAGTATCCTCCTGGCGTTTGAATTGCTGGCTGTTTCCTTCGGTATCTTCGCTTTGCCTGTCGATGTTGTAGCCATGATGACCCTGACCCTGGGCCTTGTTGCCCTGACGGGGGTTTTCATCGGTGCCAACGGCGCCTTTGAAACCGTCTTTACCTTGCTGGTCTTTCCTTTGGTCGTTTTCATCCAGATGTCTCTTGGACTGGGGCCTGAATGGCGCGGGGCTTCGCCGTATCTTGCCCGGCTTGTTTCCTATGCCTATCTGGCTTTTCCGCTCCTTACATGGTCGGTTTTCGCCTTCCGCGTTAATGAACAGCGCCTGCCGGTGGCCAAAGAGTCTTTCGGCTGGTGCAACCTCATCCTGGGAGGCATCGTCGCTCATTGGTACCTGACTCAGAACCCCGACACGGTTTTGCTAATCCGTTATCTTCTCATTCCCTATGGTTTGGCTTACCTGCTCTGTCGTGTTCTGATCGAGAGACGCCTCCGTATCGGGTCGCGGAAGGAGATCCCGGTAATCTCCCGCTGGGTCGACTGCAAGTGGTAGCCGGTAGTCAGCAGCCGGTAATCAGCGGTTGGAAGCAAAAGGAGCATCGGCTGGACCGATGCCGCTTTATTTGTTGGCTTCGGTCGTGGCCGTTAGTTGTCGGGGATAAAACAAGTGTTCGACACTCAGCGTTCAGCTTGCCCGACGACCGCTGCCTGCTTGCCGGCGACCGTACTGTTGTGTATATCTGAAGACGGTAATATAATAGTCTACAAGCTGTTACCGGTTCGCAGTATTGACGCAAGCCCGAGCAAACGGGGCTGTTGAAAAACTTCGCCTGTCTTTGTCACGCTCGCCGCCCAGTGCTCACGTACCACCCAGTACGCTCCGCGCTGGCCGGCTTCGTCTTCCGCGCCATGCTCGTTTTTGAACAGCCCCCATTTTTTCAACAGGCGCAAACGCCAGGGCTTTGAAATGTTTGGAGCCGATTTGAGTGGACGTGGGGAAGGAATTGAAACCGCTGTTTTCACCCGGCACGCGTAAGGTGCTGGAAACTTTGAATAACGCCGGTTATGAGGCCTACGTGGTCGGGGGGGCGGTCAGGGACATGCTCATCGGCCGCGCGCCCAAGGAGTTTGACGTCTGCACCGACGCCTGTCCCAAGGCTGTTCTCGAGCTGGCGGCAGCGAACAACATCAAGGCTTACCGTAAAGGGGTGGCCTTCGGCGTTGTTTCCTGGCTGGTCGCCGGGGAAGAAATTGAAATCGCCACCTTTCGTACGGAGTTGTACGGTGCCGATTCCCACCGCCCGGAACAGGTGGAGTTCGTTTGGGCGCTTGAGGACGACCTTGCCCGGAGGGACTTCACCATCAATGCCATGGCCATGAACCTGAAAGGCCGGCTGATCGACCCGTTCGGCGGCAGGGAGGCCATCAAACGGGGCATCATAGAGGCCGTTGGCGACCCTGAAGAGCGCTTCGCTGAGGACGCTTTACGTATGTTCCGCGGCTGCCGCTTTGTCGCCGAGTATGGCTTCCGGCTCGAGGAGCGGACGAAGGCGGCCATTCCCAAGGTCTTGTGGCGCGTCAGCGGCCTTTCAGTGGAACGGGTCAGGGACGAGTTGGAAAAGATTCTCCTTGCTCCCTACGTACGGGACGGCCTGCAGGCGTTGCTCGAGACCGGGCTGTTAAAAACAACTTGCCGCAGCCGCGGTGAAGGAGTAGAAATGAGCGCTGACGTCCTGCCCGAAGTCGCCGCCCTTGCGGGTGTGGCACAAAATCCCCGGTATCACTGCTGCGACGTCTGGGGACATACCCTGGAGGTGGTGTCTAACACACCTCCCGTTCTTGTGATGCGCTGGGCGGCACTGCTGCACGATGTTGCCAAGGGTACTCCGGGGGTCCGCGGGGTCAACAAGGACAACCACCCGACGGACTACGGGCATGCTAAAGCCGGCGGCCGGATGGCCGAGCAAATCCTCTTGCGCCTGCGCGTCTCCCCGTCAGTCGCGACAAGGGCAGCGTGGTTGGTAGCCAATCATATGGGCTTCCCTGATCTTGAAGAGGAGAATGTCATCCGCTGGCTCAAGAAGTTTGCCCCGCATTTTAAGAACCGCGAACTACTGGCGGAGGCGGTCGAACAACTGCTCACGCTGCGCAGGGCGGATACCCTTGGCGCCAAGGTTGACCCGGAACCGGTCCTTAAGCAGACCGACCGCCTGGAGGAAATGGTCAAAGACATCCTTGAGCGGGTGCCTTTCTATCCCGAGGACCTGGATATCTCCGGCGGCGAGGTGGCCACGGTCGTAGGGAGGGGCCCGCAGGTTAAGCAAATTCTTGAAGATCTTGTTGTGCGCGTGCAGAAAAAGCAGTTGCCCAACCGGAGGGACGAACTCAGGCAGGCCCTGGATAAGAAGGTCTGGCGCCTGCGGGCCCAGAATGGCCCGCAGCATTAGGCACTAAGCTTTAGGCATTAGGATTGACCTTGGTTGAAGGGAAAAAGCGAGGGCCTTAGCGGTAGCTGCTAAGGCCTTTTGGCTTTATTATGAGGAACCTGTTTTTTGTTCATGGGAATTCACGTTACTCTGCTCAATCAATCGAACAGTTGACTTTGGGTTAGGAAGTATCTTAATGCCTAATGCTTAATGCCTGGCGCTATACAAGCAGGCAAGAAACCATATGCCCGCCCCCTGCATCTCGGAGTTGCGGTCTTTCTTCACGGCAGCGGTCCCGGGCCTGCGGGCAGCGGCCCGCGAAAATGCAGCCCGGCGGGGTGTTGATGGGACTGGGCACATCGCCGCTTAGAATGATGCGCTGGCGGTTCCTTTCGACCTCCGGATCGGCGATCGGGATGGCCGAGAGAAGGGCGCGCGTGTACGGGTGGACAGGGTTCCGGTACAGTTCTTCGCTGTCGGCCAGTTCGACGATGCACCCCAGGTACATCACGGCGATTCGGGTGGAAATGTGCTTAACCATGGCCAGATCGTGCGCGATGAAAAGGTAGGTGAGTCCGAGCCGCTCCTGCAGTTCCTGGAGCAGGTTGACGATCTGAGCCTGGATGCTTACGTCCAGGGCGCTGATCGGCTCGTCGCAGACGACGAACTCCGGATCGACGGCCAGAGCCCGGGCAATGCCTACACGCTGGCGCTGCCCGCCGCTGAATTCGTGGGGGAAGCGGCTGGCGTGGGACGGGTCCAGCCCGACCATCTTGATCAGTTTGTTGATCTTGTCGCGGCGCTCGGAACCCTTCGCCAACCGGTGGATGTCCAGGGCCTCACCGATGATCTCGCCGACGGTTAGGCGCGGGTTCAGTGAGGCGTAGGGGTCCTGAAAGATCATCTGCAACCGCCGGTATAGCCGGCGGGACTGTTCCTTGCCGGCGTGGAAGATGTCTTGCTCCCGGTACAAGATCTGCCCTTCGGTGGGGTTGTAGAGACGGACAATGAGGCGGCCGACTGTGGACTTGCCGCACCCGCTCTCCCCAACCAGTCCGAGAGTTTCGCCTTTATATATTGTAAGGCTGATGCCGTCTACGGCCTTAAGTGTCTGATTGCGTCCTACGCGGAAGTGCTTTTTGAGGTTGTTGATCTCGATTAATCGTTCCATTAACCCACCTCCCTTGCGGCCTTCGCTGCCGCGGGATGGTGCAGCCAGCAGCTAACGGTATGCCTGGAACCCACAACCCAGGTTTCGGGTTCATACATGGCGCAAACCTTCATAGCGTAGTCGCACCGGGGCCAGAAGGCGCAGCCTTCAGGCGGGTCAAGCAGGTTCGGGGGACGTCCGGGGATCGGAGCCAGGCGCTTGCCCCGGGAATCGAGCCGGGGAACGGCCGCCAGCAGGCCCTTGGTGTAGGGATGCTGCGGGTTGCGGTAAATGTCGCGCGTTAAGCCCGTTTCCACAATCTTTCCCGCATACATTACAATGACGCGGTTGGAGAAACCTGCTACCACGCCAAGGTCGTGGGTGATCAGAATCACGGCCATCTTAAACTGTTCCTTGAGATCCTGGATGAGTTCCAGGATCTGGGCCTGGATGGTCACGTCCAGCGCGGTGGTGGGCTCGTCCGCGATAAGCAGCTTGGGACTGCAGGCCAGGGCCATGGCGATCATCGCTCTTTGCCGCATGCCGCCGCTGAACTGGTGCGGGTATTGTTTAAAGCGGCGCCGGGGGTTGGGAATACCGACGGTACGGAGCATCTCCTGGGCCCTTTCCACCATCTGGGCCCGCGTCATTCCCCCGTGCTTGGCCAGCATCTCCACAATCTGGTTGCCGACCGTCATAGTCGGGTTTAGAGAGGTCATGGGATCCTGAAAAATAATGCCGATCTCTCTGCCCCGGTATTTTTCCAAGTCCTTGTTGGACTTTTGGGCCAAATCCTCCCCGTTGAAAAGAACGGAGCCGCCGACAACCTTACCGGGCGGGGAGGGGATGAGCTTGACCAAAGACTGGGCGGTTACGCTCTTGCCGCAGCCGCTTTCGCCAACGATCGCCACGACTTCTCCCTGCTCGACGCCGAAGCTCACACCCCGTACTGCTTTAACGACTCCGGCATAGGTGGTGAAATCAACCTGAAGGTTTTCTACTTGCAGCAGCTTGGTCACATTTGTTGCACCTCCTACCTTACTTTCGCAGCCGCGGGTCGAGGGCGTCGCGTAGGCCGTCGCCCAGGAAGTTGAAGGCCAGCATTGTGATGCTGATGAAGAGAGCGGGGAAGAAGAGCTGCCACGGGTAGTTGCGCAAGCCCTGCAGTCCCTCGCTGGCGAGGACGCCCCAGCTGGCCATCGGGGCCGAGACACCCAGCCCAAGAAAGCTGAGCCAGGCCTCGGTGAAGATGTTCTCGGGGATCATCAGGGTCATTGTTACAATGATCGGGCCCATCGTGTTGGGCACAAGGTGCCGGGTCAGGATGCGCCAGGGCTTGGCCCCCATGACGCGGGCGGCCAGGACGTATTCCTGCTCCTTAAGGGCCAGGACCTGTCCGCGGACGATGCGGGCCATTGTGAGCCAGGTTGTAACACTTAAGGCGATAAAGATCGATTTGAGGCCCGGTCCCATCCATACCATCAACAGGATGACCCAGAGGAGGAAGGGCACGCTGAGCAGCACCTCGACGATCCGCATCATGATATCGTCGACTTTTCCACCGATATATCCTGAAATCCCGCCATAGGTTACCCCGATGATGAAGGATACGATGGCGGTGAAAAAGCCGATCATCAAGGAAATACGGGCGCCGTACCAGACGCGGGTAAAGAGATCCCGTCCGAGGAAATCGGTCCCGAACCAGTACTCCCCGTTGGGCGGTTTATTGACCAGTTTGAGGTCCTGTTCGTAATAAGTGTGGCCGCTCAGGTAGGGTCCTATCAGGGCCATCAGCAGCAGCAGAGTGATGGTGACCAGGCCGGCCATGGCGAGTTTGTTCTGGCGCAATCGCATCCAGACATCCTGCCAGTAACTGATCGTTGGTCTTCCCAAATCTTCGGCTTCCAGGCCTTCCTTGGGGAGGGGCCGGAACATATCGTCGCGCAGAACCAGGTTTTGCTCCAAGACCTAGACCTCCTTTACATCGGCCAGCTTGATTCTTGGATCGATAAGGGTGTAAACCAGGTCCACGATCAGGTTCATCAGCATCAGGAAGGCGCTGTAGAAAATGGTTGTCCCCATGATCATCGTGTAATCGCGCCCGAGGACGCTGTTGACAAAGTACTTGCCCAGTCCGGGGATGGCGAAGATGTGTTCTATGACAAAGCTGCCGGTTAGGACGGCGGCGATCAGCGGACCTAGATAGGTGACAACGGGCATGATAGCGTTACGTACGGCGTGGCGCATGACGATCACCCGCTCGGAAAGGCCCTTGGCGCGAGCCGTTTTGATGTAGTCCTGCTGCAGGACCTCCAGCATGCTGGAGCGCATCAGACGGGCGATAAAGGCGGTGGGCAGGGCCGAGAGGGCCAGGGCCGGGAGGACAACCTGCTGCCAGGAGCCCCACATAGCCGGGGGGAGCAGCCGCAGCTTGAAGGCAAAGACGTACATTAAAAGACCGCTCAAAATAAAACTGGGAACCGAAAAGTTGAAGGTCGCCAGGGCCATGGCTATGTAATCGGGCCACCGGTTTTGCCGTAGGGCCGAAACAACGCCCAGGAAAAGACCGACGATAACGGCGAAAGTAACGGCCACGAACCCTAAGGTGGCGGAAACCGGGAAGGCCTCGGCAATGATCTCGTTCACGGTGCGGTCGAGCTTGAAGGAAGGGCCGAAATCGCCCTGGGCCAGGTTGATAAGGTAGTCGGCATACTGTTTCCACAACGGGTCATCGAGGTGATAGCGGGCGTTCAGGTTCTTGAGAACAGCAGGCGGGACCTGTTTTTCCGAGGCGAAAGGACCGCCGGGCACCGAGTGCATCATGATGAATGTCACCGTAGCTACCAGCCACAGCGCGAGGAGCATGGTGCCTAGCCTGCGTACGAGGAAGCGCAGCAAGCATATCCCCCCTTGCAAGAGTATTCAGCCATGGTTGCAGCGCGAACAAAGAAAAGCGGTGTGCGGGGGGTTATACCCCCGCACACCGGGATAGCCTACCTGACTATTCGACGTAGGCGTACTTAAAGTCCGCGTAAACGGCGAACGGCGGGATGATGACGCCCTTAATGTTGTCCTTGATTAAGCACGGCTTGGTGTAGTAGTAAATCGGCATAATCGGCATCTCGTCCATCAGGATCTTCTCGGCTTCATGCATAGCGGCCATTCTTTCCTTCTGATCTCCGGTGGCGTTGGCCTTCTTGACCAGCTCGTCGTACTTCTTGTTGCTCCAGTTGGTGTCGTTGTTGTTCTCCGGAGGCTCGGTCACGAACATGTCGATGAAGGTCATCGGATCGAGGTAGTCCGGGCTCCAGCCGGAGCGGCAGATGTCGAAGTTCTGGTGGTCCATGCTGTCCAGGTAGACCTGCCACTCCTGGTTGACCAGCTCGATGTCGATGCCGAGGTTCTGCTTCCACATCTGCTGGATGGCCTGGGCGATTTTCTGGTGGGCTTCATTGGTGTTGTAAAGGAGCTTCAGCTTCGGGAAGCCCTTGCCTTCCGGGAAACCGGCCTCGGCGAGGAGTTTCTTGGCCTCGGCCACGTCTTCCTTGAAGAAGGCGTTGCCGCTGTTTTCCTGGAAATCCTTGCCGTCGGCGTCGGCGATGCCGTACGGGACGAAGCCGAAGGCGGGCTTCTGGCCGGCCTGGGTCACGTTCTCTACGATGGCCTGGCGGTCGATGGCCATCGCCAGGGCCTTGCGCACGCGCACATCGTTGAGCGGCTTCTTTTCTACATTAAAGCGATAGAAGTAGAGGGCGCAGTCGGGGAAGATCTTCAGCTCGCCGCTGGCCTTCAGCTGCGGGATCTCCTGGGTCGGAATGTCTTCCACTAAAATGTCAACTTCGCCGGTCCTATACATATTGTAGGCGGTGTCATAGGACTCGACGAGCAGGAAGTCGAGTTTTTGAAGCTTAACATTGGCGGCGTCCCAGTAGTTCTCGTTCTTAACTGTGGTGATCTTTTGGTTATGCTCCCAACTGACCATCTTGAACGGGCCGTTGCAGATGTAGGTCTCCGGCGACTTGTACCACTCGGGGTTCTCTTTGTCCATCTTGGCGTTGATAGGGAAGAGGGTCGGGAAGGCGGTCAGACCCAGGAACTGCGGAGCCGGGGCCTTCAGGGTGACTTCAAGGGTCTTGGGATCGACGACCTTGATGGCGACGTCCTCGGCTTTGCCCTCGCCGCTGTTGTATTCTGCGGCGCCCTTGATGTAGAACAGCTGGTAGGCATAATCCGCCGCCGTCTCCGGGTTCAGGGCGCGCAGCCATGCATACTTGAAGTCCTCGGCCGTTACGGGTTCGCCGTTGGACCATTTGGCATCACGCAGGTGGAAGGTGTAAGTCAACTGGTCGGGGGAAATGTCCCAGCTTTCGGCGATGGCCGGCTGCGGGACGTTATTGGCGTCGTAACGGGTGAGGCCTTCCAGCAGGTGCGTAATCAGCGTGCCTTCGGGAAGACCGGTGGACCTGGCCGGGTCGAGGGTTTCGGGTTCAGCGCCAAGATTATAGCGGATGTACTGTTCAGCAGCCTGTTTGCCGGCGTCCTTGCCGTCCTTGTCGCCGCCGCAGCCGGCCGCAAGGAGTCCCGCCAGCACTACAACCAGGACGATCAGTAAGAATCGCAACTGTTTGGGCACTCTCGAAATACCTCCTGTAATTTAGCAGTGGGGTCCGTTCAGAAAGCGTAAATACGCTGCTCTACGCTAACACCCCCTATGACGGCAGTCTGGCAAACCTTTGTTAAATAGCTAGAACAATTATATAACTGAATAGTTAATCCCGGTAGATGAAAAAAGAGACTTAGCCGCCAAAAAAGGCTAAATGGAGGACTTTGCTTATATTTATGCAGTGTTCTGCAATTATTTCCACAATCAGTACCCAAGACCAAACAAGCCTGATTGGCTCCGTTTTTGGATTCACTAGACCGGTTCATTTCCCTTTTTAAGATTAAGGGTTTTGGCTAGTTCTAATCATTTTATTCTTTTTGTTCATTTTGTTCTTTTTGGTTTTGAGTTTTAGAGCGATGATGTTGAAAACTATTCCCTTCGTATCACGTGGGCCTTAATCCAGAGTATCCCATTTACCCTGTAGCAGGCGTGTAGTATAGTTTTGATGTGTAGTATAGTTGTGATAGAGACAACTACATGCCTTTAAGGGAGAGCGGGGGCTGATGATACAGGCGATCGGGGTCCGTTTCCTTGCAGCCCAGGCCGTGATTACGGGCGGACTTCTCATTTATGATCCTTCACTTTGGAAGGTGGCCACTGTTCTAGCTGCTGCCAACATTGCGGCAGGCTGCCTGCTCGTGCCCAGGAAGGGGCAACCCCAGGTCATCACGGTCAGGCCCGATGAAAAACCAATTGAAACGACTCTTCAGATTGCCAGTGAGACGCTTCCTTACATGCGCCGGGGGCTTAACGAGGAAACGGCCAAAAAAACGGCCGAAATCATCCAGAAAATCGGTGACGTGGCTGCGGTAGCGATTACCGACCGCAACCGTGTATTAGCTTTCCTCGGTCCCGGCTGTGACAAGCACCCTCCCGGCAAGGACATTGTGACCTATGCCACCAAGGAGGTCATCCGGACCGGCCAGCTCAAAATCGCTGAAAAGAAGGAGGACCTGCAGTGCCCGGTCACGGACTGCGTCTGTCCGCTCGAGGGAGCGATCATCGTGCCCCTGAAGATGCGGGACGAAGTCGTCGGTACAATCAAGCTGTACCGCACCGAGAAGGGTCCCATCCCGCAGGTGCTCGTGAAGTTCGCGGTGGGCATTGCCCAGTTACTTGGGATCCAGATGGAACTGGCCGAACTGGACCGCCGCTCGCAGCTGGCCACCCGGGCCGAACTGGACGCCCTGCGGGCGCAAATCAATCCGCATTTCCTTTTCAATACGCTGAACACCATTACGATGTTCATCCGTACTAACCCGGAGATGGCCCGCCGGCTGCTTATCCGCCTGGCGACCTTCTTCCGTTATGCTTTGAAGCGGACGGGACATTTCAGCACCCTGGCCGAAGAACTGGAATGCGTAAATAATTATCTAATCCTCGAAAAGGCCCGGTTCAGGGAGAAGCTGCGGTTTCACAGGGATATCGACCGGGGTTTATGCGAGTACATGGTGCCCGTTCTGACGTTACAGCCGCTGGTCGAGAACGCCGTCAAGCACGGTATCGCTTCCAAGATAGGCAACGGCATTGTCCGTGTTACGGTGAAGCGACAGGGTAACGAGATCGCCATCGAGGTTTCCGATGACGGCGTGGGAATTCCGCCGGATATTATGCCCAGGGTTTTCGAGCCCGGCTTCGGCTCCGGGAGCGGTGTCGGATTGTCCAACGTAAACGAGCGTCTCAAGAGTTTGTTTGGCGAAGAATACGGCCTATCTATCCAAAGCGAGCCGGGAAAGGGAACCACTGTCGGTTTCCGGGTGCCGCTCCGCAAAAACTCGGTTACTGAAAGGGGAGGGCTGTCAAGTGAAGCTTAAAGCCTTGATTGTTGACGACGAGTACCCGGCGCGCCAGGAGTTGCGTTACGCGCTGAGCAAGTTTGATAACATCGAGATCGTGGGCGAGGCGGCCAATGCCCACGAGGGGCTGGCCCTCATCAAGGCTCTGGATTACTCCGTCCTGTTCCTGGACATATCGATGCCCGGCATGGACGGCCTTGAATTGGGAGCAGCCATTCAGGAACTCCCGAAACCGCCCTTTGTTATTTTCGTGACGGCGCATGACGAATATGCCGTTAAAGCCTTTGAAGTCAATGCTATCGACTATATCTTGAAACCCATTGAGGACAAGCGTCTCCGCATGGCCATCGACAAGGTGGTCAGGGCGACCCAGGACGGCCATTCGCCCGAGGTCCCTGAGCGGAGAGAGAGGGATGTAGGCCAGTACAAGATCGACCGCATCCCGGCTGAGGTCAACGGGAAGACCATTCTTGTGAACACTAAGGAAATTGTTTACGCTTTCACCGAAACGGATACGGTGTATTTAAAGACATACGACGACAAGCTCTCGACCAATTTCACCCTGAAAGAGCTGGAAGCGCGGTTGGATCCGTCAGTTTTTTTCAGGACCCACCGCTGCTGTCTTGTCAATCTGCGGAAAGTCAAGGAAATCATCCCGTTCTTCAACGGGACGTATACGCTGGTTGTTGAAGACAAGGAGAGGTCGGAAGTCCCGCTCAGCAGGACACAGGCCAAAAAGCTCAGGCAAATACTTGGATTTTAATGCTCGTTTTTGAACGGCCTCTAAGGTGAACAGCATCCGGTTCTTTAAAGTTTTGTAACGTACCTCTAAGTCACCAAGAAGGGAAATGCAGTTGATTTACGACGTTGGAACTGAT
Source organism: Bacillota bacterium (assembly GCA_036804525.1). Classification (GTDB taxonomy): domain Bacteria; phylum Bacillota; class Desulfotomaculia; order Desulfotomaculales; family JASEER01; genus JBFLVT01. The sequence goes on along the minus strand of DAIRSE010000006.1, from coordinate 13,497 downwards.
ATCGTGTCTGTCCCCCGCATCGCCTCCGCGATAAGGCGTTCGGGCGGCCGCTTTCTCCTGCGCGTTTTTACCCCAGCCGAGAGGGATTATTGCCTGGCGCGCAGGACTTCCGAACGATGCTTTGCCGCGCGGTTTGCCGGCAAGGAAGCGGTGCTTAAGGCACTAGGCACGGGGCTTGCAGGGTGCAGCTGGCAGGACGTTGAGATTGCCGCGGGGCCGGGAGGCAACCCCGAGGTACGCCTGTCGGGCCGGGCCGCCGATATCGCGTCTCGCCGGGGAATCGGACGTGTTTTGCTTTCTCTCTCTCACGAGGGCCAACATGCCGTCGCCTTTGCTGTAGCGGTGAGGGATTAGGAGGGTTCTGTCTTGCGGGTAGTCACCGCTGCCGAAATGAAAAGCATTGACCATAAGGCCAGCCAGGCTTATGGCATCCCCAGCATTATCCTGATGGAAAACGCCGGCATTGCTGTTTGTCGCGCGGCCCTGGACATGCTCCGGTTCCCGCAGGGCAAAGTTGTGCTGGTTGTTGCCGGGAGGGGCAATAACGGCGGGGACGGCTTTGTTGCGGCACGTCATCTGTATCTGGCCGGCGCAAAGGTCAAAGTGGTGATGGTTGCCGACCCTGATTCGATGATCGGTGACGCCCGTGTCAATTTTGATATCTGGCTGCGCCTGGGGCAGAAGGTTTACGACTTGCAAGATCGCAACGGGATGCAGGTGCTGCAGCTGGCCTTAATGCAGTCCGACCTGATTGTTGATGCCATTTACGGTACCGGCTTCCGCGGGGCCTTGAAAGATAAAGTCCGCCGTACGGTCGAACTGATCAATGAAAGCGGTAAACCGGTGTTGGCGGTAGACATCCCTTCGGGTGTAGAGGCTGACACCGGGAAGGTTAACGGCTTGTGCGTCAGGGCCACCAGGACGGTAACCTTTGGCCTGCCGAAACCGGGGTTGGTTCTTGATCCCGGCGCTTCTTTTGCGGGTGAGGTACAGGTAGCTGGGATTTCACTGCCGCCCGACCTTTTATCTGACGGGGGAACGCGTTTCCTGCTCACCCGCCGTCTGGTTAGGCAGTGGCTTAATCCCCGTGCAGCCGACGCCCACAAGGGGCAATTCGGCCATGTCCTTGTTGTCGCCGGATCACGCGGGATGACCGGTGCCGCTTGCTTGGCCGGCAAGGCCGCGCTCCGCGCCGGAGCCGGACTGGTGACTATTGCTCTCCCCGAAAGCCAGCAGCCGGTGGTTGCCTCCCGCGTCGTCGAGGCGATGACGCTGCCACTTCCCGAGACCCCGGACGGTACACTGGCCTTTGCGGCCAAGGAACAGCTGCTCGACCGGGCGGCGAGGTGCAGCACGGTGGCTCTTGGCCCGGGACTTTCAACCCATCCGGAGACACAGGAACTGGCGCGGGAAGTGGTGCTTAACAGCACCGTTCCCTGTGTTCTTGACGCCGATGGGCTGAACGCCTTTGCGGGTACAGCCGAACGGCTTAAATACGCCCGGGGACCTCTTGTCATTACGCCGCACTCCGGGGAAATGGCCCGCCTGCTGGGAACCTCGGCCCAAAAGGTGCAGTCCGAGCGGCTGGCGATTGCCGAGCAAACTGCCCGCGACTGGGATTGCGTGACCGTATTGAAAGGCGCGCGTACCATCGCTGCCGGAGCAGCCGGGACCTTTATCAACCCGAGCGGTAATCCGGGCATGGCTACGGGGGGGAGCGGCGACGTCCTGACCGGTGTTATCGCCGGGCTGCTCGCCCAGGGTCTTGATCCCCTTCACGCCGCCGCTGCCGGTGTTTTTGTGCACGGGACAGCCGGTGACGCAGCTTGCAGGGATAAAGGACAGCGGGGGTTGATCGCCGGGGATATTATCCGCATGCTGCCCGAAGTATTGAAACAACTTGAATCCGAGACAATGGAGGTGTAACGCCCGTGTCGGTCGAACCAACCTGGGCTGAGATCAGCGTCTCCGCGCTGGAACACAACCTTTCCGAAGTCAGGCGGCTTGTCGGCCCCCAGACCGAGATCATGGCCGTAGTCAAGGCTAACGCGTACGGCCACGGCCTGGTTCCCGCAGCCCGGGTTTTTGCCGGTAAAGGGGCCGACTGGCTGGGGGTGGCGCGCGCGAGCGAAGCGGTGGAATTGCGCCGGGCGGGCCTTTCGCTGCCGATTCTGGTTCTGGGATACACGCCCCCTGAACAATACCCTTACCTCCTGGACTACAACATCACCCAGACCATTTACGATTTCGAGCTGGCCAGGATGTTGTCCGAGGCTGCGGGGGAAAGGGGGCAGACAGCCAAAGTTCACCTCAAGGTAGATACAGGGATGGGGCGCCTGGGCTTTCTCTTGGAGCGCGACATATATGCGAGGATCCTGGAGATCACAGAGTTGCCCAGTATCGAAGTCGACGGCTTATTTACCCATTTCGCCGCTGCCGATGCAGCCGATAAGACTTACACCAGGCGGCAGTTTGACGCTTTTGTCGAACTGACCTGCCACCTGGGACAGGACGGAATCGATATCCCTTATCTGCACGTGGCCAACAGTGCTGCAACCATCGATCTTCCAGAGAGCCATATGAACCTGGTAAGGGTCGGACTCATGCTCTACGGCCTGTACCCTTCAAAGTACGTTAACAAAACGAGGGTGGATCTCCAGCCGGCGATGAGTCTGAAGAGCCGCGTGGGGATGGTTAAGAATGTTCCGGCAGGAACGTTTGTGAGCTACGGCTGCACGTACGTGACTCCCGCACCGACGACACTGGCAACGATCCCGATCGGTTACGCTGACGGCTACACGCGCTTGCTTTCGAACAAGGGCGAGGTCCTCATTCGCGGCCAAAGAGCGCCGGTCGTGGGGAGGGTCTGCATGGACCAGATCATCGTTGACGTTGGACATATCCCCGGCGTCCAGGTGGGCGACGAGGTCGTCATGTACGGCCGGCAGGGAGATGCTGTCTTACCTGTCGAGGAAGTGGCCGAAAAAATCGGCACGATCACCTATGAGGTTTTGTGCGCCGTGACCGCGCGCGTCCCGAGAGTCTATGTCGAGTAGGTCGTTAGTTGTCAGACGTCGGTAGTCGGTACTTGACAGGATTGGCTTCGCGAATTCCTTTTACCCCTACGGCTTAGGACTTACGACTTACGGCATAGAACCCCGTTTCCAGTCACTCGGGAACGGGGTTCTATTTTTATGCATAATTTGGTTAAGAAAGAGGATTACTGGTATGCGCTGACGAATACGAGTAGCATTGCACTGGAAGAAGGTGAGAATGTTGACAGCAGCGCGAAACCGGTCATCCCGCCATAGTTTACGGCAGCTTGTCCTTCGTTCCGCCGCGATCCTTTCTTGCTCCGGAGCCCTGTGGGTGGCGGGGCTTGCCTTTGGGAGCGGGGTTCCCGCCCTGGCCGCCGTGAAATATACCGTTAAGGCCGGCGATACCCTTTGGGGGATCAGCAATAAGTATGGCGTCAGCGTCAGCCAGCTTAAGGCCATAAACAGTCTTCAGGGTGAGTTGCTCAGTATCGGCCAGGTGCTGGTCATCCCCGGCACGGGTACCGGATCTCCTGGCGCTCCTCCAAGCCGTTCAGCGTCGACAGTTCACGTCGTTAAGGCCGGCGATACCTTGTGGCAGATCGCGCAGAAATACAACACCAGCGTCTCGGCGATTATGTCGGCCAACAGGCTTGCCAGTGACCGCCTCCAGATCGGGCAGAGGCTGTCCATTCCGCGTGCGGCAGACTACCAAAGCCAGGCGGCCCGGCCGAAAAACCTGTCGACCCTGCCCCCGGCGCCTGTCAGCCGTTCGGGTGACGGTGTTGCCCGCGACATCCTCGACGTGGCTCACGCCCAGCTCGGCAAGCCTTACGTGTGGGGCTCGTCAGGGCCGGACGGTTTTGATTGCTCGGGGTTTACGTCCTACGTGTTTAAACAGTTTGGTATCAGCCTCTCCCACAGCTCGTATGAACAGTTCAAGCAGGGGGTTTCCGTAAGCAGCGACGAATTGCAGCCGGGAGACCTGGTCTTTTTCACCACGTACTCCAAGGGCGCCAGCCACGTTGGAATCTATACCGGCGACGGGCAGTTCATCCACGCTTCCTCAAGCAAGGGTATCACTTACACCTCGATGTCCGACTCCTGGTACGGTCCCCGGTACCTTGGGGCGCGTCGGATGCTGTAAGTGCCGGCTGTTAGCTGTTAGCTGTTAGCTGTTAGAGGTTTAAGAAGGGATTCGCCATCACCGAATCCCTTCAAGTTTTTTAATTTTGGCCCCAGCGCTGGGTGAGGTCGTTGTCCAGGCCTAGTAAGTCCAGAAGCCGCCCCGTCGTCTGACGCACGATGTCGTCGATTGTCGCGGGACGGGTATAGAAGGCGGGCACCGGCGGCATAATGACCACGCCCAGCCTTGCCAGCTTGAGCATGTTTTCGAGGTGGATAGGGGAAAGGGGCGTTTCCCGGGTTACAAGGATCAGCCGCCTCCGCTCCTTGATCGTCACATCGGCGGCGCGCAGGATGAGGTTCTCGGCGTACCCCGAGGCAATTCCCGCCAGCGTCTTCATGCTGCACGGGGCGACGACCATGGCCTGGCATGGAAAAGAGCCGCTGGCGATGGGGGCCGTAAAGTCGTTTTCGTCGTACGTCCTGGTTGCCAGACTGGTTACCTGGCCGACGGTCGAGGCTGTTTCCTGGGCAATGATATAGCGTGCGGCGGCTGAGAGCACAAGGTGGGTCTCGACGCTACGGGCCGAGAGTTCTTTAAGAATACTGATGCCGTATACAGCCCCGGAAGCTCCGGATATGGCCACGATAATACGCATCGAAATGCTCCTTTTAAGTGTTTACAGGGCCGTAATCCCCTGTGTTTTAATTCTAACCCCTTACCTTGATAAAAGAAAGGTTGTCCACGTCCGTGAAGTCTTACCGGATTCGCGGGATTGTCCTCCGCAGCAGGGTGATGCGCGAGGCGGACAGGCTGCTCACCCTTTTCACATATGAACGCGGTAAAATAAAAGCCGTTGCCTACGGAGCGGCCAAACCCCAGAGCAAGAAACGGGGAGCCGTGCAGCCGTTCACCGTGGCCAGCCTGCTCCTGGAAGCAGGCCAGGAGATGGATGTTGTGCGCCAGGCTGAAGAAGTGATGGCCTTTTCCGGACTCCACGGCGACCTGACTTTGCTATCCTATGCCGCCAGCGCCTGCGAACTGGTGGAACTGCTCTGCCCCGAGGGACAGCCCAACCCCGGCGTTTATGACCTGCTCCTGCTTTACCTGCGGCTGCTTTCGAAACAAGAACGCCGTCCGCTTACGCTCGCCTTCACGGCCAAATTGCTGGCCCTGACCGGGTTCCGGCCCCTTCTGGAGGCCTGCGCGCACTGCGGTCAGCCGTTATCAGCCGCTGCCTTTTTCAGCCTGAGGCTCGGCGGGGTGCTCTGCCCGCATTGCCGAAGCCAGGATCCCGATGGTTTCTCTTGCAGCCCCGGGACGATACGCTTGCTTAGCTCACTGACGGAATGGCCGCTTGAGCGTCTCGGCTCGGTCAAGGTCTCAGCTGGTATGCTCGATGAACTTGGCGCGCTCCTTCATTCTTATCTCAGTTTCACACTGGAGCGCGAGCCCCGTTCCCTGGGATTTTTGCGCCAGATAGGGGAATGATAAGTCCAAGTACAAAAACAAGGGGGATGAAGATGACCGAGCTCGAGAAGATAGATGTTCTGCGAGCGCGTTTAGGCATCGGCTACCGGGAAGCCAAGGAGGCTCTTGATGAGGCTGGGGGCGACGTTGTCAAGGCTTTGATCCGCGCCGAAGAGAAATACGGTCAGACCAAGGACGAGATGATCACCCAGATCAAGGAATGGGCCAGACGCGGCGGCAGGAGCCGGCTGCGTGTTAAGAAAGGCGACAAAACGGTTGTGGAGATCCCGGCAGTTGTAGGAGCCGCGGGCCTCCTGGGCGCTCTGGCTTCCAGTGAACTGGCCGTCCTCGGGCTGGTTGGTCTGCTCACCGCGATGACCAAGAACTATACCCTGGAAATCGACGATGGTGAGCCTGCAGCACATACAACCGCTGACAAGGGCGAGCCCGCAGCCCATTCAGCTATTCAGTATTGACTTTACGATCCATATCTGGTACTTGTATAGAAAATTGCCGAAAAAACCTCCCGTCTCTCCACGCAAGGGTTAGGGCGGGGGGTTTTCACTTTGCCTGTGCGCCGGGGCAGGAGTGTTGCAGAAAGAGGTGACGAGCATGATGACTTTTCAGGACCTGATCATGACGCTTAACAGGTTCTGGTCCGACCAGGGATGCCTGATCCAGCAGCCCTACGATATCGAGAAAGGCGCAGGGACGATGAATCCCGCTACCTTCCTGCGGGCGCTGGGGCCGGAACCGTGGAAAGTAGCCTACGTGGAGCCTTCCCGCCGGCCGACCGACGGCCGTTACGGCGAGAACCCCAACCGCCTCCAGCATTACTACCAGTATCAGGTGATCGTTAAACCCTCTCCGGACAACATCATCGACCTCTACCTGGAAAGCCTTAGGGCGATCGGCATCATACCGGAAGAGCACGACGTCCGGTTTGTCGAGGACAACTGGGAATCCCCTACGCTGGGCGCGTGGGGCCTGGGCTGGGAAGTCTGGCTGGACGGGATGGAAATTACCCAGTTCACCTACTTCCAGCAGTGCGGGGGCATTGACTGCAAGCCGGTCTCGGTGGAGATCACCTACGGGCTGGAAAGGCTGGCTCTCTATCTTCAGGATAAAGACAGCGTTTTTGACATCGTGTGGATCCCCGGGATAACTTACGGGGACGTGCACCACCAGGGCGAGGTTGAACACTCCCACTACAACTTTGAGCTTGCCGACACCGACATGCTCTTCGACCTCTTTGACATGTACGAGCGCGAGGCCCTGCGAATTTTGGAGAAGGGATTTGTCCTTCCCGCCTACGACTACGTCCTCAAGTGCTCGCACACCTTTAACCTGCTTGATGCCCGGGGTGCTATCAGCGTCACCGAGCGCACCGGCTTCATCGCCCGGGTGCGGGCCCTGGCGCGCGGTTGTGCGCGGGCTTACGTCAAACAGCGCGAGGAAATGGGTTACCCGTTACTGAAGAGGGAGGTGTAACGATGGCGCGCGATTTTTTACTGGAAATCGGCATCGAAGAGCTGCCTGCACGGTTCCTGAAACCCGCCCTCGAAGAACTGGGTAGCCTGGCCCAAAGTTTCTTCAAAGAATACCGCTTGGCCTACGGCACGGTGGACACTTACGGGACGCCGCGGCGGCTCGTGCTTTACGTGCGGGATCTGGCCGAGGAACAGGCTTCCATGGAGAAGGAGGTCAAAGGTCCTCCGGCCAAGGCGGCCTACGACATCCAGGGCCAGCCTACCAAGGCGGCCGAAGGCTTTGCCCGAAGCCAGGGCGTTGAAGTTTCGGAACTGGTCACCCGGACGGTTGGCAAGGTCGAATACGTCTTTGCCGTCCGCCGGGAAATCGGGCGTCCTGCCGCTCAAGTTTTGGCCGAAATCTGTCCCGTCCTGATTACCGGCCTTTCGTTCCCGAAGCCGATGCGGTGGGGTGACGAAGAGTTGAAGTTTGCCCGGCCGATTCGCTGGCTGGTTGCCCTGTTCGGCGGTGAAGTTATCCCCTTCAGCCTCGCCGGCGTAGAAGCGGGACGCCGGACGTTCGGGCACCGTTTCCTCAACCCGGGGCCGCATCGTCTGGAGCAGGCGAGCGATTATTTCCCGGTCTTGCGCAATGCCGGCGTTATTGTCAACCAGGACGAGCGACAACGTGAGGTCTGGGACCAGGTCCGGCGTGCGGCGCAGCTTGCCGGGGGGGAAGCGGGCGAAGACGAGGACTTGCTTGAAGAGGTGACCAATCTCCTGGAATACCCCACCGCTTTTGTGGGCAGCTTCCCCGAGAGCTACCTGCAGCTGCCGGAACCCGTGCTGGTCACCCCGATGCGCGAGCACCAGCGCTACTTCCCGGTTTACGGACCCAACGGGAAGCTGTTGAATAAATTTGTTGGCGTGCACAATGGCAGGCCTGAATATCTTGACACTGTAAGGGCGGGAAATGAAAAGGTCTTGCGCGCCCGTCTGGCCGACGCCGAGTTTTTCTTCCGTGAAGACCTGTCAACCCCGCTTGCCGACAAAGTTGAAGGCTTGAAGAAGATCGTTTTCCAGGAAGAACTGGGTTCGGTTTACGACAAGGCCGAACGGCTTAAGGCACTGGCTGAATATTTGTCAGAGACCCTTGATCTCCCGGCGGCTGACCGTGCTTTTGCCTCGCGCGCGGCGCTTTTGTGCAAGGCCGACCTGGTTACCAGCATGGTCTACGAGTTTCCCGAACTCCAGGGAATTATGGGACGCGAGTATGCCCTGCGCTCGGGAGAGGACCCTGTGGTAGCCGAAGCGATCTACGAACATTACCTGCCGCGTTTTGCTGGTGACGACTTTCCGGCCACTCTGGCAGGCATCGTTCTCAGCCTGGCCGAACGGGCCGACAACCTGGTTGGTTGCTTTGGACGGGGTATCCAGCCCACCGGTTCCCAGGACCCCTATGCCTTACGACGCCAGGCTCTGGGTATGTGCCACATCCTTCTCGAACAGGGCCGCCGCTTATCCTTGAACAGTCTTTTTGCCAGGGCTTACGCGCTTTACGGCGAGCGCTTGAAGGTTGCGGTAGGGGAGATGACCGAGGCGCTTAATGACTTCGTCAAACAGCGGCTTCGCGGTATCTTGACCGAAAAAGGGTTTGCTTACGATGTTCTCGATGCGGTCCTGGCCGTGCCCTTTGACGATGTCCTCGACGCCTGGCTTAGGGTTCAGGCCGTGGCGCTTCTGCGCGAGGACGGGCGGGTTTTTGCCGACGTGCATACGGCCCTTACACGAGCGGGCAACCTGGCCAAACACGCGACAGAGTCGGATGTAGACCCCACCCTTTTCGTTGATCCGGCTGAGAGGCAGCTGTTCGAGGCCTACCTGCGGGTTCGGGAGGAAGTCCTGCCCTTGTTTGCCCGGGGACACTACCTTAACGGCCTGCGTGCCCTTGCCGCGCTGCGTCACCCCGTGGACAACTTCTTTGATGCCGTTCTGGTCATGGTAGAGGACGAGGCGGTACGCCGGAACAGATTGGCTCTGCTGAACGGCATTGCCGGACTGGTCCGGCCTGTGGCGGACCTGTCCAGGCTGGTACTCACCCAGTGACTGGTACTCACCCAGTGATATGATAAAATGTCCGGTTTCGGGCAGGGAAAGGCTCCCCGGGGATAGTATATTACAGCAGTATTGGCCTGCACGGAGCAAATAGTATAACACTATAGCTTCCGGGGGAGGTGGTGGCATTTGGACCTCACCAAGCGCCAGGAATTAATCCTTGAAATCGTCAAGGCCCAAGGCCCGATAACCAGCGAGCAGATTGCCGAACAGCTCAAGCTTACCAGGGCCACGCTACGCCCTGACCTGGCGATCCTAACCATGGCCGGTCTCCTCGAGGCCCGCCCCCGGGTCGGTTACTACTTCAGCGGCAAGTCGCCGAACCGTATCGTCGCCCAGCGCCTGCGCAGGGTCAAGGTAGGGGATATAAAATCGGTTCCCGTTGTCGTTCGTGACGACACGTCAACCCATTCGGCGATCATCACGATGTTCTTGGAGGACGTCGGTACCCTCTTTGTTGTGAACGAACAGGGTCACCTCCAGGGTGTCGTTTCACGCAAGGACCTGCTTAAAGTCTGCGTCGGTGGTCAGGACCTTCATAAGCTCCCGATCGGCGTGGTGATGACGCGGATGCCGAACGTGGCGATGGCTGACCCGGACGAAACGGTCTGGCAGGCGGCCAAGAGGCTGGTAAGCCACGAAGTCGACGCCCTTCCTGTCGTCAAGCCGGTTCAGGGGCCCGGAGGGGCCTTACGGTATGAGGTAGTGGGCCGCCTTTCCAAGACCAATATCGCCCGCCTGTTTGTTGAACTTGGCGAAGGCGATTAAATACAGGAATGTCGACAGAAATTAGGGTTTCCCGGTAAGGAGGCGTTCAAGGTTACTAGCGATATCCGCCCGATCATCTATATCGTCTCCGATTCGGTAGGGGAGACAGCCGAATTGGTGGCCAGGGCTGCGGCCAGCCAGTTCAACGGCGGGCATGTGGAGATCAGACGCGTGCCTTATGTCACCCATCCGGAGGAGATCCCTGAAATTCTCGAGGAAGCCAGCGGCTTTCCCAGCGTGATCGTCTTTACCCTGATCATCCCGGAGCTCCGCGATATACTGATACGGGAAGCGGCGCGCTATAACCTTCCGGCTGTCGATATCATGAGCCCGGTTGTCGAAGCGCTGGCTAAAGTTTCCCACGATATGCCCAAGCTGGAACCGGGCTTGATGCGCAAGGTCGATGAGGAGTACTTCCGGCGTGTCGAGGCCATCGAGTTCGCCGTTAAGTATGACGACGGCAAGGATCCGCGGGGCATCAGCCAGGCCGACCTGGTGATCCTGGGAGTTTCGCGCACCGGCAAGACCCCTCTTTGCATGTACCTTGCCCACAAGCGGATCAAGGCGGCCAACGTTCCGCTTGTCCCCGAGGTTGCTCCGCCGGAAGAAATCTTTAAACTGCCCCCGCACCGGCTGGTCGGGCTTACCGTCAAACCCGAACAACTGCTGCAGATACGCCAGGAACGCCTGAAAACACTGGGACTGCCCGCTGAGGCCGATTATGCCAACACTGAGCGCATTCTGCGCGAGCTGGACTACGCCAAGCAAATCTTCCAGCGTGCCGGGTGCTCGGTGATTGACGTCACCAACAAGGCTGTTGAGGAAACGGCCAGCAAGGTGCTCGAGATTTTCTGGAAGGGCGAACGGCACAGGCTCGAACCATAGCACATTGAAGCACTGGACATTGAGTCGGTTGGCGCGCCTACGGGGCGCGTTTCTTCTCCCCTCGGCTTGTTAGGAGGTTATACTTTTGGGCGAGACGATGCGGCTGTTTTGGGCCGTCAACCTGCCGGAGACACTCAAGAGCCGGTTGGGCAGCCTCCAGAAAGAACTGGCGAAATTTTGCCCGGGGGTCAAATGGGTAGAGCAGGAAAACCTGCACCTGACCGTGAAATTTCTGGGAGAGGTGCAGGATGTCCTGGTACCCGATATCACCCTTAAGGTCCGGGAAAGCTTAGCCGGCCTGGAGCCTTTTGAGCTGTTGCTGCAGGGGACAGGCACTTTCGGCAGGCCTCCCCGTGTGATTTGGGTTGGGGTCGGGGGCGACCTGGAGGCGCTGCGCAGGGTCTGGGACAGGGTCGAAGACGCCCTTGTGCCGGCAGGTTTTCCCCGGGAAACAAGAGGTTTCAAGCCGCACCTGACCCTCGGCCGGGTACGGGAGGGGCACAAGGTGCACTTGCCGGGCGAAAGGGTTGGGATGGACGATGCGGCGCCGTTCGCAGTCTCGTCGGTTGATTTGATGCGCAGTGTTCTCACGCCGCGCGGTCCTGTATACAGTGTTCTTTCCAAAGTCGTTCTGGCATAGTTTCGAGTACGTGTCAATTTTTCTAGAGGGCCGGCGTATGCTTTAGGGCGAGATTCTTCCACGGTTTCTAGGGGCGGTTTTACGGTTTTACTCTTGGGGAGTTGTGTTGAGCTATGTTTATCGTCGGGCTTAACGGGAGCCCCCGCAAGAACGGGAATACAGCAGAAATTCTCGGGGCGGCGCTCGTCGAGGCAAAAACCCTCGGCGCAGACACCCTTCTCTTGCAAGCAGCGGAAGGTGTAGGGGCCGCCAGGATGCCTTTTTGCGTGCACTGTTCTTCGCCGTGCAAGGCTAGCTGTTACCAGGGGACTGCTTTGGAAGATATGTTCAACCAGCTCCGGCGGGCGGATGCCATCATCATGGGGAGCCCGGTCTACTTCGGGACTGTTTCCGGGCCGCTGAAAGCCTTTTGGGATAAGACCCGCAAACTGCGTTCCGAGTTAGCCCTCGTCAACGTAGTAGGAGCGGCCGTTTCCGTGGGCGGGGCGCGTTTCGGCGGTCAGGAAGCAACGATGAGGACCCTGCACGACATGCTGTTGGTCCAGGGAATGATTCTGGTCGGCGACGGGCACGTTTCGGCGGACGCCGGCCACTTCGGGGCTTGTGCTCAGCAACCGGCTAAAGATGACGCCGAGGTCTTTAAGAGGGTGCGCATACTGGTTCACCGGGTGGTAGAGGTGGCCCGGGCTACGGAGTCCCTGCGCAAGGGACGCCCTGCCCAGGGATAAAACAGGAGCTACCCCGGTTGGATCATCGCTCCGCCGGGGTTTATTATCTCACGTGTAAGGGTGGGAACATGCCTGACTTTCGCGGGTGGACCGAAGCAATGGAGCAACACCTTTCCAGGTATGCTTCGCGCAGCACTGCTACGAAGGGGCGACTGCGCCCGGAAGAGGAGTGTACGGTACGCACGGCGTTCCAGCGTGACCGGGATCGGATTATCCATTCCAAAAGTTTCAGGCGGCTTAAGCACAAAACCCAGGTTTTCATCATCCCGGAGGGCGACCACTACCGCACGCGCCTGACCCATACGCTTGAGGTTGCCCAGATCGCCCGTACCATAGCCCGGGCCCTGCGCCTCAACGAAGACTTGACGGAGGCCATCGCTTTGGGGCACGACCTGGGGCATACGCCTTTCGGCCATACGGGCGAGTACGCCTTGCGCGAGATACACCCCGGCGGGTTTAATCACAACGAGCAGAGCTTGCGGGTCGTCGACTTGCTTGAAGGGCAGGGCGGCCTGAACCTGACCTGGGAGGTCCGCGACGGCATCAGGACCCACACGGGACCCGATCTGCCGGCGACGCTGGAAGGCCAGATCGTCCGTATCGCCGACCGTATAGCTTATATTAATCACGACATCGACGACGCCCTGCGCAGCGGCATCCTGACCCTGGAACAGTTGCCCCAAGAATGCATCGCCGTTTTAGGAGCGGTGCACCGCCAGCGGATCGACAGGATGGTCAGGGACCTGATTGAGCAGAGCTGGGACCAGCCCGTGATCAGGATGAGCCTGGAGATCCAGAAGGCTATGGACGATCTGCGCAACTACCTTTTTGCCAATGTCTATCTCAGCTCAGACGCCAAGCGCGAGGAGGGCAAAGCCAAACACGTGGTGCAGAGCCTCTACCGGTACTTTTCCAAGCACGTGGAGCGTATCCCGGAGGAATACCGCAAACGTGTCGATGAGGTCGGAGAGCTCACGGTGGTGTGCGACTACGTTGCGGGAATGACCGACCGTTATGCCGTAGCTATGTTCGAAGCACTGTTCGTGCCCAAACCGTTTCCCGTACGCCTGGGCGTCGAAAGATAAGCGGCTCCGCATGGTTTTCTCGGTGAGTCGAAAAGGCGCTTGTTCATTAGATTGCTTGAAATAGCACCTTATTTCGTGCCCAAAAATTGTCGAAGGCAGGTGCAGGAAATTCTATAGTGCTAGCGAAATATCTTACTGAGAGGTTCCCCGCCTGGTCTCGGAAGGTGGTCTTATGC
>DAIRSE010000005.1:0-99494 GCA_036804525.1 Bacillota bacterium | reverse complement strand
GGCATTCCCGTCCGGGAATGCCGCCCTGTCACGCGACAGGGCTTTTTCCTATCGGCGTTGGGTATTGGAAAAAGAGGAAGCGTCGGCTGAAGCCGACGCATTTATATACGGACTAAGCAATCGCAATGCCCAATGCTCACAGCCGAATTAGCACCGTCCGGCGCGCCTTCCGCGCTTGCTTTGGAACGCTCCCCCCTGGGCATCGCAGGGAATGCAAAATTTTATTTAATCCCGTGCTGGCGAAGGGCCATCCCGATCCGCGGGATGAAGTCCTTCTTCCGCGACATAACTTGGGGTACGAAGCATTTGCCCCTTTCGCATTTCACGCCGAAGGCTTTCTCCACGATTTCTCTCTCTCCTTCGACCCAGATTTCTTCCCCCTTCTTCGAAAGCGGGTTAGTGATAAGGAGGACGACTAGGTCATAGCCGCTGCTCCGGCAAAGCTGCCGCATCTCAGTTCTGATTTCTTCTTCCCGGCTGGCGATCTCCGCTTCATCCAGGACCATGATTTGGTTAACCCCGATCTTCTTGTTCGCCAGTAAGTACTCCTTAAAATCCTGCGTGACGATTTCCCGTGCGGATGTCTCCTTGGTAGTTATGCTCACTGATAAGAGTTCCTTCCCGAACTCCGCCAGGTTAAGTCCGGTTACGGCGCCCAGGCGGTGAGCCATCTCATAATCCTTTTCCGTGGTGGTGGAAAGTGTAAGGAGCAGGGTGTCCGACAATATCCCCGCAAGGAGAGCACCGGCAATCTCAGGAGCTATCTCCATCTGGTGCAGGCACAACTGGTAGGCCACAATAGTGCAGGTGCTCCCGACCGGTTCATTGTGGACATGAATCGGTTTGATGGTGGAGATGTCGCCCAGCCGGTGATGGTCGATGATCTCCAGGATATCAGCCTGTTCGATGTCCGGCACAGCCTGGGAAATCTCGTTGTGATCCACCAGGATCACGCGTTTTTGAATGGGATCGAGCAAGTCGCTCCGGGTGATGATGCCGATTAAGCGGTCGTCTTCATCAAGGACCATGGTGCAGCGGCACTCTGACTCGAGCACCAATTCCTTAACCTTTGTTATGGGGGTCCTGAGTCTGACCGTGGGAATCCTTCGGGACATTATGGTCGAAGCGGGCAGGCAGAGTATCATCAACTTGGCCGTGCTCAGGGTGCGATATGGCGAACTGATCACCAGGACGCGCTCTTGCCTGGCAAGCTCCAGGACATCCTCGCTGACCGGATGGTCGCCGGTGATAATCAAAGCGGAGCATCCGGCTTTGATCATGTCGATCTGAACGTCCGACCGGTCTCCCAAAATAGCGATGTCTCCCGGTTTAGCCCTTTTGAGTGTGGTTTCCCTCCGGGAAGCGGCGACGAAGACATCGCCTGAGAGGGCGGATACCTTCCCCGTGTTGGCAAGAATTTTTCCTTGCAGAGCCGAGACAAGCAGGCTCAACTGCACCGGGCTTACAAACAGGCCCTCTATCTCAATCCTTTCCGCAAAGAACAGTGCCAGGTCCAAGGAGTGCACTATTCCCAGCAGCCTGTTGTCGGTGTCGACCACCGGGAGACTGCGGATGTTCCTGTTTCTTATCAGGTGTGCTACGTTCAGGAGCGAGTCCTCGGGCGAAACAGAGATAGGTTTGCTGAGGTCCATATCGGCTACGGTAGCCGCTACGCTGTCTATCCGCATGGGGGGTTCAAGGCCGAACCTTTCCAAGATGAAAGCCGTTTCCTGATTCAACGGTCCAGCCGCGCAAGGGACGTAGAGGTGTGCCTCATCCAGCAGGTTTTTAAAATATGCGTACCCAATCGCCGCACACACCGAATCGCTGTCAGGAGAACGGTGACCAATCACCAGAACACGGCTGTTTTTCACTGTAAACCCCTCTTTGGAAGGCTTCTAATAAGCCTCGAAATTTTAGGGTAAACCCTTCCCAGCATTGCCTATAAGAGTGCTGCAAAAATCCAAGACACTGGTTTTGGCACAGGCGTCTTTCAGGGTACGACCGTGCTTTGGAAGTTACCCTGAGACCGCTCAAAAGCAAGCATGGCGCGGAAGGCGAAGCCGGCCGGCGCGGAGCGTACTGGGTCGTACGTGAGCACCGGGCGGCGAGCCTGACAAAGCCAGGCGCAGTTTTTCAGCGGTCTCCTAGTATCAAATTCTTGACGGGTATCTTTATGTCCTTCCTCTGAAGTAAAAACCTGGATATGCTTGCGTTCTGTTCTTGACAACAGCGGGGATGATTATGCCAGCAGGTGGAAGCTTGTCTTTTTCATGGACCGACAAATGACTGTTATAGACAGTGACAGCCTCCGGTCAGGGTACAGTGGTACACTGAAACGGGAGGTGGAGAGAAAATGAACCAATTGGGAACAATGGTCCGTCAAGCCAGGCTGGCCAGGGGTTTGAGCCAGACCAGGCTCGCCCGTGCGGTCGGCCTTACGCCCCAGTACATCTCGGACATCGAGCGGGGAAGAGCCTTCGGTTCCTACCGTACCCTGCAGCGGCTGGCGGCCCGGCTCGAACTTTCCCTGGACAGCCTGCTCTCGGCAAACCCGGACAAAGCAGGCCGGCACAGGGGTATGCCAGGCGGTAATGGCTAGCGGGGGTACGGAAGGGGTGTGATGCAAGGCCTAGTTTTCAGCGGCATCCCAGGGCAGTGTTTACGCAAAGCCCTAGTCGTGCTAATATAGCTATGGGGTACTATAGGAACCTGTAGGGGGTAGCCCAGTGGCTGACAACCATTTAGCTGAAAAACTTGCGAGTTGGCTGGACGAACAGAGCAGAAAAGCGGGAGCGGAGGGTTTTGTTGTCGGGCTGAGCGGAGGTATCGATTCGGCGGTTGTTGCCGGGCTTTGTAAACGGGTTAGGCCGCAGCATACCCTTGGCGTGATCATGCCCTGCTACAGCGACCCCGAGGACGAAAAAGACGGCAGGCTTGTCGCCGAATGCTTTGGAATCCCCTACAAGACCGTCTGCCTGGATGAGGTTTTCAGGCAGTTCCTTAACGTTCTCAATGTCGAGGATTACGATCCCACAAAACAAGATCTTCCTGTGGTCAATATCAAACCCCGGCTCAGGATGACTGTTCTGTACTTCTATGCCGCCCGGCGCAAATCCCTTGTCGTGGGCACCAGCAACAGAGCCGAAATAATGGTCGGGCATTTCACCAAGTACGGCGACGGGGGCGCCGACTTGCTTCCGCTTGCCAATCTGGTTAAAAAGGATGTCCGGGCCCTGGCAGAAGAGCTGGGTGTTCCCCGCAAGGTTATCGATAGGGCGCCTTCCGCAGGACTGTGGTACGGGCACAACGACGAGGTCGAGCTAGGCGTAACGTATGACCAACTGGATCATTACCTGCTTACTGGGGAAGCTGATCAACCGGTTAAAGAGATTATAGAAAGACTGATCAGGAATAGCGAGCACAAAAGGCGGTTGCCTCTTGTTCCTCCGGTGTTTTAGTTTTCCCGCTTGAGGTGAAAAGATGGCTGGTCATTCCAAGTGGGCGAACATCAAGAGAAAAAAGGAAAAGGTGGATGCTCAGAAAGGCAAGATTTTTGCCAGCCTGTCCCGGGAGATTATGGTTGCCGCCCGTGAGGGAGGGGGAGATCCTGATGCCAACTTTCGGCTCAAGGCCGCTATCCAGCGGGCGCGTGAGGCAAATCTGCCCAACGAAAACATCCTTCGCGCCATTGAGAAGGGTGTGGGCGGCGGTGCCGGGGACGGCTACGAAGAAGTAATGTACGAGGGCTATGCCCCTGCGGGTGTCGCGGTTATGGTCCGTGTCCTTACTGACAACCGGAACCGTACCGTTCCCGAGTTAAGGCACGTCTTCTCCAAATACGGCGGTAACCTGGGGGAATCAGGCTGCGTTTCCTGGCTGTTTGAGCAAAAGGGCGTTTTCCTAATCGACCGGGAAAAAGCCGGGATGGACGAAGACGACTTGATGCTCCTGGCCCTCGATGCCGGGGCTGATGATTTCGAAAGCAGTGACGACGGGTACGAGATTGTCACCACTCCGGAAAACTTTGCAAAGGTGCGCGATGCCTTAAGTGCGCACGGCGTGCCCGTCGAGAGCGGCGAGCTGACCTACGTGCCGATGACTTCGGTCACGCTTGAGGGAGAGGAGGCCGAACGGGTCATGCGCCTTATCGATAAACTTGAGGAGTTGGATGACGTCCAGGAAGTCTATTTTAACGCCGAGATTAAATAAGCGCTTTGAAATCAAAGAAGGTATTTTGCTAAAAAGGACCGTCAAAAAGCCTGACGGTCCTTTTAATATGTATTCCTCCATCCCCGTTTGGAAACAATTAGTTAGAAAAGAAAGCACATGCTTAGGGGGATACGATGTCTAAGCGCCTGTGTTACATGCTTGTTGTCATAGGGATAGTTCTCATAGGCAGCGGCGTGTATGCGACAAGCGATACCGTGCAGACCTTTCTTGCAACCGATGCCGTTAAGAGAAACACCTATGTGGTCCAGGAAGAAGTTTTTGTCTGCAACGATACAAGAATTGTCCACCGAGGACCGGCGCCGCTTGAACTGGTTGGCTTAAGCACGGCCGATCTCCTTAAGCAATATCGGTCCGAGAACGGCTGGGCCTTGACTGCGGACCTGCCCTATAAGCTCGTTGTGCGCCACAAGGTGCAAGGGTTTTGTCCAACACACGCTTCCTACCGGCACCTTGGCGACAGCGAGGGGTTTGTCGCCGTTTATGAAGGCCCTCTCGGCTATGACCAGCATCTGCTGACGGTGACCAGGATTCTGGTTGAACAGTTGCCGCCCGGAATGCGTGAAAATCTTGCCCGGGCCCAGCGTTTTAAAGACCTGGACGAAGGGGCCCGCGCCGAAGTGCGCCGTGCGCTCGAGTTCACCGATGAGAACTCGCTGAACGCTGTCTTGGAAAATATGGATGAACTGCAGGATTAGCATGCCCACCGTCGAATAGGAGTTCCCGAGGAGGGAGACAGCTTGATCATTCTGGGCCTGGATCCGGGTATCGCCTTGACCGGGTACGGTGTGATCAGTGTCCAGGGGAACTCGTATCGGGTTTTGGCTTATGATGCTATCGAGACACCCTCTCGTCTAGCCCATCCTTTAAGGCTGAAACTCCTGTTTGATGAATTGAAGAGTCTCTGTCATAAATATCAGCCCCGGGAAGCGGCCATTGAACAGCTGTTCTTCAGCCGTAACGCCAGTACAGCGTTCACCGTCGGTCAGGCCCGGGGTGTTGCGCTTTTGGCGGTTGCCGAGGCCGGGGCCGAAGTTTTTGAGTATACGCCCCTTCAGGTCAAAAGCACAATCACGGGATCGGGGCGCGCTTCGAAGCAGCAGGTACAGTTTATGGTGCGAGCCCTCCTGGGCCTGCCGGCCATCCCGAAGCCTGACGATATTGCTGATGCGCTGGCTATCGCCATCTGTCACTGCCACTTGAGGGGGTCCGTCTTAAAGTGATAGCCTTTGTAGAAGGCCGTTTACTGGGTCACGACGGCGAATCGGCTACCGTGCTCGTCAACGGTCTGGGTTTACGAGTACAGCTTTACGGCGACATACTGAACCGTCTTCCCGCGCCGGGAGCGACGGTGGCTTTTCATACCCACATGGTGGTTAAAGAAGACGCTTTCGAGTTATACGGTTTTGCAAGCGAGACTGAACGGGAGACCTTCCTTAAGCTGCTGGCAGTGGGAGGAGTGGGCCCAAGACTGGCCCTGGCCGTGGTCGGCTGCCTTGGGACGGAGCGCTTCTGGTCAGCCATTTTGCAGGAGGACGCCGTGACGCTGGCTACCGTTCCCGGTATCGGAAAGAAGACGGCCCAGCGGATGATCGTTGAGTTAAAAGATAAAGCCGGGAGACTAGCGTTTAGCGAGGCAAGGGATGAGGTGGCCGGCGGGATGGATGACGCTCTGGCGGCCTTGACAAGCCTGGGATACACACTCCGGGAAGCAGCCGAGGCTCTGTCCGCGGCCAAGAAGGACGTAAAAGGGGCGGGCACGGCCGACCTGGTAACGGCAGCCCTGAAGATTTTGGGCCAAAAGTAACATAGCGCCGGGCATTCAGTATTCGGCATTCATACAGTACCCGACTTTCAGATCAGGATGGGGGAAAACCTCTTACCCGCGTGCTGAGCGCTGAGTGCTTAGTGTAATTGGGGGATGAGCGCGTGGATCAGGAACGCATTGTTGCGGCACAACTCGGACAGGATGACGGGGATGAGACCTCTCTCAGACCCCGCTCACTTAGGGAATTTATCGGCCAAACCCGGGTCCGGGAGGCACTTGAACTCTTTATTCAAGCAGCACGGGAACGCCAGGAGTCCCTCGACCACGTGTTGCTTTCCGGACCTCCAGGGCTGGGGAAGACCACCTTGGCGCACATTATCGCCAGGGAACTGGGTTCAAACATCAGGATTACATCCGGGCCCGCGATCGAACGCCCCGGTGACCTGGCCGCCATTTTGACCAATCTCGGTCCCGGTGATATCTTATTTATTGATGAGGTCCACCGCCTAAGCCGTTCGGTCGAGGAGATCCTTTACCCGGCGATGGAGGATTTCGCCCTGGATATTGTGATTGGCAAAGGCCCGGGGGCGAGGTCGCTTCGCCTCACGCTTCCCAGGTTCACGCTTGTAGGGGCGACGACGCGGGCCGGAATGCTAACCTCTCCCTTGCGTGACCGGTTTGGCGTAATCCAGCGGCTGGAGTACTATACCCATGAAGAGTTAACCGCGGTTGTCCTGCGCGGAGCGAGTATCCTGGGGGCCCGGATCGAGCAGGATGGCGCGGTCGAAATCGCCCGGCGGTCGCGAGGCACCCCGAGGGTGGCAAATCGTATTTTGAAGAGGGTGCGGGATTATGCCCAGATCCGGGGAGAGGGTGTTATCACCACCGAGATCGCCCGGGAAGCGCTAGACTTTCTGGGAGTCGATACACTGGGGCTTGACGGGTCCGACAGGCGCCTGCTCCGGACGCTGATCGAAAAATTCGGCGGCGGTCCGGTGGGACTGGACACCCTGGCGGCGGCGACCGGTGACGAGGCTGTAACCCTGGAGGACGTGTGTGAGCCGTACCTGTTGCAGATAGGCCTGATCGTGCGCACCCCCCGCGGGAGAGTGGCGACGATTGCCGCCTACCGTCACCTTAAACTGGAGCCTCCGGAAAACAGACAGCAAGAGAGCCTTTGGTAATGATCAAGGTAGTGACAGGCATGAAGAAGATATTGCTGCATATTTGCTGCGGACCGTGCGCGATCCACCCCGTGGATAGCCTTCGTGAGAAAGGTTTTGAAACCCACGGGTATTTTTTTAACCCGAACATTCACCCTTACACCGAGTACGAGAAGCGCCAACAGACGCTGCAAGATTACGCTGAAAAGATCGGCCTCGCGGTTATTTACGCAAAGGAGTATCCTATTGAGGAATACTT
This sequence comes from Bacillota bacterium, assembly GCA_036804525.1. GTDB lineage: Bacteria > Bacillota > Desulfotomaculia > Desulfotomaculales > JASEER01 > JBFLVT01. The sequence continues at coordinate 92,074 of DAIRSE010000005.1, read as the reverse complement.
CCGGCAGGTGGCCTTCCGGGAGACTGAGCGCTGCCGTTTCTGCTACACCATTCGCCTGCGCCAGGCGGCCAGCGTTGCCAAGTGCGGCAAATTCGACTGTTTCACGACCACCCTCCTGGTAAGCCCGTACCAGAAACACGAGCTGATCCGTGAAGTGGGCGAGGCGGCAGGCAGAGAGTTCGATATCCCGTTTTATTACGCAGATTTCCGCACCGGGTTCAAGGACGCTACGGCGTGCTCAAAGCAGATGGGCATGTACCGCCAGCAATACTGCGGTTGTGTTTTCAGCGAAACGGAACGCTACAGGAGAAAGGGGATGAACGATAATGGAAGTGTTTAACACTCTGGGGCGCTTTGTGCTTATCACTGGGCTCCTGCTGGTCCTCGTGGGCGGGCTGATGCTCCTGGTGGGAAAAATCCCGGGAGTCGGCAGGCTGCCCGGCGACATTTTCGTGCAGCGGGGGAACTTTACCTTCTACTTTCCGGTGGTAACCGGCATTATTATCAGTATCATCCTCACGGTCCTGTTGAACCTGTTTCTTGTGTTGCGGCGCTAGACTTTACGCCAGGAATTTAATGTGGGAGCGATGTTGTAAATGCACCGAATCCTGACAGTGAGGCACATAAATCGCTGCATAGGATGCTACTCCTGCATGCTTGCGTGCGCCCGTATTGTCTATAATGACTATTCTCCCGCGCGAAGCGCGATCCAGATTCGCACCCGGGGCGGGATGCAGAGCAAACTAGGGGCGGACATCTGTATCGGCTGTCCGGATCCGCCCTGTGCCGCAGCCTGCCCGATAGGGGCATTAAAGCCCCGTCCCGGCGGCGGTGTCCTTTACATCCGCGCCAAGTGCGACGGCTGCGGGGCTTGCAAGGCTGCCTGCGTGGCCCGCGTGATCAGGATGGACCCGGAGACCGGCAAGGCGATCGTCTGCATCCAGTGCGGCTCCTGCACCCGTTACTGCCCGCACGACATCCTGGTGATGGAGGAACAGCCGGCTGATAAGGGGGTTGGGACTGTTGAGTAGCCTGGGAATAATCAGTGTCCTTGAGGTTGATCTTGCCGCACAGAGGTGGAGCCGCACAGAACGTAGCGACCTCATCGCGCAACTGGGCGGCATCGGCCTGGCGAGCCAGCTGTTTCTCGAAGAACTCCGGACGTCCAAAGATATCGACAGGACCTTTGTACTGGCGATCGGCCCTTTGACCACCATCTTTCCCCTGGCGACCAAGGCGGTGGCCGTTTTTCGCTCCCCGCTGACCGGGGAATGGGGGGAGAGCTATGCCGGGATGCGCCTGGCTATGGCGCTGCGTTTTGCCGGGTACGACGCGGTGGTGGTGCGCGGGCGCAGTGAACGGCCTGTCTACATCACGATTTCTGCCGCAGGGGTGCAGTTCAATAATGCTGCGGCTTTATGGGGCCTGTCGGTAGAGGAAGCGGGGCGGCGCCTGCGCGAGTGGGAACCGGGCCGCGGGCACCGGAGCACAATGCGCATCGGCCCGGCGGGAGAAAAGGGGATTGCATTTGCCGGCGTTAACGTCGACACCTTCCGTCATTTCGGTCGTCTGGGCCTTGGAGCGGTCATGGGGAGCCAGAACTTGAAAGCCGTTGTAGTGATTGGGGACAAGAGTCAGCCCATCCCTAACGGCAGAGAATACCGGAAGGTCTATGACGACATCTACAGGCGGGCCGTAAATACCGACGTTATGCGCAAGTACCACGACTTGGGAACGGCACAAAATGTTCTTCACCTTAATGAATTGGGAGCACTGCCCACCCGCAACTTGCGTTCTGGAAACTTTGAGAAAGCGGAAAGAATTAGCGGTGAAACGTTTGCCAGGGAGACTCTGATCAGGAAGCTTTCCTGTTCCGGCTGTCCCGTCGGCTGTATTCACGTGGGCCTGTACCGCCGCGAGTTCGCCGAGGGTTACGAGTACGAAAGCGAGACCCTCGGGTACGACTTCGAATTGATCTACGCCCTGGGATCTTTCCTAGGCTTGTCCAGCACTGCCGACGTTTACGCTCTGATCAACCGGGTCGAGCAGTACGGCCTTGACGCTATCTCCAGCGGCGTAATCATGGGCTGGGTGACTGAGGCCCTGGCCAGAGGACTTATTTCCAGGGAAGAATTGCAGGCTGACTTAGCTTTCGGAGAGGTTAGGGGATATCTCGAATTTCTCGACAGGCTGATGGAGCAGCCCAACGACCTTTACCGCTTGCTGGGGAGGGGACTGCAACATACCGTCAGGTGTCTTGGAGGGGAGGATTTCGCCTGCCTGCACGGTGGACTGGAGATGGCCGGTTACCACACGGGGTACGGGGCGCTGCTGGGACACTCCCTAGGGGCCAGGCATTCCCACCTCTGCAACGCCGGGTATTCTTTCGACCAAGATCCCGAATTGAGCAAAAACCCCGAAGCGATGGCCGCCAAGCTGATTGCCGAAGAGAAGTGGCGCAACGTGCTTAACAGCCTCTGTATCTGTCTCTTTGCCCGGGGAATCTACGACCCCCCTACCGTCAGGGCGGCTCTCAACGCGGCCGGGATGACGCTGACAGAGACCGATCTCCAGGTCCTGGGGGATCGTATTTTCCGTCTGAAGCTGGATGCCAAAAGGCTGCTTGGTTTTGACTGGCGGGGGATCACGTTCGGCAAACGGTTTTTTGAAACTCCGACCCTGCAAGGTCTGTTAAATCCCGATATCGTGCGGGAAATCTACAAGGAATTTCTCAAGGGGATCGGGGTGGAATAGCGTAAGAGGTACTGCCTTCATAAAGGCTATTTTTCATTAATTTGCACTTATTGCCTTATTTATTCTAGATTTTGTAATACTGGCTTTAATAGTAATTTTTTGCAGGAATAGCCCAATCTCCTAGCGAAGTAATCCATGAATTACTTTGGGGGAGGGTGCTGCTTGAGGATAAAGCGGATTATCTTAATGACAGGGGTAGTTATCGCCTGTCTTTTCTTTTGTTCGGCTTCCGGATTTGCCGCCCAGGAGAGGGGTGAACCCATCGTTCGTGTAGCCCTTTTGAAGGATGCAGAAAGCGCTGCTTTTAAGACTGACGGTTCTTATCTCCTGCTTAACGCTGCGTCAGGTGAAGTTGTGGGCCGGCCTGAATCCGGCGAAACCTGGCAAGTCCAGTTTAGCGACGGCAGATACAGGATTTTAAAGGATGGCAGCCAGGTCGGCGTTTTTGCGGGCCCCCTGGCCCTTAGCGCCAGCCAGGGCGCCGAGGTTGCGGTGGCTGCCTCGGGCAGCCGCGCGTCGATGGTCCGTGTGGGAGAGGGGACCGAGGTTCTTGCCGCAGGGGAACTGAGAACCCGCCTACCGAAGGGATCTTTCGCGGTGGTATCTGCCACTGGCTTGTCGACGGTTTCGGCGGGAAGCGGTGAGCCGTTTTTTGTTCTGCGAGTGGGCAATGAATGGAGGAGGTTCAGGGGCGACCTGCACCTGTCGTCGACGGGGACCGGCCTGCTCGCCGTTAACAAAGTGCTATTGGAACAGTACCTTTACAGCGTGGTGCCCAGTGAAATGCCCTTCAGGGAAGCCGAAGCGCTGAAGGCCCAGGCGGTGGCTGCCCGCTCCTATGCTCTGGGGTCACTGGCCGGCAGCACTGGCCGGGACTATGACGTTTTGGCGACTGAAATGAGCCAGGTGTATCGCGGCATGGACTGGGAAAACCCGGCCTGCACGGCGGCGGTGGAAGCGACAAGGGGCCAGGTTCTGCGGATATCCGGCGGGGAAATTGTCGTGGCCTTTTTCCACTCCTCCAGCGGAGGATACACCGAGAACTCCGAAGACGTTTGGACGGAGGCCATTCCTTACATCAGGGCAAAAAAGGACGATTTTGACTGGAACCCTGTGCACTATAACTGGACTGTCACTTACGACCTCTGCCAGTTAGTCGATAACCTGGCCAAAAAGCGATACACTCTCTTTGCTATCGACGATATTCAAGAGGTTGAGCGTACTTCAACGGGCATGCGGGTTAAAAAGATCCTTGTTACCGGACGGGAAATCAACGGGCAGCAGGTTTCCTACGAAATATTCAACGCCGACCGGGTCCGGTCCGCTCTTGGCTTAAAAAGTTCTTATTTCACAATGACCAAAAATTTCGACCCCTCCGGGAAACTGGTCAGCGTAACTTTTAACGGCAACGGCTGGGGCCATGGGCTGGGCATGAGCCAGTACGGCGCTTACGGCATGGCGAAGGCGGGCTATACCTACCGCGAAATCTTGGACCATTACTACACTAATGTCAAGATTGTGCAGGAATACACAAGTTAAGCCATTAACTTCCAGGACGCAGTATAATTTTACACCCCGGTGTTAATACACTAATACCGGGGTGTTGTTTTGTGGCGGAAATACCACATATTTCACAAGTTTTGCGATCGTTTGCGGCTAGCTCCGGTGTATGGCTGCAGCACTTTGCGTTGTCGCATCCCCTGTGTGCGCCGGACCTACTGGCCCGGATGGGAACGGGAAGGGACTTCGAGCTCCGGCGGCTGGCCTTGAGACATAAGCGCTGCCCGGAAGAGGTTCTTGTCCTTTCCGCCGCGCAAGAAGACAGTCGACTGAGGAGAACGGTTGCCGAAAATGCCGGCTGCCCGCCGCACATTTTAACTAGACTTGCAAAGGATAATTGCAGCTCAGTGCGTGAGGCTGTTGCCGTCAACCTGTCAACCCCGCCTGTGTCTTTGAACGAGTTGGCTTGTGATACAAGTATCCGGGTCCGGCAGATGGTGGCGACTAACCCATCTATCCCTGCTGAGGTGGTAAACCTCCTGATGGAGTGCGGTGAAGAGGATAACCTTCTTGAGTTTCTTGCCGGCAACCCGGTTTGTCCCGGTGATATTCTGGAGAGCCTTGCGGCTTTAAACTGTTTTTCACTGCGCCTGGCCGTGGCCGGCAATCCATCAGCGCCGGGCGAGGTTTTGCGGATGCTGGCGGCTAAAAGGATGCCGCTGGGGTTCCGGGTTATGTACGTTGAGTACTATTCCAGGGCGGCTTTCCCCTCCAATGCCGACCGGTCCATTTTGGAGAAAGTTGCCCAAAACCCCTCCTGTCCTGCGGATTTGCTGGCCGATCTGGCACAGGACGAGAGCAGGAGGGTTAGGGGAGCCGTGGCCAGGAACCCGAACTGCCCAAGAACGATCCTTTTTGCGCTTTCCTATGACCGTAACGAATGGGTAAGGGCGGGAGTAGCGGGGAACCCCAATACGCCCCGAAAGCTTCTTGAAAAGCTGGGCGACGACGGGGACGGCGGTGTGCGCGCAGCCGTGGCCGCAAACCCGCATACGCCGCAACAGGTCCTGGACGCGCTGGCTCGTGATAACGACGTTAACGTGCGCTTTCGCCTAAGCGAGAACACGAGCTGCTCGGCGGCCACGGTCGGTACCCTGCTCCTGGACAGTTACAGGACTGTTCGCCTGCGCGCCCTGGTGCACCCCGATTGCATAAACGAGGTGGTAAGCGGCAAAGCCCTGGAGATATGCTCAAGCGCGTTCACCGGGGATGTCGCTGCGGTATTGCGGGACCTAGCGCATCATCCCGGTTTTCCATCGTTTCTAAGAACAATAGTGGACTTTGATAGGAAGGTGCAGGCATGAACACAGTCCCCGGTTCCTTGACGCCTTACGCGGCTAAGGAACTATTGACTTTTATCAACAGCACGCCGGCGAAGCGCAGTGTGCTCCTGCTCGGTCCGCCGGGGATCGGCAAGAGCGTGCTGGTCAAGGAAGCTGCGGCGGAAATTGCTGGAGCATCCGGAAGAATTCTTGTAGAATACAAAAGACAGCGTCTTGACGGCATTCGCCTGGAAGAAGTATATAATCAGCCGGACAAGTATTTTGTGTTTGTGGACCTCCGGCTTACCGAGACCGAGCCGGTAGACCTGATGGGGCGTCCAATTACGATATCTGTTGCGGGGCGTAAACAGCTGGTTTACCATCCCCCGCAATGGGCCGTTCTGCTCAACGAAGTCCCGGGAATCCTGTTCCTGGACGAATTAACTAATGTGCAGCGCCCGGATGTTTTAGCGGCCGCCTACAAGCTCATCCAGGATAAAGCGGCGGGGTTTACGGCATTTCACCCCGACGTTCAGGTAGTGGCGGCCGGCAACAGCCCCGAGGAGAGCTCGCTGGCCAACCTGTTGCCTGCCCCTCTGCTGAACCGTGTCTACCGCATCGTGGTCGAGCTCCCGCGCATTCACCAGTGGATCAGGTGGATGAGCGCCAACAGCCGGAACTGCGATGAAAAGATCTTTGCTTACCTGCTGCGGTTCCCTGACGATTTCTGCAGGGTCCCCCGGGAAGGCGAGACGCTGGAAGGCTACCCGACACCGCGGAGTTATACCTTCCTGGCCCAGGACCTTGTTAAAGCGGTGGAAACGGGCCTCGATCGGTCGGCCATTCGCGCCTTGTGCCTGGCCGCCCTGGGCAATGAGGTCGGCGAAAAGGTCTTTGCCTTTTGGCAGAACCCGGTTCCGTCCTACGAAGAGATGCTGGATGACCCTGCTATATTTAACGGTCTCGGCCTCGATCAGCGTTACATTGCCGTGGTGGTCATCGGGCAGGGGTTGACGAACAGGGTAAGGACCGTCGCCGAAAAATGCTCATCTGTGGCCGACATTCCCAGGGCCAGAGCGTTGGTTCGTCCCCAGGCTTTGTCCACGATTGACCTTCTGGAGACAGTGGCCGGCCAGAGCAAGGAGTACCTTAGCCTGCTGTGGTTTATCATTACCAATAGGCTCGATGCCCCCTGGAACGCCGCTCTCTACCTGGAGCTGTGTGCCCACTCCGATATCGTGATGGAGGCGTATGCCGCTGTCGGGGATCTTTTAAGGTAGGTGGCTTGAGTATGCAAAAGGTCCTCAGCGATATGCGCCAAGACCTAGAGAACATTAAAGCCTTGCTGTTCTTGCGCGCGCCGTTTCTCGGCATTCTCCTGCACAAAATGCGTATTGTGCTCAACGGTGAGGTCCCGACGATCGGGGCAACGACGGCCGGCGAGGTGTTGATCAACCCGTTCTACTGGTCACGCATCGAGGAAACCGAGGCCAAGGCGTTCCTTCTCCTGCACGAAGCCCTGCATCTCGGCTTCCGCCACCCCTGGCAGCTTGACGGAAAGGATGCGGACATCTGGAACCTGGCCGTAGACACGGTGGTCAACGAGATGCTGTTCCGCCATGGTTACGACAAGGCGCCAAGGAAGCCGATAACGGCGCGTACCGTCCATGGAATATTGAAGGAACGGGGTGTTGAGGTAAGCATTGACGAGCTCCGCAAAGCTTCAGCGGAGGAAATTTATAAACTGCTGGTTGACGCGCAGGATAACCCGGGGGCCTGCCAGAATATGCTGCAGGAGCAAAAGGACTTGCTGGTCCGCCGGCCCGATACCGGCGGCGATGTTGTCCAAGACGGGACGATGGGCGATCAGGATCCCGGAGAATACTGGCGTACAGCGCTGGCGGAGGCCATGATTACCGCCCAGCAGGCGGGGCTCCTCCCTGCCGACATAAAGCGCCGGGTTGATGCTTCTCTAGGGAGTGTTGTAAACTGGCGGAGACAGCTAAGGGGCAGTTTGCAGGAAGGAACTTGCCGTACCGTCGTCACGACATGGCACCGTTCATCCCGCCGCTATCCAAGCCTGCCGGGTGTCAAGCGTTTGGGAGTCCAGACGATCTGGATACTTCTGGACTGCTCGGGGTCGATAACGGATGACGTACTGAGCCAGTTCGTCGGCGAGGTCTATGCCCTGGCTAAGGCCTTTAACTGTCACTTAAAAGTTATCCCATGGGACGCGCAGGTTTACCCGGTGGTTGAGATGCGCACTCCATCCCAGGCCCGGCTCAAAATTCCGAAGGGCCTGAGAGGAGGGGGCGGGACGGTTTTAAAGCCCGTGCTCCTGGAGGCGAGCCGTAAGGCCCGGCTCCAGGATATTATCGTTATTCTTTCGGATGGCTACATTTATGACGATAAGGATCCCGTTATGCTGGATATCTACCGCCGGCTGGCGAGACGCGCGGCCAGGATGGTCTTTGTAACGACGGGCAGACTGCCCGATCTGCCGCGGACCAGGGTCATCGAAATACGTTAAACGGTTTAGAGGGTTGTCATGCGATTGCAGGATTTTGATTATGAATTGCCGGAAAGGCTGATCGCGCAGGAGCCTCTCGAGCGCCGGGATGCCTCGCGGCTGATGGTTGTGCATCGCCGCACCGGGCTTATCGAGCACCGGCTGTTCCCCGCTATTGTTGAATACCTGCATGCGGGCGACCTGATGGTCATCAACGAGAGCAAGGTCTTGCCCGTCCGCCTGTTGGGAAGAAAGGCGGGAACGGGCGGCCAGGTGGAGGTTCTACTGTTGCACCCCACCGGCCCCGACCGCTGGGAGTGCTTGGTACGGCCCGGGCGGAGACTGCAGCCCGGCGCAAAGCTTGAATTCGGTCCCGAATTGCAGGGAGAGGTTGTTGCCCGGACGGCTTCGGGGGGCCGGGAGGTCGTTTTTGCGTATGAGGATTCATTTGAATCCGTCCTCGCACGTGTGGGGCACGTCCCCCTTCCGCCGTACATTAAGAAACCCTTGAACAACGCGGAGAGGTACCAGACTGTATACGCGCGAAGCCCGGGCTCAGCCGCCGCGCCCACCGCGGGAATGCACTTCACGCCGGAACTGTTGGCAAACCTCCGCGCCAAGGGTGTACAAATCGCTTCCGTGGTCCTACACATCGGGTTGGACACCTTTCGCCCGGTCAAGGTGAACGACATCACTAAGCACGAGATGCACACGGAGTATTACGCCGTCCCGGAGGAGACAAGCCAGGCTGTCAATGCGGCGAAGCAGGAAGGACGAAGGATTGTCGCCATCGGTACGACCAGCACGCGCTGCCTGGAGAGCGCCGCGGGAGAGGACGGGCTGGTCCGCGCGGGTGCGGGGTGGTCAAATCTCTTTATCTATCCAGGGTACCGCTTTAAGGTCGTTGATGCGCTGGTTACGAATTTCCACCTGCCCAGGTCGACGCTGTTAATGATGCTTAGCGCCTTTGCCGGGCGTAAGCTGATATTGCATGCCTACGCCGAGGCCGTGAAGTATGAATACCGGTTCTTCAGTTTCGGCGACGCGATGCTGGTTCTTTAGGCGCTCGATATTAAAAAGGCGCTGTTGCGCCTGGCGTTGGGTATTGGATCAGAAAGGATTTGACGAGCGGGCCTGTTGAAAAATAGGGGCTGTTCAAAAACGAGCATGGCGCGGAAGGCGAAGCCGGCCGGCACGGAGCGTACTGGGTCGTACGTGAGCACTGGGCGGCGAGCCTGACAAAGCCAGGCGCAGTTTTTCAGCGGTCTCCTAGTGCTTCGGTCCGGTACGTGACCCAGCACTCAATGAATCTTTACAGAGTAAAGGTCTGCGCTCGGTCAATCAGACTGCGACTCTTGGAAACACAGTTCAGCAACGAATTGAGTGCTGGGCAGGCGAAGTTTTTCAACAGCTCCCGAGCCAAATTCCAGTTACCCTCTAATACCTAACCCCTAACAGCTAACACCAGTTACAGGAGCATCAAATGACGATCGAGTTTACCGTTTTGAAAGAAGACAAACGGACCGGGGCACGGCTGGGGCTGCTCAAGACCCCGCACGGCGAAGTGGAGACGCCCGTCTTCATGCCGGTCGGAACGCAGGCCACGGTTAAGACGATGACCCCCGAGGAAGTGTATGGCCTGGGGGGGCGGATTGTTCTTTCCAACACCTACCATCTTTACCTTCGCCCAGGACACGAGCTCATTCGTGAAGCCGGAGGACTGCACCGTTTTATGCGCTGGGGCGGGCCTATCCTGACCGACAGCGGGGGCTTTCAGGTTTTTAGCCTTGCTCCGCTGCGCAAGATTACCGACAAGGGCGTCCTTTTTCGGTCGCACATTGACGGTTCGGAGCACCTGTTTACGCCGGAGAAGGTCGTAGAGATCCAGGACGCCCTGGGGTCAGACATTTGCATGGTCCTGGACGAATGCGCCCCTTACCCCTGTTCCTACCCGGAAGCCGTCGAAGCCTTAAGACGGACAGCCCTTTGGGCGGAAAGGTCGCTGGCCTCCAAGCGCAATCCCGGCCAGACCCTCTTCGGGATCGTGCAGGGCTCTGTTTACAAAGACCTCCGGGAACGAAGCGCCAGGGAACTGGCGGCCATGGGCTTCCCCGGATTCGGCATCGGGGGTTTGAGTGTCGGGGAACCTAAGCCGTTGATGTACGAGGCTCTGGAGTGGACGATACCGCACCTGCCGGAGGACAAGCCCCGGTATTTAATGGGCGTAGGATCCCCGGACTGCATCCTGGAAGGAGTGGCCCGGGGCGTGGATATGTTCGACTGTGTTCTGCCTACCCGGATGGCCCGTCACGGGGCGCTGCTAACGCGCACCGGGCGCCTGGTTATCAAAAACGCCGCGCATGCCCGCTCCTTCATTCCGGTGGACGAAAAGTGCGGGTGCTATACCTGCGCGAACTATACCCGAGCCTACCTGCACCACTTGTTCCGGGCGGGCGAGGTCCTGGGCTTGCGCCTGGCGACGATTCACAACCTGGCCTTTGTCCTTAACCTGACGGCGGAGATCCGGCAGGCGATCCGGGATGACAGGTTTGATTCCCTGAAGGACAGGTTCCTCAAGGATTATTTGACAGAGAACCAAAAATCTAATTAAACTACAGTGGTAGACAGGAAATGGGCAAAACCAAAAAGAATTATTACTTTTTGTGAGAAGGGAGGTTGGGGTTTTTGAGTCCTGAATTGGTTTCTATTCTCTACATCCTTGGCCTGGGCGCTTTATTTTATTTTCTGATGATTCGTCCGCAGCAGCAGCAGCGAAAGAAGCACCTGGAGATGTTGCGCAACCTTAAGGTAAATGACAATGTCATTACCGCGGGCGGTATCTTCGGCACCATCGTAAAGATAAAGGATAATTCGGTAATCCTGCGTGTTGCCGACAATGTCCGGATTGAGGTGCTCAAGGCTTCAATCGCGCAGGTTGTCCAGGGAGAACTGAGCTAGATTCAGGGAGGCCAGGCGTTTGATCACACTCCGGGACGTGAAGGCCAACCCAATCATTGACAGTTTCATCCGTAAAGGCAACCAGTTTCTCGGGGCTATGGGCTATACCGAGCATAGTTACCGCCACGTCAATCTGGTTTCCAGTATCGCGCGGAATATTCTGGAGAGATTGGGCTACCCAGAAAGAGAGTGTGAACTGGCAGCCATTGCTGGGTACCTCCACGACGTGGGAAACGTGGTCAGCCGTAACGATCACGGGATCTCAGGCGCCCATATCTGCTTTAACATCTTAAACCAGATGGGCATGCCCCCAGATGAGCTGGCTACCGTTATTTCCGCTATTGCCAACCATGAGGAGCAATACGGTCAGCCCGTAAACGACGTGGCCGCTGCCTTGATTCTGGCTGACAAGTCGGATGTACACCGCTCGCGTGTGCGTAACCCGGATTTTGCGACCTTTGACATCCACGACCGCGTCAATTACGCGGTAGAGCACTCCTTTTTGTGGGTGAACGAGGAGCGCCGGGCCATCACGCTGGAGTTGACCATTGATATTGAGATTTGTCCTGTGATGGAGTATTTCGAGATTTTCCTGCTCCGCATGACGTTGTGCCGCCGGGCGGCGAGTTTTCTGAAGTCGAATTTTGAGCTGGTGATCAACGGCGCCAAACTGCTCTAGGCCATAACCTTAATGAAGGTTTGTATCTAACAGCGGTATAGGGGGAGACATATTTTGAGATGGGACAACGTTGTCAAGCTCCTAGTGATTTTAGCCGCGGCAGCATTCGCCGGTGTCCTGGCGTTCAAGCCTGTTTTTAGCAACTTGCCATGGCTGCCCCTGAGCAAGGACGTTAAACTGGGTTTGGACCTGCGAGGCGGCGTTCATGTGGTCTTACAGGCCCAGGACACGCCCGAAGCCAAGGTTACACAGGATTCGATGAACAAGGCCATTGCTATCCTAAGGAATCGCATCGACCAGTTTGGCGTGACCGAGCCGATCATCCAGCAGCAGGGCGACCGGCGGATCATTGTCGAGATCGCCGGCGGCAAGGACCCTGACGAGATGGTCCGTACCCTGATCAAGGCTGCTTTCCTGGAGTTTAAGACCGAGGACGGGAAGACGGTGCTCACCGGCAAGCATCTGGTCGACGCCCAAGATGCTTTGAACCCGCAGTCCGGGGAGGCGGAAGTTAATCTTACCTTTGATAAGGAAGGGACGAAGATCTTCGCCGACGTGACGAGCGCCAACGTCGGGCGCCCGATCGGCATCTACCTGGACGGACAGCTGCTCCAGAACCCGGTGGTGCGGGAGCCGATCCGCGAAGGCAAGGCGCAGATTACCGGTTACGCCAACCTTGATGAGGCCCACCGGATCGCTGTACTGCTGCGTTCCGGTGCGCTGCCGGTCAAGCTGGAGGTAATCGAGAAAAGAACGGTCGGCCCCACGCTGGGCGCCGATTCCCTGCATAGATCGATCAATGCCGGCATACTGGGCTTTGCGGTTATCGCGCTGTTTATGATTGCTTATTACCGGGTACCTGGCCTGATTGCCAACCTGGCCCTTTGGATCTACGCCTTGATAATGCTGGCCGTTTTCGTGGCCTTTAAGGTCACCCTGACCCTTCCGGGTATCGCCGGCTTCCTCTTGTCACTCGCCGTAGCTATCGACGCTAACATCATCATTTTTGAAAGGCTCAAGGAGGAACTCAGGGCGGGACGTACGTTGCGGTCAGCAATTGATGTCGGGTTCAAGCGGGCCTTTGTCGCCATCTTCGACGCCAACCTGACGACGGTCATTGCCGCCGTTGTGCTGTACTACTTCGGTACGGGCCCGATCAAGGGCTTTGCCGTAACGCTGACTATCGGTATTGCGGTGAGCATGTTCACCGCGATCACGATGACGCGGAGCTTGTTGCATCTGACGGCGGGGACCGGACTGATCAAGAACACCAAGCTGTACGGAGCGTAAGGGGAGGGGCAAAGGTGATTTTTGACTTCGTAGGAAGACGCAAGTACTGGTACATCCTATCGCTGCTGATCGTTATTCCCGGGATCATCTCCCTCTTCGTACAGGGTCTAAACGAGGGAATTGACTTCACCGGCGGCAACCTAATGGAAATCGAGTTCAAAAAGGATGTCTCGGTGCAGCAGGTGCGGGATGCCTTAAAGGATTTTAGACTTGAGAACAGCCCGGTGCAGAGCAGCGGAGAGCGGACGGTGATTATTCGGACCAGGGAACTGTCCGAGAAGGAAAACGAACAGGTCATCAATGGACTTAAGGAGAGGGTCGGTGACCTAACCGTTTTGCGCAACGAGCACGTCGCCGGCGTCATCAGCAGAGAGCTGACCGGGCGCGCCCTGGCTGCTCTGGGGATAGCCTCGGTGCTCATGCTGATCTACATTTCCTGGCGTTTTGAATTCAAACAGGGTGTCGCTGCCGTGGCGGCGCTCCTGCATGACGGGCTCGTCACGCTTGGCGTTTTCTCCCTGCTTCAGCTCGAGGTGGACTCCAGCTTCGTGGCGGCTATTCTGACTGTACTGGGTTACTCCATCAACGACACCATCATTATCTTTGACCGGATCCGGGAGAATTCGAAGGGGTCTTTGAAAGGCAAACCGATCGAAGAACTGGTGAACGTGAGCATTCGCCAGACGCTGGCCCGCTCCATCAATACGGTGCTCGCCGTGGTCTTTATGCTGCTGGCTCTCCTTTTCTTCGGCGGGACAACCATCAAGGTCTTCGTCCTGGCTCTTCTTATCGGTGTTATCAGCGGCGCCTATTCGTCGATCTTTACGGCGAGCCCCCTGTGGGTCGACTTGAAGAAGCGTTTCGGCAGTTCCAGGCAGGCGGGCAGGGCGAGAGCCTAACCCGCTTCCATCTAGAATTAATTGCCCGGCGACCCTTGTACGCCGGGCATTTCCGGTTTTACGGACAGGATAAGGTAGGAGGGACGAGATAATGCAAAAGTCGAACCGGATTATCGTTACCGTAATCGGCCAGGACCGTGTAGGTCTAATCGCCGGGGTGGCACAGGTGCTGGCCCAGAATAACATCAATATCCTGGACATAAGCCAGACGATCCTGCAGGAGTTTTTTGCAATGATCATTATCGCTGACATGAGCCGGTCAGCTGTCGACTTGGGCAAGCTCAAGGAACAGCTCGACCTAAAGTCACAGGAGCTTGGCGTACGCATTGAGGCGCAGCATGAGGACGCCTACCGGTATATGCACCGCATATAGGTCGCAAGTATAAGTCATAAGTCGCAGGACTTGAAAGAATTACCATTCAGGAAACTCTAATTCGTGATCCGTGTTAACACAAGAGTGACAAGATGTAAGCATAAACATAATTTGGCCTTAGCCAAATTCATTCAGAATCTTACGACCTACGACCTACGACTTACGACCAATATCGGAGGGATTGTCTTGCTGACGATATATGAAATCCTGGAAACCATCAACATGATCCAGCAGGAGCATCTCGATGTCCGAACGATCACCATGGGTATTTCGCTGCGTGACTGCGCGGGCCGGAACAGCGAAGATGTGTGCCGCCGCGTTTACGACAAGATCACGCGCGTTGCGCGGGATCTCGTAAAAGTTGGCGATGCAATCGAGCACGAGTACGGCATCCCTATCGTCAACAAGCGCATTGCCGTCACTCCTGCAGCCCTTCTTGTCGACGGCTGGGATGCCGACGGATGTCTTAAGCTTGCCGCCGCTCTCGACCGGGCCGCTGCCGAGGTGGGTGTGAACTTCATCGGCGGATTTTCCGCCCTTGTCCACAAGGGGTTCACTTCTGGCGATGAATTATTGATTTCCTGCATTCCCGAGGCCCTGGCAGCTACCGAACGGGTGTGTTCATCGGTAAATGTCGCCTCCACCAAAGCAGGCATAAACATGGATGCCGTTTACAAGATGGGACAGGTGATTAAAGAAGCAGCAGCCAGGACCGCCGACCGGGACGCGCTGGCCTGCGCCAAGCTCGTGGTGTTTGCCAATGCTCCGGAGGACAACCCCTTTATGGCGGGGGCTTTTCATGGGGCTGGCGAGCCTGAATCAGTAATTAACGTCGGAGTTAGCGGGCCTGGCGTGGTGAAAGCTGTTGTCGAGAAGCTAGGAAGCGCCGATCTGGGGGAACTGGCGGAAGCGGTCAAAAAGACGGCCTTTAAGATAACCCGGATGGGTGAACTGGTGGGCAGAGTGGCCGCCGAGCGATTAGGCGTGCTCTTCGGTATCGTTGATATCTCCCTGGCTCCGACTCCGGCAGTGGGGGACAGTGTCGCGGACATCCTGGAAGCCATGGGCCTGGAGGCGTGCGGGGCGCCCGGTACGACGGCGGCCTTAGCCCTGCTCAACGACGCGGTGAAAAAGGGCGGGGCGATGGCCTCCAGCTACGTAGGCGGTTTGTCGGGGGCCTTTATTCCGGTGAGCGAAGATGCCGGGATGATCAGGGCTGTCGAAAAGGGCGCCCTTAGCCTTGAGAAGCTCGAGGCCATGACCTCGGTATGTTCGGTCGGGCTGGACATGATTGCCGTGCCCGGTGATACCTCTGCCGAAAACATTGCTGCCATTATCGCCGACGAAATCGCTATTGGCGTGATCAACAGGAAAACGACGGCGGTGCGCATTATCCCGGCTCCCGGTAAAAAGCCGGGTGATTACGTGGAATTTGGCGGCTTGCTCGGACGGGCTCCGGTAATGCCCGTAAGCAGATACTCGGGGGCTGGATTTGTGCTGCGGGGCGGGCGTGTTCCGGCTCCTGTTGGAAGCCTGAACAATTGAAGGCCTTTTAATGGCCTTCAATTGGCATTAGGCATCAGGCGTTAGGACTCGAGGGAGGCTATGTTTCGGCTACAACGCCTTTAATTGGCATAAGGCTAAGCTGTAAACATTAAGCTATAAGGACGAATCCAAGTTTGGGCCGCCCCCGCGGCTGGTATCGGCAGTTGATGGCGATGAAGAGTTACCAAGTGATTGTTGTGGGTGCCGGGCCCGGAGGGGCCATAACCGCATACCACCTTGCCCAGGCGGGAATCGAGGTCGCTTTACTGGAGAAAAAATCTCTTCCCCGGCCAAAGCCCTGCGGCGGCGGCGTCACCCCGAAGACGGCGGATGTCTTGCCGTTTCCCTGGCAAGACGTTGTTGACGACATGACCCGGCGGGCGACAGTAACCTATCATTTTTCCCTGAATCTCGAATGGGATGACCCCATCTGTTATATGGTTAACCGCTCCCGGTTCGACCGTTACCTGGTCGAGGCCGCCCGTGCCGCCGGCGCTGCGGTGATCGAGGGAGAGGAAGTCAGAAGCGTCGAGGATGGCCCGCAGGATGTTGTATGCAGGACTGCTGGAGACACCTACCGGGGCAAGTTCGTCGTGGGTGCAGACGGGGCGCACAGCGTCGTTGCCCGTTTACTGAAGCGTCCCCGCATAAGAGGCGTAGCCGCGGTAGCTGAGATCGCAGTCGATGGAGGCGACCTTGAGAAATGGCGGGGGTCTCTTGAGGTGGATTTTGCGGCTATTCCAGGAGGGTACGGGTGGATTTTCCCCAAGCGTGATCACCTTAACGTTGGCGTAGGCTATTTCGGGGCGCCTGTCCGCCCGTTGCAGTCCTTCCTGGGCGCATATATAAGCCGCCTTGGCATGGGCAACCTGCGGACGGTACGCGAGCAGGCCTTTCCTATGCCTTTTGATGCCCTCGGAGAGGGTATGGTGGCCCGGGGCCGGATCATCCTCGTGGGCGACGCCGCCGGGCTGGCCGACCCGTTCACCGGGGAGGGCATCTATAACGCCTGCCTGTCGGGTTACTTGGCCGCCCGGGCATTGCGGGAGGGTGGCGGGAAGGCCGAACGGATAATCCGCTATTACCGGTCAGCGGTTGAAAAGGAGATACTGGGCGAGATGCGCCTGGCGCGTCGCCTGGCGAACATCTTCTACGGCTTGAACCACTGGGCCCTGACCTACCTCATGCAGCGTCCCGAACTGCTCAAGGAACTCTGGGGCCAGCTTTATACGGGGAGCTACCACCAGCTCTGGCGGATACTTAAGAGAGCTGCCTGGCGAGGCTTGCGCTCAAGATTATGCTAGGATGCGTTTAACAATACTGCAAAGACTCCATTAAAAGGAGTCTATTTTTAATGATTTGCTGTGCCCAAGTAAATACTGATACCAGAACCGGTTAATGGAGGGGGCCATGGAGCGGGACCAGCAGCTCTTGTTACAGACGCTGACCGAGAAAGTTCGCGAACTGTCGGTGAATATAGAAAAAATGAAACTGGCCGAGTACGTAGCTCTTCTTGAGCGTCCCTGGCGGCTGCTCTTTCTTAATTTTCTCACGGGTATCGCCAGGGGTCTCGGCATTGCTGTGGGGTTTACGATTTTAGGGGCGCTCTTGCTGCTGGTTCTGCAGCGTCTCGTCCTGTTAAACCTTCCCGGGATAAGCGAGTTCATCGCCAGGATCGTTCAACTGGTGCAGTTAAACCTTGGTACCTAATAGGTTTGGGGGGTGCAGTGTTGGAACAAGCGCAACTGCAATATTTCAAAAAGCGGCTTCTCAACGAGAAGGCCGAGCTGGTGGAAAGGATCCAGTCCATACGGTCGACGATGACGGCCGCTCTAGAGGACACCATCGGCGAGCTCTCGTTTTACGACAACCACCCGGCCGATGTCGGCTCCGAAACTTTCGAGAGAAGCAAAGACCTCGCCCTGGAGGAGAACGCCCGGCTGACCATTCGCGCTATCAATGATGCTTTGCAGCACATGGACAACGGCACTTACGGTATCTGTGAGAGCTGCGGCAGGGAGATCCCTCTGGAACGGCTTAAGGCGGTTCCCTATACGACGATGTGCCAGGATTGCAAATCGGCCCAGGAGCAGGAGGGGGTCAGGCGTGTGCGGCCAGTGGAGGAAGAAGTTCTCCAGTACCCCTACGCGCCTTCCTTTGACGGCAGCGTTGAGTACGACCGGGAGGACACCTGGCAGGACGTCGCCCAGCACGGGCTGTCAACGGAAATCGAGGAAGTGGAAGGCGAAGACCGCAACGCCGTTGTCGATGTCGACGCTATTTCCTATACTGCCGAAGATGGCATGCTTTATGAGGACAACAGGCTGGATGACAGGGTTCCTGAAGGGACCGGTGGTTGATGAAGGCAAGGGAAGGATTTTTTGCCTTGCCAGCGAATTAAGTGGGGTATTGCCCAGACAAGAAAGAGGTTTCTTGGAGAATGCTGCCACTCCTTGACGAAATCCGGGACGACCTGCAACTTGTGGAGCGCGAACTAAACAAGGTGCTGGAGAGCTCGGAGCCACTGCTTACGGAAACGTCCAGCCATCTTTTCAAGGCCGGCGGCAAGCGACTGCGACCGGCCTTTGCACTTCTCTCCGGGAAGTTTTACAATTATAACCCAGAGAGAATCGTGCCGTTGGCCGTGGCCCTGGAACTGATCCACATGGCCACCCTGGTTCACGACGACGTCGTGGACGGGGCTGAAACCAGGCGAGGGACGCCTACGGTAAAAGCCCTCTGGGGGAACAAGATCTCCACGCACACAGGCGATTTCTTGTTTGCCCGGGCTCTTATCCTTATCTCGCGGTACGAGAATCCCATGATCGCCCGGGAGCTGGCCCGTACCTGCGTGATGATGTGTGAGGGCGAGTTTATTCAGATGGATAGCGTTAATACGGCCAACCTGCGGAACTACTTGCGGCGGATCCGGCGCAAGACGGCGGTCTTGATTGAAGCCAGCTGTAAACTTGGGGCGGTAGCAACCGGGTCACCGCGGGGGATATACCATCCTCTCGGGCGTTACGGCTATTTCCTGGGGATGGCTTTTCAGGTCACCGACGACATCCTCGATATGGTGGCTGATGAGAAACGGCTCGGGAAACCGGTGGGCGGCGACCTGCGGCAGGGGATTATCACCCTGCCCGTCATCTTCGCCCTGCGCGAGAGCTCTGAAAAAAAGCGGCTGGCCGAGATAGTCCTGGATCCCCGCAAGACGCCGGCGGCTATCGCCGAGGCTATCGAAATCACCAAGGCGTGCGGCGGGATCGAGTACGCCTTCGGGGTAGCCCACAGCTATCTGCGCAAAGCCAAAGAGCAGTTAAACAAGCTCCCCGCCGTACCAGCCCGGGAAACCCTGGAGAGGATTGCTGACTTCGTTAAGGTGCGTAGCTACTAGTATGGGCGTTGAACACTAAGCACTTAGGACCGTGCTTGTTTGGATGGGATTCAGCTATGGCAGTGCTTTATCCGGTAATGATCCGCCTGGAAGGCCAGCCTTGCTTGGTTGTGGGCGGAGGGCAGGTGGCTGAGCGTAAGGTCCGTTCTTTGCTGGCGGCAGGCGCTAAAGTCAGCATCATCAGCCCTGAACTTACGCCGTGGCTTCAGGAAGTTGTGCGCAAAGGGTTGGCGGATTATATACCCAGGCGCTATCGGGAGGGCGACGTGCGGGGGCATTTCCTCGTGATCAGCGCTACCAACGACCCCGCCACCAACGGGCAGGTTGCCCGGGAGTGCGCCCGCGAGCGCGTCTTGGTCAATGCGGTGGACGACCCGGCAAACTGCAACTTCTATGTTCCCGCCACGGTGCGCAGAGGTGACCTTATCCTGGCCGTGTCAACGGCGGGGAAAAGCCCGTTGTTGGCCCGCAAGATCCGCGAAGAGCTGGAAAGCCTTTACGGAAATGTTTATGCGGATTTCCTTGACTACCTGGGGGCTAAGAGGGCAGAGATTATCAGGGAGTCACCCGACAACGAAACCAAAGCCGGTTTATTGGAGAGCTGTCTTTCCGATGAAGTGATGTCCGCCTTGCGCCGGGGCGATTTGGATAGGGCAAAGGAGTGGGTTGATTCTGTTACTTGCGGTAGTAGGTCTTAACCATCGGACAGCGCCCGTTTCGGTGCGGGAACGGCTTGCCTTTTCCGAGCAGGAGTTGCAGGACGCCTTGACGCGCCTTGTTTGCTACAGCGGGATCGAGGGTTGCGTCATTATCTCGACGTGCAACCGTACTGAGGTATATGCGGCGCTGACTGTTGAGGAACGCATCGACGGCATCTGGCGTTTCCTCTCGGCCCACTGCGGAAGCCCTGCGGAGGAAATGCAGGGCTATACATACACGTACCTGCTGGCCGATGCGGTGAAACACCTCTTCAGGGTCAGTTCCGGCCTGGATTCCATGGTCCTTGGGGAGACGCAGATCCTCGGGCAGGTCAAACAGGCTTACAAGATCGCCTGCGATGCGGGAACGGTGAACTGGCTTATGAACCTGGTCTTCCAGCATGCGCTGGCTGTCGGAAAGAGGGTGCGGGCCGAGACGGGCATCGACCGCAACCCCGTATCCATCAGCTACGCCGCCGTAGAACTGGCCCGCCAGTCCTTTGGCTCGCTGGATGGACGCGTCGTCCTTATTGTGGGTGCCGGCAAGATGAGTGAGCTTACCGTCAAACACCTCATTGCCAATGGTATCGCCGGCGTGATTGTGTCCAACCGCTCGTTCGACCGGGCGCAGCAGCTGGCTGAACAATTCGGGGGGCGGGCGGTCAGGTTTGACGATCTCTACCGCTGGATTGAGGTGGCCGACATCGTCATCAGCGCCACGGCGGCCCACCATTACGTCATTAAGCCTGAACCGATGCAAGAGGTGTCTCGGCGGCGCGAAGGCCGCAAGCTGTTCATCATCGATATCGCGGTGCCCCGCGACGTCGACCCGGCGGTCGGGCACATCCCGGGGGTCGTGCTGCACGACATCGACAGCCTGCAGAGCGTCGTTGACTCCAGCCTGGCTGAGCGGCGGCGTGCGGCCGCTGCGGCCGAGTCTATGATCGACCGGGATGTCGACGAGTTTGTCAGTTCACTGGGAGTGCGCCTTACTGTTCCGACCGTTACGGCACTGAAAAAACGCGGCGAGGAAATTAAAGAAAAGGAATTGCGTCGGGCTTTCAACCGTCTCGGCGAAGTCAGCGAACACCAGGCAAAAGTGATAAGCTCGCTGGCGAATGCTATTGTCAACCAACTGCTTCACGAACCCGTAACCAGGCTGAAGGCTTACACCCTGACGGGCGACGGAGCAGCCTATGCCGAGGCCCTTCAGAAGCTGTTTGATCTCGACACCGAATGTAATGAGGACTTGTCCCAGTGGCTGAGAGCCCGGTCTAGGAGAGAGTTGAAAAAAGATAAAGTTAGTTGGTAACAAGCAAGACTTACGGTTTTTACCAACTTCGCAAAGAACCTGGAAGGCCGTTCAGGCGCAGTTTTTCGACGGCCTCCTAGAAGATAAGGATGCAAGACATGGTCAAAGAAATAGTTGTGGGTACCAGGTCAAGTCCGCTGGCCCTGGAGCAGACAAACCTGGTCATTGAACGGTTGCAGGAAAAGTTTCCGGGGATCTGTTTTCGTAAGCGGCTGATCAAGACTACAGGGGACAACATCCTGGACACGGCCCTGGCTAAAATAGGCGATAAAGGGCTTTTTACAAAAGAGATTGAACTGGCCCTGCTAGACGGCACGGCCGACATCGCCGTGCACAGTATGAAAGACGTTCCGACCAGTCTCCCGGAGGGGCTGACTATCGGGGCGATAACCGCCCGGGAGTATCCCGGCGATGTCCTCGTATCCCGTGACGGCATCAGACTGGGGGCCTTGCCGGCGGGGGCGCGCCTCGGTACCTCGAGCTTGAGGCGGGCTGCCCAGCTGCTTGTTTATCGCCCGGATCTTAACATTATACCCGTCAGGGGAAACGTACAGACCCGGTTGCGGAAACTGGACGAGGGCCAGTTTGACGCCCTTGTCCTGGCCTGGGCCGGCTTGCGTCGCCTGGGGCTGGACGGGCGCATCACCGAAAAAATCCCCTTTACCTTGTGTCTTCCCGCTGTGGGGCAGGGCGCTCTGGGTATAGAGGTCCGGGAGAAAGACGAAGAAATGCTGAGGATGGTCAGCGCAATCAACGACCCCGCAACAAACGCCGCGGTTCAGGCCGAGCGGGCCTTGCTGCGCAGGCTGGAAGGCGGGTGCCAGGTCCCGATCGGGGCTCTGGGAAAGGTCGAGGGTGAGGAACTGATTCTCGAGGCGATGGTGGCCGGGCTTGACGGCAAACCTCTGTACCGCGCCTACGAGGCCGGGCCGTCCGGCCAGGCGGTCGCTATCGGAGAACGCCTGGCCGAGAGGCTGCTGGATATGGGCGCGCGCCATATACTTGAAATGCTACGTAAGGAGTTTTGCTGAAGATGCGTGGTGGATGCGTGTACCTGATCGGGGCGGGGCCAGGCGATCCCAAGCTGTTAACCCTACGAGGCCTGGAGTGTATCAGGGAAGCAGAGGTTATTGTTTACGACCGCCTGATCAACAGGCGTTTGCTGTCTTACGCGCGGGCCGACGCCGAGCTTATATACGCCGGAAAATCGCCTGAAGGGCACTATTTGACCCAGGACGAGATCAACGAGATCCTGGCGGAACGGGCCCGGGCCGGGAAAATGGTTGCCCGGCTCAAAGGAGGCGATCCCTTCATTTTCGGCCGGGGAGGGGAAGAAGCCGAGTATCTGGCCGAGAGAGGCCTGGATTTCGAGATTGTCCCTGGTGTGACTTCGGCCGTGGCGGCCCCGGCTTACGCGGGTATTCCCTTAACACACCGCGATTTTACTGCTACAGTAGCAATAGTGACCGGCAACGAAGACCCGAACAAGCCGGACAGCAATATAGACTGGGGTAAGCTGGCTACGGGGGCCGGAACCCTGGTGTTTTTGATGGGCATGGCTAATTTGCCCGACATTGTCGGCAAGCTGGTCGAGCACGGCCGCTCTCCGGAAACTCCGGCCGCCGTTATCCATTGGGGCACTTGGCCCGAGCAGGTCACCGTCGAAGGCAGCCTGGGAAACATTGTACAAAGGGTTAGGGATGCCGGCGTCAAAAATCCCTCGGTGGTTGTTGTCGGCGAGGTATGCAAACTGCGATCGGTGCTGAGCTGGGTCGAGAAACGGCCCCTCTTCGGGAAACGCATCCTGGTCACCCGCGCGCGCGAGCAGGCCAGCGCCCTTTCTGAAGCGCTCAGCGAGCTGGGAGCTGAACCGTGTGAGTTTCCCACCATCGCCATTGCGCCTCCGGCCGACTGGGGGCCACTGGACACGGCGATTGCACAGGCCGGCACTTTTGACTGGATTATCTTTACAAGCGTTAATGGCGTAAAATATTTCTTCAAGCGTTTGAGCGAACTTGGTAAGGACATTCGCGAACTGTACGGGGTAAAGCTGGCGGCCATCGGCCCGCAGACCCGCGCCGCACTTGAGGGCTTTGGCCTCCGCTCGGACTTTGTGCCCGAAGCATTTCGTGCGGAAGCGATCGCTCGGGGGTTGAAGGAACTGCTCAAGAAAGACCAAAGAGTCCTTCTCCCGCGCACCGACATTGCGCCCAAGGCCCTGAACGAAGCCCTGGCGGAGGTGGGGGCGCGGGTGACCGAAGTGACTGCCTACCGCACGCTGGCGGTTGACGATAACGCGGGAGAGGTCCGCCGGTTGCTCGAAGAAGGGCGCGTTCACGCCGTCACTTTAACCAGTTCCTCCACCGCAAAAAACCTCGTGCGCCTCCTGGGCGAGGATGCGCCGAGTCTGCTGTCGGGTGTCGTAGTTGCTTCTATTGGCCCCGTGACAAGCGCAACGGCGCGGGAGCTGGGCCTGCGCGTGGACGTGGAGGCTTTCGAACATACTATTCCCGGGCTTGTCAGGGAGCTGGAAAAATATTTCGTCAGGAGTCGAGGCAGTGCTTAGCATTTCTAAGATCTTATCCGGACAGAAAGAACGGGGCGACCATCTCCGGTACGTGAAAGACCACGGGGCTGTTGGTCCCGTGGTCGTCTGGAATTCCACGCAGGCATGTAATTTGAAGTGCGCCCACTGTTACGCCAACGCAACGGCTGAACCCGGAACCGGGGAAATGACTACGTCTGAAGCCCTTAAGTTTATCGACGATCTTGCTGATTTTCGGGTCCCCGTACTTCTTTTTTCAGGCGGAGAACCCTTGCTGCGTCCTGATTTCTTTGAACTGGCACAATACGCCAGGGAAAAAGGCCTTCGACCCGTCGTTTCCACGAACGGCACGCTGATTACCAGGGAAAAAGCCTGGGCCCTTAAAGAGACGGGCGTGGGTTACGTCGGCATCAGCCTGGACGGGCTGGCAGAAACGAATGACCGCCTGCGAGGCTACAAGGGAGCCTTCGAAGCGGCCCTGGAAGGTATTCGCAACTGTGTTGCCGTAGGGCAGCGGGTAGGCTTGAGGTTTACACTGACTAAGTACAACTTCCGGGAACTCGACGCCATTTTTGACTTGATCGAGGCCGAGGATATTAACAGGGCTTGTTTTTACCACCTCGTTTATACAGGCAGGGGTAGCCGCCTCGTCGACTATGACTTAAACCCTTCGGAAAAGAGAGAGGCTGTCGACCTGATCTGCCGGCGGACGGCTGACCTACTGGCCAGGGGCCATCAGAAAGAGATTTTGACGGTCGACAACCACGCCGACGCTGTCTACATCTATCTGAAGGTTAAGGAAAGCGACCCGGCAAGGGCCGAGGCTGTCCTCAACCTGCTTCTGGCGACCGGGGGTAACCGCAGCGGCATTGCTATCGGTGCCGTTGACTGGCAGGGTAACGTGCATCCCGACCAGTTTACTCCCTGGCATACGCTGGGTAATGTCCGCGAGAGAAGCTTCGGGGACATCTGGACCGACATCAGTAATCCCCTGATGGCCGGGCTTAAAAACCGCCGCGACCTGCTGAAGGGGCGCTGCGCGTCCTGCCGCTGGCTGGACGTTTGCAATGGCAATTTCCGGGCGCGGGCGGAGGCGGCAACGGGAGACCCCTGGGCTTCTGATCCGGCCTGTTATTTAACCGATCAGGAGATTGGTATGTGAAGTGAGAGGCAAAGTGAGGTGCTTTTGCATGGCTTTGTTCCCCAAGCTAAGGATGCGGCGGCTGAGAACAAATGAAAATATCCGCCGGTTGGTCCGCGAAACCGCGCTCAGCGTGGACGATCTGGTCTATCCCGTTTTTGCTGTGGAGGGAGAAGGCGTACGCCAGCCGGTTGAGGCAATGCCCGGTATCTTCCGGTATTCGCCTGACACTTTGCTTGAAGAGGTTGCCGAGGCGGTTGAGCTTGGCATTTCCGGGATTCTGCTGTTTGGCGTGCCGTCGCGCAAGGACGACCAGGCTTCCGAGGCCGACCGCGAAGACGGTGTTGTGCAGCGGGCGGTGCAGGAGATAAAAAAGGCATTCCCCAAATTGCTGGTGGTAACCGATGTGTGCCTGTGCGCCTATACCAGCCACGGGCACTGCGGGGTGGTTGAGGGACAGGAGATTTTGAACGACCCGTCCCTGGAACTCCTGGCCCGGACTGCCGTATCCCATGCCCGGGCAGGGGCTGATATGGTGGCCCCGTCCGACATGATGGACGGCAGAGTACGCGCTATACGGGACGCGCTGGATGCTTCGGGATTCAGCGGGACATCGATTATGGCCTATTCGGCCAAATATGCCTCGGCGTATTACGGCCCCTTTAGGGATGCCTGCGCCTCGCCTCCCCAGTTCGGTGACCGCCGAACTTACCAGATGGATCCGGCGAACTCTGATGAGGCACTCCGCGAAGTCGCCCTTGACGTCGAAGAAGGCGCCGACATCGTCATGGTGAAGCCGGCGCTGAGCTATATGGACGTGATCAGGCGGGTGAAGGACGAGTTCCTGATGCCGGTGGCAGCCTATAACGTCAGCGGGGAGTACGCGATGGTCAGGGCGGCCGCCGAGCGGGGCTGGGTCAATGAAAAGGCCATCGTCCTGGAAACTTTGACCAGCATGAAACGGGCCGGCGCCGATATCATTATCACTTACCACGCGAAGGATGCCGCCAGGTGGCTTAGGGAGGAATAACGGTGCTTGTATCGTGGAACGCCACCAACGCCTGTAATCTTAACTGCGCCCACTGCTATCGCGACTCCGGGGTTAAGGCCGAGGATGAGTTGACCACGGCCGAAGCCAGGAAAATGATCGAGGAGATTGCCCGGGCCGGCTTTAAGATCATGATCTTCTCCGGCGGAGAGCCGCTGATGAGGGAAGACCTTTTCGAACTGATCAGCTATGCCTGCAGCCAGGGGCTCCGCCCGGTGCTGGGCTCGAACGGTACGCTTATTACTCCCGCAATGGCCCGCAGGCTGGTAGAAGCGGGAGCCAAGGCGGTCGGCATCAGCCTGGACAGCGTTTCGGCGGTGGCTCACGACCGTTTCCGTGCTGTTCCCGGCGCATGGCGGGGCGCCGTCGACGGAATGCGTGCCTGCAAGGAGGCTGGACTGCCTTTTCAGGTGCACACAACCGTGATGGACTGGAATTACGGCGAGGTTGAGAAACTTACCGATCTTGCCGTAGAACTGGGGGCAATGGCCCACCACGTCTTTTTTCTCGTGCCCACCGGCCGCGGCGTGAATATCAAGGAGAGTTCACTGCGGGCTGCCGAGTATGAGGAACTCCTCCGGCGGATAATGAAAAAACAGGCGGAGGTATCGATAGAATTAAAGCCGACTTGCGCGCCTCAATTCACCCGGATAGCCCGGCAGCTTGGTGTTCAGACCAGGTTCCAGCGCGGCTGCCTGGCCGGGCTTTCCTACTGCCTGGTTAACCCGACCGGCGGCGTCCAGGCCTGCGCTTACCTCGACATCGTTGTCGGCAATGTGCGCCAAACTCCCTTTGATGAAATATGGAAAAACGCCGAAGTTTTTGCTGCCTTGCGTTCCCGCAAGTACAGCGGGGGGTGCGGTATATGCAAGTTCAGTGACATTTGCGGTGGATGCCGCGCGCGCGCTTACTTCTACTACCGGGACTACATGGCCGAGGAACCCTGGTGCCTGTACCGGAGCGGCAAAAAAGAGGTGGCTCATGGATCTTGATCAGAAAGACCGCGAACTGCTCAACCTTGTCCAGTACGACATCCCGCTGACCGAAAGGCCGTATGCGGCGGTGGGCGCCAGGCTGGGGCTGAGTGAGGACGAGGTCCTGGAGCGTTTGAGGCGTTTGAAAGAGAGCAACATTATCAGGCGGATGGGCGGGGTGTTCGACTCCCGCAGGCTCGGCTACAAGGGCACGCTCTGTGCGATGAAGGTTCCGCCGAATAAGGTGGACAGGGTGGCGGAAGTCGTCAACGGCTACCTGGAGATCACCCATAATTACCTCCGGGACGGCGATTACAACATGTGGTTTACGGTGCTGGCCCTTTCCGATGAACGGGTACAGCGCATCCTTAACGAGATTAAGGCCGAGACCGGCATCGAAGAAGTTATGACCCTCCCCGCCGTCAGAATTTTTAAGATCCTAGTGAATTTCGACGTTTCCGAGGTGAGCTATGCTGACGGAACTGGAAAAACAACTGGTTAGGGAACTGCAGGCCGGCTTGCCCCTGGTTAGCCGGCCTTTTGCCGAGATCGGGCGCCGCCTTGGCTTAAGCGAGGAAGCCGTCCTGGAAAAGCTCCGGGCCTTTAAGGACAGCGGCCATTTGAAGCGGCTGGGAGCAGCCATTCGCCACCAGCGGGTGGGCTTTGCCGGCAACGCCCTGGTGGCCTGGCGCGTCCCGGAGGACAGACTGGACGAGGTGGGTCGGGCCCTGGCCAGGGTCAAGGAGATTACCCACTGCTACCAGCGGGTCACTCGTCCCGGTTGGCCGTATAACCTGTACACCATGGTTCACAAGCCTACCCGCGAGGAATGCGCCGAACTCGTGCGGCGCCTGGCCGAGCAGGTTGGGATTGATGACTACCTCATCCTATTCAGCGACAGGGAACTGAAACGGACGAGCATGACTTATTTCACGGAATAGAAAGTGGTGGGGTGATGAAGAGTGACCAGAGATTACTCGAACTCGCGGCGGCTGTTT
The DNA here is from genome assembly GCA_036804525.1 of Bacillota bacterium. Taxonomy (GTDB): domain Bacteria; phylum Bacillota; class Desulfotomaculia; order Desulfotomaculales; family JASEER01; genus JBFLVT01. The sequence goes on along the minus strand of DAIRSE010000005.1, from coordinate 64,132 downwards.
GAGACGGCCCGGAAGTACATCCCCGGCGGGGTCAACAGCCCCGTAAGGGCTTTTAAGGCTGTAGGAGGCGATCCGGTCTTCATCGCCCGTGCGCAGGGCAGCCGGATCTGGGACGTTGACGGCAACGAATACATCGACTACGTGGCCTCCTGGGGGCCGCTGATCCTGGGCCACAGCCATCCGTCAGTGCTGGCGGCGGTATGGGAAGCCGCACAGAAGGGCACAAGCTACGGTGCGCCTACCGAGTTGGAAATCGAGCTAGCCCGCCTCATTGTCGAAGCTCTTCCGGGGGTCGAAATGGTCCGCATGGTTAACTCGGGGACCGAGGCAACGATGAGCGCCTTGCGCCTGGCCAGGGCTTATACAGGGCGGGACAAGATCGTCAAGTTTGAAGGCTGTTACCACGGTCATGCTGACCACCTCCTGGTTAAAGCCGGCTCGGGTGCGCTGACTTTCGGCCTTCCGACATCTCCGGGAGTTCCAGGGGACGTCGCCGGCAGTACCATCGTCGTCGGCTACAACCGCCTGGATGAAGTCCAAGAGGTTTTCAACCGCTACTCGGAGGAAATCGCCGCCGTCATTGTTGAGCCCGTAGCAGGTAACATGGGCGTCGTTCTGCCTGAGGAAGGTTTTCTAGAGGGGTTGCGGGAGTTAACAGCGCGTTATGGCAGCCTGTTGATTTTCGACGAGGTGATCACCGGGTTCCGGGTCGCTTACGGCGGGGCACAAACCGTCTTTAACGTTATTCCCGACCTGACTTGCCTGGGCAAGATTGTCGGCGGCGGGCTCCCGGTCGGGGCGTACGGCGGGCGGCGGGAGATAATGAGCATGGTCAGCCCCGAAGGGCCTGTTTACCAGGCCGGGACGCTTTCCGGCAACCCAGTGGCGATGGCCGCCGGTATCGCCACGCTTAAGGCCCTTGCCCAGCCGGGCCTGTATGAGCAATTGGATAAGATGGGGGCGAGGCTGGCGGAAGGGATCGCCGATGCGGCACGCGACGCCGGAGTGCCTGTGAGCCAGAATCGGATAGGCTCAATGCTCTGTACCTTTTTGACCCCCGAGCCCGTAAGGGATTTTGCAGGCGCGATGACCAGCAACACCGCTCTCTACGGCAGGCTGTTCAGGGGGCTGCTTAACGCCGGGGTCTATATCGCTCCAGCCCAGTTCGAGGCCATGTTCATTTCGACGGCACATAGCACGGAAGACCTGGATCGAACGGTGGAGGCCTTCCGGTGCTGCTTCAAGGACATCACGGCAAAATGATGCGCGTTACAGTGGAGCTCTGGGGAGACGCCCAGTCGGACGGGGACCGTCCCGGGTGAGAGGCCGCTTCCTGCCCGGGCGGAGCCCTGGACTACGTTTTCCTGTTCAACCTGCTCGCGGGGACCGTACATCGGGTGTTCGGGGATGAGGTTAGGGTCCGTTACGTCTACCGCCCGCAGCAAGAAGGAAACCCGGCACTTCCGGTGGTGGTCGTGAACGGTCAAGTTGTGGCTTCGGGGAAGGTCCCAGTGATGGAGATCATTGACGTTATCAAAGGGCACCTCAACAGGGAGTAAAAAAGGACCATCGCCCTACTGAACCGGTATGCGCCGGGGCTGCTTATCCCTGCCCGGCTGCACCTTGGGCATCCTGACGGTAAGCACGCCGTTCTGGTAAGTGGCCTGTGACTCTTCGGGCTTAACTTCAACAGGGAGAGGCAAGACCCGCGAAAAAGACCCGTAATAGCGCTCGGCGTGCAGGTAGTCTTCCTCGTTCACCGCGTGCTGGCGCTTGATCTCGCCGCTCACCGAAAGGCTGTCCGGGGTGACGTTGACCTCAATGTCTTCTTTTGACTCCAGACCCGGGATTTCCGCGGTGGCGATAACCTCGTCGTTGGTTTGGTGAAGGTCGATGCGGGGAATAGCCGGCTCACGCAGGCCGGGTCTAAAGAACTCCATCATGCGATTCATTTGCTCGCGAAGGGTGTTAATTTCGCTGAAAGGATCCCAACGCCGGATGCTCATGCAACAAGCAACCTCCTCAGGTGTCATTTGTTGTTAAGGTGTCCGCGCAGGGGAGAGAATATGCGTTAGCTCCCGGTTTAGTTGCGAGAGGTGACGATACCGTTGAAGCTTAAAGAAAGAACTCTGCAGCAGGAATACGTCTATCGCGGGAAGATCCTCAACATGCGCGTGGATACTGTAGAACTGCCCAACGGCAAGCTGGGACGCCGGGAGGTTGTGGAATACTCCGGTGCAGTGGCGATAGTGGCCATTGATGAGGAAGGATGCGTCCTTTTGGTCCGTCAGTACCGCTATGCGGTAGGGAAAGAACTCCTGGAGATTCCGGCCGGCAAACTGGAGAACGGCGAAGATCCGGAAGCGGCAGTAAACCGGGAGCTGGAGGAGGAAACCGGTTATACTGCCGGCAAACTCACAAAGCTGTTGGAGTTTTATTCCACTCCGGGATTCACCAGCGAAAAAATGTACGTGTACCTGGTCACCGGACTGACGGCGGGCCAGGCCGCCCCCGACGAGGATGAGTTCCTGGAATTGGTCAGGGTCCCGCTGGACGAAGCCGTAGAGATGGTCAAACGCGGGGAGATCTGCGATGCCAAGTCCATAGTTGGGCTGCTTGCAGCAGACCAACTGGCTGTAGGTAGTAGGCAGTAGGACCGTAGTGGCATTGGGCATTCAGCATTCGGCATTCAGATTTGGCTATATCGACTAAAGTGTAATGGCTGGTCGTGAGCATTGCTGAGTACGCGGATGGAGCCCGCTTGTAGTATTCAGTATTCGGACGGGGTCAACCCTTAATCTGAGTACCGAACGCTGAGTGCTGAGCACTGAAGTTATTATACTGGGGCCAGGACGATGCGTTCGTCTTTAAGCATTACCCGCTTAAGGCCGGGAATAGGGGTTGACGGTATTTCCCTGGCCTGGACGCCGGCGATGGTCAGTGTGGGAGAGCAGAATTCCAGGCTTACGATGTCCGCCCGTTTATCGCCGTCGATACCTGCGTGAACCGTTCCCGCACACTTGCCCATGATCAAGATACTGCCCGAGGCTTCGACAACAGCGCCCCGGTGAACATCCCCGAGCACAACGACATGCCCGTTCAGATACCGGACCCTTTGTCCCGAGCGGAGGCTCCGCCCAACAAGGTGGGCCGGTTCTCCGGGCAGTGATCCTGGAGAAGATACTGACGCCGGAACCGTAGTGCTTTTCGGGATCAGTATCGGCTTGTTGCGTTCTTCGTGGGGGATGGGTATCATCCCGTACCCCGACAGGAGCTGTTCGAGTTCGCGCTGTTGCTCCTCGTTTATCGCGGGCCCCTGATGGCGGAAGGTAAACTTTGCGCCTGTAAAAAAACCCCTGGCCTGCTTGAGTTTTTCCTCAAGGTTGCGCTTGATGTCGTCAAAGTCCGCCGCCGGAAGACAGATGACCAACCCGTTGCGCGTCCCCTTGATTTGCACGTCGCCAGCCACAGGTTGACTTCCTTTCGATAAGATTTTCTAATATCTCCTGCTTTTCGCGAATCACAAACTTTTTCCTCCCCTGCGCATAAAAAATTTCTTACCCGTGCACGCTCACTGTAAGTCTGTTTAGCAATTGGCCTATTGTATTGTTGCAGAAAACGCAAGGCGAAAGGAGGTCCCCGAATGCCCGAGTGGCGCAAGGATCCCGTTGTGGATCGGTGGATAGTAATTGCTACTGAAAGGGCAAAAAGGCCCACGGATTTTCGCTGCCCCGCGGACGAGCTGAATCCTCAGAGCTGTCCGCTGTGTGTCGGGAATGAGCGGATGACCCCGCCGGAAATCCTGGCCTTTCGCGAGCAGGGCACGGCTCCCAACAGCAAGGGATGGTGGATAAGAGTAGTTCCCAACAAATTTCCCGCGGTGCGTGCCGACGAACGCCCGTTTTCCTGGTGGGAAGGCATTTATGAGGTAATGAACGGTATCGGCGCCCACGAGGTGATTGTTGAAACAACCGATCATACAAATAACCTGATCACCCAGTCGGAGAAGCAGGTGGAGGAGGTCATCTGGGCCTGGCGGGCACGTTCACTTGATTTGCGCAACGATTCGCGTCTTAAGTACATCTGCATCTTCAAGAACAAGGGCCGCACCGCGGGTGCATCGCTGGAGCACGCTCATTCCCAACTGATCGCCACCCCGATGGTACCTGTAGACATCAAGCAGGAGTTGGCCGGGGCGGAGGCTTACCGTTCGGCAAAGGGGACCTGCATATTCTGCGATATGATTCAGCAGGAATTGGCTCAGGATCAACGGATCGTCATCGACAGCAGACATTTTGTCAGTATTGTACCCTATGCTTCACGGTTTCCGTTTGAGATGACCATCCTCCCTAAGCAGCACAGGCATGATTTCGGCCAGATCGTCGAAGACGAAGTGCGCGACCTGGCCCGGGTACTGCGGGCCTCCCTGGCCAAGCTGGCAGCGACCGTCTGTGACCCGCCGTTCAACATGGCTATCCACACCGCTCCGGTTAACGCCGGGGACGCTTCCTACTACCACTGGCACATCGAAATTATGCCGCGTCTCACGATTATAGCCGGCTTTGAGCTGGGAACGGGTTACTTCATCAATCCGACCCCGCCCGAACTAGCGGCGCGGGCCCTGCGCGACGCGCCCGTCGTAGCGCCGCATATCGCTGAAGCCGCTGCAAAGGAGGTTCCCAGGTATGTTTGATCGCCCGTTGAAGATCCTTATCGTGTCGTCGGAGGTAGTGCCTTTCGCCAAGACCGGCGGCCTAGCCGATGTGGCCGGTTCTCTCCCCAAAGCGCTGGCGACCGTCGTTATGGACCAGGGGCTTCCCCCGAACGATGTCCGGGTGGCCATGCCGCGCTACAAAATGATCGAGGGCGCCCGGTACTTGACCGACTTTCCCATCTACTTCAACAACCAGATGCGGACGGCCATCATCAGGCAGAGGGAGATCGAAGCCCAGTTTCACGGCGGCCATGCCACAATACCGGTTTATATGATCGACAACTATCACTACTATTACCGCGACGGCATCTACGCCTTCCACGACGAGGCCGAGCGTTTTGCCTTCTTTTGCAAGGGCGTGCTGGAAATGCTTCCGCGTCTCAACTGGCAGCCGGACATCATTCATTGCAACGACTGGCAGTGCGGCTTGATCCCGCTCTGGCTGCATACCCATTACAAACACAGCGACTTCCACAAGCGCATCGCTACCCTGTTTACGATCCACAACCTGTACTACCAGGGCAACTATCCGAAAGAGGTCCTGTCGATGTTGGGCCTCGGTTACGAGTTCTTTACTCCCGACCGGCTGGAGTTCTACGGGAGCGTGAGCTTCATGAAGGCCGGCATCCTCTATGCGGACCTCCTCAACACGGTGAGCCGCACCTATGCCAAGGAGATACAGACGCCTGAATTCGGCGAGAGGATGGAGGGGCTGCTCCGCCAGCGCTCGAGGGACCTTTTTGGGATCGTCAACGGAATCAATTACCACGAGTTTGATCCCAAGACCGACCCGCGGCTGTTCCGCAACTACGACAGCAACAACATCGAGGCCAAGAAAGAAAACAAGTTTGCCCTGCAAAGGGAGCTCGGCCTCCCGGTCAAGGACGTTCCGGTTATCGGGCTTATCTCGCGTCTCGTCGACCAGAAGGGTCTCGACCTCATCGGGCAGATCGTCGACGAGCTGATGCACCTGGACATCCAGTTTATCGTCCTGGGAACCGGCGACTCGCATTACCACCAGCTCTTCTCCTCGATCAAAGCGCGTTACCCGCAAAAGATGGGGCTGGAACTGGGCTTCAACGCCGTACTTGCCCAGAGGATCTACGCCGGGTCCGATATGTTCCTGATGCCGTCGCGCTTTGAGCCCTGCGGCCTCGGACAGCTCATCAGCCTGCGTTACGGTACTATTCCCATCGTTCGCGAGACGGGCGGCCTGGCCGACACCGTGACCGAATACGACCCGTCGACGGGAATGGGCAACGGCTTCAGTTTCCGGGACTATACGGGTCGGGCGCTTTACAGCGCGATTGCCCGGGCCCTGAAACTCTATCGCGACGACCCCGAAAACTGGCGGAGACTGGTTAGAAACGCCATGGAACTCGACTTTTCCTGGGCGCGTTCGGCTGTGGAATACCTGCAGCTTTACCGGAAGACCATCGAAAAGCACCTAAAAGAGGAGGGCCTGCCGCTCAGTGCCTGAAAACGCCTGCCAAAAACCTCTTGAAAAATACCGACCGGGGGTTACCGTTACGGCGTCCCCGGTTTCTTTGTCTTTACACGCTTGTCAGGTTAGACTACAATCCTGAAAAACAGCAGGAGTAGACGGAGGATGAAATGGAACTGAGAGACGAATACAGGGGGCGGCAGCGCCGTTTTCAAGAGCTGTTAGCGCAAAACGAGATTGACGGGGCTTTGATCGTCCAGAGCGCTGACTTGGTGTACCTCACCGGGACGTACCAGGACATGCACCTTTATCTGCCCGCCGAAGGAGAGCCGCTGCTCATGGTCCGTCGGGATCTCGAGGTCGCTCAGGCGGACGCTTGTGTGGAGAAGATTGTGCCTTTGCAGCGGTTCACGGAAATACCGGGGCTCATGCTCGACCACGGCCTTGCCCTGCCTGCTCGCCTGGGCCTGGAGCTGGACGTGCTGCCCGCCGCTTACTACCTGAAGTACCAGTCCGTATTTAAGAATACCGAGCTTGTAGATTGTTCAAGCCTGTTAAGGGGGTTGCGTGCGATCAAGACGCCGTGGGAGATAAGCATCCTTAGGGCGGGCGGGAAAGCTTTGGACGCTCTTTTCGAGGCTTTACCCGGTTTGCTCGAATTAGGCCGCACGGAACTGGAACTGGCGGGGCGGTTTGAGGCCCTGGCCCGGGCCCGGGAACACCAGGGGTACGTCAGGGTGCGGGGGTTTAATGCCGAGGTCTTCTGGGGACACCTGCTGAGCGGGGCCAACGCGGCTCACTCCAGTTACTTTGATGGGGTGATCGGGGGAGCGGGATCCGGACCGTGGATGCGTTTCGGCGCCGGATCCAAACATATCGCAAGCGGGGAGATTATCCTCGTGGATTACCCCGGGGTGTGGCAGGGCTATACGGTTGACATGACCCGCATCTTTGCCTTCGGCGCACCCGACAGGCGGCTTATTGCGGCCCACGCTCTCGCCCTCGAAATCCAGGAATCCCTTGCAGACAAAATGAGGCCCGGGGTCAAGGCAGGGGACCTATACGATATTGCCTGGGAGATGGCCGGCAGGGCCGGGCTGGCGCATAACTTCATGGGGTTGCGCACTCCCGTAAGTTTCATTGGCCACGGTGTAGGCATTGAGCTCAACGAATGGCCTGTCCTGTCAAGAGGCAGCGAAAGCAGACTTGAAACAGGGAATGTGATTGCCATTGAGCCGAAATTTGTGTTCGAGGGGCTGGGAACTGTCGGCATTGAAAACACGTTCCTAGTTACCGAAGACGGGGCTGAACGCCTGACCCGTTACCCGGACGATATGCATATACTTTAATCAGGCAGAGGCGCCGTCACTATTCAGTACCCACGCCGAGAATACCTCCGAGGGCTCCGCCTGTCAACGTAACTACCAGCTTGCCCGCCAAGCCTAGGAATGAAAGCGGGCCCGCCACGGTAAAGGCGGCCACCATCCATAGAACGAGAAACAGGCTCAGTCCCACGGCAGACCCGTGGATGAGTCCCTTACCCCCGGCGCGGCAGGCGGCGCTCCAGCCTCCCGCTACGGCCCCCAAGAAGAGGATAAAGGCCGCCGTCCAGGGGAGGAATCTTTCCGAAAGACTAGAAACGTAAAATATAAGCGTTGCAAAGACGGCAAGGATGAGCATAGTCGATACGGCTACGAGGATGCCTCTACCCACGGCGGGCCAGCTAAGGGAGGACGCTTTGGGTATTTCGTTTTTAAAGGGCATCTTGATACCCCCTTGCTGTTCTTACTATCAATCAATAATTATGACAGGCCTGGTTGAAATATGTCCAACAACATGACCATCGCCTATACCATAGGCTCACGCATGTACCTCAATATTACCAACTGCTGCCAGAACGACTGCCAGTTCTGCATACGCCGCGCCGGCGGGATCGGTTATAACCTCTGGCTGGAAAAGGAACCGACAGTGGAGGAAATCCTGGATGCAGCCCGTGATGCGAAGCGGTACCAGGAGGTGGTCTTCTGCGGTTATGGGGAGCCTCTTTTGCGGCTGGAGACCGTCACCGAAGTAGCGAGGGAAATACACCGCCTTGGAGTCCCTATACGGGTCAATACCAACGGTCAAGTATTGCTTTACTACGATACCGCGGCGGTTGATGAACTCCTGGGGAGTCTTTCGGTGGTATCCGTCAGCCTTAATGCCCAGGATGCCGAAACCTACGTCCGGATTTGCCGGCCGCAGAGCGGGGCGAAGGCTTATGCGTCTATCCTGCAGTTTGCGCGGTACTGCCTGTCAAGGGGAAAGAGAGTCATCTTGACGGCTGTGGAGTGGCCGGGTGTGGACCTGGAGGCCTGTTCCCGCATCGCCGGCGAGCTTAGGGCAGCCTTTCGTATCAGGCGCTTCCAGGGTTCTATAAATACGCGAGTGAAAAACTGGCCTTATCCATCCTGAAGCTTAGTGTTTATAGCCAAATTGGCAGACACAGTTTTTCAACGGCTCTTAAGCGGTACGCGTCAGTTTGCGTTCAGCAGCCTTCAAAATGCGTGACAGGGCCAGGCAGACGACAACAGCGAGAACGACCCGCCAGCCCAGGATTATGGCTAGATTGGCGCCCAGGGCTGCAAAGAGCAGGGTATCCTCAACAATGCTGTGGCAGATGACCAGGAAGGTATTAACGATGTACAGGTCTCGGGCGCTTAGTTTGCCGGCTTTGGCGGACTGGATGATGACGCCGGCGCCGTAGGCGATGCCGAAGAACAGCCCCGCAAGAAGAGGGATGGTGGCCGCGGGGGAAATCTTGTACAGGCTGGTAATGGGGCGCCCCAGCCCGGCTACGCGGTCAAGGATGTTTATGTCGCGCAGAATTTCAATCAGGACCATGATGGGAATGATAATAACAGCCATCTGCAGGATACTAAAGATGCTGCCCAGGATTGCTTCGTTAAGAAAGGCTTGCAGTGTCAAGGCCACACCTCTACAAGGCTAGATTTAGGGCAACGCCGGACAGGAAAGAGATCCCTATACGGATTGCCAGCAGCAGGCCGACCCTGATTCCTGTACGTCGGGCCACTGCTGTTTCGATAAACAGGGAATGCGCCAGGAGAAGCATGGAAGCGATAATGGTAATTTGCCTGCTGTCCAGGGAAAGGGACATGATGGCTCCGATGGCGGCGTAAAGGTTGATCGTGTAGCCCAGAATAAGGGCCAGGGACGCCTCCCCGGGTAGTCCAACGAGTTTCATCGCGGGCGCGCAGGCTCCGGCGATCCAGGGCAGCACCGGAGTATGCTTTAGGATGGTAATGGCAATGTAGATCGGGAGAACGACCTTGGTAAGCTCCCAGGTAACTTGCAGGCCGTTAAGGGTTCCGCGCTTGAGGGTGTTGATGCCGAGCAAGGTAGTGTCCTTTCGGTAACGTTGTAGGTACAGTTACACAGTAACATCGCCTGTCGATCGTGGCAAGGCTCTATTGAGGAAGTTAGATGCCGGAGACCAGAAGTCGGATTGTCCGGCACTCAAATCCGATGCCCAGAGAAAACTACTATTGACGATGTGGTTTTCGACATTAAGGGCATCATTATCTATTGAAAGAAAAGATGTCTCTTATGCTATACGTTGAGTGCTAGGCCGCAAGGTGGATTTCTGAGTTTTAAATTTGCGATTAACGAGTCGGACGCAGTTTTCAGCTGCCTTGCAAAGAGGGGGATGAAATGCGGATCGGATTGACGGGGGCCCAGGGCGTAGGGAAGACGACAATGGCCCGCGCCTTATCGGCAAAACTGGGCTGGCCTTTGATAGAAGAGCAGGCGCGGGTGATCTATTACGAAGGGGGATTTTCCCGGGAATGCGACTTGAAGGGTAAGCCTAAACAATCCAGCGCGTTCCAATGGCGTTGCCTCGAGGAACAGATCCATCTGGAGAATGAATTCGACCGTTTTATCGCCGACCGTACGGTCATTGACAACGCGGCCTACTGGATCCGGTGGAGGATGGCTTATTCGCCCAGCAGGGAGAGCCTCGCTTATTATAAAAAGTGCGAGACGCAGGCCCGGCTTTACGACCTGGTTATTTATCTCCCGCCCGAGATAACCCTTGTCGCCAACGGATTCAGGAGCACTGATCGTGACTACCAGCTGGAGATGGACTGGCTGATCAGTACGCTGATGCGCGGGCTTGTTGCGCCTGAGAAGATCATCACTGTTTCTGGGACGGTGGACCAGCGGGTAGAAGCAGTGCTCGCGTACCTCGCAAGAAAGCCACAAAACCCTTGTAAAGACTATGGAGTTCTGTATGACTGGGATGCCGCTGCAAACACTGATGAGTTCAGCAGGCCGCAATGAGCTCTACGTTGATGTTAGGAACAAATTACCAGTTCAGCATACACTGTAGTAATGCAACGTTCTGAAAAGGGCTCCGTAGATGATCAGGTGCATGACTTACAACATCCGCCATGCTGAGGGGATGGACGGGAAAATCTCGCTGTTGCGCATCGAAGAGGTGATTCGGCAGGCTGACGTTCACGTTGTCGCCCTCCAGGAAGTTGACAGGAATGTTCGTCGGTCCTGTTATGTAGACCAACCCCAGACCCTGGCAGATGCACTTGGGATGCAGTCAGCCTTTGCAGTTAATGTCTGCTGGGACGGGTTCCAGCAGTACGGCAATGCCGTGCTGTCGAGGTTTCCAGTTTCTTATTCTATGAATTATCATCTGCCCGGGCGCAGAGAGCAAAGGGGAGTGCTGGTATGTTTACTTGAAGGCCCGCAGGGACCGCTGACGTTTGCCAGCACCCATTTGGGCCTGAGCACGGCGGACAGGCAGGCACAGGTCGACAAGATCGTCGATATTCTTCAGCGTTATCCGGCTCCGCTGATCCTCGGCGGGGATTTCAACTGCGGGCGGGACGCAGCCGAGCTGACCCGGCTGCACGATTTTCTCCAGGATACCGGTTCGGACGACACTCTGCTGACTTTTCCCGCCAATGAACCTCGGGTTAAGATCGACTACATATTTACCTCGCCCGGTCTCAATGTGTCGGAGTTAACGGTCATAAAGACAGAAGCATCCGACCACCTGCCTCTAATAGTAACGTTAGCGTTTCAAGATAAGGAGCTGCTTTAGGACATTATTTCTTTTTCGCAGGTCGTTTGTCTGGCTGTAAGACTCGAAAGAATTCCCGTTCGGGAATTTCTAATTTAGACGGGAATTCCTTAAAAGTAAAAGTAGCCCTAAAACAAAAGGGTTCGCAACGCGAACCCCTTCGAGTATCCAACATACAACATCTAACACCAAACACCCTACCCAACACCCAATCATGGGCAGCCGCAGAATTCCTTCGTAAGTTTGTTCAGGGCACGTTTTTCAATACGCGAAACGTAGCTCCTCGAAATGCCTAGTTTGCGCGCGATCTCCTGCTGGGTTCGCTTAACCCCGTCAATCAATCCGAACCGGAGGCAGATCACCTTTTTCTCCCGGCGACTCAGGCCTTTCATCTTGTTGTGCAGGCGCTCCTGCTCGAAAATGCTGGTTACCTTGTCTTCAACCATTTCAGCAGCCGTACCCAGGACGTCGATCAGCGTGATTTCGTTACCGTCCTTGTCAACACCGATCAGTTCCTGGAGGGAGACTTCCGAGCGCGTTTTCTTCACGACTCTTAGGTGCATCAGGATCTCGTTCTCGCTTACGCCATATGAAAACCTCGCTGTCGGCCACGCGAGCCAGGACATCTACTGACCCCGGCCCCACATTTACGGAAACGACCACCGCCGCGATAAGGCAGCGTTTTTGCTCCAAAGACAGTCCTTTCATACCCTTGTCGAGGATTGATTGGGCTTTCTCCCTGGCAGTCAACGGGTCTTGGCGGGCAGGCCAGTTCGTCCGGGCATTCCATTCGGCCTTCCGGCGGTGCAGGGCCCTGATCCTGGTGTCCAGCCTGGTCACGATCTCGTGCCATTCTTGGTCAGAGATGTGTCCTGCGGCAAAGGCCCGGCAGGCGGCGGCACGGCGCTCTTCGATCAGTTTTTCTTCTTCGGCGAAAGCGGCGTCCGCTGTCTCAATCCTGTCATCCTCCGGCTTTTGGTTCAGCACATAGGCAAAGCACTCCGGGTTATTAAGCCAGTTCCTTAACCAATCCCATATTGCCGCTTCAAGGTCGTCGGCGCGTATCCGGGGACGCCCTTCGTGGAAATGGTTGCAAACGTAATAGGGATAACGCTTGTTTCCGGAATACACTTGCTGACCTACGAGCTTGTTTCGGCAGGCGGCACAGTGAACGAGGCCGGCCAGGAGGTAAACCCTGCGGTGGCGTTTACTCCAGGTCTTGATACCGTTTTCGATGCGCGCCTGGGCTTCTTCCCAAAGATTCTGAGGAACGAGGGCCGTTACGGGGATGGGAATCCATTCCTGTCTGGCGCGAAGGGATGGGCGTAAACGGTCAGCAGACTTTTTGAATTTGTTCAATCCAAGATTCCTACAGTCGTAGCGGTTGGCCCAGAAGGTTCCGGTATAGACCGGGTTCATCAGGATCTGGCGCACGACCGCTCTGTGCCAGGATGGAGCAGCCTTTTTTGTCGGTATACCCTGCTCGTTAAGCCACGAGGCAATGGCGGAATAGCCTAACTGATGTTTCACAAAAAGGGAAAAGATCGTCCGAACGACGGGCGCTTCCCGGGGATTGGGCACCAGCGTGGCATTGGAACGGTCATAGTCGTAGCCGTAAGGCTGGTGGGCATGGGGCATTTTGCCCAGGCGCGCCTTCTGTAGTCTTCCCGCCATTGTTCGTTCCCTGATCTTTTCCTTTTCGTACTGGGCGATCGCTCCTCTTATGGCGTAGAAAAGCTGGCCTTCAGGGGTGTTGCGCCACTCGAAATTTACGAACTCCAGCCTGGCACCAGACTTGTCAATCTCCTCGGTAACCAGGAGCTGGTGGCCGACATTTCTGGCAAAACGATCGGGATCAAGGACTACGACCAGGTCTACTTCTTTATTCCGGACCGCTTGCCTTAAGGCATTTAATCCCGGCCGGTTGAGCAAGGCTCCGCTGACGCCCGGATCGCGATAGATAACGATGCTGGTCGCTCCGAGTTCAAGGGCCCGCTCGCGGCATTTCTCGGCCTGGAACTCGAGGCTGTACCCGTGTCTGGCCTGTTCTTCCGACGAGACACGCAAATAGACTGCGGCCCGGAGCGCATTACTGTAATCGTTTTTCAAGATCGGTCACCCCGTTGCCTGTACCAACTCCGGGAAAGCTCTTGATCAGCCACCTCGCCAGCTCTGACAGTGCCGAAATATGGACGGCGCGTTCCTTGCGGGCATCTGCCAGAGGAACAATGTTGAGGACGATCTTTCTTGTTTTGCGGTTGCGGTCCACTTCCGGCACCTCCTCGCTTATTATCTATGGGAGGGGGTGCGGTCAGCAGACTAGGACATTGATGCCAGGTCTGTATTCTATCTCCAGCAATAGGAGCATAGATAAGGAATGGATGTTAGGAATTGGGTGTTGGGTATTGATAAAACAGAGAAGGCATCGGTGGAGTCGATGGAGGTTTTTACCAAACACTCTGCAAGTCGCCTGGAGGGAGAAATCCCAGCCCTCAGGAGATGAGGTTAGGGGAGGGAAATTCTATGATCGTGATGTACTATGCGGGAAAGAACAGGGGATTCCGCCTGTGGCTGGCTCTGTGGCGGCGGATGCTGGAAAACCAGGAAACTGTCCTTATCCGCCGATGGATACACTGACCCAGCGCTTGTGCGCTGGGTCGGAAGCAGTAGACCTCGTAAGTCGCAGGTAATGGCGGCGCTATTATGGTCGTCATACACGTTTCTTGGGATCAAGGGCGGCCTCCGGTATCTCTTCCTCCTCCAGGGCATCCCCCTGTTTCAAGCGTATTAATTCGGACTGTCGTGCAAACTCGTCCATATCCAGGCGTGCTGGGGGACTATTGTTTATTTTTGTGCTGCGTTCCTTCGGGTCCTCCATCTGCTTCACCTCGTTAGGGGCTATTCAAAAATGCTTCTTAAACTAACAAAAGACAGACTATCAAACCTTAACTGGAAAGCTGGAATAGTCCCTTTAGCCGGTCTTATTTTCCGTGAATCAGAGCGGGCAAACACCTGACGCAGGTCCAGATGCTTTTACCGGCCTGGCGTGTAGGGATCAGCGCCCTGTCGTGGTCGTTCGCCCCGCAGAATTCGCAGCGGATCCTGGGGTCCGCGGCGTGGCGGGTTTCCCGGTCGGCCATATGCAGTTTAACCGCGTGTTCATCAAAGGCTGGAGCCTCGCGTTCCTCGATGCTCAAGGCCCCTGTGGGGCATACCCCCAGGCAGTACCCGGCTCCGTCGCAGAGTTCCTCCCGGATCACCCTGGCCTTGCCGTCGCGTATTTCAATGGCCCCTTCGGCACAGGGGCTGACGCATCTCCCGCAGCCATCGCACAGTTCCTCGTCGATGCGTACGATTTTCCGTCGGACCAATCCTTATTACCTCCTCAAATTATTCTTTGCAGAGCGGGCGGGTTTCATCACGTTTTACATGCCGTTATCGATAAGTCGTTCTCGATGCACCTCGCGGCATAAGTTGCCAGCCGTGCTCCCTTGGAGGGATTGAAGGTGTTGATGGCCTTAATCAAACCGATGGTCCCTATGGAGATAAGGTCGTCCAGGTCTTCGCCCGTATTGTCGTACTTCTTTATGATGTGGGCGACTAACCGTAAGTTGTGCTCGGTAAGGACGTTGCGGGCTTCTTCGTCCCCCTTGAGCAGCCGAGCCACGTACTTTTTTTCTTCATCGGGGCTTAAAGGTTGGGGGAAAGTATTGTTAGTGATGTAGGACAGCAGGAGCAGTATCCCGTTAATGACTGAGACCACGCCAAGGCTGAGGATCGCGGATAGCATAGCACACCTCCCGAAATACGCTGTATGAAAATTATATTGGAATTCTCGACAGCATGTGCTTGTCTTTTTGCCTTTTTGCCTGCTTCTCTTAGTGATCTTTTCCAAACCCCGACTGGCGAGAGAAGGAAACAAAGGGAATCTGCGCGAAAGGCTTAGGAGACTGTTGAAGAACGTACACGATTGGGTTGCGAAACCTTTTAGGCAGTAGCGATAATTGTTGCGGGAGTGAAGGTATTTGACCAGGGCGACTGCTGCCGTGCTCGCCGGGGGAAAATCGTCGCGGATGAAGACCGACAAGGCCCTGCTCGATTTTGGCGGTCAGACCATGATTCAGCGCATCGTTACGGAGCTTAAGCCGTACTTCGACCGTGTTCTGGTGGCAGCCAACGATGTTGCGCGGTTCCGCGACCTGTCTCTCGAAGTAGTGCCGGACATCATCCCCGGATACGGTCCCTTGAGCGGCATCCACGCGGCGCTTTGCAGCGCGCAAACCCACCTGACTTTCGTGGTTGCATGCGATATGCCGTTCGTTGATGGTGCCCTGGCCCGGGACCTTGTGGAACTGACCGGGGATTTTGACTGTGCGGCTCCCATCGTCCACAACTATGTCGAACCCCTCTACGCAGTTTATGCTCGAACGTGCATTAAACCGATCGAGATGTGCATATCCGAGGGCCGTCTCAAAGTCATTGATTTGTTTTCGCGGGTGCGGGTAAAGTATATCAAAGAAGCCGAACTGCCCAACATCGATTTGACGCGGGTGTTTTTCAACATCAACTATCCCCGGGACTGGGCGAACGCCAGGGCGATGGCCGGGAAGCAGGAACACAGCCCCCGCCGGGGGTTCGAAGCTCTCCCGCCCTTTATCTGCGTTACGGGGACGTCAGACGCCGGCAAGACTATGCTGCTGACCAGGCTGGTTGCCGAATTGCGGCGGCGCGGGCTCCGTATCGGCACGGTGAAACACGCGGCGCACGGCGCCGACCTGGGGGACGAGGGCAAGGATTCCTGGCGGCATTACCGAGCCGGAGCGGACATTGCGGTGGTATCGGCTCCCGAAAAACTGCTGCTGGCGCGGAGATTGGACCGCGAGTTGCCGCTGGAGGAAGTGCTGGCCTATTTTCGGGGGGTCGATCTCGTCCTGGTCGAGGGATACAAGCGCCTGGCTTATCCGAAGATCCTGCTGAATGCCGGGGACCCCGGACAGGTGAATACGGCGGGGCTGGTTGCCGTGGTTGGTCCGCCGGTCGAGGGTTGCGAGGTTCCGAGTTTTGGCGGTGACGACGTGAGCGGTCTGGCTGACGAGATACTACGCTATTTTGGTCTAGGTGAAGGGTATGTCAAAGAAGGTTAGTTTGCTTCAGCATCTTTATCCCGACCAATTTGTGCCTTCTCTTTTTGACATCGACGTTGAGGCTCTCAAAGCCCGGGGTATCAGGGGGCTTATTTTTGACCTGGACAACACGATTGTCGAACGGGGCGCTTCGGAATTTACGCCGGAGGTCATGCACTGGCTGGAAAGGCTGCGTGAAGAGGAGTTCCGTATCGCTATCGTCTCTAACAACCGGACCAGAAGAGCTGTTTTAATGGCTGAAGAAGCAGGCATTCCCGCGATTTTTAACGCTTCCAAGCCGTTGCGGCGCCCGTTTAAAAGGGCTCTCAAGATCCTGGGCACTAAGCCGGAAGAAACGGCGGTTGTCGGCGACCAGATTTTTACCGACGTGTTCGGGGGCAACCGCCTGGGGATGTATACCATTCTCACGCACCCAATGCCGGGGCCTGAATTCATCGGCACCCGGCTGATCACGCGCAAGCTTGAAAGACTCTTCCTGCCGCGTATCTGGGAAAAGTACGGATTCAACCCGCGGAGGTTTTCCAATGGTTGACGCTAGAACACGGGTCTGCGCCCTGTTAGGACACCCTGTAGGGCATTCCCTGTCTCCGGCCATGCAGAATGCTGCTTTCCGCGTCGTCGGCATCAATGCCGTATACGTGGCGCTGGACGTTTTCCCCGGCGCGCTCCGGGACGCGCTGCAGGGTATGCGGGCAATGGGTTTCCTGGGTGCCAACATCACCATTCCCCACAAGGAGGCGGTAATGGGCCTAGTCGACAGGCTCGACGGGGGGGCCGTGGCCGCGGGAGCGATAAACACCGTTGTATTGCGCAATGACGAGCTAATCGGTTACAACACCGACGGCGAGGGGTTTTTGCGCTCGCTTGCCGAGGCCGGCGTCGACCCGGCGGGGATGCAGGTCCTGATCATCGGGGCGGGCGGAGCCGCAAAGGCGGTGACTCTGGCCCTGGCCCGCGCTGGCGTGCGGAACATGGTCATCACCAACCGGACTACTGAGCGGGCGGAAGAACTAGCCGGTCTTGCGCGCTTGCGCGGGGTACAGGCTGGTGTGCTCCCCTGGAAGGATGTCGAGGAGGCCAGCTTTTCCGGGCAAAAAGCGTTCGGCGCTGCCGAGCTAATTATTCAAACTACGTCGCTGGGCATGAATCCGAAGGCAGATGCCGGTCCCCCGGTGCCGGCAGCCTGGTTTAGCCGGGGCCAGGTTGTGTACGACCTGGTGTATAATCCTGTGTATACCGTTTTTCTAGCGAAAGCGCGGTCGGCCGGCGCCCGGGTGGTGTCCGGGCTCGGCATGCTGCTTCACCAGGGGGCGGCGTCTTTCGAGTTGTGGACTGGAGTAAGCGCACCGCTGGAGGCCATGCGGTCGGCGTTGGAAGCGGAGATTAAAAAGAGGGGATTGGCGGGTAGTGCCTGAGTTGCGGTATCTAACGGCGGGGGAATCCCACGGTCCGTGCCTTACGGCGATAGTGGAAGGATTGCCGGCGGGTTTGCCGGTTACCGAAGAGTACATCAACCTGCAACTGGCCCGTCGCCAGAGCGGGTACGGCAGGGGCAAGAGAATGAGTATCGAATCGGACCGGGCCCGTTTTGTGGGCGGCGTACGGGGAGGGATTACTCTCGGTTCGCCTGTCGCCTTGCTGGTGGAGAACAAGGACTGGGTGAACTGGTCCGGCGTTATGGCACCTGGGCCGGAAGCCCGGCTGGACGAGAAAGTGGTAACCAGGCCGCGGCCGGGTCATGCCGACCTGGCCGGCGCTCTGAAATATGGACACGGTGACATACGCAACGTCCTGGAGCGGGCCAGCGCGCGCGAGACGGCATCCCGGGTCGCGGCATGCACGCTGGGACGGCGGCTGCTGGAAGAACTGGGCGTCGAGATTCTCGGGATGGTGCTGTCAATCGGGCCGATCGAAGCTACCGTGCCCGACCGCACCATTGACGAACTTAAAGCCCGGGTCGAGACCTCGCCCGTAATGTGCCCCGATCCTATCGCTTCCAGCCGCATCGTGGAGGCGATTGACCGGGCCCGTGACCAGGGGGATACCCTGGGCGGGGTCTTCGAGATACGCGTGTTCGGCGTGGTGCCCGGACTTGGCAGCTACGTTCACTGGGACCGTAAACTCGACGGGCGCCTGGCGGCCGCCCTGATGAGCGTTCAGGCTGTTAAGGGTGTCGAGATCGGCGCCGGGTTTGCCGCTGCCAGGAGTTTTGGCTCAGCCGTACAGGACGAGATTTGCTACGAAGCCTTTCGGGGCTTCTACCGGAGCAGCAACCGTGCCGGCGGGATCGAGGGCGGAGTGACCAACGGCGAGCCCATAGTGCTCCGGGGGGCGATGAAGCCCATCCCGACCCTTGGGCAGCCCTTGCAAAGCGTTGATCTGCGGAGTAAGGAGGCGGTGCGGGCGGCCTACGAGCGTTCGGACATTTGTGCTGTCCCCGCGGCCTGCGTTATCGCCGAAGCGGTGGTGGCCTGGGAACTGGCCCGGGCTTATCTCGAGAAGTTCGGCGGGGACACCCTGGATGACTTGAAACAATCAGTGGCTGCTTACTTGGAGAGGATCAGGGAGGCGTAAGCTCCTTGAAAAACATTGTGCTGATCGGCTTTATGGCAACAGGAAAGAGCTCGGTGGGCCGCCGCCTGGCCCGGATGCTCCGGCGGGAGTTTATTGATACCGACCGGGAAATCGAACGGCTGACGGGTAAGTCGGTCGCCCAGATTTTTGCTGTCGAAGGGGAAAAGCGCTTTCGTTCGGAGGAGAAGCTGTTGTGCGCCAAATTGGCGTGCAGGCAGGGCCTGGTGATCGCCACGGGCGGGGGCACGCTGCTCGATCCCGAAAACGTTCGGCAGCTTGGCAAGAACGGGGTGTTCATCCGGCTGACGGCATCGGTGGACGACATCTGGGAGCGGGTGCGGCGCAAGGGCAACCGCCCCTTACTGCACGGCGACGGCCGGGCCCGGATCGTTGAGCTTCTTGAAGCGCGGGCGGGCCTTTATGATGTCGCCGAGTTTACGGTGGATACCGGGATCCGGTCAGTGGAAGCGACGGCCCAGGAGATTATCTGTTTTCTGAAGGAGAAGGGTTACCTTGATCAGACGGGTTGAAGTCAACCTGGGGAACAGAAGTTATCCGATTTTAATAGGAGAGAACCTTTTGGCGGCTCTCGGAACAGAGGTGCGCGCCCGTATTCACGGCGAAAGGGTCCTGGTTATATCCAACCCGACGGTAAGAGGTCTCTATGGGAAGCGGGCCGAGGAGAGCCTTGCCGGGGCAGGGCTCACCGTTGTCTGGGGCGAGATGCCCGACGGGGAGGAATACAAGACGCTGGAGACCGTGTCCCGCCTGTACGACCTCGCCGTTGAGGCAGAACTGGACAGAGGTTGCGCCGTTGTCGGGCTCGGCGGCGGCGTAGTGGGCGACACGGCGGGTTTTGTAGCGGCCACCTACATGCGGGGGGTTCCTTTCGTTCAGGTTCCGACAACCCTCCTGGCCCAGGTGGACAGCAGTGTAGGGGGCAAGGTCGGGGTCAACCACCCCAAGGGCAAGAACATGATCGGGGCGTTTTACCAGCCCCGCCTGGTTCTTGCGGACATAGGCACGCTTGCCAGCCTGCCGTCGGGCGAAATCCGCGCCGGGCTGGCCGAGGTCATCAAGTACGGCGTTATTTGGGACGCCCCGTTTTTTAACTGGCTGGAAGAGAACGTCGAGCGCTTACTGGAACTTGACCCGGACGCGATAACATACGCCGTCGCCCAGGCATGCGGGATCAAGGCGGATGTCGTTGCTGCCGATGAAACTGAACAAGGAAGGCGGCAGATACTCAATTACGGCCACACCTTTGGGCACGCTGTTGAGGCGCTTACCGGGTACAGGCGGTTCCGGCACGGCGAGGCGGTGGCGATCGGTATG
Organism: Bacillota bacterium; assembly: GCA_036804525.1. Lineage (GTDB taxonomy): Bacteria > Bacillota > Desulfotomaculia > Desulfotomaculales > JASEER01 > JBFLVT01. Next base: position 43,823 of record DAIRSE010000005.1, on the reverse strand, counting down.
GCGACCGCGGCCAGAATGGCCGAAAGAATGGGGATTCTCGGCTCCGGCGACCGCCAGCGCATTGAGGCGCTGATCGTCCGTACCGGGCTACCCGTTGAAATGCCGCGAGATTTTACGGCTGAACAGTACCTCGAGGCCATGGCCCACGACAAAAAGGCCAGGTCCGGTGTCCTTACCTTTGTCCTGCCGTCCGCCATCGGTAAGGTCCAACTACAGGCCCTGTCTCCTTCCCAGCTCCTTTCCTTACGCCTTATCCGGTAGGAGACCACGTCGAGCAAGAAAGGACTGCTATGGACGCAAGAATCCAGACCGTTTTAGCCAGGCTTTATTCCGCATGGACAAAGTCCCGCCCTGACAGCGTCAATGACCTGCGCCAGTCTGCCAACCGCCAGGACAGGGAGACCACTCCTTCGGGCTTGAAGTACGACGATCAGCATTTCAACGAAGATATACCCTCGGAAGACTTGGCCCCCGTTGTCCGCCTCACCAACTCCCTCATCACCGGTGCCGTCAATGCCAGAGCCAGCGACATCCACTTTGAGCCTAACGCCAGCGAGATCACCGTCCGTTTTCGCATCGACGGCGTGCTGCGGGAAATCAAAACTTTACCCTTGAGCATGTGCCCGGCTATCGTGTCGAGGCTGAAAATAATGGCCGGGATTAATATCGCCGAGAAGCGGGTGCCTCAGGACGGCCGTATCCAGTTCCCCGTCGGCGACCACAGCGTTGACCTGCGCGTCTCGACGATGCCTACCGTTTTTGGGGAAAAGGTGGCGATCAGGGTTCTTGACAGGACGGCGCTGCCTCCCGGCCTGGATCAGCTTGGCTTTACAGCCGGCAACCTGGAGCGGTTGCGCTTGATCATGGCCCGGCCGCACGGCATCATCCTGGTGACGGGGCCCACCGGCAGCGGAAAGACCACCTCCCTTTACGCCATGCTCTCCGAATTGGCAAGCCCGCAAAAGAATGTCGTTACCATCGAAGACCCCGTGGAATACATCCTGCCGGGGACCAACCAGACGCAGATCAATCCTGCCGCCGGGCTTACTTTTGCCACCGGCCTGCGCTCCATCCTCCGCCAGGACCCTGACGTCATTATGGTCGGTGAGATCAGGGATCCCGAAACGGCGGCTATTGCGACCAGAGCGGCGACTACGGGCCACCTGGTGCTTAGTACGCTGCACACCAATGACGCGGCCGGGGCGCTGACGAGGCTGATTGATCTGGGCGTGGAGCCCTTTCTCGTCGCTTCTGCCGTACTTGGCGTGGTGGCCCAGCGCTTGGTTAGGACGATCTGCGCCGGCTGCAGGGACGATTACCGGATCGAACCAGGCACCCTGGAGCACGCTTTTCTGGGCCACCCAGAGAAACCGGTTACAGTCAAGGCGGGCCGCGGGTGTCCGGTTTGCGGCCATACGGGCTTCTACGGCAGGACCAGTATCCAGGAAGTCCTTACCGTAACCCCTTTAATCATGGACCTCATAACCCGGAAGGTGCCTTCGAGCGTTATCTTTCAGGAAGCAAAAAGAGAAAGTTTGATCCCCCTCAGGGAGTGCGGGATTGAAAAGGTTTTAACCGGCATTACGACGGCCCAGGAGGTGATGCGGGTAGCCTGGACCGGTGAAAATCCAGTTATGCAGAAGGAGCATGGCAGTTTTTGACGAATCCTGGTAATAGACGCCAATTGATTTATATCCCTGAAGAGGTTGCTAATAGTGACGGGTACCGATATAAGAGGGTTATTTGGGCGGAATCGCCGCTTACCAGTCAAGGATACGGCTGTTTTCTGCCGCCAGCTGGCTGTGCTTCTAGAAGCCGGCGTTCCGCTGCTGAGCGCCCTCGAATCGCTGAGCCTGCAAACTTCAAACAGGTCCCTGCGCCGTTCCCTGGCCGGGGTAATCGGGCAACTGGAGAGAGGAACGTCGTTTGCGGAGTCCCTGCGTTCTTCAGGGCTCTTTCCGGAAATCGCCGTAACCATGGTCGAAGTCGGGGAACTGGGAGGAGTGCTGGAAACGGTCTTAGGTCATTTAGCCGCCTATTTTGAGCGGGAATACACCACCCGGGAGAAGCTGCGGTCCGCCTTAACGTATCCCGCAGTGGTCGTTCTGATTGCCCTAGTCACGTTTACCATTTTAATATCTTTCGTTTTGCCTTCGCTAACGAGTGTAATTCAGGAACTGGGAGGCACCGTTCCGCCCCTGACGGCCTGGGCATTAAAGTCTGGTTACTTTATCCAGGCGCACTGGGTAGTACTAGCCCTGTCTTTTCTTTTTATGGTATTGGTCTTAGCACGTTTGGCCAACACCGGGAAGGCAAGGGAATTGCTTGACCCCCTTCTTATCAGGCTTCCCGTCCTTGGGGGAATTATTCAGCAGGCCGCTGTCGGGCGCTTTTGCCGTACTCTTTCGACGCTGGTAACTACCGGCGTCCCCATTTTGGCCGGACTGGAAGTGGCCGGCAGGTGTTCCGGCAACAGCGTAATACGGTCGGCGGTAAACAAGGCGGTTTTCAGGGTGAGAGACGGGGAGTCGCTGGCCGTTGTTTTGACTGACAGTGCAGTGTTTCCCCGCGTGGTGGTCCAGATGGTTTCGGTCGGCGAGCGTAGCGGAGCCCTGGCTTATTGCCTGGGAAAGGCGGCAGACCTTTACGAATACGACACCCAGTGCACCGTCGAGAGGATGGTAACGCTTCTTGAGCCGGTGATGATTGTCGGTCTTGGCGGCCTGATCGGGCTGATTATCATGTCTGTGCTGATGCCGATGTTTGAGGTGCTGGGCTCGATTGGGTAGTTGCTCGCAAGGGGGTTGGCTATGAGACTTGTGCATTGGGCGTCTAATGAACGCGGGTTCACCCTTACGGAACTGATGGTGGTGGTCATCATTATCGGTATCCTGACGGCTATTGCCGTGCCTCGCTACACCAAGCAGGCCGAGAAGGCAAGGGTCGGGAGAGCTGTGGCGGAGCTCAAGGCTATGCAAAACGCCGTGGACCTGGCGTTTATCGAACAGAACGCCTATCCAACACCCCAGCAGCTGGCAGAGGTGATGGAAGCCAACGGCACAAAGTGGCAGGGAAAGTTAGACCCGTGGGGCAACCCGTATTACTACGTTGTCGACGATCCGGTCAGGCCGAAGACATATACCTTTATCTCTTTTGGGCCTACAAGCCGGGACGACACTTACAGCGACGACATCGTGGTGCGCGCGGGGGACAGCGCTCCGGCAAGCGGTCAGCATGTCAGTTTGCCTGGCCTGTCTTCGCTGTTCGTCGCCTCTGCCGAATAAGGACTAAATCCGGAAAGTGAGAAGGAATGGAGCTATCAGGCACTTTTTTGATGTTGGTTTTGGGGTTGGCGGTCGGGAGTTTTCTGAACGTCGTCATCTATCGCCTGCCGAGGGAAACATCCATTGTTAGCCCGCCTTCTCACTGTCCCGGCTGCGAGCGGCGTCTGAAGCCTCTTGACATGCTCCCGGTAATCAGTTTTATCGCCTTCAGAGGAAGGTGCCGGTATTGTTCAGCCCCGATCGGGTGGCGCTATCCAGCTGTGGAAGCGCTTACGGCCGTTGTTTTCATCGATACCTTCCTGGTCACGGGCTGGTCATTCCTGCTGGTAAAATACCTTTTTGTGGCATCGCTGCTCCTGGCCATAGCCTTCATTGACCTGGAGCATTACATCATTCCCGATTCCCTAAACGTCGTGCTCGCAGCGGGCGGCGTCGTACTCACCCTGTTGGCTGGGGACGTTACCCTTGTACAGGTCTTTATTGGGGCGGTTGTGGTTGGGGGTACGCTGTTGCTGTTGGGCTTGCTTTTTCAAGGTGGGATGGGAGGCGGCGACATCAAGCTGGGAGCTGCGCTGGGTTTAACCCTGGGGTGGCCGCTGGCTCCGCTGGGTCTTCTCCTGGGCAGCCTGGTCGGCGGAATCACCGGTTTCATACTGATGGCGGCGGGCTTAAAGGGCCGCAGGGACGCCATTCCGTTTGGCCCTTTTCTGGCTCTTGGGACCTTCCTGGCCATTCTTTGGGGTGAACGCATTATCCAATGGTACGTCGGGATTTACCTGTAATGCCTGAATTGGCGCTGAAGCCTCACGGTGGTTTTACGACTGTTGAACTTCTCGTGGTTGTAGCCGTTCTGGCCATCGCGATCGGCCTTGTGCTGCCGGACCTGACCAGGCCCCTGGGAAACTTCCGGGTCTACGCTGCGGCCAAAATGGTGGCCACCGATCTCAGACAGATGCAGCAGCTCGGCATAAACGACGCCAGCGGTTCCGGGATCTACAAGGTAACTTTCCAACCGGGAACCGGGTGCTATTCCCTGCAGAGAAATCTCCAGCTTTTACGGACGGTTTCGTTGCCCAGCAACGTGGTTATCGCTTCGGCAGCCTTCGGTTCTTCTTCGACACCCCAGGTACGCTTTACGGGGGGTAGTCCTGCGCCCATTCCAGGGGGCGGAACGGTTATCCTGCAGGATGCACGGCACGGGACCGAACGCCGCGTGCTGGTGATGGCGGCCACCGGGCGGGTGCGCGTTGAGTGAGAGCCTTGCCGGGTTCTGAGAGAGCGTTTACCATACCCGAGGTCCTGGTTGCCGTGCTGGTGCTGGCTGCCGCCCTTGTTCCGCTTGCCGCGCTGCTCGTTCAGGCACGGGCGGCCCAGCTGGAAAACGAGCGTTACGTTACGGCACTGTTTCTGGCCCAGGCGAAGCTTGAAGACTTGAAACAGGCAGCGTCTGACGCTGCGGGCGCCGAGGGCGGCGCCTGTTTCCCGGAACCGTACCAGGATTACCGTTATAGCATTGAAACTGAAGAACTTGAGGCGGGGGTGCAAAAGGTGGTTGTCAGGGTGCGGTTTGCCTGGCGGGGCGGGGAGAAGGACGTCGTTTTGACGAGCGCCCGGGGTGTTGCGCATTGAGGAAAGTGCGCCGTAGTTGTGCCGGGTTCACCCTGGTCGAAGTGACCGTGGCCATGCTGATCGTCGTTCTCCTTGCCGTCGCCGTTACCGATTTTTATCGCGAAAACGTCTGGCACTGGCGGGTTCAGGACCGACGCGGGGAGGCAATGGAGAACCTGCGCATCGGGCTGGACGCTGTGTCAAGCGAACTTCGGACAGCTGTGAACCCGCCCCAAGTTGACGCCGATCAGCAGCGTATCGTCTTTGAGACACCTCGAGGGACAGTGGCCTACTACGCGGAAGGCGGGCAGCTGCGCAGGGAAGTGGAAGGCATGGGGCATAATCCCGTGGCAAACCATGTGGGCAGTTTCAATCTTGTATCAGTTTCCGACGAAGGGGGACAGCTGATCAGGCTGGAGTTGGTCGGCGATATTGAAGACAATCCGCCCCGCCTGATGACCATGCTTTACGTCCCCTTCGACCCGGTGGAGGTGGCTGGTGAGCCGTGTGCAACACCCTAGGAGACCGCTGAAAAACTGCGCCTGGCTTTGTCAGGCTCGCCGTCCAGTGCTCACATACGACCCAGTACGCTCCGCGCTGGCCGGCTTCGCCTTGCGCGCCATGCTTGCTTTTGAGCGGTCTCGGGGTAACTTCCAAAGTGTAGCCGTACCCTGGAGATGCCTATGGCAAAATCAGTGTATTGGCTTTTTGCAGCACTCTCCTGGGATGACGTTGAAAAACTAAGCCTGCCAATTTGGCTGTAAGCATTAAGCATTAGGCTGTAGGACATAAAAGGAGTTCAGCCCGTTTTTCATCCCCGTATTTTATCTTACAGCTTACAGCCTAAAGCCTACAGCTAGTTGGAACGGCCTCTCGGTACGCTCTTAAGTCATTCGTGTAGAGGTTAGGAGTTATTTCCGTGATGCGGTTATGTACGTTTTTACAACATTCTTCCAGCGAAAAGGGTTCGGCGCTTGTTTACGTGGTCTCTGTCCTGGCCGTATTGGCTGTGCTTGCAACATCGGCGCTTGTTATCACGAAGGAGCAGAAGGTTACAACCCGCTATTTGAGGGATCAGCTGCAGGCCGAGCAGCTGGCCTGGGCCGGTTTGGAGATGGCCTGCGCGCGCGCCAGGATCGATCCCGAAGGGTGGCTTCCGACTGATCCCAACGAACCTGTGATTGAGTCACAAAGCTTGCTGGACGAAGAGGACGAGGGGCTGGTTACCGTATACGCCGCCGTATCCAGCGGGAGTAAGGGCTTGAAGGTCAAACTGGTAGCGACGGGGACATACCGTACGGCGACCAGGCAGCTTACCAGAAGCCTGGTGTTTATCGGCGAGGATGGCTCGGTTGAGGCAGGCGAGCCTAGCGGTACGGGAATGCAGTAGGACCAGACGGAACAATCGGCTTCCCGCTGCGGTATAAAAGTGGGCGCCGGGACGGATATTGATGTTGAGGTGATTACTGTTGATTGATCAGAAGGTCCTCGAGGAAGTACTGTTCGAAGCGTTGAAAGGGGGCGGCGATTTTGCTGACATATTTGTGGAAAACCGCCGCATTACCGGAATCAGTTGCGAGGACAACAAAATCGAGCGAGTGCAGACCGGTCTCGATGCCGGGGCCGGGATCAGAGTGCTGGCTGGTGAGGCAACTGCTTACGCTTACACCAACCAGCTCGACCGCCGGGGTCTGCTGGACGCGGCGCGAGTGGTAGCCCGGGCTGCGGGAAGCGGCCGGAAGGATGTCAACATCGACTTAAACCGCCTCGAGCCGGCGATCAGCTTTGACATTGAACGTTTACCAAGCGAGATTGAAACAGAGGACAAGGTTCAGGTAGTCCAGAAGGTAAACCAGGCCGCCAGAGGTGTAGACGCCCAGAAGATCAAGCAGGTCATCGTGGGATATGGCGATGTCATCCAGCGTGTACAGATCGCCAACAGCGAGGGAGTGCTTGTTGAGGATACACGGGTGCGTACCCGCCTGGTGGTTAACGCTGTGGCTGCTGACGGCGGCATCATCCAGACCGGTTACGACGCGCTGGGCGGTGTAGCCGGTTTTGAGCTTGTGGATTCGGAATATCCTGAAGAGATGGCGCGCAAAGCGGCTGGGCGCGCCGTGGCCCTGCTCACGGCCCAGCCTGCCCCCTCCGGAAAGATGCCTGTCATCCTAGCAAGCGAAGCCGGCGGGACGATGGTGCACGAGGCCTGCGGTCACGGGCTCGAAGCCGATCTGGTGCAAAAGGAGTTATCGGTATACGCGGGAAAACGGGGAGAGACTGTAGCCAGTCCCCTGATCACAGTCTTTGACGACAGCACGATGCCTGGAAAATACGGGTCTTACGCCTTTGATGACGAGGGTACGAGATCGGCTCCCGTAACCCTGATTGAAGAGGGCGTACTTAAGGACTACCTCTATGACCGTTTGACGGCGGGGAAAGAAGGCCGACAATCAAACGGACACGGCCGGCGGGAATCGTACCAGCACAAGCCTATCCCGCGGATGGGAAACACGTGCATCGCACCCGGCAAGGAAGACCCTCGCGACATACTGCGGGAGGCCAAAAGGGGGCTTCTGGTGCGCAAGATGGGCGGGGGCCAGGTGAATACCACCACGGGGGATTTCGTCTTCGAGGTCGCCGAGGGGTACCTGATCGAGGACGGCGACATCGGCAGCATGGTCAGGGGCGCCACCCTTACTGGAAACGGCCCCGAAGTCCTGGCCAAGGTGGAGAGGGTCGGGACGGACCTAGGGTTCACGATCGGGACCTGCGGCAAGGACGGCCAGGGAGTGCCGGTGAGCGACGCCCAGCCGACGATGTCTTTCGGCCAGCAGCAGGAATGTCCCATTGTCGTCGGCGGCACCGGAGGAAGCCCGGGATCAGGGGCGAAGACAATAAACCTGTGGGAACTAATGAGGGAACCGCGCATCCGGAGGATATAGGTCGGGTATTAGCTACCATGAGAAAGCCCTTTCTATTGTCGGTGGTGGTGCATCCCGCAGCGATAGGTCTGTTAGCTGATGTTAGTTGCTAGATGTTGGCTACTGCTTTTAGCTATTAGCCTAGGTATGAGACTTAAGTACGGCTTTAGCAATCCTGGGTCCAACTTCTAACTGCAAACAGTCAACTGCGAACTATTACAGGCCCGCTAGGGCCTTTGTTTTTCGGGTACCGAGCTGTGCCTGGAAATAGATAGCAGGGTTTTGACGGATTGTGGCGAACAACTTCTAAGCGACCGATGAGGAGACATACTATAACCGTCACTGCCATAGAGGAAAGGAAGCCTGCGATGTCGACCATTGATTTTCTTAATCTGGCCCAGGCTGCTGTTTCAAGGGCGATGGAGCGCGGGGCGGATTCCGCGGAAGCCTACATCAGCAGAAGTAAGGAACTCGAGATCGAGGTCAGGGAGCAGCAAATCGAAACGATCAAGAGCTCGGAAGAGAAAGGGCTTGGCTTGCGGGTGCTGCGTGGGCGGCAGTTCGGGTTTGCCTTTACGACCAACCTGACGCCGTCAGGTATAGAGGATGTTGCTGCGCAGGCGGTAGCCAACGCAGGCCAGACCGCGCCTGACGAGTTTTACAGTTTTCCGGCAAAGACAGACGGTTATTCTGAAATGAGTCTTTTTGATCCCGCACTGCAAACCACAAACGTCGAAAGAAAGATCGAACTGGCTAAAGAAATGGAGCGCGCAGCCCGGACCTTTGACAAAAGGGTTAAGGTTATCGAAAGCTCGACGTACCACGACGGTGAAATTGAGGTGGGGCTGGTCAGCTCGGAGGGCATGGAAAGTTACTACCGGGCTGCCCTCTGCGGCCTTTACATGGCCTTGACGGCCCAGGGCGGCGGGGAAAACCAGACCGGCTTTGCCGTTGACTACCGGCGGCGCATTGCCGAACTGGATCCCGAAAAGATCGGGCGGGAGGCCGCCGAGCGCGCCGTGCGTATGCTGGGCTCGCGGACCCAGGGCAGCTGTAAAATTCCGGTCGTGCTTGATCCCTATGTGGTGGTCAGCTTGCTGGGCGTGATTGCCCCGTCGCTTACAGCCGAAGCTGTCCAAAAAGGCCGGTCTCTTTTTGCGGGCCGCGTGGGCGAACAGGTTTCTTCTCCTCTGATCACCCTTATTGACGACGGCACTTACGAGGACGGCATCAGGACGGCCCCCTTCGACGGTGAAGGCGTGCCGACGCAGAGAACGGTACTTATCAACGAGGGCGTGCTCCAGGGTTACCTGCACAACACCTATACGGCTGCGAAGGACGGAACGACAAGGTCAACAGGCAACGGGGTCCGGGGGTCCTTTAAGAGCACGCCGGAGGTCGGGACGACAAATTTCTACATCGCGCCTGGAACCCGCAGGGCAGAGACCATCATTGGCGAAACCAAACAGGGGATGTACATTACCGAGGTTATGGGCATACACACGGCGAACCCGATATCCGGCGACTTCTCCGTCGGGGCCGCAGGCATCTGGATCAGTGAAGGCCAATTGGCGCAGCCGGTACGCGGGGTAGCGATAGCCGGCAACATCAAGGACCTGCTTTCGAGCATCGATGCCGTGGGGGATGACCTGCGCTTTCTTGGGGGTAAGGGTTCTCCGACGATCAGAGTGGAAAAGATGGCCCTCAGCGGGAGCTAAGGGGGCCTGGAGTTATATAGACGGTTTAGGGGAGAGATGATGAAGGTGCGTATTCTCGTCCTCCACGGGCCGAACCTTAATCTGCTGGGCAAACGTGAGCCCCAGGTCTACGGCACGGCCACGCTGGAGGAGATAAACAGTGCCGTTACCGCTCTCGGACGCGAACTGGGAGCGACGGTGGAATGTTACCAGTCCAACAGTGAAGGGGCACTCATCGATAAGCTGCAGGCCGCCGAAGGCAATTTTGACGCTTGTGTCTTTAATCCCGGCGCTTTGACCCACTACAGCTACGCGCTCAGGGACGCGATCGCGGCTATCGGTGTCCCGGTGGTTGAAGTACATCTTTCCAATATTCACGGCAGGGAAGAGTTCCGGCGCTTCTCTGTGCTGGCGCCGGCGGCGGCGGGCCAGATCTCGGGCTTTGGCCTGGACAGCTACCTATTAGGCCTCAGGGCCGCGGTCGCCCTGGTCCGGAAAGGAACGGCTCGTTAATGCGCAAGCGCGTGGAAGCCCTGCGAAGGGCGATGGAGACCGAAGGCCTGCCGTACCTGCTGGTGACCAGCAGCCACAACCGGCGGTACCTGAGCGGCTTCACCGGTACCACCGGCGTCTTGCTTATCGGCATGGACGACGCTTACATCCTGACAGACTTTCGTTACCTGGAGCAGGTCCGGGTGGAATGCCCGGATTTTCACGTTCTGCGGGTCGAGCGCATGTGGGCGGAACGCCTGGTGCAGGTGCTGGATGAGTTCGATATCAAGGTTCTAGGCTTTGAAAGCGAACACCTCACTTACCAGCAATACAGCGCCTTGAAGGAAATAACCGAACAGGCCGAACTGCGGCCGACTCGCGGGATGGTGGAGTCCTTGCGGGAGATCAAGGACGAAGAGGAGATTGCCGCTATCCGGAAAGCGGTTTCCCTGGTTGACGACGTTTTCCAGTTCCTGACGGCTCTGGCACCAGGGCGACAGGAACGCGAAGTGGCGGTCGAGCTCGAGTGCCGGATGCGTCTTGCCGGTGCTTCGGCAGCGTCATTTGAGATCATCGTTGCTTCGGGAGAACGTTCCGCCATGCCCCACGGTGTTGCTTCTGAGAAGGTAATGCGCGAAGGGGAACTTGTGGTTGTCGACTGCGGGTGCATTTATCAAGGATACTGCTCGGATTTTACGCGTACGGTGCTCCTTGGGCGGGAGCCGGAGCCGTGGCAGGCTGAGATTTATGATATCGTCCTTAAGGCTCAGCTGGCTGCTATTAACGCTATAAGACCGGGCGTAGCCTGCGCCGAGGTCGATGCCGCGGCACGGGACATTATATCGAGCTACGGATACGGGGAATACTTTGGTCACAGCACCGGCCACGGCTTGGGGCTCGAGATTCACGAAAACCCCCGGCTGAGCGCGAATGAGCAGCGCACCCTCGCGGTGGGGAACGTCGTGACGGTTGAACCGGGCATTTACCTGCCGGGCAAGGGGGGCGTCCGCATCGAGGACGTCGTCGTGGTGCGTGAAGACGGGGCGGAAGTTCTAACTAGAACTCCCAAACAAAACCTGGTTTTGTTATAATTTAGGGCGGGTAACAGGCATAAAGTTTTGCAAGGAGGCGGGACTTTGATCTCAACCAACGATTTTCGCACCGGTCTGACGATTGAAATTGACGGAGACGCTTATCAGGTTATCGACTTCCTGCACGTCAAGCCTGGCAAGGGTTCGCCGTTCGTCCGCTCAAAACTCAGGAACCTGCGTACGGGGGCAGTGATCGAGAGAACCTTCAACGCCGGGGAGAAAGTCCCCAAGGCTCACCTCGAGCGTCGAGAAATGCAGTACCTGTACAATGACGGCGAGAACTACAACTTTATGGACACCGAGACGTATGAGCAGGCCACCCTGACCGCCGCGGAGCTCGGAACGGCCACCAAGTTTTTGAAGGACAACATGAATGTCTTCGTCGTCTTCTACCAGGGCAAGGTCATCGGCATCGACTTGCCGAATACCGTCGAACTTACAGTGGTCGAAACCACGCCCGGAATCAAGGGCGATACCGCCTCCGGTGGTTCCAAGCCCGCGACTCTTGAGACAGGACTTGTAGTCAATGTCCCGTTCTTCATTGAGGTCGGTGACGTGCTGCAGATAGACACGCGGACCGGTCAGTACATCAAGCGCGCTTAGCGCGCTTGATGGGTATTGGGTATTGGGTATTGGGTGTTAGATGTTCTACGTTGAACCGAATATAACAGAGGTTACGATAGTGTTTTAGGTATTAAAGCCTCCCTGACCAGGCAATAATATGACCGTTGGAAGGGGGGCAAGATTTTGTCTGATCTAAAAGCAAAAGTGGCATACTTGGAGGGTCTGGCCGTAGGGCTGAACTTGCCCGAGGACAGCAAAGAAGGAAAACTTCTCGAGGGCATCGTTGAAGTCCTAGGCGAGTTCGCCGATGCGGTGGATAATCTTGAGGACGCGCAGGGTAGCCTTGAAGATTATCTGGAGAGTATCGACGAGGACCTTTACGCCTTGGAAACCCAGTTTAATAGAACAGCCGATGATGAGGACGCAGAATATGCAGAATATTACGAGGTAGAATGTCCCAAGTGCGAACACGTGGTCTGCGTGGACAGCGACATTTTCGAAGACGGCAATGTAGAATCGATTAAGTGCCCGAACTGTGACGAGGCGATCATGCTTAACGGCGAAACTTCGAATCACGAGCACTTAAAAGCAGACTAAGCATACAGTCGACGCCTGGCGGCGCTCTTTATTGAGCGTCGCTTTTTTATTGGCATAATGTGGCAGACCTGTTTCATATCTATCCTTAAGGTTATTCCCGGGACGGAGAATTTCAAGGAGGCGTCTATGGGCGGCAGCAGCAAGAGGGAAACAGCTGCGGAAGAGATCATGGCTTTCTTTCCCGACACGGTCCGCAGGATCTTGTCCCAGATCCCGGAGGATACATGGCAAAATTTAGAGGAAATCAGACTGAGGATCGGCCAGCCCTTGAGCATCAGGCTCTGCCAGGGTGACGTGTTCGTTAGCGAAAGCGGGGATTTGCTGCCGTCGGTGACGGGGTCTTACCGGGTAACGGCTGATGACGTGTACCGCGCGACTCAACTTGTTACAAGGTCTTCCCTGTACTCTGTGGAGGACGAGCTGCGGAACGGCTTTGTGACCGTCAGCGGGGGCCACCGGGTGGGTATGGCCGGCAAGGTCCTGCTGGAGGACAGGAAGATACGGACTATCAAACACGTTTGGGCGCTGAATTTCCGCGTGTCGCGGGATGTTCCGGGCGTCGCCGACAGGATTCTTCCCTATTTGGCGGAACGGGACCGGGTAAAGCACACGCTGATTGTTTCCCCTCCGCGATGCGGTAAGACCACGCTCCTGAGGGATGTGGTCCGCCAAATTTCTTACGGGATACCTGTTCTTGGATTTAGGGGGGTAACGGTTGGAGTGGTGGACGAGCGTTCCGAAATTGCGGGTTGCTACAAGGGTGTCCCGCAGCGGGACGTCGGCCCCCGTACCGATGTCCTGGACGCCTGTCCCAAGGCTGAGGGCATGCTGCTTTTGTTGAGGGCCTTTTCACCCGAAGTCATCGCTACTGACGAGATCGGGAGAAAAGAAGACATTGCGGCCCTCGAGGAAGCCCTTAACGCCGGGGTTACCGTTATCGCTACGGTACACGCGCGCACTATTGAGGAGCTTAAGCGGAGGCCGGCTCTACGCTATATAATGAGCCTTCGTGTGATAGAAAGATTCATCTTACTGAGCAACGACAAAGGGCCCGGCACGGTCAGGGAGATCATCGACGGGCAAACGATGAAGGTCCTGGAGGCGTAACTAACGATGCTAAAGCTTTTGGGAAGCCTGATGGTCATAACGGCAACCGGCATTTACGGGATCACGGTTGCCCAGCATTATGCCCGGCGTCCCAGGGAACTGAGGGCCCTGGAGATTGCCCTGGCCATGCTCGAGACCGAAATTTCCTACGGGGCGACACCCCTCGCAGAGGCCTTTGACGGCGTCGCCCAGCGGGCCGACCCGCTGGTGTCCGGGTTGTTCGTGTATGCGAGGGACGAGTTGGCAGCAGGCAAGGGAATCACGGCTGCAGACGCCTGGCAAAGGGCAATCGGCGCATTTGTGCCGGATTCGGCGCTGAAGGGCGAGGATGTAGCAGCCCTCAGGGGATTAGGGCCTATCCTGGGAGGGTCGGGACGCGAGGACCAGGTGCGGCATATCCGCTTGACGGTGGAGCACCTCAAGGTGGTACGGGTCCGGGCGGAAGAGGAAGCTCTAAAGAATGTCAGGCTCTGGCAGTACCTGGGGTTCCTGGGCGGGATAGCTGTCGTTCTGGTCATTCTCTGAGAGGAGGAAGAGCGTGGACGTAAACCTCATCCTAAAAATCATTGGCGTTGGTTTTTTAGTAGCATTTGCCCATACCCTCCTGAAGCAAACAGGCAAAGAAGATTTTGCCTTTTGGGTTACTGTCGCTGCATCAGTAGTAGTTTTTGTTTTGATTGTTCAGGTTCTTGGAGATCTATTCAGCCAGGTGCAATCAGTGTTTCGTCTATTCTAAATAGCATTAAGCGCTAAGTGTTAGGCATTAAGAATTAAGACTTTCGGCGTCTGATTACATCTGATTACCAAACAGATTTGGAATTCCCGAACGGGAATTCCTTCGAGTCCTGATGCCTAATGCCTAATGCTTAAAGCTTAAAGCCGAATTAGGTGATGCTTATGGAGATAGTGCAGATCTTTGGATTTATACTTATTACGCTTGTGCTTACCGTAGTCTTACGCCAACAAAAACCAGAGATGGCTCTGATGGTCTGTCTTGCTGCTGGTGCGATGGTTTTCCTCTTCATGCTCCGGAAAATCGGCGCCGTTGTTAACGTCTTCAACGACCTGGCCGCACGGGCGAACGTAAACCTGGTGTATCTAGGGGTGGTACTGAAAATCGTGGGGATTGCCTACATTGCCGATTTCGGGGCGCAGATTTGCCGCGATGCGGGCGAGGGTGCCTTAGGCGCAAAGATCGAGTTCGCCGCCAAGGTTTTAATTCTTGTCCTTGCGGTGCCGATTGTCCTGGCAGTGCTTGACACCCTGATGCGGATAATCGAGTAGACAACTCTTGGAACGAAGTTAGCGGGGCGTTACGGATGGTCAAAAGGGCGATCATTTTTTTCTGGCTTTTACTTCTCTTTACCCCCTCGGTGTGTTGGGCCGAAACCCCGAGCGACACCGGCCCGCTTCTTCCCACGCCCGAAGAAGTGATCGGCGAAATCGGCCTGGACAAGGTCAATGATGTTACGCGGATCCTGGACAGGGAAGTGCGCGAGGCTTTACCGGACCTGGAATTCAGCCAACTGGTGCGCTCGTTGATCAAGGGCGACCTGGGGACCTCCCCGGCCGAACTTGTCGGTGTGTTGTACAGGTACCTTTTTAAAGAGCTGGCGGGCAACACTGTGCTGCTCGGCAAGCTGGTGATCCTGGCCGTGATCTGCGCCGTACTCAATAACCTCAGCAGCGCCTTTGAGAAAGCGACGGCCAGCAAAGTTGCCCAATCAGCTGTCTACCTGGTATTAGTCACCCTGGCCATAAGTTCTTTTGTCGTAGCGCTGGATGCAGGGCGCGAAGCGGTAGACAGCATGGTCACCTTTATGCACGCCATCCTGCCCGTAATGGTGGTGCTGCTCTGCGCCCTGGGAGGTTTTGCCACGGCAGCCTTGTTCCACCCCGCCGTATTAATGGTCGTTACCTTCGCCGGAAAAGTCATCGGGACCGTAGTTTTTCCACTTCTCTTTTTCTCGGCTGTCTTGGGTATGGCGAGCCACCTGGCGGAGGGATTTTCACTGTCCCGGCTGGCTGATTTCCTGAAGTGGGTTGGGCTGGGGATCATGGGTCTTTTGACCAGCATCTTCCTGGGCATCCTCTCGATTCACGGCGTCGCCGGGGCCGTCACCGAAGGTCTGGCCTACCGCACGGCCAAGCTGGCGACAAGCACCTTCATCCCGGTCGTCGGTAAGTTTTTCACGGACACGATGGACGCCATAAGCGGGTCCTCGCTGCTGGTCAAGAACGGGGTAGGTATGGCGGGTCTGCTGGTCGTTTTCCTGATTGCGATCTTTCCGCTGTTGAAGATTTTAGGCCTGGTCGTTATCTACAAGCTGGCCGCCGCCCTTGTGCAGCCTCTGGGAGAGAACAGGCTGGCCGACTTTATGAACACGCTGGGCAATAATATGGTCGCCGTATTCGCGGTGGTGGCCACCTGCGGCATTCTCTTTTTCTTCGCCCTGGCGATCGTCACCGGCATAGGAAACATCAACGTTATGCTGCGATGAGGGGGTGCTTACTTGGAAGCCGTAAGGCTACTAGTAAGGGAACTCGTCGTCCTTGCCGTTCTAGCGCTGTTCCTCGAATTGCTGCTCCCGCCAGGGGATATGCGGCGGTACGTTAAGATGGTCTTCGGGCTCCTGGTCATCGTCGCCGTCGTCCAGGCCGTCGCCAGACCCTGGCAAAGCCTGGCCCAGGATTTTGCGGCCCTCTCCATTGAGGAAACAAAAGCGGTGGCGAGCACACCTTTCG
Source organism: Bacillota bacterium (assembly GCA_036804525.1). Lineage (GTDB taxonomy): Bacteria > Bacillota > Desulfotomaculia > Desulfotomaculales > JASEER01 > JBFLVT01. The sequence goes on along the minus strand of DAIRSE010000005.1, from coordinate 27,717 downwards.
ACCAGGGCCAGCGCATGTGGGAGAAGAGCAAGGAGCAGGCGCTGATCCACTACGAGGACGGTTTGTGCCGCCAAGTCAAAGCGCTGGCCGGCATGCACCCGGACATCGAGGTTCTCAACGTGGAAGTCCTTCTGTACAACGAGGAAAGCGGTACGCCGGCCAAGATTAAGGAGATCGTCTTGGTGGTTTCGCGGCGTACCCAAGAAGTACGGGAGGTCAAGATCGGCGAGGGGGTGGATAAAGAGGAGCAAACGGATTGGGCTGAACAGCTGCGGACCACGATTGCCGATTTCTATAGCTTGAACCTTGAGCAGGTGACCGTGATCAAGAATTAAAGCTTCGCCCTTGTCCGCCAGAGGCTTCGAAAACCATCAGGAGGTGTTCGATATGGGGGGGTTCCGGAGAATTGTTGCGCGTTACCTTGGGGAAGGAAAACGCCTCCAGCAAAACCTGAAGCTGATTGCCCTGGCTGTGATAGGCCTCAGCCTGGTGCTGGTTAAAATCCCCGGCGCGAGCGCGCCCACGGGGGCTGTGGTCGTGAACCAGGACAAGGACGCCAAAACCCAGTCCTCCCCTCAAATCAGTAAGACACAAAGCGAGGAGGAACAGCTGGAGGCCAGGCTGGAAGCGATGCTCTCGCAGATTTCAGGGGCAGGGGAGGTCAAGGTCAGCGTAAAACTCGACGGGTCCAGCACATCCCATTTTGCGGTAAATGCGAGCGTTGATAAGCGGGTGACCGAGGAAACCGACAAGAACGGCGGGCACAGGACCACGACCGAGAACAACGAGTCCAACCAACTCGTTGTCGTGCAGGCCGCGGCGGGGGCGCAGGACCCTGTTGTCGAGCGGGAACTGGCTCCACGCGTCGTGGGCGTCCTTGTCGTCGCCGAGGGTGCCCGCAACCCCAAGACGAAAAGCGAGCTCTTCGAGGCGACTGTAACTGCTCTTGGGGTGGAGCCTCACAAGATCATGATCCTGCCAAAGAAGTTCTAGCATGAATGGAGGTGTTGAGGCATGCACCTTCTCCTGGTGCGCAAAGGGCTGTTGAGCGTTATCATTGCTGGCCTGGCGATCGTCTTCTGCCTGGCGTTCTGGCGACTCGGGGCCGCCGAGAGCGACGCTCCCGCCGTTCCCGTGACGGTGCCGGTCACGGTCGACGACCGGGACACCCTGCCAGCGGAGAAAGACTTTTTCGTGGAGTACCGGATGGAGCGGGAACGTTCCCGCAGCCGTCAGGTGGAGCTTCTTAAGGACATTACCAGCGACCCGAACGCAGGGCAGGAAGCCCGTGAAAAGGCACAAGCCCGATTGTTGGAGATCAGCCGGGACATGGAGCGTGAGGTAAGTATCGAGAACATCCTGCGGGCGCGCGGTTTCGGCGACGCCGTTGTCTTCTTCCAGGGAGAAATGGTTACGGTCGTGTTGCCCTGCAGGCTGACGGAGGAGCAGACGGCGAGCGTCATCAATATTGTGTCCAGGGGAGCGTCAGCAGCCAGCGAAAACGTGATGGTCATCACGGGTGTGCAATAAAGCTTGCCTGGAGAGTTTGATAACAAAATATATTAGGGACAATTCCGTCAGGTGTGCCACTAATTACATAAAGGAATAGCTGTCTGCTTCGCGAACCCCCTTTTTGCAAGCCCTCCGCAAAACGGAGGGGCAAGGAAGGGGGAAATTTTTTGCGGGCTAAGAGAAAAGCCATCTTGGTCCTTCTCGGGGTTGTTTTGCTTGCCGTAACCATTCCGGTGTTTAAGCATTTACAAGCAGAACTTGTTCCTGCTCAGGAGGCTCAGGCGGCGCCAGCAGGCAGGACCGATCAGGCCTCTCTGCGCGCAATCCTCGCCAAGAAAGGCATTCCTTCGCCTATTCCTAACCTATGGATTCTCGTTGACAAGTCCGATCATACGCTTTCCCTGTTTTCCGGTGATACCTGGCTCAAGTCCTACCACGTTGAGCTTGGCGACGGCGGATGGGGGGACAAGCGGGTGGCCGGGGATCACCGTACGCCTGAGGGCCGCTTCTACGTCTGCCAGCGTACCGTTATCAGCCCGCCGGACTACTATCTCGGTTCCCGCTGGCTGAGGCTGAGTTATCCAAACGCTGAACACGCCCGGCGCGGTCTTGCCCAGGGGTTGATCGACCAGAGCACTTACAACGCTATCATGCGTGCCCTCGCCTACCGGGCTGTTCCCCCGCAGTATACGGCCCTTGGAGGCGGGATAGGTATTCACGGGGGAGACATCCCAAGTTTCAGTAGAGACTGGACCTGGGGCTGCGTTGGGATGAGCAACCGGGATGTGGAAGAGATTTATGATTACGTAGGCATCGGCACGCAGGTAATCATAAAGCCTTAGACCGCATAAGCTCTTACCGGGCAAAAGTGTATTGTATACTTCGCGGCGCTTGGTTCCCAAAGCTTGAGGCGGCCGCTATAATAAAACGCATACCGGAGAATCCATGTTGGGTTGTTCCATTTGACAGCCCAACATTTATTTTGGGAGGGGAAAAGATTGCCTCGAGTGACTGACACCACGCTTCGGGACGCCCACCAAAGTCTATGGGCTACAAGGATGAAAACAGAGGATATGTTGCCCATCGTGGAGAAATTGGATAAGGTGGGTTATTATTCCCTCGAGGTGTGGGGCGGCGCAACGTTCGACGTCTGCATGCGTTACCTGAACGAGGACCCCTGGGAGCGCCTCCGCCTTTTGAAGGAGCGTGTTAAGAACACACCCCTGCAGATGCTGCTGCGCGGGCAATCGCTGGTTGGCTACGCCCACTACCCGGACGACGTTGTTGAAGCCTTCGTGGAGCGGTCTGTGGCCAACGGCATCGATATCATCCGCATCTTTGATGCCTTAAACGATATCAGGAATATGACCGTGGCCATGCAGGCCGCCAAGCGGGCGGGCGCGCACGTGCAGGCTACAGTGGTGTATACCTTGAGCCCTGTACACACCACGGAGCATTACATTGAAAGGGCGGAGCAGCTGGCTGAGCTGGGCGCTGACTCTCTGTGCATCAAGGACATGGCTGGCATGCTAGCTCCTTACAAGGCTGAAGAGTTGGTCCGGCGCTTTAAGGAGAAAATCGGGCTGCCCATCCACCTTCACTGCCACTATATCGGGGGCATGGCGGTCGGCGCCTACCTCAAAGCCGCCGAAGCAGGCGTTGACATTATTGACACCGCCAGTGTCCCGATGGCCTTCGGCGCGTCGCAGCCCCCCGTCGAGACGGTTGTCCGGGCGCTAAAGGGTACGCCTTACGACACCGGGCTGGACCTGCGCCTCCTGTTTGAGATCGCCGAGTATTTCGAGGAACTGCGCCGCAAGCGCGGTTTCGAGCGCGGGGTTACGCGTATTCACGACATGCGGGTGTTTGATCACCAGGTGCCGGGGGGGATGATTTCAAACCTTGTCTCGCAGCTGAGCGAGCAGAAGGCCCTGAACCGGCTCGAGGACGTGCTTGCCGAGATTCCCCGCGTCCGTGCCGAATTGGGTTACCCGCCGCTGGTGACGCCAACCAGCCAGATTGTGGGTACGCAGGCCGTGCTTAATGTGCTGTCCGGGGAAAGGTATAAGCTTGTTCCGGCCCAGGTCAAGGATTATGTGGCAGGACTCTATGGCAGCCCGCCGGCTCCCGTTGATAAGGAACTGGCCAAAAAAATACTGGGGGACCGGGAGCCCATAACAGTTCGTCCCGCAGACTTGCTTGAGCCAAGATTGGAAAAAATGAGGGAAGAAATTAAGGATTTAGCCAAGTCGGAGGAGGATGTGCTTTCATACGTCCTTTTCCCCCAGGTAGCCAAAAAGTTTTTTGAATCACGTTCGGGGAATGGATCTTCCCCGGCTGCGCCAGCCTCGGTTGCCGGCTCAGAGACGGGCCCGCAGGCCGGGGGCAAGGAGGAAAGAAAAGTGAACCTTGAGGAAATTCGCGAACTGATCAGGCTTTTGGATGAGACCGACATCACTGAATTTTCCCTGGAGAGCCAGGGAGTCCGCATCGCGATCAAGAAAGGGAAACTCGTCGAGCAGCTGCCTGTGGGCACCACGGTAACGACCCAGACGCCTTTCGCTGCTGCCGAGCCGGTTCCCCGCCCGGCGGCGGTTGAGGAACCCGCCGTCGAGACGGTGACCGTTGTGGCCCCTATGGTCGGCACCTTTTACCGGGCTCCTGCACCAGACGCTCCTCCCTTCGTCGAGAAAGGCGATGTAGTTCGTGAAGGGCAGGTCCTATGCATTATCGAAGCTATGAAGCTGATGAACGAGATTGAAGCAGACACAGCCGGCGAAATTATCGATATCTTGGCCGAAAACGGCCAGCCGGTGGAGTACGGCCAGCCGCTGTTTGTAATCGCCAAGAAGTAAAGACAGGAGTAAATGATGTTTGAGAAAGTGTTGATTGCTAACCGGGGAGAGATCGCGCTGCGCATTATCCGCGCCTGCCGCGAGTTAGGGATTCGCAGTGTTGTTGTCTACTCTGAAGCTGACCGCAACAGCCTTCCCGTCAGGATGGCGGACGAGGCCTTTTGTATCGGTCCCCCGCAGGCGGCGCAGAGCTACTTGAACGTTACAAACATCCTCAGCGCGGCCGAGGTGGTCGGTGCGGACGCCGTCCACCCCGGATACGGCTTTCTTGCCGAAAACGCTCGGTTTGCCGAGATGTGCCAGAGCTGCGGCCTGAAGTTCATCGGCCCCTCCGTTCAAAGCATCGAAAAGATGGGGGACAAGGCGACGGCGCGAGCGGTCGTGTCGGCCGCGGGTGTTCCGATCGTGCCCGGCTCGGATGGGGCTGTGACCTCGCCGCAGGAGGCCCTGTCCATTGCCGAGGTCATCGGTTACCCTCTACTGATCAAAGCTTCCGCCGGAGGCGGGGGGACGGGGATGCGCGTTGCCCAGGGTAAGGATGACCTGCTGCGGGCCTTTTCGACCGCACAGTCCGAAGCCCAGGCGGCCTTCGCCAACAGCGACATGTACCTAGAGAAGTACATCGAGGAACCACGGCACATCGAAATTCAGGTTCTGGGAGATAAATACGGTAAACTGGTCTACTTGGGGGAACGCGACTGCTCCATCCAGAGGCGCAACCAGAAACTGCTGGAAGAGGCGCCGTCCCCGGCGCTGGATGAATCCCTCCGCCGCAAGATCGGCGAGGCCGCAGTACGGGCTGCCAAAGCCGTCGGTTACGAAAACGCGGGCACTGTGGAGTTCCTGTTGGACCGCAACAACAACTTCTATTTTATCGAAATGAATACACGGGTGCAGGTCGAACATCCTGTCACCGAAATGGTCACTGGCATCGACATTGTAAAAAAGCAGATCCAGATCGCGGCCGGCGAAAAGCTTGATTTAGAGCAAGAGGAAATCACCGTTCGCGGCGCCGCGATCGAGTGCCGCATTAATGCCGAGGATCCCTGGAACGGTTTCATTCCCTCGCCGGGCACCATCACTAAATTCGTCTCCCCCGGCGGGCCGGGTGTTCGCCTGGATACCGCAGCTTATGAAGGCTATGTGGTACCTCCGTACTACGACTCGCTGATCGCGAAGCTGATCGTATGGGGAAACGACAGGGACGAGGCCATTGCCCGGATGCAAAGGGCCCTGGGCGAGTTTATCATTGAAGGCGTTAAAACGACGATACCATTGCACCAGCGGATACTCAAAAATGCTTTCTTCAGGCGCGGGGAAGTCTACACCAACTTTGTCCAGCGCCGGATTCTCGCCGGCAGCTAGGAGTGTGCTACTGTTTTTCAACGGCCGGCTGGAATGCTGAACAATTGTTCTTATTTGCATAACACGGTATAATCTCACTAAAAATGCTTATGTAGAAAAATCTTGGAGGTGAAAGCCCGTGGATAACAACAATACCCCGGCATCGGAAGTCCAGGGCGAGCTTGGCGCCGTACGAATAGCCAATGAAGTTGTCGCCATCATTGCGGGCCTCGCGGCCACCGAAGTTCCCGGAATAGCAGGGATGAGCGGCGGCGGGGTAGGCGGCGGCATCGCCGAGATGCTTGGCCGGAAGAACCTCGCAAAGGGTGTCAAGGTTGAGGTCGGTGAAAAGGAAGCCGCGGTTGACCTGTTTATTATCGTGGAGTACGGCGTGCCCATCCCGGATGTGGCCTTCCAGGCTCAGAGCAAGGTTAAGCGGGCCATTGAAGCGATGACCGGTCTTAAGGTCGTCGAAGTTAACGTCCACGTACAGGGCGTCGTCTTTGCGCGCGACGAAGAGCAACCTGCCAAGGAAGAGACGCCTCCCCCCCAGCAGCGGGTCCGGTAATGGCTGTCAGTCGTCGGTCGCAGACGCCGGACTCGAAGGAATTCGCTCCCGCGAATTTCAATTCGATAAGCATCGTGGTGGTGGGTTTATTAACAGTGCGTCGGGAGGGTAGGAAATGGGGGCTTTTGACCGGGGCTTGGTAGCTGTCTACAGCCTGCTCGTTTCCATAGCGGCGATAATTGCCGGAGCAGTATATTATGGCCTGCTGCCGGCTAACCGACTTGATATCCTGCAACCGGAGAACAAGGCTGCGGCGGCCGCCGGATTGCTTGTTTTGCTGTTGATCGGCTTCAGGCTCATCTGGGCCAGCCTCAGCGGGCCGAAGCGGAAGAAAAAAGAGCGGCATGTCGTGGTCGAGGACGGCTCCCTCGGCAAGGTACGGATCGCCTTGTCGGCCGTGGAGAGTCTTGCAACAAAGATGGTCAGCCAGGTGCCCGGGATGCGGGAGGTCAAGGCGGCGGTCGACGGCGATGCCCAGGGCGTTACCATCAACATCAACGCCACGGTTACCCCCGACATCAATATCCCCGAAGTCTCCAAGGACGTTCAGCGTCTGGTCCAAGACAAGGTCAAGGAAGTCACTGGGATTACCGTTTCTAACGTCCTTATCAACGTTGAGAATATCTCTACCAACAAGCCCCGCGTGGAATAGGAGTGCATGTGCTTGAGCCCTAAGTTAAGTGAAATACTCGAGAAACACTGGGGTAAACTGTTGGGTGTGGTACTTGCGCTTGTTTTCAGCTTGTTCACCATTACTTACGGCCTGCTTAAGGCGCTGTTCGTGTCGCTGTGCGTGGCCGTAGGCTATTACGTCGGCAAGCGCATCGACGAGCAGACCGATTGGAGAAAACTCTGGGATCGTATATTCGGGGAGAATAAATGAGATTAACCAGGAGACGAGCCAGGGAAGTAGCCCTCCAGGCGCTTTTTCAGATTGATGTGGGCGGGGCTGAAGAAGCCGAAGCGATTGAGCGGACGATACAAATGCTGGAACTTGAGGCTGCTGACTGTTCATTCGTTAAGGAGATTGTCAGCGGCGTGCGCGGTCACTTGGCGCACCTGGACGGCGTCATTGCCCGGCAAAGCAAGGACTGGCGCCTGGAACGAATCGCCAACGTTGACCGCAACATCCTGCGTATGGCCCTTTATGAAATCCTCTACCGCGATGACGTCCCGGACAATGTCGCCGTAAATGAGGCCATCGAACTGGCCAAAACTTTTGGAAGCGAGGAATCGGGCCGGTTTGTCAACGGCATTCTAGGAAAGGTTGTCGAGAACCCGGAGCTGTTTGGGCCTAGCGATGGCTGCTCTAGCTGAGCAGCCTTTAATTTTTGCCGGTCTGTGAAACAGCCGGCCGGGATGCAGGATTTGTCAAGCCGGATAACTAACTCCATAATTATTCCGGTTCTCCCGAAAGAGGAAAGACCAGTGCGCATCATCAGTGTCAGTGAACTAACGGCGTACTTGCGTACCCGCATCGAAGAAGACCCCTTCCTGGCTAACGTGTGGGTCCGCGGCGAGGTGTCAAACTGCCATTATCATCCCTCCGGTCACCTTTATTTCAGCCTCCGGGACAAGTACACTGCTCTGGGCGTGGTTATGTTCCGTTCGCGTGTCCGGCAGTGCCGGTTTCGTGTTGAAAACGGCATGGCTGTTGTGGTTCGCGGGGCGGTAGGCTTTTATGACCGCGACAACCGCTGCCAGCTTTACGTCGACGAGGTAGAACCGGAAGGACTTGGCGCCCTGCACGCCGCTCTTGAGCAGCTTAAGGAGCGTTTGGCAGCCGAAGGGCTGTTTGACGAAGCGCGCAAGAAGCCCATCCCGAGATATCCGTCCCGTATCGGGCTGGTCACCTCGCCGGTTGGGGCGGCCTACAAAGACGTGCTTACCGTTGCAGCCAAACGATGGCCTCAGGCGGAGATTATCGTCGCTCCCGTAAGTGTGCAAGGGGACACTGCGGCGCGTGAAATTGCCGAGGCGATTGCGACCCTGAACCGGGCCAATAATGTTGACGTTATCATTGTTGGGCGGGGCGGAGGCTCGTTTGAAGAACTCTGGGCTTTTAATGCCGAGACAGTGGCCCGTGCTATCGCTGCCTCCGCAATCCCCGTCGTATCGGCGGTCGGCCACGAAAAGGACTTTACGATCGCCGATCTGGTGGCCGACAGGAGAGCGGCCACGCCTTCGGCGGCTGCCGAGCTGGTTTGCCCGGACCAGGCCGAGATCCGGTACGCGGTGGAGATTACCGAGCGCAGGCTCCAACGCAGCGTGACCGTTTACATGGATGGTTTGAAACGCGCCCTGCGGCGCTGCGCCGAAAGCAGGGCCATGGCCCGCCCGGTCGAAACAATCATCGCCGTGCCGGGCCGAAAGCTTGAGGTTCTTGAATTGCGGCAGGCGGGGGCGATAGGCGCCATGACCAGGCACTGGGAGCGTAACCTTGCGGAACTGGCCGGGAGGCTGGAATCTTTGAGCCCGCTGGCCACGCTGGCGCGCGGCTACAGCATCTGCTACCGTGAAGAAGAGCAGGGCGAGCGGCTGCTGAGGGACGCGGGACAGGTCAGGAGCGGGGAAAAAATAAAGGTGAGGCTGCATCGAGGAAGACTGCGTTGCCGGGTGGAAAAAGTAGAGAATTAAATTTTGAATCCGGCGACTGACGACCGACGACTGAATTAAGGAGGACGTGGCTTGGCGGTTTTACTGGACGGGAAAAAGATCGCCGCAGCGATCAAAGAGGAAATCAAGGGACAGGTTGTCAAGTGGAGGGAACGGGGCGTCAAGCCCTCCCTTGTCGCCGTGCTTGCCGGGGACGACCCGGGGGCTGTGGTCTACGCCCAGGCCAAGGGCAGGGTTTGCGAGGCCCTGGGTATTGACTACAGGGTGCTCCAGCTGGCGGCGGGCACCAGCGAGGCCGAGTTGCTGAGCACATTGTGCGGGTTAAGCGAGGATCCCGCCGTGCACGGGATAGTGCTTGAACTGCCCCTTCCAGCCCATATCGACAAGCACAAGATGATGGAAGCCATCAGCCCGCTGAAAGACGTTGACGGGGTGCATCCCCTCAACAGGGGATACTTGATGGCCGGGTGTCGGGGGCTTTATCCGGCCACCCCGCAGAGCTGCATCGAGATCCTGCTCCGGTCGGGGATCGAGATCGCCGGCAGGCACGTGGTCGTCATCGGCCGCGGTGAAACGGTCGGCAAGCCGCTGATCTTCATGCTTTTAGAAAACAACGCTACCGTGACCGTCTGCCATACGAAAACCCGGGACCTTACCAGGCATACTCTCTTAGCCGATATCATTATCGCTGCTGCCGGAAGGCCCCGGCTCGTCACGGGCTCCATGGTCAGCGAGGGAGCGGTGGTGGTTGATGCAGGGATAAACCCTTGTCCCGGCGGGATTTGTGGGGATGTGGCCTTTGATGAGGTTGAACCCAAAGCAGGGGCGATCACCCCTGTTCCCGGCGGGGTCGGAAGCCTTACAACGACTATCCTGCTCAGGAACCTCCTGCAGGCCGTCGAACTCCAAAACGGAGGTCTTCAGTAACATGACGATTGCAGACTGGACATTGAAGGAATATCTCGACCGGGCCGCTTCGGGCGAGGCTACGCCGGGAGGCGGGAGCGTTGCGGCTATGGCCGGGGCTATGGCGGCCAGTATGGTGACGATGGTGACCAACCTGACCATCGGTAAAAAGGGCTACCTGGATGTTGAAGCCGAATGCCGGGCCATCCGGGAACGATCTCAGCTCCTGAGGTCCGAGCTCCTGGGGCTCGCCGAGGCTGACATGCACGCTTTTGAAAACTTAATCGCGGCCTGCCGTTTGCCGCGGGGCACGGAGGCCGAGGCTTCTGCCCGTATGGAGCGCATCCAGGAAGCACTGAAAGAGGCCATCGAGGTGCCCTTCCGCATAGCCCGGGCCTGTGAGCAGGTAATAACGCTTGCCAGACGGCTGGTCGAGATCGGCAACAAGAACGCTGTCAGCGATGCCGGCGTGGCCTGTTTCCTTGGCGAAGGGGCGGCGCAGAGCGCTCTTTTGAATGTCGATATCAATCTTCAGGCCTTAACGGACCAAAACCTGGCCAGGAGCGCGATGGCCGAGAGAAAAGCCATTGGCGAGCGGGTCGCGTCCTTGCGGGCTGAGACTTCAGCGCTCCTGGCCGTGAAATGATTGTTGCGGGCTGTTTGCGGGGAGGCATATATGGGAGATCTGAGTTTTGAAGAGGCAATCATACGTTTGGAAGAAATCGTGCACCGGCTGGAGGACGGCCGGCTTCCGCTGGAGGAAGCTTTGGACCTCTATGCTGAAGGAGTCACCCTCGCCCGGCACTGCCGTTCCATCCTGGACAATGCCGAGCAGAGGGTGAGGTTCCTGTCCAGTTCTATTACAGAAACGGGCGATGGAGAACGATGAACTTTCTTAACCAGCTGGCAGAGAAAAGGCGTTTGATTGATGCCGCGCTGGACAAGTATTTGCCTGGTGCCGACGTCCACCCCGCTATCATTCACGAAGCGATGCGTTATAGCGTTTTTGCGGGCGGCAAACGACTGCGCCCGGCGATGACCCTCGCCGCCTGTGAGGCCGTCGGCGGGGATCCAGACAAGGTTATGGCGGCGGCATGCGCCTTTGAGCTTATTCACACCTATTCGCTGGTGCACGACGACCTTCCGGCAATGGACGACGACGACCTGCGCAGGGGTCGCCCGACGAGTCACAAGGTTTACGGGGAAGCGCTGGCCATCCTGGTCGGCGACGCGCTACTGACGCTGGGATTCGGGCTCCTGGGCCGGAGCATACGGGAACACGGCTACCGGGACGGGAGCGCCCTCAAGCTGGTGGAAGACGTGGCGGAGGCCTGCGGCACCATGGGCCTGATCGGCGGCCAGGTTATGGACATCCAGTCAACAGACCGGCAGGCAGGCCCGGCGGAACTGGAGTATATTCACCGGACCAAGACCGGCGCCTTGTTTCGCGCAGCCGTCCGGACGGGCTGCGTCCTGGGGGGAGGAAGCGAGGAACAGCTGAAACATCTTACCGCTTTCGCCGAGCATTTCGGTCTGGCCTTTCAGATCACCGACGACATCCTTGACGTTGTCGGCAACGAAGAGGTGATTGGCAAGCCGGTGGGCAGCGACACCAGGAACCGCAAGCTTACCTACGTGTCAGTGTTTGGCCTGGATGAAGCGCGCACGAGGGCCCGCCGGGAGGGAGAACTTGCTATGGCCGCCCTGCAAGGATTTGATAATAAGGCCGATTTTCTCCGCCAGACGGTACTATTTGTTTTAACGCGTGAGTTTTAAGGGTACGGCATCTTCCTCTTTCGCCGGCTCGTGACGGGCCGGGGTAATGCGTGGCCGGCTGAAGTTTGAAGCGACCTTTGCGGTTATGCTATGATAATAAAGCAACTAATCTTTGAAAATCGAAAACAGGTAAGTGATGCAGTATCCTAGTCAGCGGCTCTCTCTTCAAGGGCGGGCCTAAAAATCCGCTGAGGGCACATCGATGAAGTTCCTGGTGCTGGCATCCGACGCCCAGTCGGGGGTTGGTACTGGGAGTTAAGGTTGCGGGGCGACCTGCAATGGCATGCGGGCGTTGACCCTGCTTCCGCGGAGACCCAAGTTCGTGGGGATTTTCTGAACTATGGCTTGGGGTAAAAACCTGTACGTGGTGACGGAGCTGCGTGCAGTGTAGCCTGCCTTGAGTGGCAATGGTGGATACCGTTAAGGGTTTCCCGATTGGGTGGCGCCGCTCACTCGGGGAGCCGGTCGAAACCATTGCTGCAAAAGAGGCTAGGGGAGAGAGTTTGCTGTTAAGGAAAACTTCTAGGCTGTCTGGGTGTCCAGGGCAGGCCGGAGATTGCAGTGTAGACTGAGTGGCAATCCAGTCTCGGTACCGGTGACGGTCCGAAAACGTCCTTAAAGGGAAACCGCCGGAGCGGCGACGCACGGTGGGCGTTTGGGAAAACCTACTGGACCTAAGCTACAATATTTCTCCGGTTTGCTATCACTTACCTGTTTTTGTTATTTTGACCCCACTACGGGGTGAGGTGCAGCCTGTTTGACAAATGGCTATTCCCGTTCGTTTCTTAGGTACGTGATTATCGTCGCGGTAGGGACGTTTACCTCGACGGTATTTTTCAGTTTCCTTGCCGAGGTTGCCACGCGAAGACTGGCCAACATCATCGTGGCCGTACTCCTCCTTCTCCTGATCATTTCCGTAGGCGTCTTTTTTGACATCTTGGGCACCGCCGTAACCGCGGCTCGTGAAGCGCCGTTCCACGCCAAGGCCGCCAAAAAGGTTTTTGGGGCGCAGCAGGGCGTGTTTTTAATCCGCAACGCCGACAAGGTCGCCAACTTCTCCAACGACATCGTGGGCGATATAGCCGGCACGCTGTCCGGCGCTCTAGGCATTTCCCTGATTGTGCAACTTGCAACCGCGCAGCAGGGATTTAATATAGTTTTGGCTAATGTGTTAATTACGGCCGGCATTGCTTCTCTAACCGTTTCGGGCAAACTTTTAGGCAAAAGGCTGGCTATCAACAGGGCTAACGAAGTGGTGTTTCTGGCCGCTCGGGTCCTGGCCAGTGTTGAAAGAATTTGGCGCCCGTTAAACCCGTCAGGCCCGTCGGGACATAATAAATCAAAAAACCGGTCAAAGGTGTGGCGTCGTTGAAACACATCCTGGATCGCATTAACTCGCCAAAAGATCTGCGCTCGCTTTCTATTGAAGAACTGCAGCGCCTGGCAGCCGAAATTCGTGCACTGATCGTCAATACCGTATCCCGGACCGGGGGGCACCTGGCACCCAATTTAGGCGTGGTTGAGCTCACCATCGCCCTGCACCGCGTATTTGAGGCCCCGCGCGATAAGATCATCTGGGATGTAGGGCACCAGTGTTACGTTCACAAGATCCTTACCGGCCGGCGTGAGGCTTTTTCGACGCTCCGGCAGTACGGGGGCTTGAGCGGCTTCCCCAGCCGTTTAGAAAGCGAGTACGACGCTTTTGGGACCGGTCACAGTTCTACCTCGATTTCTGCCGCGTTGGGAATGGCCTTGGGCCGCGACTACCGCGCCGATGACAGCAGCTCGGTCGTGGCCGTGATTGGCGACGGCGCGCTTACGGCCGGGATGGCTTTTGAGGCCCTCAATCACGCGGGGCATTTGCAGAGGCGGCTGATTGTCATCCTTAACGACAACGAGATGTCGATCGCCAAGAACGTGGGGGCTCTGTCAGGGTATTTGACGCGCCTGCGGACAGACCCTATGTATACGCGCGGCAAGGAAGAGCTGGAGGACCTCCTGCAGCGTATCCCCGCCATCGGACCGCGTTTATTAAAGTGGACGCTCCGGGTCAAGGACAGCCTCAAGTATCTTGTCGTTCCGGGCATGATCTTCGAGGAACTGGGCTTCACCTATCTCGGCCCCATCGACGGCCACAACATCCCTCAGCTCCTCAGCATCTTGAAACAGGCCAAGGCTGCCGAAGGGCCGGTTATCGTGCACGTTCTTACTACGAAGGGCAAGGGCTACAAGCCTGCCGAGACCAACCCCGACAAATTCCACGGTGTGGGGGCGTTCGACGCCGAGACGGGGAAGGTTAAGAAGAACGGCAGGGTTACCTATACCGAGGTCTTCGGCCGGACTCTCGTGACCCTGGCTCAGGAAGACGAAAGAATAGTGGCGATCACGGCGGCAATGACCAGCGGGACCGGCCTGACCGAGTTCGCCAAAACCTTCCCGGACCGGTTTTTCGATGTCGGCATCGCCGAGCAGCATGCTGTCACGCTGGCGGCGGGTATGGCTGCCGAGGGCTTGCGGCCGGTGGTGGCGATCTATTCTACGTTTATGCAGCGCGCTTTTGACCAGGTTATCCATGATGTCTGCCTGCAGCGCCTGCCCGTGGTCTTGGCCCTGGACCGGGGCGGCATCGTAGGTGATGACGGCCCGACTCACCAGGGCATTTTTGATCTTTCCTATCTCAGGCTTATACCCAACCTTACCCTGATGGCGCCGCGCGACGAAAACGAACTGCAGCACATGCTGAAAGCGGCCATCGATTACGGAGTGCCCGTGGCTGTGCGCTACCCCCGCGGGACCGGGACCGGCTGCCCGCTTGACCAGGACTTCAAAGAAATCCCCCTTGGACGGGCCGAGGTACTGCGGGACGGCAGGGACGCCACCATCCTCGCTGTCGGCAACACAGTCGAGCCCAGCCTCGAGGCGGCCCAAATCCTTTCGGCTGCGGGCGTCAATGTGGCGGTTATCAATGCCCGCTTCGTCAAACCCCTGGATGAGGAGTCTATCCTCACCTACGCCAGGCGCAGCAGGCAACTCTTCATTGTCGAAGAAAACGTCATCAGCGGCGGGTTTGGCGGTGCCATCCTGGAACTCCTGGCCGCAAAAAGGCAATTCGACGTCCGTCCACATTTAATTGCTCTGCCCGATACCTTTGTCGAGCACGGTGCCCCGTCGCTTCTCCGCGAGAAATACGGTTTGAGCGCCGAAGAAATCGCGGCGAGAGTGCTGGCCGAACTGCAGCGGTCCAGGCTACGGCTGGCACCGACGAAGATATAGTTAATGGTTAAGAAGCGGCTTGACGTGCTTTTGGTTGAACGGGGACTCTTTCCCTCGCGCATGATAGCCCGGTCGGCGGTAATGGCCGGGCACGTGTTTGTTTCCGGGCAGCGGGTGGACAAGGCGGGAACCTTGGTCGATCCCAAGGTTGAAATCGAGGTCCGGGGTGGGCAGCTGCCTTACGTGAGCAGGGGCGGGCTGAAGCTGGAGAAGGCCCTGCGCGTCTTTGGCATCGATTTGACCAACCGTACTGTCCTTGACGTGGGGGCCTCGACCGGGGGTTTTACCGACTGTGCCCTGCAATTTGGGGCCCGGCGCGTCTATGCCGTGGATGTGGGCTACGGGCAGCTGGCCTGGAAACTGCGCCAGGATCCCCGTGTTGTCGTTTACGAACGCACCAACATCAGGTACCTTGAACCAGAGAAACTGGGTCCTGGGGCGCAACCGGATTTTGCAACAGTGGACGTCTCTTTTATTTCACTTTCCAAAATCCTGCCCCAGGTTGACAGGCTTACCGCAGGCGAGGCCGACGCCGTTCTGCTGATCAAGCCGCAGTTTGAAGCCGGTCCCGACAGGGTCGGTAAAAAAGGGGTCGTGCGCGACCCTGCCGTCCACACTGAGGTGATAAAGGCTGTTATCGACACTGTTCACGCTTTGGGGTGGACGGTGAAGGGAGTTACCTGGTCTCCGGTGCGCGGGCCCGAGGGGAATATCGAGTACCTGCTGTATGCGGGCAAAAAGGGAAGTTGTTCGTGGGACGGCAATGTCGCCGATGTCGTGGAAGAGGCGCATCGGGAACTGAAAGATAAAGGTGGTACGTAATTGAGGAAGGTAGGTCTGATTGCGAACCGGCATCTGGATATCGACTGCGTGGAGAGGATCATCGATCAGATCCGGGAACGGCTGAGCGCCTGGGAAGCCTGCCTGTGGATTTACGATAACGGTATACCGCTCGTTAAACACCGAGAATTGCTGGTTACAGAACCGCCATCGGCGGAAATGGTCATTGCCCTTGGCGGAGACGGAACGATGCTGGGCACAGCAAGGCGAGTCGCCCCGCGGGATATCCCTGTCCTCGGTGTCAGGATGGGCCGGCTCGGGTTCCTGAGCGAAATCGATCCCGCCGGCATCACCGGCGCCATCGACTGCTTTTTCAGCGGCGACTACCACCTAGAGCAGCGGTCGATGCTGGATGCCGAAATCAGGAACGCTCAAGGATCACGGCGAATCGGCATCGCTTTAAACGATTTTGTCATCACGAAAGGCACCCTGCTCCGGCCGATCAGTACCGAGGTCCGGGTGAATGGTGACTTGGTAACCAGTTATCTAGGGGACGGGTTGATCGTCGCCACGCCGACCGGTTCCACGGCCTATTCGCTTGCCGCCGGGGGGCCCCTGCTCACACCCGACGTTCAGGGGATCCTGATCACGCCCCTGTGCGCGCACAGCGTTGTGGCGCGGTCTTTTATTGTGGGCTCTTCCGGTGTCGTTGAGGTGCGTTTGCTCTCTGCCCAAAAGGGAGCCATGCTCGTCGCCGACGGGCAGGAGAGCCACGACCTCGCGTCGGGAGATACGGTGGTGCTGCGGCAGGCTGCCAAGCCCGCCCTGCTGGTAAGGTTCCACCAGTGGAGTTTCTTTGAGGTGCTCCGTGAACGGTTGGAAAGGCGAAGCCCTTAATGCAGCGCAGTTTCGGAATGAAGGTGAAGTCAGCCAATGAAGGCCAGACGACAGAAACAAATCCTGGACATTATCCGCGAGACGCCCGTGGCCACCCAGGTTGAGCTTGCCGAGGCCCTTAGGGCCAGGGGCTTCAATGTAACCCAGGCGACTGTTTCAAGAGACATCCGCGAACTGGGCCTGGTGAAATCGAACACGGGGTCGGGTGTCCGCTACCTTGCGCCCGGCGAGCGTCCGCAGATGATTTCCGATGACCGTTTGCGCAGGATGTTCCGCGATCAGGTCCTCGACGTCGACTACGCGGAAAACCTTGTCGTTGTCAAAACCGTGCCGGGGGCCGCGCAGGGGGTGGCCTCGGCGCTCGACCAGGTGCAGTGGCCGGGGATTATGGGTTCGGTAGCCGGTGACGATACTATTTTCATCGCGGTAAAACCCCGCCAACAAGTGAAAAAGATAAGCGAGCGCCTGGCGAGCTATTTGGGAGACCGGTAAAAAAACCTTTAACTTCTGGCCTCAGACCTCTTGATGGGGGGTAGCGTATGCTGTGCCGCCTGATGGCCAAGAACTTCGCCCTGATCAGCGACCAGGACCTAGAGCTGGTCCCAGGGCTGAACGTACTGACGGGCGAGACGGGAGCGGGGAAATCGCTTGTTATCGAGGCGCTGCAAGTCGGCCTGGGGCAGCGTCCTTCCTCCGACGTGGTGCGATCCGGGTCCGAGAGGGCTTACGTCGAGCTTGTTTTTGACCTGGAGGGTCTTAACCTGTCCGGCATCCCGGTGGCACCGCAGGAAGGCTTTCTGGTGTTGAGCAGGGACATTTACCGCAACGGTCGGAGCGTCTATAGGATTAACGGAACCATCGTTACAGCCACCGTTTTTCGCGAGGTGGGGCACAAGCTTGTAGATTTTCACCGCCAGGGCGAGCAGCAGTCTTTACTGCGGGACAAGCACCACGGGCGGCTCCTCGACTACTTTGGAGGCCCGGAACTCCTTGCCCTGAGCCGGCGTCTTGCCGGGATCTATGCTGAGTACAACGAGCTTGGCCGGAAACTGGACGAAATGATAACGGGGGCCAAGGAGCGGGCCCGCAGGCAGGACACCCTCCAGTTTCAACTGGACGAGATCGATGCTGCCAAATTGCAAGCAGGCGAGGAAGAGGAGCTGGAAAGCGAACGCCTCTATTTGCAGAACGCTTCCCGGATTGCCGAGCTGGCTGACGAAGCCTACGCTCTGTTGTACGGCGGCGACGAGCACCAGCGGCCGGCTGCTGATTTGCTCAGCGACTGTTCCCGCCTTTTGCAGGAGCTTGCCCGCTACGTGCCGGCCGCTGCCGGTCTTGCCGACGGACTGGCGAACATGGTCTATGACGTACAGGAACAGGCACGGGAACTCGCTAGGCTGAAGGACGCGGGCGACCGCGACCCGCGTCGCCTGAACGCTGTTGAAGAGCGGCTGGCCCTGATCAGCCGCCTTAAAAGGAAATACGGGGACAGCATCGAGTCGATACTCCAGTATCGTGCCGAAATAGCCGCGGAACTCGAGACGCTGTCGAGTGCCGAAGACAGGATTGAAGAACTCCGCCGAAAACAGGCTGAACTGGCGGGCGAGTGGCGGGAAGTTGCCGAGAGACTCTCCCAGCTGCGCCGGGACGCCGCCTCCAGGTTGAGCCGGCACGTCACCGCAGAACTGTGGGAACTGGAGATGTTGGAAGCGGTTTTCACCGTCAATTTGGCGCCTGTTGAAGGAATGACGCCTTACGGCAGGGAGGATGCCGTGTTCTATTTCGCCCCCAATCCAGGCGAGCCTGCCGGGCCGCTCTCGCGTATCGCTTCGGGGGGTGAACTTTCCCGGGTCATGCTTGCTCTTAGAAACGCGCTGGCGGAGGGAGACAGGGTCCCCACGCTGGTCTTTGACGAGGTCGACGCGGGAGTGGGGGGACGGGCCCTGGACGCCGTGGCCGAGAAACTGGCCGATATCAGCCGCTATCACCAGGTGATCTGCGTCACGCATGCGCCCCAGATCGCCGCCTTTGCCAGGCGCCATTTCCAGATCAGCAAGGAGGTCGTGCATGGGCGGACACGCACCTTTGTTTCAATCCTGGACGAGAACGGACGGCTCGAGGAACTGGCCAGGATGCTTGCCGGGAAAGGGGTGTCCAGTGCCGTACGCCAGCATGCCGCCGAACTCCTTAGCCGAGCTATCGCCCGGCAGTACTAAGTGTTCAGCGTTAGGCATTCAGACGTTCCGTTTCAGGCCCTAAATGCTGTTGCACAGGTATTGGAACCCCCATAGTTGCATCAAGACCCAAGGTTCAGTTGAGTTCTGACGCTTGCTGTTAAATGCTAAGTGCCGTATTCTTGGCGCTAAGGGCTGAATGCCGAGTGCAAGTTTTGGAGACTCCTTGAGAAACAGGGGTCTTTTGTATTGCCCTGTATCTCTTAATTGTGTTGGTCCACAAGATCATAGGTCACCGTTTGTCGGGAGAGAAGGAATTCCGCGAAGGGGCTGTTGAAAAACTTCGCTTGCCCAGCACTCAATTCGTTGCTGAACTGTGTTTCCGTGAGTCGTAGTCTGATTGACCGAGCGCAGACTTTTACTCTGTGGAGAATTCATTGAGTGCTGGGTCGTTTTTGAACAACCCCATTTTTTTAACAGGCCCTGAAGCGAATCCCATCAAGTACCGACTACCGACGTCCGACGACTAACGACTGAGGCAGGTAGATGCCGTTAACGGTGGATGATGTATACCTGATGAGGAATGTTGTCTATGCGTTGGTATTTTTGGTATAATACCTTGTATTGAGTTCAACCGGCGTAAAGGAGTGGCATTGACATGCTGACGAGCAAGGACGTTCAACACGTAGCCCTGCTGGCGCGTCTGGAACTGACCTCCGAGGAAGAGGAGATGTACACTTCCCAGTTGGGGCGGATCCTGGACTACGTCCGGATTTTGCAAGACCTTGACACCAGTGAAGTCCCCCCCACGGCGCACGTCTTGCCACTGCAAAATATCTTTCGCGAAGACGAGGTCGGAGAGCACCTCGATGTCGAGGACGTGCTGGCTAACGCCCCCGACCGGAAAGGGAATTTCTTCAGGGTTCCAAAGATTGTTTAGACCGTTATCCGGGTTGAGCTGCTAAGGAGTGATTGGCTTGGAGTTGTACGAGCTTACCGCCCACGAACTGCACGACTTACTGCTGCAGCGCAAGATTTCCGCCGAGGAGCTTTGCACCTCCGTTTATCAGCGGATAGCGGAAACCGAGGAAGTTGTTAAGGCCTACCTGACCCTTACACGGGACCAGGCCCTGGCGCAGGCCCGGAGAGTGGACCAGCGGCTGCGGGACGGAGAAAAGATAGGGCCCCTGGCCGGGATTCCTATGGCCTTGAAGGATAACCTTTGCACCAAAGGAGTCCGGACCACCTGCGCCTCCAAGATACTGTTTAATTTCATTCCCCCTTATGACGCCACTGTTGTAAGAAAACTGGACCGGGAAGGCGCCGTAATGGTGGGGAAAACCAACCTGGACGAGTTTGCTATGGGCTCCTCGACCGAGAACTCGGGCTTTTACCCGACGCACAACCCCTGGAACCCTGACTGCGTCCCGGGAGGGTCCAGCGGCGGGTCGGCAGCCGCCGTAGCGAGCGGCGAAGCCATCTTTGCCCTCGGTTCCGATACGGGCGGTTCCATTCGGCAGCCCGCGGCTTTCTGCGGCGTAGTGGGAATGAAGCCGACTTACGGGACGGTCTCGCGGTACGGGCTAATTGCCTTCGCCTCTTCGCTCGACCAGATAGGGCCTTTCACCAAGGACGTCACTGATTGCGCCCTCGTGTTGAACGCCATCTGTGGTCATGATCCAATGGATTCGACGTCTGTAGTCCAGGAACTGCCGGACTACACGGCTTTCCTGGTGGACGACATCAAAGGCTTTAAAATCGGCCTCCCCAGGGAGTATTTTCGCGAGGGCCTCGACAGCAGGGTAAGGGAAGTAGTCGAACGGGCCATCAAGGTGCTCGAATCAAGAGGCGCCTATGTCGAAGAGACAACACTTCCGCACACCCGGTATGCCCTGCCTACTTACTATATCATCGCCCCGGCTGAAGCCAGCTCGAACCTTGCCCGCTACGACGGGGTCCGCTACGGTTTCCGCGTGGAAGACGCCAAAGACATCATCGACATGTACAGCCGCACCAGGAGTCTGGGCTTTGGGAATGAAGTGAAGCGGCGCATAATGCTGGGAACGTACGCCCTTTCGGCCGGGTATTACGACGCATACTATAACAAGGCCCTTAAGGTGCGCACGCTGATCAAGAGGGATTTCGAGCGTGCCTTCGAGAAGTTCGACGCGATCCTGTCCCCGACGGCACCCACCACGGCTTTCCGTTTTGGGGAAAAGACCGACGACCCGTTGACGATGTATCTTTCCGACATCTATACCCTTGCCGTCAACCTGGCCGGGCTGCCCGGCATCTCCCAGTGTTGCGGGTTTGTGGACGGGTTGCCGGTAGGCCTGCAGCTGATCGGCAAGCCGCTGGGCGAGGGAACGCTGCTGCGTATCGCCTATACCTTTGAGCAAAGCACGGAACATCACCGTGCAAGGCCTCGCATCGGGAAGGGGGTGGCCTAAGTGGGCAAATGGGAAGCGGTTATCGGCCTGGAAGTACACGTTGAATTAAAAACCAACAGCAAGATTTTCTGCTCGTCGACCACCGAATTCGGCGGCGACCCAAACACGCACGTCTGCCCGGTCTGCCTTGGCTTGCCCGGGGTGCTCCCCGTTACCAACAAGAAAGTGGTGGAGTACGGCATCAAGGTTGGATTGGCCTTAAACTGCGAGATCGCGCGTTTTTCCAAGTTTGACCGTAAGAACTACTACTACCCCGATCTGCCCAAGAACTACCAGATTTCCCAGTACGATCTCCCGCTGGCCTACAACGGCTACCTGGAGATAGAGACCGAAACCGGCCCCAAGCGCATCGGCATCATCAGGGTGCACATGGAAGAGGATGCCGGCAAGCTGGTCCACGAGGGCACAATTGCTTCGACGCCTTACTCTTACGTCGACTATAACCGTACCGGCGTGCCCCTCCTGGAAATCGTCTCCTCGCCTGACATTGATTCACCCGAGGAAGCTAAAGCTTACCTGGAGAAATTAAAGGCCATCATTCAGTATACCGGGGTTTCCGACTGCAAGATGGAAGAGGGCTCGCTGCGCTGTGACGCCAACGTTTCCGTCCGCCCCAAGGGCTCCACTGAATTCGGTACCAAGACCGAGATAAAGAACATGAACTCTTTCAGAGCCCTTCAGAAAGCCCTGGCCTACGAGGTCGAGCGCCAGATTCAGGTTCTGGAGGACGGCGGGAGGATCGTCCAGGAGACCCGGACCTGGGATGAAGAGCGAGGGGTTACCGTTTCGATGCGCAACAAGGAGGAGGCCCATGATTACCGTTATTTCCCGGAACCCGACCTGCCTCCTCTGGTGATCAGCCCCTCGTGGGTTGAGGCCGTCAGACGCGAGCTCCCCGAACTCCCGGAAGCCCGGAAGCGGCGTTACGTAAACGATTTCGGCCTCTCCGCCTACGATGCCACCGTGCTGACGAGCACAAAGGAGATGGCCGACTACTTCGAAGAATGCCTGTCTTATTACCAGCAGCCTAAAATTGTCGCCAACTGGGTGATGGGGGAGCTTGCCAGGCTGCTTAACGCCACGAATACCGATGTATCCGCGAGGCCGGTCACGCCCCGGCAGCTGGCCGCCCTGCTGGAATTGATCGACCGAGGGGTTATCAGCGGCAAAATTGCCAAAACAGTCTTTGAGGAAATGTTCAGCACCGGTAAGGAGCCGCAGCAGATTGTCGAAGAAAAAGGCCTGGTACAGATCAGCGACGAGGCTGAACTTAGGGCCGTCGTCCAGCGTGTTATCGCCGCCAACCCGAAATCGGTAGCTGATTTTAAGGCCGGCAAAGAAAAGGCCCTCGGCTTTCTTGTCGGACAGGTGATGAAGGAAACCAGGGGCAAGGCCAACCCCGGCCTGGTAAACGAGTACCTGCGGGAAGAACTGGCAAAATCCTAAGTTTTCGTTGTTATTCGTCCAAAGTTATTCGTCCAAAGGGTTCGATTGATAATTCCGGCGGACCGCAAGCCAGTCAGTCAACCAGTTCTCATTAAAAACCTACTAAGAAAACCAACTGAAGTGTGCACGAGGTGCGTGCCAACTTGTAATTGGGAGGGGTTCAGATGTCAGAGCGCAAAATTTTCATCGTTGATACCACGCTGCGCGACGGCGAACAGACGGCGGGCGTGGTTTTTGCCAACCACGAAAAACTGCGTATTGCGAAGATCCTTGATGAGCTGGGTGTGCACCAGATCGAAGCCGGCATCCCGGTTATGGGCGGCGACGAGGAGGAGGCCATCCGCAAGATCTGCAAGGCCGGCCTGAAGGCCAGCATCATGGGGTGGAACCGGCCGGTCATCAAAGATATTGAACATTCCATCGCCTGCGGCGTCGACGCCGTGGCGATATCCATTTCCACCTCGGACATCCACATCAAGCACAAGCTGAAAGCATCCAGGGAATGGGTCCTAGAGCAGATCACGACTGCCGTGGCGTTTGCGAAAAAGGAAGGTATGTACGTCTCGATGAACGCCGAGGATGCCTCGCGGAGCGACATGGAGTTCCTGCTCGAGTTTGCCCGTCAGGGCAAGCAGGCCGGCGCCGATCGCCTGCGGTACTGCGACACGGTGGGTATCCTTGATCCCTTTACCGCCTACGAGAACGTGAAGACTATCATCGACAACGTGGGTATCGAAGTGGAGATGCATACCCACGACGATTTCGGCATGGCGACGGCTAACGCCCTGGCCGGCTTTAAGGCGGGAGCCAACTATATCGGTGTTACCGTCATGGGTCTCGGCGAGAGAGCGGGGAACTCTCCTCTCGAAGAAGTCGTCATGGCTTTGAAACACATCTACAAGGTCGACCTCGGTTTCAAGACGGAGCTGCTTCTTGAGGCCGCCGAGTACGTTTCCCGGGCGTCGGGCCGCGAGTTGCCGAGCTGGAAGGCGATCGTCGGTTCCAACATGTTTGCCCACGAGTCGGGCATTCACGCCGACGGCGCGCTGAAGTTCCCAGGGACTTACGAGGCCTTCAGCCCCGAAGAAATCGGCCTGGAGCGCCAGATCGTCATCGGCAAGCATTCCGGCGGGGCGGCGGTACGGGCCAAGTTCGCCGAGTTCGGCATCCACCTGACCAGGCACCAGGCCCAGGAGCTTCTTCCGATCATCCGCGCTACCGCCGTGGAACTGAAACGATCCCTCTTTGACAAGGAGCTTATGTACATCTACGAAGACTACTTTGGAAAGAGGCACGAATCATGGGACAGACGATGATCGAAAAAATCCTCTCGGCCAAGAGCGGCCGCGAGGTTTACGCAGGAGATATCGTTGTCGCCGATGTAGACTTCATTATGGGGCAGGACGGGACGTCGCCGCTGGCCATCCGGGCTTTTCGGAACATGCAGGGACAACGCCTTTTCGACCCTTCGAAGGTCGCTCTTGTCATTGACCATAGTGCCCCCAGCCCCAGTGAAGGCGTTTCAAACCTGCACACTCTCATGCGCGACTTTGCCCGGGAGACGGGCTGCCGTCTGTACGACATCGGGGACGGCGTTTGCCACCAGGTAATGCTGGAGAGCGGGCAGGTGGGCCCGGGCAGCCTGGTCATCGGCGCCGACTCGCATACCTGTACGTATGGCGCCCTTAATGCTTTCGCCACCGGTGTAGGTTCTACGGACCTGGCTGCCGCGCTGATTTCCGGTAAGATGTGGTTTAAGGTCCCGCCCAGCATCAGGTTTGTCTGTCACGGGCATCTCCCCGCCGGGGTCTACAGCAAGGACCTGATTCTCTTTTTGATCGGGCAGGTTACGGCTGACGGGGCCACTTACATGTCCGCAGAATACGTCGGGGAAGCGATTGACGCCCTTTCCATAGAGGCACGGTTCACCATTTCCAATATGGCCATTGAGATGGGCGCGAAGGCCGGCCTGTTGGAAGCCGATGAAAAGACCTTCAGCTGGGTCCGCCGTTACAGTAACCGGGACTTTGCGGCGGTTAAGAGCGACCCGGACGCCCGGTACGAAAAGGTCCTTGAGTTTGACGTCTCAAACCTGGAACCGCAGGTGGCCAAGCCGCACCGCGTCGACAATACCGCTCCCGTGAGCGAGGTTGCCGGCCGGCCTATCCAGGAGGCCGTCATCGGTACCTGCACCAACGGACGCCTGGAGGACCTGCGCATTGCCGCCGGCATCCTGAAAGGGCGCAAGGTATCGCGCGACGTCCGTTTCATTGTGGCTCCAGCTTCGCGCAGGATTTACCTTGAGGCTATAGCGGACGGCACGCTGGCCACTCTCGTGGAGGCGGGGGCGGCCGTGGTCACGCCCGGCTGCGGGCCCTGCGTGGGGACGCATAACGGCGTTCCGTCCGACGGCGAAACTGTTATTTCCACGGCCAACCGCAACTTCAAAGGGCGGATGGGGAACCGGAACGCCGAAATCTTCCTGGCATCGCCGGGGACGGTCGCCGCTTCGGCATTAACCGGCGTGATAACCGACCCGCGGGAATTCGTCAAGGCCAACTAACAGCGCAGGCAGGTGAGAAATGTGCAATTGACCGGCAAGGCCCATAAATTCGGCGATGACGTGAACACCGACTACATCATCTCCGGCAAATACAAGTTTAAGACGCTGGATATGCGGGAACTGGCGACCCACGTGATGGAGGATCTGGACCCCGAGTTCTACAGCAAGATAACGCCCGGCGACTTCATCGTCGCGGGGCGGAACTTCGGCTGCGGGTCTTCGCGCGAGCAGGCCCCGCTGGCCATAAAACACGCCAATATCTCGGCCGTGATCGCGAAGTCTTTCGCCAGGATTTTCTACCGCAACGCCATTAACACCGGTCTCCCCGTTATCGAGTGCGATACCGACCTGATCGACCCGGGCGACGAACTGGTCGTGGATATGGCTGCGGGGTACATTAGAAACGTAACAAAGGATACTGTCATCCAGATCCGGCCGCTTCCGCGCGTAATGCTGAAAATCCTTGAAGACGGCGGGCTGGCGGCCCACTTCATCAAGTACGGCACCTTTAATTTCGACTAGGAGACTGGAGGTTAGTCCGTGGCACACAAGGTAACACTGATCCCGGGGGACGGCATCGGTCCGGAAATCACGCTGGCGGCCCGGAGAGTTCTCGACGCCTCGGGCGCGGTGATCGACTGGGAGGTCGTGGACGCCGGGGAGGCTATGATCGCCAAGTACGGGACGCCGTTGCCGGATCACGTCCTGGACTCTATCAGGAAGAACGGCGTCGCCCTGAAAGGGCCCCTCACGACCCCCGTGGGCAAGGGCTTCAGGAGCGTTAACGTAACCTTGAGACAGGAACTCGATCTGTATGCCTGCGTCCGCCCGGCGAAGTCCCTGCCCGGTATCGTCACCCGTTATGAAAACATCGACCTGATCGTGGTCCGTGAGAATACCGAAGACCTTTACGCGGGCATCGAGCACCGAGTGGGCAAGGACGCCGCCGAGAGCATCAAGATCATTACCCGGCATGCCTCCGAGCGTATCGTCCGGTTCGCCTTTGAACTGGCCCGGCGCGACGGGCGCAAAAAGGTCACCGCCGTGCACAAGGCCAACATCATGAAGCTTACCGACGGTCTTTTCCTTGAATGCGCGCGCAAGGTTGCCGAGGAATATCCCGATATCGCCTTTGAAGACATGATCGTCGACGCCATGAGCATGAAACTGGTGCAGGCGCCGGAGAATTACGACGTGATGGTGATGCCCAACCTGTACGGGGACATCCTCTCCGATCTGTGTGCGGGCCTTGTCGGCGGACTGGGCGTGGCTCCCGGGGCGAACATCGGGGATGCGATTGCCGTGTTCGAGCCCGTCCACGGCAGCGCGCCGAAGTATACGGGAATGAACAAGGTCAACCCGCTGGCCACGATCCTGTCAGGGGTCATGATGATGCGCCACCTGGGCGAAGCCGAAGCCGCTTCGCGGGTGATGCGGGGCGTCGTTGCGGTGTTGCGGGAAGGAAAACGGGTTACGTACGATCTTGGCGGACCGGCCGGAACCAGCGAAATGGCCGACGCCATTATTGAGAAGATGGAGGAACAGTCGTAAGCCTAAGCCTTGAGTATAAGGGCTGAAAAGCGGGCCGGTATCAAACTAACGTTCGACGTTAGATACCGGATATTCTGGCCTGGCATTATTACGCCAGGCCGTTTATTGTTTTTGGCTGCCACTGATTCTCATTGCAGAAGCAAGAATACTTCCTCTTTACCCTAGCCGCACAAATAAGAATTTTGCCTGGCACCATTTTTTTTTTTGCCACTTCATCATCCAAACAGGCCCTTAAAGTGTCATGTTTTATAAAGGGTTTGCAGTCATAGCTGACATTTTTTCTCAAACACATCAATCCAGGCCTAATGTCCTACAGGGATTCCATAACTTTTTGGCGAAATGGAAAAAATAGAGAACTGCATCAGGTTTCGGTAAGAACGGTACCGGAAGAGGGTCTCTCAAGGACCATATGACCACTCTTTTAATGCTGCTGGTGTCTTTTCCCGAAGCAATCCTGGTAGCGGCTCTGGGCTTGATCCTGGTAGGCGTCCGGCCCCGGTTTTACCAGCTCGTATCTCTGGGATTGGTCCAGGCGGTAGCAGCATTCTTCATTCGCCTAACACCGATTCCCTTTGGCGGGTGGGTCAATTCCCAACCGGCGCCAGTGGGTCAAGAGTAAGTCGGCGTTGACAGCCTCATTCCAGCCGGAAGCTCTGTGTTTATGCGTATGTACGTTCCGCAGGATGGTCAGCTTGCCTTTTACATTAGCTACCGTGGCGGCAGCAATACTTTTGTTTATTCCTGCACAGGGACTAATACGATGGGTCCAACCAGGATCAAGTACGGAATTCTGTGTAAAAAACTCTCCCTTGGCAAATAGCCATCAGTTAGCCAAGCCAATGCACTTTTGAAGCCTGTCTTTGAGCTTCTCTCTGTTTCTCCCGCCATTCCAGATATTCTGCCATATCCAAGTAGCGGTTCCCGAAACTCCACTTTTCGTCCAACTCCATCAGCAAGGCGCCCAGAAGACGGATCACCGATTCCCGGTTGGGGAAAATCCTGATGA
>DAIRSE010000004.1:0-168160 GCA_036804525.1 Bacillota bacterium | reverse complement strand
GGGCGGGTTGCTATTGCCGGGAAAACGCCTTCCTTAACGCGATTTTGACCTCGGTGCTTGTAGATAAGCAGGAAGTGGCCGTTGTTGACCTGGCGGCGGGCATCGAGCAGTTGTCCCGAGGGGCGGCCAGGGGGGTAGACCGGATGGTGGTGGTCTGCGACCCGACTCGGGCTGCGGCAGCGACCGCGCGAAACATTGCTGCGATGGCTTTCGACCTTGGCATTAAGAAAGTGGGTTTTGTAGGGAATCGTGTCCGTAATGTGGACGACCAGGAGTTCATCAAGCGAGCGGCCGGGGAGCTGCCGGTGTGGGGTTATGCAGGCAGGTACGAGGAGTTCACAGGGGACATATCAAAAGGGGAATGTGCGCTGGAACTGCCGGCGGGTTTCATGCGCGACCTGAAGAAAGTCAGGGAGGCCCTCTTGCAGGTATAGCAGGTAAGGCCGGTATTGACAGCGAAAAATCTTGAAATCGAACTACGCCGGTATTACGGGCTTTTGCCGGCGGGGGGAGTGTAAATGGCTCTAACGGGACTGCAGATTTATAAGATGCTGCCGCGTACGAACTGCAAGGAATGCGGGCAGGCGACCTGCCTGGCTTTCGCTATGCAGCTGGCGGCGGGCAAGGCGTCGCTTGACCTCTGCCCCTACGTCAGCCAGGAAGCCAGAGAGGCGTTGAGTTCGGCTTCGGAGCCGCCGATTGCACTGGTGAAAATCGGGACGGGCGAGCATGCGGTGGAGCTGGGCAATGAGACCGTGCTCTTCAGGCACGACAAGCGCTTTGTGCATCCTACGGCCATCGCCGTCACCGTTTCGGATTTGCTGGACAAGGAACAGATCGCCCGCCGGGTCGAGGAAATCAACGGCCTGTTCTTTGAGCGGGTCGGCCAGGTCGAAGGCGTCAACCTCGTTGCCGTAAAGCAGGACGGGGACAGGGACCGCTTCGTCGCTGCGGTCAGGGTTGCCAGAGAAAAGAGTGCCCTGCCCCTGATGCTGATCAGCGAAGATGCCGGCGCCCTGGCGGGAGCCCTGGAGATTGCCGGAGACGGGCGCCCGCTGATCTGCGGAGCCACGAGGGCCAACCGGGAGGCCGTGGTCGAACTGGCCAGGAAATACGACTGCCCGCTCGTGGTCCGGAGCGACAACCTGGACGACCTGGCCGGACTGGTGGATGAAACGGTAAAGGCCGGGCACAAGCAGCTTATCCTGGACACCGGAGCGCGGAGCGTGGAGCGTGTCCTGGCTGACCAGACGCTGGTGCGCCGCCTCGCGGTCAACAAGCGTTTTCGCCTGTTCGGTTATCCCACCGTCGCTTTTGCTTGCAGCGGGGATGCCGTCCAGGACATGCTCGACGCAGCCGTCTACATCGGGAAGTATGCTGCAGTGGTGGTGGTTGACTCGGCTGAGCGCGCAGACATCCTGCCGCTGATTACCTGGCGGCTTAACATCTACACCGACCCGCAGAAGCCAATTGCTGTTGAAGCCAAGGTCTATGAAGTGGGCAAGCCCGGACCCGACTCGCCGGTATTCCTTACGACCAATTTCTCCCTGACCTATTTCTGTGTGGCCGGGGACATCGAGGGCGCGCGAACCTCAGCCTACATCCTGCCCGTCGATACCGAGGGCACGTCGGTCCTCACGGCCTGGGCCGCAGGGAAACTGGCGCCCGAGAAGATTGCCGAGTTTATCGAGAAGAGCGGTATCGCGGAGCGGGTCAGGCACCGGAAACTGATTATCCCGGGCGGGCTCGCAGTGATGAGCGGGAAACTGCAAGAGGCTACGGGCTGGGAAATCCTCGTGGGGCCGAGGGAGTCTTCAAGTATTAACGCGTTCCTGAAAGAACACTGGTCGTAGGCTGAGGGAGGTTAAGCCGTTGACCTGCAAGGTTACCTTCACCCCGGACAATCTTACGGTAGAAGCGGAAGAACATGAGAGCCTGGTTGCTCTAGCGGTCCGTGCTGGGATCATCCTGCGGGGGGCCTGCGGGGGAGCCGGCACCTGCGGCCGCTGCCGTGTTTCGCTGGCTTTGGGAAGCGTGGCTGTCCGCGAGGAAGGGGAGGTCCATTCCCCGGCGGAGGTACCGGCTTGCCGGGCGTATCCCGTAACGGACGTTGTTGTCGTGATCCCTGAGAGCGCACGGCTGGGCAGCCACCGGGTGCTGATCGATGAGCGGGGCCGCGGGCAGCTGGATGAAGCGCCTGCGAGCACCGAGGCTCCCCTTGCGCCTCTATACGAGTCTATAGAGCTGGCAATGGCCGCTCCCACCCTGGACGACGCGAGGGATGATTGGGGCAGGTTGCGGGCCGAGCTTCAGAAGAAAGTGCCTGGCATCAACCCTTTGCTTACGCTGGACTTTACCCGCAAGCTTCCGGGGGCCGTCCGCAAGGGGAACTGGCGCGTTACGGTGGATTTGGCCCATGCCGGGGCATTCACTGAACTGGCCGGCATCAGCGTTGCGGGGACGTCCTCCCCGAGGTTCGGCTTGGCCGTTGACCTTGGGACGACTACAGTGGCGTGCCAGATGGTAAGCCTCTCGGACGGGACGACGGTGGCCTCGGCCGGGACCTATAACCGCCAGGCCGCTTTTGGCGACGACGTTATCTCGCGCATCATCTACGCCACCGAAGAGCCCGGCGGTCTCGACAGGCTTCAGGAGGAAGCGGTGGTTACCATCAACAGCCTGGTCGAGGAACTGGTTGAGGACCTGGGAGCCGGGTACGATGACATCCGTGCCGTCTATGTCGCCGGGAACCCCACGATGACGCATCTTTTCCTGGGCGTCAATCCCGCCTACCTAAGGCTTGAACCCTATGTCCCGGCGGTCAATTCCTGGCCGCCCGTACGGGCCGGGGAGCTGGGCCTTCGCGTTCATCCCCGGGCGTGGATTCACTGCGCTCCGGGCGTTGCCAGCTACCTTGGCGGTGATATCACGGCGGGCCTGGTTGTGGCGGGCCTGCCGGATAGCGATCAGCTGACCCTGTTTGTGGACATCGGCACCAACGGCGAGATGGTGCTGGGGAACAGGGACTGGCTTGTCGGATGTGCCTGTTCGGCTGGTCCCTCCTTTGAGGGCAGCGGCATCACGGGTGGGATGCGGGCCGTAGAAGGGGCCATTGAAATGGTCGGCATCAGCAGCGGGGGATACGAAGTCTTTTGGCGCACGATAGGAGGACTGCCGCCGCGCGGCATCTGCGGCACCGGCCTGATCGACGCCTTGGCTGCCCTGCGCGGGGCCGGGGTGATTGACCGGGGAGGCCGGTTTGTTTCCGGGCTGGATACGCCCCGGCTGCGTATGGGTCCCGAGGGGCGCGAGTTCGTGCTGGTATGGGGCAGCGAATCGGGGCACGGGCGCGACATTGTGCTTTCGGAGGCCGACCTCGATAACCTGATGCGGGCCAAGGCGGCCGTTTTTGCCGGCATAAAGGCCATGGTGGACGCCGTCGGGCTGCAGATTTCGGATATCGAGCGGGTGCTTATCGCCGGGGGGTTCGGCAGACACCTTAATCTTGCCCGGGCTGTTGCCGTCGGTATTCTTCCCGACCTTCCGGCTGAACGTTACCGTTTTCTCGGCAACACCTCCCTTAAAGGCGCACGGTTGGCCCTGCTGTCCCGGGAGGTCCGGGACAAGGTGGAGGAAACAGCGCGCAGCGTGACTTACCTCGACCTGAGCGCCGGGACAAGTTTCATGGACGAGTTTATGTCGGCCCTCTTCATCCCGCACACCGATATGGGTTTGTTCCCGTCGGTGGCCGATCAGGGGGAAGCTGAGAATCAGGGCATTATCTAGGTTGAGCATTTTCATATAGTGAGGAAGGAAAGGTTCTAATGGCGGTAGAGATCGTAAAGGAAAGATGGAAGGGCCGGGTACTGGAGATGGTGCTGGGGAGCGGGACCCATACCGTTAAAGTAGGCGGAGATGCGGCTTTGCCGTTCCTGCATTTTGAGGGACAGATCCCCAACCGTCCGGCCACGGCCCTGGAGGTATGGGACAGAGTGGACGGCGAGTTCCCGCCGATGCTGGCCGCCGCCTTCGAAGGTGTTCTCTGGAGTCCCGGGGATTGGGCAAGACGGTGCGTGGAGTACGGCGCCGACATGGTTGCGCTGCGGCTGGTCAGCACGCACCCCGAGGGACAAGACGCCGGAGCCGAAGAAGCGGCCGCCGCGGCCCGCATGGTTGCGGAGGTCGTTGACGTGCCGCTGATCGTGCTGGGCTGCGGGGTGGAGGAAAAGGACGCCGCCGTCCTGCCTGCCGTGGCTGCGGCCCTTGATGGCCGCAACTGCCTCTTGGGGTTTGCAACAAGCGAAAACTACAAGACCGTCGTTGCCGCCTGTATCGCTCACGGGCACAGCGTTATCGCCACCAGCCCGCTGGATATCAACCTGGCCAAGCAGCTTAACATCCTGATAACCGATATGAACCTGCCTCCGGAGCGCATCGCCATGGATCCGTCGATCGGTCCGCTGGGGTACGGTATAGAATACGCCTGGTCTATTATCGAGAGGATGCGCCTGGGGGCGCTTTCCGGAGACCGGATGCTTTCCCAGCCCGTGATCTGCCTCGTAGGGGATGAGGCCTGGAAGGTTAAAGAAACGACGGCGGACGCCGTGGCCGAGTGGGGTGAGCAGGGGCGGCGCGCCCTGCTGTGGGAAGCGATGACGGCGGTCGTTCTGGCGCAGGCCGGCGGGTCGATTTTTGTTTTCCGTCATCCCGAGGCGATGCAGCGCTTTAACCAGCAAATTGACGCTCTCATGCGGCAGGATGTATACTAAACGTTAAGGCTCTAAAAAGCGATTGATTTAAGAAAAGGAGAGCCGCAAAGGCCTGTTGAAAAAAGGGGGCTGTTCAAAAGCGAGCATGGCGCGGAAGGCGAAGCCGGCCAAGCGTACTGGGTGGTACGTGAGCACTGGGCGGCGAGCGTGACAAAGCCAGGCGAAGTTTTTCAACAGCCCCGCAAGGCTCCCTTTTTTACGAAGGGGGATGTCGGCGTGATTCTCATCGGTGAGCGGATTAACGGTATGTTCCGCGACATACGGGCGGCGATCCGGGAGCGCGACCCGGTCCCAGTCGCCGATAGGGCCAGGATCCAGGCAGCAGCCGGTGCGCATTACCTGGATATCAACACCGGTCCCGACGTCGATGCTGCCGAGGCGCCCGAAGTAATGGCCTGGCTTGTTAAAGTGGCGCAGGAGGCCTGCGGCCTGCCGTGCTGCATCGATTCCCCGCATGTAGAGGCTTTGCGGGCGGGGCTTGCCGTGCACAGGGGCAAGGCCATCATAAATTCGACCAGCGCCGAGCAGGAGCGCATGGACGTCTTGTTCCCTCTGGCGGTTGAATTCGGCGCAGCCATTATCGGTCTGGCGATGAACGAAAAGGGCGTTCCCAAGGATGCTTCCGACCGGCTGGCCCTGGCTATGGAGCTTGTAGCCAATGCGGACGCTCACGGGCTGGCGATGGAGGACCTGTTTATCGACCCGCTGATCCTCCCTGTCAACGTCGCCCAGGAGCACGCCGTCGAGGTCCTTGAAACAATCAGGCAGGTGCGGATGCTGGCCAGCCCGGCTCCGCGGACGGTTATCGGCCTGTCCAACGTGTCTCAGGGGGCGCCCGAGCGCTCGCTGATCAACCGGACCTACCTGGTCATGGCCCTGGCGGCGGGCCTCGACGCGGCGATCCTGAATGTGGAGGATAAGGCCTTGATGGACGCGGCCGCCACGGCCGAGGTTCTGTTAAACAAAGAAGTATACTGCGACGCCTTCCTCCGCGTCTTTCGAAAACCCCTGGTAGTATAGGAGCGACCTAATGGCTGTAAGCATTAAGCTATAGTACGTTAACGCTGGACGGCGAGCCTGACAAAGCCAGGCGAAGTTTTTCAACGGCTTTCTAGAACATTGATGACCGTGCCGGCCTTAGCCCACTTGCAGGCGCCGTTGTGGTCGGGGCATGGCGGGAAGGTGTCGCCGCCCTGGAGAATGACGCGGGTGCCGTGAGCGTTTTCGTAGCGGCCTGATTCCGGAACGGTTTGACCCGTCTCAAAAAGCACGCCTCCTCACCTCCAAGTATATTATGCTTCGGTGCGGCTGGTGTTTATTGTTTCTTTGCAGTTGGTCCGGAGAGCCCGGTCCCGGATTGCCTTAGAAACTTCGATGCACTTCGCTGCATACCGGGAGTGGCGGGCGTGCATCTGATGGCTGTTGCTCGGGAGGAAGCCGTGCCTAGAATAGTTGCTGAGACTCAATAAAGCCCCTGGAAGAATGAAGCCCTACCGTCAGGCAGGGCTTCAGCATCTATTGCTTGCTGTTACTCAAGCTTTTGCGAGCGGATTTCCTTTACCGTGGTCTTGCGCAGCTCTTCACCCATGGTTCCGCGCCAGTGCATGAAGAGGATCAGGTCGACAAGACGGTTGGAAAAGCCCCATTCGTTGTCATACCAGGCTACGACCTTGACGAGGGTGCCCTCGATAACCATCGTCGACAGCCCGTCAATGATGGACGAGTGCGGGTTACCGATATAGTCGACCGAAACCAGGGGTAGCTCATTGTAAGCAAGGATGCCCTGGAGATCGCCGGTAGCCCACTGCCTGAGGGTGTCGTTGAGTTCTTCCTTGGTTGTCGGTCTTTCGAGCTCGGCCACCAGGTCAATGACCGAAACGTCCGGCGTGGGAACCCGGAAGGACAGGCCGGTGATCTTTCCCTCCAGTTCCGGGATGGCCAGGCTGACGTTCTTTGCCGCTCCGGTTGTCGTCGGAATGATGGAAAGGTTTGCTGCCCGTGCCCGCCGGAGATCCTTGTGGGGGAGGTCGAGCAGCCGCTGGTCGTTGGTGTACGAATGCGCCGTGGTCATGAAACCGCGCTTAAACCCGTACTTCTCGTGCAGCACCTTGACAATCGGGGCGAGGGCGTTGGTGGTACAGGACGCCGCCGAGACGACGTGGTGTTTCTCGGGATCGTACTTGTCCTCGTTCACGCCCATAACGATGGTGATGTCCTCGTCGGTGGCCGGGGCGGAGATGAGAACCTTTTTTACACTGCCGCGCAGGTGCTTTCTGGCGTCTTTGGCTTTTGTGAACCGCCCGGTGGACTCGATGACGTATTCAACCCCGTAGTTTTCCCACGGGATGTTGGCGGGGTCGGGCTCGGCAAGCACCATGATCTCCTGGTCGTCCACCCAGAAACTTCGTTCGGCGGCGCGCACGTCGGCGCCAAAAGTGCCGTGTACCGAGTCGTACTTGAGCAGGTGCGCTAAAGTGGCGGCATTGGTGAGGTCGTTTACGGCTACGACTTCGATGTCAGGATGACTGTGCACGATCCGGTAGAAGTTTCGACCTATGCGGCCAAATCCGTTTATGCCAACCTTAATGGCCATTTGTTACCCTCCTTGCACTACAGGTTTCCTTTAAGTTTCCTTTGCCTTGGGACGCAAATTTTTTGTAATCTCTTAATTTTAGGGGAAATTCTTGTGCTATTATGCCCGCGCGTTTTTTAGATATACTGTTGGACAGGAGCATTATGGAAGAATTATAGCAAAGTTGACCAATAGTGTCAAGATTACCCTATTCTACGACTGGGCTATGGAGTGAACCGGTTTGAACAGGAATTACGATAAATGGTTTATGACCCGGGTTAAGCAGTGCATTAAGCGCTACGATATGATCCCTCCGCAATCCCATGTGGTTGTGGGCGTTTCCGGCGGAAAGGACTCGACAGCCCTGCTGTGGATCATGGCCGAATTGCAGAAAAGGTCGCACCTTTTCTTTACCCTTGAGGCGGTCCACCTAAGCCTCGGATGGGGACCGGTCGACGTTCAGCCGCTCGTGAACCTCTGCCGGGAGCTGGAGGTACCCCTGCACATCAAAGAATTTCCTGTTGCCCGCATTATTAAGGAAAAACCGGAACACAATCCCTGCGCGCTCTGTTCGAAGCTGCGGGCGGGAGTGCTCAACGATATGGCCGTCTCGCTGGGGGCGCAGTGCGTGGCTCTGGGACACCATCTGGACGACGTTATCGAAACCTATTTCCTGAATCTGATCTTCACGGGACAGATGAAGACGTTCATGCCCAACACCAGGCTGTCACGGAAAGGCTTAAACCTGATTCGGCCGCTTGTTTACCTTCCGGAACAAGTCGTTGTCAGGCTCGGACGCCAACTGGGGCTGCCTGTCCTGCACAACCCCTGCCCCTATAACGGCCGTACCAAGCGGGAAGAGATGAAGGATCTTGTGGAAGACATCGTCAGTAGGTACCCCGACTTCAGGGAGATGTTCCTGAGCGCACTGGAAAACGTCAGTCTTGAAAATTTGTGGAAACAAAAAGATAACTGTTACATATCTAACGGGTGAGGGCCGATCCCCTGAACAGGGTCGTCAAGCAGTTCGGAGAGTTCGTCGCGCACTTCGAGGAGACGGTTATAATCCTCGACGGTCAGCAGACCGTCCCGGCTGTGCTCGTAATCCTCGATGGCCTTGCTGACAGGCAGGACGCGGTAGTGCTTTCTACCCGCGATATGGTAGGTGTCGACCCATACAGGAGTATAGCTTGCCGAGACGATGGAGGCCGTTCCCTCCGGGTACTTGAAAATCTTCAGGTGCAAGACAATGCCGCTGTCGGAATACCGCCAACGCTGGTTTGAAATGAAGTTGCCCAGGGAATAAGCCGCAAAACAGCGCTTTTTGGTGCTGGAAAGCTCAACGTTGCGCCAGATCATAGGCTGAACGACGTGGGGGTGGCAGCCGATAACGGCGTCGACGCCCAGTTCGAAGAGTTTATGCACCCACTTTTCCTGGAAGGTATCCGCATAACGCTGATATTCCGTGCCGAAATGAACGCAGGCGATGATTAAATCGGGGTTCTTCCGGCGGAGTTCGGCCAGGTCCCGAGTTACCTGCTCATCATTCAACAGGCCTACGCAAAACGGACGTTCAGGGGGCAAGGGCAACCCGTTTGTGGTCGCCGTAAAGTTGACAAAGCCGAGCCGAACGCCTTTTACCTCGGCGACGAAGGGCTTTTCGCGTTCCTTGATTGTTCGGTAAGTGCCGATATGGGCGAGACCGTTCCGGTCAAGACAGTCCAGGGTGGCCACCAGTCCATCAAAACCCATGTCCATACTATGATTGTTTGCTGTGGTGACAAGGTCGATGCCAAGGTTGGCGATGGCTGGGGCGAAGTCATCAGGCGTGTTGAAGAGGGGATAGCCCTGATATCCCTTGGCTTTTCCCGCCAGGCACGTTTCCAGGTTAGCCACGGCATAGTCGGCGCCGGTGAGCAGGGGCCTGACTTCGTCAAAGAGATTGTCAAACTCGTATCTCCCCGTCGCGGCATCATAGGTGGAGTTTACTACCGGAAGGTGCATGAGAAGGTCGCCGATGGCCACCAGCTCTATTTCGGTGGGCGGTGTGTTTGCAGCTGGAATGGCGGGTGGCTCTTGTCCAGAGTGAGCCTGCGGAGAAGGCTGCCGGAAGAAATAAAAGACACAGGCGACGAGCAGCGCGGCAATGGTAAGACAGAGCACTTTTCGTGCAATACTCATGAGCATCATCCTTTGCTGGCAGGTTTAGGATTCGAGTTTCAGTCCTGCTATTCCTGCCTGATGCAGGAATGACTGGCTGGCAGGGAGAAAAGACAAGCATTCAAGCCTAAGGCTCGGCGATCGCTTAACCATTTCTTAAGTTGAAAGGATCGTATGAGGTAAATGACGGACGTCTACCTAAAATCGCCGAAGGCGGCATCGCCGCCGGGTGAGCTTGAGTTTCTTCTTAAGCGCGCCGCGGACGCGGGCAGCCGTGAGGATTGGCACGAGATGGAACGCGCGTTGAGGACGGCGGTTGAAGTCGACGAGAGCTGCCAAGAGGCCTGGTTTGCACTGGGGATGCTGGTCCTCCAGCGGGGAGACATGGATGAGGCCTATGATTTGCTCAGCGAGTACGCGGTCCTGGCCGGTGAAGCCAATGACAGCGAGCGGGTTGAGGTCCTGCTTTATTTTCTTGAAAACCTTGCCAACCCGGGTGCGGAAATAGGCGAAGAACTGGAATTGGAAATGGCGGAACGGTTCCGTGATTACTTTACACAGGATTACGGCACGTCTGATCAGCCGCAAGCCAATCTGGGGGGGCGGACCTTGTGGCAGGCCGTGCACACGCCGTCCGGCCGGAAATCGGTGCTGGCGCTGCTGAGGCGAAAGAACCTGTTTGCGCGCTTGGCTCTGGAACGCATATTGCCAAACGCGGCGATGCCGTAACGGTTACGGGAGAGCACAGGGCAACGTCTTAAGGGAGAGGTGTTGGTCAGGGTGCCTAATCGCGAGTCGCTTAATTTGCCGGATGAACTGCTCGTCCTGGGAGCGGCCGTCGAGGTCGGGCTTATCCAGCGTCTCAAAACGGGGAACGCTCGTTTGACTGAGCTTGTTGAAGAGCTTGCATTGGATAGGCGGGCTCTTGACGCCGTCCTGAGTTTTTTGCTGTCGCAGGGCTACGTGAGGCAGGACAAGGACGCTTACAGCCTGACGGACGAGGCCTATGCCATGTTTTTTAATGAGGAAGACCCGGCATACACCGGGATGGGTTTTATGCACGCCTATACGCGCATAGGGACCTGGCTTTCGTTGCCTGCCGTATTGAAAAGCGGGACTCCGCCCAAGCGGGAGAGAAACGCGCAGAAACTCGGCTATTTTATGGATGCGATGCGTTCCTACGCGCGCGAAGTGTCTCCCCGCGTGGTTGCCCTTCTCATGCACGGCTTTGCCGGGGCAAGGCTCCGGGTTGTCGACCTTGGAGGCGGGCCGCTTAACTATGCAGTGCCGCTTGCCCGGGCGGGGGCTCGGGTAACGGTGGTTGATATACCAAATGTGCTGGCTTTGATGGCCGACAAGGTTCCCCGGGACGTTGCCATCGAGCTCTGGCCCGGCGACTTTAACGAGCGGCTGCCGGAAGGGCCCTTCGACATCGCGTTTTTGGGGAACGTTTCGCACATTTACAGCGGCGAGGAAAACAGGGAACTTATCATTCGGGTCGGCCGCATTGTCGTGCCGGGCGGCCGGATAGCGATTCTTGATTACGTGCGGGGAATAAGCCCGCGGGCGGGGTACATGGCCGTTAATATGCTTTTAAGCACCCAGGCTGGAGGCACTTATACTCTGGATGAGTATACGGGCTGGCTGTGTGAAGCCGGTTTCGCCGGCCCCGTCGTTCACGAGGTATCCGGGCGGCAGCTGCTGATAGCGAATAAATTATAAGGGTTGTCTTTTTCAGGCCGGTAAAGCTATACTGTTGCAAAGATTTTAAGGCAAGGGGAAAACGTTTTGAAGATCGTCGCCGGCATCGATATCGGATCCCTTTCCGCTGAAGCGGTCATTATGAGCGGAGGCAAAATACTGGCTTACAGCATCGTACCGACGGGAGCGGACAGCCGCAGGGCGGCCGAGACGGCTTTGGAAAAGGCGCTGGAATCCGCCGGAAGAAGCCGGGACGAGATCGGTTTTGTCGTTGCGACCGGGTACGGCCGTGCCAACGTCCCGTTGGCCAGTCTCCAGGTAACCGAAATAACCTGCCACGGGCGCGGGGCGGTTTACCTTTTTCCTGACGCCCGCACGGTGATTGATATCGGGGGCCAGGATTCCAAAGTGATTCGCCTTGACGACCGCGGGACTGTTGTTGACTTTGTGATGAATGACAAATGCGCAGCTGGAACAGGGCGTTTTCTGGAAGTGATGGCTCGGGCTTTGGAGACCGAGGTCGACCGTTTGAGCGAGGTTGCCGCTACGGCCAGCCGCTCTGCTACCATCAGTAGTATGTGTACCGTGTTCGCGGAGTCAGAGGTCGTTTCCCTTATCGGCCAGGGCGCCCCGAGAGACGAGATAGCCAGGGGCTTAATGGAATCGGTGGCTGAACGCACGGCGAGCATGGTTCACAGGGTGGGCCTCGCGCCTGAAGTTGTAATGACAGGCGGGGTGGCCAAAAACAAGGGAGTTGTCAGGGCCCTTGAAAAGCGTCTCGGCAGGGTCATCCGCGTCCCCGACGAGCCCCAGATCGTGGGCGCTCTAGGCGCAGCACTTGTGGCGGCCGGCAGGGCTGGTTCCGGGGGATTCTAGGAGAGTGCTGCAAAAAGCCAATACACTGGTTTTGGTATGGGCATCTCTAGGGTACGGCCATGCTTCGGAAATTACTCTGAGACCGCTCAAAAGCAAGCATGGCGCGGAAGGCGAAGCCGGCCGGCGCCGGAGCGTACTGGGTCGTACGTGAGCACTGGACGGCGAGCCTGACAAAGCCAGGCGCAGTTTTTCAGCGGTCTCCTAGGGCCGGTTGAAAACTACACCCGTGTAAAGAACCAGATCACCATTCCCGCGCCGATGATCAGCTTAATTCCGGTAGCCCCCAGGAAGCCTACCAGCGTTCCGATTCCCGCACGCAGGGCCCGTGACGGGGTACCGCCCGCCAGGATCTCCCCGGCGACGGCGCCCAGAAAAGGTCCCAGGATAATGCCGAAAGGACCAAATACAAAGATCCCGGCCAGGACCCCTATGATGCTGCCCCAGACTGCCGCGGACGAACCGCCGTACTTCTTGACTGCCCACACTCCCGCCGCATAGTCGGCAAGGTAACTGAGACCCACCGCCACGGCCTGCCCGATGAAGAAAGGCAGACCTAAGCTTTGAAAGCCGGCCAGGAGCCCGTAGATCAGCATGCCTGCGAAGATGATCAGGGTTCCCGGCAGGACGGGGAAGACGGTGAAGATAAACCCCGCGATGAAAAACAGGGTAGCAAGAACCAGGGCAAAGGTGATCAAGGGTCCACCACCTAATTAGATAGAATATGGGCGATTATATCCAAACGGGGATACTTCGTCAATAGGAGTATGCGATGCGTGTAGGTTTGTTGACACTGGAGCTGCACCTCGGCGAAGCCGCCTCGCTAAAAGACAAGCGGCGGGTTGTCAAGAGCTTGACGGCCAGGCTGCGGAGCAAGTTCAACGTCGCGGTGGCCGAGGTGGGACAGCAGGATTCATGGCAGCGTGCCGTCCTCGGGGTGGTCACGGTGTCGAACGACACGGCCCACATCGACCGGAGCCTGGCGGCTGTAGTCCGCTACGTAGAAGCAGACAGGACTTGTGACCTTATAGGCGTCGAGAGCGAAGTAATCTGATCTAGCTAAAAGAAAAATTTTCAACGTCCGTTTGAGGAAATTTTCTGTCAATCAAGAAGGGTTTTCCCGAAATGCGGTGAATATTGCATTTTTTATATAGCTGGCCTGAGCGGCTTGTCTGGCGTCTCGGGCTTTCTTCAACTGGAAGGGATGTTTTCTCTTGGCGGTCCAACTGACTATCGACGGTATGTCGTTACATTTTGGCGGCGTCACAGCCTTAAGTATGGTTTACCTTGAGGTGGAGAAAGGCCGGATTACCGCGATCATCGGGCCCAACGGGGCGGGGAAGACCAGCCTTGTCAACTGTATCAGCGGGCTTTATCTCCCCAGCGAGGGATCGATTGTCTTCGAGGGTCAGGACATCACCAGGATGCCCCCGTATGAACGGGCCAAGCTGGGTATCAGCCGTACCTTCCAGAACATTGAACTCTTCAAGCATATGACCGTCCTGGAAAACCTTATGCTCGGCCGGCATATCCATATTTCTTACGGACTCTTATCCGGCGGGATCTTCTGGGGGCGCGCGCGTCGCGAGGAAGCGCGCCACCGCAGGCGCGTCGAAGAAATCATCGATTTCCTGGAGATCGAACATGTTCGTTCAAAGCCGGTCGGGACGCTGGCTTACGGCTTGCAGAAGCGGGTTGAGCTGGGGCGGGCCCTGACCGTGGAGCCCCGGCTGTTGCTCCTGGACGAACCCATGGCCGGGATGAACGTTGAGGAAAAGGAGGATATGGCGCGCTTTATCCTTGACATCTCCGAAGAGTGGGGCACCACGATGATCCTCATCGAGCACGACATGGGGGTTGTTATGGATATTTCCGATCGGATAGCCGTTCTCGATTTCGGGCGCAAGATCGCCGACGGCACGCCGGACGAGGTCCAACGCAATCCCCTGGTTATAAGGGCCTACCTGGGCCAACAATAGGCCAACAATAAAGGAAAAGGTGTTGCTATGCATCATGACACCATTCCCAAACTATTGCTCCGAAATGCCAGACAATATGGCAAAAAGATTGCCCTGAGAGAAAAGGACTTTGGTATCTGGCAGAGCGTAAGCTGGGAGAGGTACCTTGAAGAAGTGCGTCTCTTCGCCCTCGGCCTGGCCGCCCTTGGCTTTGGGCGCGGCGACAAGCTGGCCATTATCGGCGACAACAGGCCGGAGTGGATATACGCCGAGCTGGCCGCGCAGTCTCTTGGCGGGGTAGGCGTGGGGGTTTACCAGGACAGCTTGCCTAATGAGATCGCCTACGTTATCGACCATTCAGACGCCAAACTGATCGTGGTGGAGGACCAGGAACAGGTCGACAAAATGCTTGAGATCAAGGATTTGATGCCTAAGGTCGGGCGTGTTATCTACTACGATCCCAAGGGTCTGAGGAATTACCGGGATGAGCTTCTCCTTTCCTTTACTGCTGTCCAGGAAATGGGGCGGGAATTCGGCCGGTCCCATGAGGACTATTTCGAGCGGGAAGTTGCCGAAGGTAGGGGGGAGGACGTGGCCATTATCGCCTATACCTCGGGCACCACGGGGCAGGCCAAGGGCGCGATGCTGACCCACATAAACCTCCTCAGCATGGCCAAGAGCCTGGCCGAGGTCGACCCCCTGGACAACAGTGATGAATTCCTTTCTTTTTTGCCGTTGGCCTGGGTCGGGGAGCAGATGATGTCTTTAGCTCTCGCCCTCTGGGTGGGGATGACGGTGAACTTCCCCGAGGAGCCTGAAACCGTTCAGCAGAACTTGAAAGAAATCGGCC
The DNA here is from genome assembly GCA_036804525.1 of Bacillota bacterium. Lineage (GTDB taxonomy): Bacteria > Bacillota > Desulfotomaculia > Desulfotomaculales > JASEER01 > JBFLVT01. The sequence continues at coordinate 153,277 of DAIRSE010000004.1, read as the reverse complement.
CTCATGTTGTTTTTTCCCCGCCGCGGATTTGGGAGGACATGGTCTCCCGGGTTCAGGTCAAGATAGACGATGCCAGCTGGTTCAAACGCTTTGTTTACCATAAGCTGATGCCCATCGGATACCGGATGGCCGACTGCCGCTTCAACAGGCGGAAACCGTCGGTAGCCCTCAGGCTTTCCTATTTCCTTGCCGATTTGGTACTCTTCAGCGCCATTCGGGACCACCTCGGCCTTGCCCGGTTGAAAAGGGCCTATACCGGGGGCGCTGCGCTCGGCCCCGATGTGTTTCGTTTCTACCACGCTCTGGGCGTCAACCTCAAACAGATTTACGGGCAGACCGAGATCGCCGGGATTTCGGTTCTTCACCGGGATGACGGGATTAAGTTTCACACGGTTGGCATCCCCATTCCTGGGACCGAGATCAGGATCAGCGAGGAAGGGGAGATCCTTTCGCGGAGCCCGAGCGTTTTCGTGGGCTATTACAAGAATGAGGATGCGACAGCCAGCACCCTCAAGGACGGCTGGCTGCACTCCGGGGATGCCGGTTACCTCGACGAAGACGGGCACCTCGTTGTTATCGACCGCATTAAGGACGTTATGAAGCTGACTGACGGGACGATATTTTCTCCCCAGTTTATTGAAAACAAGCTCAAGTTCAGCCCGTTCATCAAGGAAGCCGTTGTTATCGGCCGTGACCGGCCCTATGTCGTGGCGATGATCAACATCGACATAGCCAACGTGGGCAAATGGGCGGAGCAGAAGCAGATCGCCTACACGACTTACGTCGACCTGGCCACCAAGCCAGAGGTTCTTCGACTGATTAACGAAAACGTCAGGGCGGTTAACAAGGACCTGCCCGATGCGGTCAAGATCAAGCGCTTCGTCATCCTGCACAAGGAACTGGACGCGGACGATGAGGAATTGACGAGAACCCGCAAGGTGCGGCGCGGGTTCATAGCTGAAAAATACAGGAGCCTGGTAGACGCGCTCTACGGCAATCAAGACAAGGTTGAGGTCGAAACCGAGGTTAAGTACCGGGACGGGCGCCAGGCGGTCATCAGGACGACCCTTACCGTAGGGGAGCCGGAAGGAACGGGGGTGAAGAACAGTGACTGACTTTTTGCAGTTGACGGTGAGCGGTCTTGTCGTCGGAAGTGTGTACGCTCTTGTCGCCCTTGGCTTTGTTCTGATTTACAAATCCAGCGACGTGATCAACTTCGCCCAGGGGGAATTCCTGCTTATCGGGGCCTATGTAGCGTTATCACTGGTGGCTGTATACCACATACCGTTCTTGCCGGCAATCATCCTGACCCTCCTGGTATGCGTTCTCGTCGGGATCGTGGTAGAACGGCTGGTTCTGCGGCCTTTTATCGGTGAGCCGATTATTTCGGTCATCATGGCCACGATCGGGCTGTCCAGCTTGATGCGCGGCATTATCCAGGTCCTTTGGGGAACCGATACCCGTACCTTTCCGCCCCTTTTTCCGGCCGAACCCGTGCAGCTCGGAGATATCGTTGTGACGCAGGTTTACCTGTATTCCCTCGTCCTGGCAGTTATCCTGCTGGGCATCTTCGGCGCGTTCTTTAAGTATTCCAGTACGGGAATCGTGATGCGCGCCGTGGCCGATGACCAGCCGGCAGCCCTTTCAATGGGTATCAGCGTCAAGCGCGTCTTTGCCATTACGTGGGCCATCGCCGCCGTGGTGGCGGGTATCGGCGGCATCCTGCTGGGGAACATCAACGGCGTAAATCCCTCGCTCTCGCATATCGGGCTGAAGGTTCTTCCGGTAGCCATTCTTGGCGGGCTGGACAGCATTCCCGGTGCCATCATCGGCGGGTTTGCCATCGGGCTTATTGAAAGCCTCGCCGGCGGGTACCTTGACCCGGTTTTCGGCGGCGGCGTCAAAGAAGTCGTCCCGTTCGTTGTGCTGGTTATCGTCTTGATGATCAGGCCATACGGTTTGTTCGGTAAGCAGATCATCGAAAGGGTGTAACGGCATGCGTCCAAGAAACCCGTTTGTCATGGACTGCGGTATCTTTACTACCAGTTATTATGATGACATGGCCATCCTCTTTGCGCCGGCCGCGAAGCTCAAGGTGCTGGCCATCCTTGCTCTCCTGGCGGCGCTCCCGCTGCTGGTCAGCCCGTATTATGTCGGAGTGGCCAACCTGGTGGGGATCGCTGTCATCGGTGCTGTCGGCCTGAACATTCTCACCGGATTTACGGGGCAGATCTCTATCGGCCAGGGCGCGTTCATGGGCGTCGGCGCCTACACGGCAGGGATCCTGACGGTAAAGCTGGGCCTTTCCTTCTGGATCGCCCTTCCCGCGGCGGGGGTTCTGGCCGCGCTCGTCGGGGCCGTTTTCGGCATTCCCTCCCTGCGCCTTAAGGGGCTGTACCTAGCCATCGCGACGCTGGCGGCCCAGGTCATCATCGAGTTTGTCATCGTCCACTGGAGCGCGCTGACGAACGGTACCGGCGGCATCGTCCTTGACCGGCCCAGCCTTTTCGGCTACCCTCTGGACAGCGACGTGTCTTTCTACTACCTGATCTTGCCCCTTTCCGTGGCTGCCGTTGTCTTTGCGACCAACATCTTCAGGACCAAAGTCGGGCGGGCCTTTATGGCCATACGCGACCGCGACCTAGCTGCATCGGCCATGGGGATTAACCTGTTCGAGTACAAACTCAAGGCCTTTGCCTTAAGCTCTTTTTATGCCGGCATCTCAGGCGCCCTGTGGGCCTGCTACATGCAGACCATCAGCCCGGAGCAGTTCACCATCTCCATCTCCATCCTCTACCTGGCGATGATCATTATCGGCGGGCTGGGAAGCGTCATGGGATCCATCTACGGGGCATGCTTCATGACCTTATTGCCGATCGTCCTGCGCGACGGAATAATGCCTCTATTTCCCAACATCGGCAACGCCCTTCTTGCGCTTCAGGAAGCGATTTTCGGCTTAATCATTATTCTTTTCTTAATCTTTGAGCCCGAGGGACTTGCCAAGCTGTGGAAAAACATCAAGGATTACTTTAAGCTGTGGCCTTTTTCGTACTAATCTTGCCGGAATCCTTAAGGATTTATTTCCAAATGGCTTGCTTGAAGGGAGGGGATGGCCTTCCTTACGGAGTTTGATACAACCCGTTCATTCAGAGACAAAAAAAAGCTGTGGAGGTGTGCGTTTGGTGCGTAAACGTATATTGTTGTTTGCGGCGGCGGCGTTGATTGTCCTGTTGGTTGCGACACTCCTCGCGGGCTGCGGGGGAGGCGGGACAAAAGAGCCCCAGGGCGAAGCTAAGACGGTACAGATCGGCGGGATCATCGACCTGACCGGTCCCACGGGTGACGTCGGAGCGCCTTACGCTGACGGCGTGAAGGCCTATATCGACTATTACAACGCTAAGGGATTGGGCCCCAAAATCGATTACAACTGCATAGATTATGCCTACCAGATTCCGCGCGCTAAGGAAGCCTACGACAAGCTGGTCAAGCAGAACCAGGTTATCGGCATCCTGGGATGGGGTACGGGCGACACCGACGCGCTCAAAGAATTCATCGCCCGGGACAAGGTTCCGTACGTTTCGGGATCGTATTCTGAAAGCCTTACGGACATCAACAAGTGTCCCTATAACTTCCTGATCGCGGCCAGCTACTCCGACCAGGCCAGGATTGCCTTGAAATGGGCAAAGGACAATTGGAAGGGCAGCGAGGCGCCCAAAGTGGCCTTTGTTTTCAACGATACCGCTTTCGGGCGTTCACCGATCGCAGACGCCAAGAAATACGCAGAAGAAATCGGGTTCAAGGTTGTAGGCGACGAGATCATCGACCTCAAGGCCCTCGACGCCACGAGCCAGATGCTGGACCTGAAAAACAAGGGCGCTGACTTTGCAATTATTCAGGGAACGTCCAACCTGGCGGCGACGACCCTCAAGGATGCCAAGAAGCTGGGGCTGAAAACGCAGTTCATCGGTCTGAACTGGGCTGCCGACGAAAAGGTCATTAAGCTGGCCGGAGATGCGGCTGAAGGTTACATGGGCGTGATCCCCTTCGCCTTCCCGTACGACGATGCTGCCGGATTGGCTGAAATCAAGGACTACCTTGAGGGCCAGGGCAAGAAGATGGAGGACATCAACCAGAAGTTCGTGCAAGGCTGGGTATCGGCCAAGATCATGCTTGAAGGCGTCAAGAGGGCCGGGGACAACCCGACGGGCGAATCTTTGAAGGCGGCCCTGGAGACCCTCGCCAATTTCGATACGCAGGGCCTTTCTGCTCCGGTAACCTTCAAGGCCGACAGCCACAGAGGCTCCGAGCAGGTGCGGCTGGCCAAAGTTGAGGGCGGCAAGTTCGTCTACCTTACTGATTGGATTGGCTATAAGTAAGGTACGGTAAGGGACTCTTTATGGTGGCGGGGCATTCTGCCCCGCCACAAACATATTACGGGCGGTTTGCAGGAAGCATTTCATTTAATATTGAATCCCTGTGTAACAGGCTGGAAGGCTGTTGCGTGTTTGCCCAGGCGAATGACCGGGCTTTTGGAGGTGGTCTGAGGAGTTGCTGGTACTGAACAACGTGGAGGTCGTGTACGATCATGTCATTCTCGTCCTGAAAGGAATGTCCCTAACCGTCCCCGAAGGCAAGATCGTGGCGCTGCTGGGGAGCAACGGCGCGGGCAAGACTTCGACGCTGAAGGCCATTTCAGGCCTTCTTAAATCTGAAAACGGCGAGGTGACCGACGGAACCATCGAGTTTCTCGGCGAGTCGATCAGCGGGCTGGATGCCGAGGCTATTGTTCGCCGCGGTATCTTCCAGGTCATGGAGGGCAGGCACGTGTTCGAGCACCTCACCGTAGAGGAGAACCTTATCGCGGGGGCGTATACCCGGCGCGACAGGGGGCGCGTGAAGGCCGACATAGAGAAGGTCTACAGCTATTTTCCACGCTTGAAGGACCTCCGGCAGCGCACGGCCGGGTACCTTTCGGGCGGGGAACAGCAGATGCTCGCCATCGGCAGGGCCTTAATGGGCAAGCCGAAGCTCATGCTCCTCGATGAACCCTCGCTGGGGCTAGCCCCGCTTTTGGTGCAGGAAATCTTCCGGATCATCAAACAGATTAACGAGGTTGAAAAAACGACGATCCTTGTGGTGGAGCAGAACGCCAGGGTGGCGCTGTCGATAGCGGACTACGGTTACATTATGGAGAACGGCCGGATCGTGCTCGAGGGTGAGGTCGACCGCCTGATCGACAACGAGGACGTGCAGGAGTTCTACCTCGGGCTGTCCGAGGTCGGGAAAAAGAAGAGTTACCGCGATGTCAAGCATTACAAACGGCGGAAGAGGTGGCTGTCGTAAATGGACTTTGCCGGCTTCATCGATGCAGCCTTCAAGGGCTCACCGGCCTTGCGGGCAAAATTTGCGGAGGCGGGAGTGGAGCTTGCCGAGGTGCGAACCCCCGATGACCTTGTTAAACTCCCCTTAACCCGCAAAAGCGAGCTGGCTGCGAGGCAAAAGGATGACGTCCCGTTTGGCGGCTTCCTGACTGTGCCCCTTACGGCGCTGCAGCGCGTTTTCGTTTCGCCCGGCCCGATATACGACCCGCAGGGACCGGGAGAGGATTACTGGGGATGGAAAGAAGCCCTTGGCGCGGCTGGCTTCGGCCCGGGAGACATCGTGCAAAACACCTTTTCCTATCATCTGACCCCTGCCGGAATGATGTTCGACGGGGCTTTGCGGGCCAGGGGCTGTGTCGTGGTTCCCGCCGGCGTAGGGAACAGCGAGCTGCAGCTCCAGGTCATGCGCGACCTGGGAGTCACGGGATACATCGGGGTGCCGAGTTTCCTTTACGCGCTGCTGAAAAAGGCGGACGAACTGGGCCTGACGTGCCCTGGGGATCTTAAGCTGCAGAAGGCCTGGGTTGCCGCCGAAAAACTTTCCGAGGATTTACGGGCGCTTCTCGCTGAGCGTTACGGGATCACCGTCTACCAGGGCTACGGCACGGCCGACACGGGCTGCGTCGCTTACGAGTGCGAAATGCGCAAAGGTTTTCACGTTGCCTCAAGGGCCATTCTCGAAGTTGTTGACCCGGAGACCGGACAGCCGGTGCCTGATGGGGAAGCAGGCGAGGTTGTCGTCACGATCCTCGACCCTGTTTATCCCCTGGTGCGCTTCGGTACCGGCGACCTCGGGATCGTCACCGCCGAGAGCTGTCCTTGCGGGCGGGCGGCCAAAAGGTTGCTCGGCATTTACGGCCGAACCTCCGACGGCGTCAAGGTGCGAGGCCTCTTCATATACCCGCACCAGGTTGCCGAACTGCAGGCGCGTCTTGGGAACGCCGGACTGTGCCGGGCGGTTGTCACCCAGACCGATTTCCGGGATCGTCTCAGGCTGCAGGTGGAAACGCCTGACGTGGCAAACATACCAGACTTGGAGACCCGGGCCAGGGCGCTGGCGAAGGAATTGCTCCGCCTAACCGTGGAGGTCGAAACGGTCAGCCCCGGGACGTTGAGCGGCAGCGATAAGCTTATCGTCGACCAGAGGTCCTGGAAATAGTACGTGTAGGCATAAATGCTGTATGACGGCGAAAGGACGACGGGATGTGCACATTGATTACCACGTCCACCCTGACTTTTCCATTGACGCCCAGCCAAACAGCATAGAAGATTATTGTCGCCAGGCGGTATCTATCGGCCTGGCTGAAATTTGTTTTACGCCCCATTTTGAGGCTGACCCCTTAAGACGCCGCATGGACTGGTACGTACGCCTGGGCGGGTCAAGGCACCCTATGGATGACTGGGTGTGGCTTGACGATTATTTCCGCCAGATTGAGGACGCCCGGCGCCGGTATGGAAGCCGGCTCGCCGTGCTGGCGGGGGTTGAAATCGGTTACGACTACGGCCTGGAGGAGATTATCAATCGGCTAATCCAGACCTATCCTTTTGACTTTGTCCTGGGAGCGGTTCATTGCCTGGAGCACATAGCCATTTCCTCCAGCGAAGAGGCGGGATGGTTCTTTTCCCGCTTTTCGTCGCAGGAGGCAGCGGCAGCCTACTTTCAGCGTTTGCTGGAAGGGGTACGCACGGGCTTCTTTGATGCCATCGCCCACGTCGACATTTATAAAAGGCACGGCCGGAAGTATTACGGCGACCTGGTGGATCTGATGCACCGGGAATGGGCGGAAGAACTGTTCAGGGAGGCGGCGCGGCGGGGCATGGCCGTTGAAATCAACACGTCGCCCTGGAGAGCCGGCGAAGAGCACTGCCACCCGAGCCCGGACTTGCTGGCGTTAGCCCGCAGGCAGGGAATTGTTTACTGTACCCTGGGTTCGGACGCGCACAAGCTGGGCGATCTTGGATTTGGGATAGACAGAGCGAAAGATTTAACAGGTGCTTGGAAGATTTCAATAGCTACTTTCAAGGGAAGGCAGGTTAGGGTGTTGGACAAACCTCCGCCTGAGTCGTAGAATAGACGGCAAGGGAGGCGAGGGAATGTCTGGGCAGAATACCAGGCCCATCCGTAAGTATCGCGAGGGAAACATCACTTCTGCATTCTCTACCGACCTGCTGCTCCAGGGAATGACCTGTGTTCCCAGCATGCTGTTGCGCTGTTACAAGCGGATGGGGCTTACCGACACCGAGATGATGCTCCTGGTGCACATTATCCGCCTCCACAGCGAAGAAAAGAATTACACACCCTCACCGGAAGAACTCGGTCAGCTGATGGCTGGAGGCAAAGAGCAGGTCGAGCACGATTTAGCCAGCCTTTCCGAGAAGGGTATGCTCGGGGTTACCGAATACTACCTTACCGAACATAAACCCGTAGTCCTGGGTTTCGACCTTGAACCGTTGTATGAGAAGCTTTCCGAGCTCTGGGCCAGGAAGAAGGTCCAGGAGCTTGAAGAGTTAAAAGCGGTGCTTGAGTCCAACGATGTGAAAGAAGACAGGGACTTTGGGCGTCTGTGCGGCGAGTTCGCGGAGGAGTTCGGCCGGCCGCTCTCGCCGATAGAGGCCGAGCAGATCGAATACTGGCTGGGACAGTTTGACGCCGAAATTGTCCGCGAGGCCTTACGCCGGGCTGTGCTCATGGGCAAACACAACTTCAAGTACATTGACCGCATCTTGCTGGAGTGGGGCAAGAACAACCTGAGGACGGTTGAAGAGGTTGCGCGGTATGAGGACAGCTTCCAGAAGCGCAGGCAGAGGAAAGCCCCAGCTTCACGCAGGGATGAGCGTACCAAGGAGAGTGCCATCCTGAAAAGCCTTTATATTTAGTTTGGTTAAGAAGTGCAATACGCCGGGGTGGTTCCCCGGCGAGCCTGTTTTTGGAGAGCCCGGGGAGTGTTGCAAAAAACGCCAATACGGGTAAAAGGCTATCGGGTTCAGCCAACATCCCGAAAGGACTTGGAGGCCTGGTGAGTGGCGGACTACTGCCGAACGTGCGAGGGCAGGGGCATCCTTTTTGACGGGGAGAATGCCGTCCCCTGTGCATGCGTACAGGAGAGGAATCTTGCGCGCCGGGTTGAGAACGCGCAGATGCCGGCGCGCTTACGGGAGCAGACCTTTGAACGATTCAACCTGAACTACTACTCCCGGCGGATGAAAGATGACCGCGGCCGCTCGTATTATGAGAATGCGGCCAACGCCTTGCGGGTCTCCCGCAAGTTTGTTGAATCCTACCTCGCGGGAGACAGCCAGGACGGCCTCATGTTCTGCGGTGACGTGGGTACCGGCAAGACCTTCCTGGCCTGCTGCATCGCCAACGCCGTCCTGGAGAGGGGCGGCGAAGTGCTGTTCCTTATCGTGCCGGACTTCCTTGACCGGATCAGGGCCACTTACGCTGACCGGGACGACGTCTCAGAACGGGACCTCGTTGAGCAGGCAAAGAATGTCCCGCTGCTCGTGCTGGATGACCTGGGAGCGCATACATACAGCGAATGGGCCAGGCAGAAGATTTACTCGCTGTTGAACTATCGCCTCAACCACAAGTTGCCGGTGATTGTCACAACGAACTTGAACCTCCAGGAACTGCAGGAACTGCTGGGAGAGCGTACGGCCTCAAGACTTATTCAGATGTGCCGCACAGTCCTCTTGATGGCGGAACTGGACCTTCGCATCGTACAGCGTAAAGAGAAGGTCGCATACGAGGAGTAGAAGGACCGACGACTGCTTCGTAAGTTGTTCGCTTGGAGAAAATGCCTAAATTCAAAGAGAGGGTTTGTCAACAATCCGGACGGGTGTACCTATCAGGCACCCGTTTTTTGTTGCCATCATCACGGGATTTCAACTAGCTGACGAATAAAAGTCAGCGTTTTGGGATAATATCCCAGTATAAGAAGTCTCTAGGATGATGAAAATATCTTCCTGGAAAGGAGGGCAATATGAGGCGCTTCGTTATTGCCGTGCTTTTTGCGGCTGTATTGGCGTTTTGCTGGCAGTCAACAGCTTCGGCAACCGGCGCCGAACGTACTTACTATACCATTCGCGAAGGCGATACGCTTTACGAAATAAGCAGGAAATTCAATACTTCTGTCGCCTTGCTGCAGGTTGTGAATGGTATCCGCGGCGACCTGATCTATCCGGGTCAGGTCCTCAAGGTGCCGGTAAGCGGGGATAGCGAGGGGTATCGCATTCGTTTCTCTCAAGAAGACGTGATGCTGCTGGCGCGGGCTATCCATGCCGAAGCCAGGGGAGAATCTTTCAGCGGGAAGGTGGCCGTCGGCGCGGTGATCCTGAACCGCATAAACAGCCCGTTCTTCCCTAAAAGCCTTGAAGACGTCATTTTTGAAAAGACGGATAACGTTTATCAGTTCTCGCCGGTTGCCGACGGGTCCATCAATCTGACCCCTGACGAGGAATCGATACAGGCGGCCATTGCGGCTTTAAAGGGCGAAGACCCCACGAACGGGGCGCTGTTCTTTTACAACCCGGACACCGCAAGCGACAAGTGGATTAGAACCCTGCCGGTGTTGACCAGGATAGGCAACCACGTCTTTGCCACCAAGGCATAGGGCTAAAAATAAAGGCGTTTCAAGCGAAGCGCCTTTATTTTTTTGCCAAAAAAAGGGGAACGGAAGCAAATGGCGAAATGCTATAAAAGATCGGACGCAAGAACAGGATAGTTGATAGAAGTTATTCTTCTCAATGGTTTTCTTATTCTTTCCCGCTAGAACGTTCAAGAGGTGACGCGGTTGGCTGATCTATCGGCCCTCTTTAAGCCCCGGTCCGTAGCCGTAATTGGCGCATCCAAGGCCAGGGAGAAAATCGGCAACATTATCATTCGCAATATCATTGACAGCGGTTACCAGGGGAGCGTCTTTCCGATCAATCCCAAAGAGACCGAAATAGAGGGGTACCGGGTATACCCTACGATCGGTGACGTTCCCGAAACGGTAGACCTTGCTGTCATCTCTCTTCCGGCGGAACGCGTACTGCCCGTGGTTGAAGCTTGCGGGCAAGCGGGAGTCAAGTACCTCATCGTTATCAGCGCCGGCTTTAAGGAAGTAGGCCACGAGGGTCTGGAAAGAGAGAAGGAAATGGTGAGCATTGCCCGGCGTTACGGGATGCGCATTGTGGGACCGAACTGCGTGGGCATCATGGATACCCACACCCCCTTGAACGCCTCCTTTGCCGCCGGGTTCCCAAGGAAGGGAAGCATTGCTTTCATCTCGCAGAGCGGGGCAATGCTGGTGGCCATCCTGGACTGGAGCCTGACGTCGGGCCTCGGGTTTTCACAGTTTATCAGCCTGGGCAACAAGGGTGACCTGACGGAAACCGACTTTATCGCCATGGCGGCCGATGACTCCAATACCAGGGTGATCTTGTGCTACATAGAGGACGTTGCTGACGGCGGGAAGTTCCTGGATGTCTGCAGCCGCGTCAGCCGGAAGAAACCCATCGTCATTCTGAAATCCGGGGCCAGCCAGGCAGGTGCCAGGGCGGCCTCGTCTCATACCGGCGCGCTTGCCGGTTCGGATCTGGCTTATGAGACCGCTTTTCGCCAGGCAGGCGTTATCCGTGCCAAGAGCATGAGCGAGCTGTTCGATCTGGCCACCGCGTTTGCCACTCAGCCCATACCCAAAAACAATAAGGTGGCCATCGTGACTAACGCCGGCGGACCGGGTATTGTGGCCACCGACCGTGTTGAGCAAAAAGGATTGGAGATGGCCCGCTTCAGCAAGAAGACGCTGGAGGCCTTACGCGCCGAATTGCCGAGGGAGGCAAACATCTACAACCCTGTCGACGTGCTTGGGGATGCGCGAGCAGACCGGTACCGTTTTGCGCTAGAGAAAGTCGTTGAGGACAGGCATGCCGGTAGCACCGTCGTACTAGTTTGCCCCACGGCCACTGCTGAGCCGGTAGAAACGGCTCAAGCCATTCTTGACGTCCGCCAGGCCAATCCTGATAAGCCTGTTTTTGCCGTCTACATGGGCGGGGAATCTCTTGAAGAGGGCTGCAAGCTGCTGTCCAACAACGGCGTCCCCTGCTACACATTTCCGGAGGTAGCTATTGGGGCGGTAGAAGGTTTGACGCGTTACGCCGAGATTCAATCCACGCCGAAAGCCTCGGGGCCGCCGGTCTTTGAAGGGATAAATGCGCAGCGGGTGCGCGAAGTTCTTGCAGCGGTCAGAGCTGATAACCGCGTCGTTTTGCTGGGCAGCGAGGCCGCCGAGGTGGCCCGGGCTTACGGGATCCCTGCCGCAGCCACAAAGCTTGTGACGCGGGCCGAGGATGCCGTCCAGGCCGCGGAAGAGATCGGATACCCTGTCGTGCTCAAAGTGGCTTCGCCGAAAATAATCCATAAGACCGATATCGGCGGCGTCCGCATCGGCTTAAAGAACGCCGAGGAGGTAACGGATGGCTTCTGGGAAGTCATGACGAACGTGCAGCGGGCGCTGCCTAACGTTATCGTCCATGGTATCGAGGTCCAGCAGATGGCGCCTAAGGGTCGTGAAATAATCATCGGGATGACGCGGGACATCACTTTCGGACCCATGATTGCTTTCGGGCTCGGGGGGATTTACGTCAACCTGCTTAAGGACATCGCCTTCCGCCTCGTTTACGGCCTGAACAAGCGGGAGATTGAGAGAATGATTGCCGAGACCAAGGCCTTTACACTGTTGCGAGGCTACCGCGGGGAGGAACCCGCCGATATCGGCGCTCTGGTCGACATCGTGGCCAGAGTGTCCAGATTGGTTACCGATTTCCCGACAATCACCGAAATGGATATTAACCCGGTCTTCGCCTATCCCAAGGGGGCAGTTGCCCTTGATGTTAAAATAACAATTTCGTGAGGTGCGTGGAAGGTGAAAAGCCTATTTCTTGTCGGACCGCCCGGGAGTGGCAAGACCGCCGTCGCTCTGGGCCTGGCACTGAAGTTTCGCAAGGAAGGAAAATACGCGGGTTACTTTAAGCCTATCGGCTACGTGCAAAGCGCGGGGGCTAAAAGCGACGCGGACGGAGTGCTGATGGAGCAGGTCCTGGGCCTGAAGGAAGGGATCGAGGCCATCGTTCCCCATACGCTCAGCAGCTTTTACCTGCTCGCCAGGGACGACGCCGAAGTCATCCGGAAAAGAATCCTGGAAGCCTACAAGTTGATGATATCGGTTTACGACCCGGTGATCATCGACGGGGCCAGCCTGCCGTGGGCGGCAGCGAGCTATGGGCTGGATTCGATCAGCCTTGCCCGGGAGATCGGAGCGGAAGTGCTTTGCACGATCAATGTGCAGCACGACTACGACTTCGACGAAGCCCTCTTCCTGATGCGCTATGCTGCGGCCAAAGGAGTCGGCGTGGCGGGCTGCATTTTTAACAAGGTCCAGCGCCCGCTACTGGCCAAGGCAGAGGGCGTCTATGCGAACATCCTGAAGGCGTCGGGGTTCCGTTACCTTGGCGCTATCCCCAGGCGTTCGGAAATTCACGCTCCTACCGTCGCCGAATTCCACGAAGTATTGGGCGGCGAGATTTTAACCGGCCAGCAAAACCTGAATCTGCTTGTGGAAGATGTCTTGATCGGGGCCATGACCATTGAAAGCGCCCTGGATACTCTGCGCCGGTCCTTGAATAAAGCGGTAATCATCGGCGGGGACAGGGCTGACTACGCGTTATCGGCGCTGGAGACGAGCACCTCGGTGCTGATCCTGACCGGCGGGCTCTACCCGAGTATCAGCGTGATCACCAAAGCTACCGAAAAGGGAGTGCCGGTCATTCTCGTGCACTACGACACCTATACGACTATTGAGAAGATTTCGGAGGTCGCGCGGCGGATCCGCCCCAACGACGAGAAAGCCATCAAGCTGGCCGTCGAAAACATTGAACAGTTCTGCAACTGGAAACTTATTCTTGAGGCGCTGGCCGGTTAGAGAGCTCCTATAGTGGCAACTGTCAGCTGACAGTTGTACAAACCTTCGGGACAGGCTGTCCCGGAATCAAGCATCCCATCTCGCATACGGTGGGATGTTTTTGTTTTGTACAAGTGGTTATATTGGTTACCCCCCCTCATATATATATAGTGTTACTGTCATGCTTTGGAAAAAACTTCATCCCATAGGGATCATCCCGGGGGTGGTGATTAGAAAGGTTTATGCTTTGGTTTTTGGGCGCACGATTTCTCTAAATTAAAGGGGGGAAAAACTTCTCATGGATAGGCTTGATATCTTTCGGGACATGGCCGAAAGAACCGGTGGTGACATCTACATCGGCGTTGTTGGCGGCGTGCGCACCGGAAAATCTACTTTTATTAAACGTTTTATGGAACTGTTCGTCGTCCCCAACATCAAGAACGTTTATGACAAAGACCGGGCGCGGGACGAATTGCCGCAGAGCGGGTCCGGCCGGACGATTATGACGACTGAGCCCAAGTTTGTCCCGAGTGAAGCTGTCGAGATCGTTATCGGGCAGAATCTGAAACTAAGGGTACGGATGGTCGACAATGTCGGCTACCGGGTCGAGGGCGCGCTAGGGTATGAAGAGGAAGACGGCGTGCCGCGGATGGTTAACACGCCGTGGTTCGAGGAACCGATCCCCTTCCAGGAAGCAGCCGAGATCGGCACGCGGAAGGTGATCACCGAGCATTCCACGATCGGCATCGTGATGACCACCGACGGAACCATCACCGATATCCCGCGGCAAAACTACGTCGAGGCTGAGGAAAGGGTCATTGAGGAGATGAAGGACATAAAGAAGCCCTTCATCGTCGTCCTCAACACCATCAAGCCTCACGCCGCCGAAACCGAGGCGCTGGTCAACGAACTGACCGACAAGTACGCCGTGCCTGTGCTTCCCATGAACGTCGCCGAACTCAACCAGAACGATGTCCTAGCCATTATGGAAGAACTCCTCTATGAATTCCCCGTTTCGAAAGTCGAAATCAAAATCCCGGCCTGGGTCCGCGAACTGGATGCCAAACACTGGCTTCGTGACCGCTTCGAGCAGGCTGTCCGGGATGCCGTCCGGGGCGTGCAGCGCATCCGCGACATCAGCCGGGTGACGGCTAAGTTAAGCGAATACGATTTCGTGGAAGAGGTGCGTGTCAATGAGATGGATCTTGGCATCGGGTCGGCCGAGATCGAGATCCGGGCTAAGAGCAAGCTTTTCTACGACGTGATCAGTGAACAAACCGGTTTCGCGGTTTCCGGGGACCACGATGTGTTCCGCCTGATGCTCGAACTGGCCGTGGCGAAACGGGAATACGATAAAGTGGCGCAAGCCTTGCAGGACGTTAAGGAAACCGGTTACGGCATGGTTACTCCGCACCTTGACGAGATGAACCTGGAGGATCCGGAACTTATCAAGCAGGGAAGCCGTTTTGGGGTGCGTCTCAAGGCCAGTGCTCCTTCGCTGCACATCATCAGGGCCAATATCACGACCGAGATCACGCCCATTATCGGGACCGAAAAGCAATGCGAGGACCTGGTACGCTTTATCCTGAACGAATTTGAAGAAAATCCGAAAAAGATCTGGGAGTCCGAGATTTTTGGCAAGTCCTTGCACGACCTGGTCAGGGAGGGCATCCAAAACAAGCTCCAGCGTATGCCGGAGAATGCGCAGGTCAAGTTGCAAGAAACCCTGCAGCGCATTGTTAACGACGGTAGCGGCGGCCTGATTTGCATTATTATCTGAAAGCAGGCAGATTGCAGAAAAAGAATAAAAACCAGAAACCCATCTCCGAAGAGATGGGTTTCTATGTTAGGAGCCCGTAATGACCTTCGCTCCGGCTATCACGAATCTCTGCGCAGCCTGCAGTGATCTTTCGACCACTACAGACCATTACGAAATCCGTGATAACCTTTGCTCGACCAAGATAACTACCTTGTGAGCTACAGGTAATCTCTCGACTACCTGTAACCCAAACCTTCATAAGGTGTTCCGGCAGCTATCTTGATCTTAGCTCAAACAATAAGTCTCCCTTGTGACCTGTGTACAATCCTTCGGACTGTACACAAGCCTGCCGGAAAACTTATTGCTCTTCCCTCCGGCCCATACCGAGCCATTGCGACCCGGTATGAACCTTTGGCCGATTACTACCGAGCCTTTTTGACCCGGTAGTAATCTTGACTCGGCCATTACGAACCCTTGGTAATAGTATGGCTTGAAATTGCGAATATATGAGGGAATATCCTGGTAAGAGAGAACCAATACGGTTTTAGCAGAAGTTGTCTAAATTTACCAATCCTATGAGTAACTATTTAGTTATTAACGGTGTCGTTAATGAGCATACTAGGAGTAAATATCTGCAAAAGGGGGTTTGAAAAGGCATGATCAGCAGTCCAGCAACACTCACCGAGTACTTCCTGCAGGTTGACAACCGTTTGCCCAAGGAGGCAACGCGCGTCTTAAAGGCTTTGAGGGAGCAGGGCAGGATGAATAAAGAGGAATTGTCTCTGACCTCTAGAGTTAAAAGGGCTGTACTCGACCACATCGTGATGCAGCTTTACGCCCTGGGGCTGGTGGATGTTACAGCCGAGGGAAAGAGCAAGATTTGCAGTCTAACTAAGCTGGGTGAAGAATTCATCGAGCTCAAATCAGAGGAAGTTACGCTTCAGTGACAGGCCGACCGGCCTGTCACTGTTGTTTTGGCGGTACTCCCTAACTATAATGTGATAAGAGAAAAATTTACCGGGAGAGGACATGCCTGCATATAAGTGGCACATCAAACCAGGGGAGCCGGAACTTGAAAGGCTGTTGACTCAAGAATGCGCGTTATCGCCCCTGTTTGCACGGCTCCTGGTCAACCGGGGCGTCGGCTCACCCGAAGAAGTACGGAGCTTTTTGGACGGTACCCTCTCCGACTTGCTGCCCTCCAGCGCAATGCGCGATCTTGACGCCTGTGTCTCCGCAATCCGCAAAGCGATTACGTCAGGGGAAAGCATCCTGGTCTACGGGGACTACGACGTTGACGGGATGACGGCTACGGCCGTACTGGTCAAGGCCATTCGGCATCTAGGCGGCCACGCCGTTTTCTATTTGCCCCTGCGCACCGACGGTTACGGAGTGCACCTGCATGCCCTCTCCCAGGCCAGGGATCAGGGGGTTAATCTAATAGTGACCGTTGACTGCGGCGTAACCGCGGTCGAGGAGGTCATCGCAGCCGGGAAGATGGGGCTGCGTATCCTTATAACCGACCACCATGAGCCTAAAGACGTCCTGCCCGCTACGCTGATCGTCAATCCCAAGAGGCACGATTGCGAGTACCCGTTTAAGGAACTTGCCGGAGTGGGGGTGGCTTTTAAAGTGGCGACAGCCCTGCTCGGGGACCGCCGTCCGGAAATAGAAGACGAGCTTCTGGGGCTTGCTTGTCTAGGGACGATAGCCGATGTCGTCCCCCTGGTGGGCGAGAACAGGATCATCGTTAAGCTGGGCCTGCCCCTTATCAGAAAGAATACCGGCCTTGCCGCTCTGGCTTCGGCGGCCAAGCTCCCCGCCACCCTGACCGTTCGCGACGTGGCCTGTGGCATAGCCCCGAAGCTGAACGCCGCCGGCCGCTTGGGCAGCGCGGCCCTCGGCGTTGAGCTGCTGCTGGCGGAAGACCCGCTGGAGGCAAGCCGTATCGCGGATGAATTGCTGGCTTTGAACGCGGTAAGGAAGGACCTTGAAGACAGGGTCAACACTGAGGTTATGGCCACCGTCAGCGAGTGGAGCTCAGTACCGCCGGTGGCTGTATTCGCAGGGGAAGGATGGCATCCGGGAGTCACGGGCGTGGTTGCTTCACGGCTGGCTGACAGGCTGAATATACCCGTTGTCTTGATAGCTGTCGAGGGCGAGGCGGCACGGGGCTCGGCCCGCAGCCCTTACCGGTTTAATATGTTCCGCGCCCTTGAACAATGCCGGTCTTACCTGACGGAGTTTGGCGGGCACCGGAACGCAGCGGGGTTTGTGTTGCCTGCTGCGGCGATTGAGGAATTTGTCAGGACGATACAGGAGCACGCGGCGACGATGGCGTCCGATGAGGGGCCCATACTGGAAATCGACGCCCAGGTTTCGTTTGACGATATCACCGAGGAACTGGTACAGGAGATCGAGCGCCTGTCTCCCTGGGGGAACGGCAACCCTCAGCCGGTATTCTGCGCCCGAAACCTGCGCGTGGAACGTGCCCGGCTGGTTGGCAAGGACCAGCAGCACCTGAAGCTTACGGTGGCCCAGGGTACCAGGAGGTTTGAGGCTATTGCCTTCGGGTTCGGAAAAGAGATGGACGATATCGCGTCCTCCCCTGCCCTGGATTTGGCCTTCCAGCCGGAGATCAACGAGTGGAACGGGTACAGGAGCCTTGAATTGCGCATTGTTGACTGGCGCGAGGGGGAGACCTTTCCGCAGCGCGTAATAGCCAGGTCGCTTTACCAGAAAGCGCTTGCTCTCCAGGATATCCTTCTGCCGGGTATCGACAGCGATTACTGGCTGGCTAAAAACAACGGGATCAGGGTCAGCGGCCTGTCGCGAATCTTTGACCTGCGCGACACTGCTGACCGGATGGCCAGTCTCAGAGAACTGGTTCATAAAGGAACTCCGGTTTTCATTGCCGTCTCTACGCGTGATACCGCTCCCAGGCTTGCACTGCAGCTGGGCATGAATGACGGCAAGGCAGCTTTTCTGCACCCGCATCTACCCGATACGGACAGAGAACAGGTACTGAAGCAGTGGCTGGCCGGGGAGGTTCCGGTACTGGTCGCGCAACCGCTTGATCTTCCCGAAGAGGCCCGAACAGAGAGAGTCATCGTCTATGACCTGCTCCTGACCTGGAGCGACTGGCTGACCGCCGCGGGTGCGGGAAAGGAGCTGTACCTCCTGCACGCCGCTGTTGACCAGGAGCGCAACCGTTTGACCTTAAAGACCATCGCGCCCAACCGCAAAGTCATAGCATGCGTGTACACCGTGATCAGGAAGGGCAGAGGCCGCCGATTAACCGTGGAACGCCTGGCCGGGAGCGTGCAAAAGCTGGTGGATGCCCCTGTAGCTCCCTGGACCGTGCGTATCGGGCTGACCGTTCTGGCCGAGCTTGACGTGCTGTCTTGGGCTGAGGATGACGGCGGCCGGCTGGAAGTTGATCTGGGGACCGTTCCGGCTAAACGGGGCCTCGGCTGTTCACCGACCTTCCGGCTGGCGCATAGGGTGAAGAGAGATTCGCTGGCCTGTCAAAAGTACTTTGCGTCCCAGCCCGCTGACGATCTCAGGACATTTTTCGGTGTGATATAATCTCCGTGGGTGATAACCACTGATGGCGTTTGACAAACTCTTAACGACAATCAAGAGCTATAACAGCCGTGTCGACGAGGAGCTGTTGCGGCGGGCGTATGCCTTTGCGGAGAAAGCTCACCACGAGCAGAAACGGCATTCCGGGGAGCCGTATATCAGCCACCCGCTGTCCGTAGCGCAGATCCTGGCCGACCTGGAACTGGACCAGGAGACGATTGTCGGCGCGATCCTGCACGACGTTGTTGAGGATTCGCCAACCGAACTGGCCGTCATTAAGGACGAGTTCGGCGAAGAAATCGCCCTGCTCGTCGACGGGGTAACGAAGCTTAGCAGGCTGGAGTACCGTTCCAAGGAAGAGCACCAGGCTGAGAACCTCCGCAAAATGTTTCTGGCCATGGCTAAGGACATCCGGGTCATTCTCATCAAGCTCGCTGACCGCCTCCACAACCTGCGGACCCTGGAGTATCACAGTGTTCAAAAGCAACGGGAAATTGCAAACGAGACACTGGAGATTTTTGCTCCCCTCGCGCACCGGCTGGGGATTTATCGCATCAAGATGGAACTCGAGGATCTGGCCTTCCGCTACTTAGAACCGGAGTCTTACTTCAGCCTGACGGCCGAAATGGCCAAGACAGGAGAAGCGCGGGAGAACGTCATCAACGAGGTGATCCAGATCCTTTCTGAAAAGCTGGATGCCGTCGGGATCAAGGCCGATATCAACGGCCGCCCGAAACACCTGTACAGCATTTATATGAAAATGGTAAACCAGGAGAAAGGGCTGGACGAGATCTACGACGTCATCGGCGTGCGGATCATCACCCAGTCGGTCCGGGACTGCTACGCGACGCTGGGCGTGGTCCACACGCTGTTCAAGCCCATCCCGGGGCGCTTCAAGGATTTCATCGCTATGCCCAAGTCGAATATGTACCAGTCCTTGCATACCACGGTGGTCGGTCCCAAGGGTGACCTGGTGGAGATTCAAATCAGGACCCGGGATATGCACCGGACTGCGGAGTACGGCATTGCCGCGCACTGGCGCTATAAGGCTGGCGGCAAGAGCGACAAGGATTTTGACGAGCGGCTGGCTTGGCTGAGGCAGCTGCTGGATTGGCAGCACGAGCTGCGCGACGCCCGCGAGTTCATGGAAAGCCTTAAAATCGATATCTTTGCCGATTCGGTTTTCGTCTTTACGCCCAAGGGCGACGTGATAGAACTGCCTGCCGGATCGATACCCCTGGATTTCGCCTACCGCATTCACACAGACGTCGGCAACCGGTGCATCGGGGCGAAGGTTAACGGCAGGCTCGTCCCGCTGGAGTACAAGTTGAAGAACGGCGACGTCGTCGAGATCCTGACCGCCAAGCATCCCAGCCCGAGCCGGGACTGGTTGAACATCGTCAAGACGTCGGCTGCCAAAACGAAGATCCGTAACTGGTTCAAGAAGGAACAGCGCGAAGAGAACGAGATGCGCGGGCGTGAGGCCCTCGAGCGGGAAGCCAGGAAGCAGGGCCTCGACGTGGAGGTCATTAAGTCTGAAAAGGTGGTCGAGGTCGGGAAACGTTACGGCTTTCAGACCATTGGCGATGCCTACGCCGGCGTGGCTTTGGGCGTGGTGTCCGCTTCGACGCTTGTTCAGCGTTTAAAAGACCTGACAAAGACGGGCCCGGTTGTTAAGGAATACAAGCGCGACGCGAAGCGGTGGACGAAAAGCACGCACGGCGTGCTCGTCAAAGATGCCGGAAACATGCTTGTCCGTCTGGCGCATTGCTGCAACCCCGTTCCAGGCGACCCCATCGCCGGGTACATTACGCGCGGCCGCGGCGTGTCCGTCCACAGGGCCGACTGCCGGAACATTGTCATCTGGCAGGACAAGGAACGGGAAAGACTGGTCGAGGTTAAGTGGGACGACAACTTTGACGAGCCGTTCCAGGTTCGCCTGGAGATTCAGGGGCTGGACCGCGCGGGACTCCTGGGCGATGTGATGGCCGTGCTTACGGAAATGAAGATCAGCGCGAGCTGGGTGGCGGCCAGGACGAGCCGGGACGGCGAAGCCAGCATAGACCTGATCATCGCCATCAACAGCCTGGACCAGCTGTCCTTTATCTTCGGCAAACTGGCCCGGGTGAAGGATGTGTACGACATACGCCGGATCTGCTCGGGCTGCTAGAATTGGCAGTCAGTAGTCAGTAGTCGACATTTGGTAGTTTGTAATTGGTGATTGACAGTGGGGGTTGCGTAGGTGCGGGCGGTTGTGCAACGGGTGGAAAAGGGTTCGGTACAGGTCGGCGGAAAGACCATCGCTGCTATCGGTCCGGGCATAGTGATTCTGCTGGGCGTGGGACGCGACGACGGGGTGGATGACGCCCATTACCTGGCCGATAAAATTATCGGGCTCAGGATTTTTGAGGACGAGCAGGGGAAGCTTAACCGCTCGGTTCTTGAGGTGCAGGGAGAGATCCTGGTCGTTTCCCAGTTTACCCTTTACGGGGACTGCCGCAAGGGTCGGCGGCCGAGTTTTACCGCGGCGGCCGAACCGGAGAAGGCTGTGAAGCTGTACGAGGCTTTTGCCTCGCGCTGTGAGGAACTGGGCGTCCGTACCGCGCGTGGGCAGTTTAGGGAGCATATGCGGGTGGAAATCATAAACGATGGCCCGGTGACTTTGTTGTTGGACAGCAGGAGGGAGTTTTAGCCGGGCAAGGGGTGTAAAGAGTGCAGTTTGCGATGCTGACCGTCGGAATGCTGGAGGCCAATTGTTATATTGTCGGGTGCCCCGAGTCAAGGGATGCCGCGGTGGTCGATCCCGGCGGGGATGTTGACAGGATCCTGGGCGCGGCGCGGGACAAGGCGCTGAAGATCAAGTGGATCGTTCTGACGCATGTGCATTACGACCACATCGCGGGTCTGCCCGAGCTTCAGGAGTATACCGGCGCCAAGCTGGCTGTACACCAGGAGGATAACGAGGCGCTTGCCGATCCCGGGCGCAACCTTGCGCAGTTTTTCGGGGGGGCGGCGCAGTTTCCGCAGGGCGACCTTCTTCTCCAGGACGGTAACGAAATAACGCTGGGGAAAATCAGATTAAAGGTCATTCACACGCCAGGGCACACCCCTGGGGGGATCTGCATCCTTGACGGGAAAGATCTTTACACCGGGGACACCCTTTTCGCCGGCGCAGTGGGCCGGCCTGATCTTCCCGGCGGGGACTTCCCGACCCTCATCCGGAGCATCAAGGACAAGCTGCTGGTACTCGACGACGATGTCCTCGTGTACCCGGGGCACGGGGAAGCAAGTTCCATAGGCAGGGAACGCCGGACCAACCCGTACCTTACCACCGAGTGGTAAACAAACCTGTGACCGCGTACCGCCGGATAATCTTGACATCCGGCGAGATATTCGCGTAGAATCTCGAAAGAAGGCTCCCGTCCTCTTCCACCTGGGGTGCGGGAGCCGTCATTTTAGCACGTGAAGGAGAACCGTATGTTAACGGCAAGACCGCGGGGCACCAACGATATCCTTCCGGGCGAAGTTGAGCGGTGGCAGCTCGTGGAGCGAACCGCCCAGGCCCTTTGCTCGGTTTGGAACTACCGTGAGATCAGGACGCCGATTTTCGAGCACACCGAGCTGTTCCTGCGCGGTGTCGGCGAGGTCACCGACATCGTGGAAAAAGAGATGTACACCTTCGAAGACAAGGGGAAACGCAGCCTGACCTTGAGGCCCGAGGGGACGGCCCCGGCGGCGCGCGCCTACCTCGAAAACAGGCTCTACGCCGAGCCCCAGCCGATCAAGCTCTACTACATAGGGCCGATGTTCAGGCACGACCGCCCGCAGGCCGGTCGTTTCCGGCAGTTCCACCAGTTTGGCGTCGAGGTCTTCGGGGCCAAGGAGCCGGAAGCGGACGCCGAAGTGATCGCCCTGGCCATGGAGTTTTACCGGGTCCTGGACATTCACCATCTGGAACTGCACATTAACACCGTCGGGTGCCCGGAATGCCGCCAGGTCATCAGGCGGAGCTTAAAGGAGTATTTAACGCCGCGGAAGGACCTCCTGTGCCCGGCCTGCCGGTCGCGGGTGGAAAGGAATCCTCTACGCGTCCTGGATTGCAAGGAGACAGCCTGCGCGGCCCTGGTCGGACACGCTCCCACCCCGCTGGCCGATGCCTGCGACGAGTGCAGGCGCCATTTTGAAGGCGTGCTCCGTTACCTGGATGTCACGGGGCTGCCATACATCATCAACCCAAGGCTGGTTCGGGGACTGGACTACTACACGAGGACGGCCTTTGAGATCATCGTTCCCGGTGTCGGAGCCCAGAGCGCGGTAGGCGGCGGAGGCCGTTACGACGGGCTGGTTGAGGTTTGCGGGGGCCCTCCGACGCCCGGCGTCGGATTCGCGCTTGGCCTGGAGCGCACACTGCTGCTCCTTAAAGAGCAGCACCCGGAGGTCGGGACATCCCCGCGCCCGGATGTTTTCGTGGCTACGGCGGGGGGAACGAAAGAAACCGCGATGCAAATTCTTTTCCGGCTCAGAAAACTCGGCATCGTTTCCGACGGCGATCTTACCGGGCGCAGCCTCAAAGCCCAAATGAAATATGCGGGAAAACTCAAGGCCAGGATTGTGGTCATTGTCGGGGATGAGGAGCTGGCCCGGGGCGCGGTGACGGTGAGGAAGATGGACACGGGGCAGCAGGAAGAGGTGCTCGTTGACGATCTTACCGAGGTTTTAAGAGAATCGTTAAAGTAAAATGTGGGGGTAGCGTGCATGGCAGAGTTCGAAGCAATGGGTGGATTAAGACGCACGACCTGGTGCGGCCATTTGAGAAAAACAGATGCGGGACAGGCCGTCGTACTTATGGGATGGGTACAGAGACGGCGCGACCACGGAGGATTGATCTTCATCGACCTCCGGGACAGATCCGGGATCGTGCAGGTGGTTTGCAATCCCGAGGATGCCCCGGAGGCTTTTGTCAAGGCCGAAACCGTACGCTCGGAGTACGTCCTGGCGGTCAGGGGAAAAGTCCGCCAGCGCCCGCAGGGGACGGAAAATCCTAACCTCTCGACCGGGGAGATTGAGGTAGAGGCACTGGAAATCCTGATTTTGAACCGTTCCAAAACCCCGCCGTTTTACATTGAGAACGGCGTGGATGTCGACGAAACCGTGCGCCTCAAATACAGGTACCTGGACCTGCGGCGGCCGGAAATGCAGGAGGCAATGATCCTGCGTCACAAGGCAGCCATGAGCGTGCGCCGGTGTTTGGACGAGCAAGGTTTCCTGGAAATCGAGACGCCGATGCTTACGAAGAGCACTCCCGAAGGGGCGCGCGACTTTCTGGTGCCCAGCCGGTTGAATCCCGGCCGGTTCTACGCTTTACCCCAATCCCCCCAGTTATTCAAGCAGCTCCTCATGGTCGCGGGCCTGGAACGGTACTTTCAGATCGTCCGGTGTTTTCGCGACGAAGACTTGCGTGCCGACAGGCAGCCTGAGTTCACCCAGATTGATATCGAAATGTCGTTTGTGGATATCGAGGACGTGATCTCCCTGACCGAGGGGATGATCAGCCGCCTGTGCGCCGACACCGTCGGCCTTAAAGTTACGACGCCGTTCCCCAGGATTACCTACGCTGAGGCCATGGAGAGGTACGGCAGCGATAAGCCGGACCTGCGCTACGGCCTGGAGTTGAAGGATGTCTCAGACATCGCGGCGGGCTGCAGCTTCAAGGTGTTCCGCTCGGCAGTCGAGTCCGGGGGCCGGGTGAAAGGGCTGCGCATTCCGGGTATGGCGGGCTTGAGCCGCAAAGAGATCGATGAACTGACAGCCTTTGCCGTCAGTCAGCGCGCCAAGGGTTTGGCCTACCTGCTGATGACCCCTGACGGGGTGAAGTCGCCGATAGCAAAGTTTTTCAGCGCGTCTGAAATGGACGCCATTACCCGGCGTCTCGAGGCGGAGACAGGGGACCTGCTGCTCTTTGTGGCTGACCAGCCCGACATCGTCAACACGGCGCTCAGCGCGCTACGCCGCCATTTCGCTGAACGCCTCGGCCTTATCGACCCGTCAGTCTTCAGTTTCGTCTGGGTGGTCGATTTCCCGCTCCTTGAGTATGATCCGGAGGAAATGCGGTGGGTTGCGGTACACCACCCGTTTACCGCCCCGCGCGAGGAAGATGTCCCGCTGCTCGACACGCGGCCGGGCGAGGTGCGCGCCAAGGCGTACGACCTTGTTCTCAACGGCGTGGAGGTCGGGGGAGGGAGCATCCGCATCTACCGCCGTGACACGCAGGAAAAGGTCTTCTCCACGATAGGCCTCACCGCTGACGAGGCCCGCGAGAAGTTCGGCTTCCTGCTCACCGCCTTTGAATACGGGCCGCCGCCGCACGGCGGAATCGCTTTCGGCTTCGACCGGCTGGTGATGCTGCTGGCCGGAAAGACGACCATCCGTGACGTCATTGCCTTTCCCAAGACGCAAAGCGCCTCCGATCTTATGACGGAAGCCCCGGGAACGGTATCAAACGAACAGTTGCGGGAGCTGTGGATCAAGAGCACGTACACCGAGAAGAAGGCAGGCAGGCCTGTATAAGCCAGGACCGTGTCGCGAAAAATAACCTCAAAAGGTGCCAGGCTTTAGACTTGCCGAAGCGCGGTACGGCATGCTAGCATAGTGATAGCAAAGAAAAACCCTGCAATGTTCGTGTAAGCCCTTAAGTTCTGAGCCAACACCAACACATTGGGAGTCCGGGCTCTGGCTGTGGCTTGCAGGCCTCGGAAACGATGAGGAAGCAAAAAGCAGCCAGGAGGACACCCCCCTGCAGAGGCAGGGTTCAGGAACTTTGGGCGAGTCACGGCATCGTGGGGTTTACGTCGTCTCGATTGCCATACTCACACAGGGCGCTCGTTGGAGCGCCCTTCTTAATTTATTCATCCAATTGCAATTTAAGAAGGGACACTGTACGGAGAAGTGTCCCCTTTTTAACGTAAAACCAGGATTTCATCGAGAGAACTGATGACGTAGTCGGGTTGATATAAAGGATCTTCCGGGATTTCCCTGCCCCAGAACGCGCCAGGTTTTAGCACTGTTTTGGCTCCGATCATGTTGCCGAACACGATGTCGCGCTGCGGGGAGTCGCCGATAACGACGTACTCGGGAGGCGGGATGTCGCTGACCCAGCGGTAGAAGGCCTCGCCAGCCGCACAAGCCTGCGCGAATGATTGCTGGGATTTGGGCTGCATCAGGAGGTAGTCGAAGTATTGGTCCAGGCCGTGGACGGCCAGGTCCCGCCTTACGCGGTCCTCCCGTCCTTCGGAGTGAAGAACCAGTACGTTGTTCAGGTGCTTAAGGGCGGCTAATGTCTCGGTGGTTCCCTCGTAGAGTGCCGGATAATGGGTACGGTGATACTGATAGAAACGGTCGGCGGCAGTCCGCGCCAGGGAAAGCTCGCTACTCCGAGGCGGGGTCGTAAGAACCGCGGCAGCGGCATCGCTAGGCGCCTCTCCGCGAGCGACGTGAACGAGGGCCAAGGCGAGGAGCGAGAAGTCGTATTCGTAGTCCCTGAGGGTGCGCGACAGGTAGGAATCAATGACCCGAATCGTAGATATGCCGAAGGTGTCTCCAAAAGAACATCCCAGGGATTTCAAGCACTTGACCATTTCTTCGTAGGCGCCGACGAACACGCTGTAAGTGTCCCACAGCGTGTTGTCGGCGTCAATCACGTACACGCCGTTCAATACAACTCTTCTCCCTTTCCGAAAGGCACATGCCCATAAGTATAATAGCACAATCGGCTTCCCGCGCTCAAAGGTGCTGCGGGGACCTTTTCGATAACGGTAGTCGCACAACGCCCTGCGATACGGAGAAACAAGAGAATTTGCGCGCGGCGGGTGCCGCCAATGTAAAATCTGGACTGCCGGGACAAACTAAGTGCGGCGTTCGTTTCCGGGCAGGGCATGATTTGACAGTTCAAGGTTCCGGTGATAAACTGGCGCCAGCAAAATCTATCTACACTGGCAATGGTTGAGGAGGACAGGCCTTGACGAGAAAGGTTTATCTTGACCATAACGCGACCACGCCGGTGGACAGGGCGGTGGTGCAGGCTATGCTCCCTTACCTGCACGAAAAATTCGGGAACCCGTCAAGCCTGCACTTCTACGGGCGGGAGGTCCGGGCCGGGGTTGAGGATGCACGCGAGAAGGTCGCCCAGGCCCTGGGAGCCGACCCGATGGAGATCGTCTTTACCAGCGGGGGCACGGAGGCCGATTTTCTTGCTCTCCGGGGGGCGGCTTACGCCAACAGGAAACGCGGAAAACACATCATCACCTCGGCGGTAGAGCACCACGCCGTTCTGGATACCTGTGAAATGCTTGCCGAAGAGGGATTTGAGGTAACCGTCGTGCCCGTGGACCGCCACGGTATGGTCGACCCCGAGCGGGTAGCCGGGGAGATTAGGCCCGATACCATCCTCATTTCCATCATGCATGCCAACAACGAGGTCGGAACGGTTCAGCCCGTCCGCGAGATCGGCTTGTTGGCCAGGGAGCGGGACATCGTTTTTCACACCGACGCCGTCCAGAGTTTTGGCAAGATTCCGGTGAACGTCCGCGAGCTGAACGCCGATCTCCTGAGCATTTCGGCGCACAAGATTTACGGTCCCAAGGGCGCGGGCGCGTTGTGGATCCGCCGGGGCTGCCGCTGGAGCCCCATCAACAGGGGAGGAGGACAGGAGCGGCGGCGTCGGCCGGGCACCGAGAACGTGCCGGGGATCATCGGTCTAGGAGAGGCATGCCGGCTGGCTGTCAGCAACCTTGATGACGAAGCCCGGACGTTGAAGGCTCTGCGGAACCGGATGGTCAATTACGTTAAGGAAAACTTTAAGGGCGTATGGATCAACGGCCACCCCGAAAAACACCTGCCGAACAGCGCCCACTTCAGCTTCGAAGGGATTGAAGGGGAAGCGCTCCTGTTGGACCTCGACCTCAACGGCATCGCCGTTTCGAGCGGATCGGCCTGCAGCTCCGAGTCGTCGGTTTCATCACACGTTCTCCTGGCTATGGGTATCCCGGACGAAGTGGCGCGTTGCTCCATAAGGGTCAGCCTGGGCAAAGAGAATACGGAAGAAGACGTCGACTATTTTCTTGAGGTGTTGACCAATACCGTAAACAGGCTCAGGGTCCTTTCCCCGATCAAATGATGTAAAAGGAGAGTGAAGGATGTGATCTACAGCGCCAAAGTTATAGAACACTTCCAGCACCCGCGCAACGCCGGGGAAATTCCGGACGCCGACGGGATTGGCGAGGTCATAAACGAATCGTGCGGCGACGCCACGAAGATCTACCTAAAGGTGGAGGATAACCGGATCGCCGACGTCAAGTTCCAGACTTTCGGCTGCGCGGCGGCGATAGCGACTTCGAGCATCCTGACCGAGATGGTCAAAGGCAAGACTATCGACGAGGCGCTGGAAATAACGGAGGATAAGGTCGTCGAAGCTCTTGACGGCCTCCCGCCCAAGAAGGTGCACTGTTCGAATCTTGCGGCCAGCGCTCTCCGGGCGGCCATCAAAGACTACCGGGAGAAGCATGGGCGTTAGAAGAAGAGTTGCGGTGGCGATGAGCGGGGGCGTGGACAGTTCTGCCACGGCCCTGCTGTTGCTTGAAAGAGGGTTCTCGGTGGTAGGCGTAACCATGCCTACCAGCCCTGCGGCTGTGGAAGGGGCCAGGCGGGTTGCTGCGCATCTCGGCATAAAGCACGTTGTGGCCGAGGATGTCGCTCCTCTCTTTGAAGAGAAGGTAGTGCAGTACTTCATCGACGGATATTGTGCCGGATTGACGCCGAATCCCTGCGTGGTTTGCAACCGGGAAGTAAAGTACGGCGCGCTGATGGATTTTTGTCTGGGATTTGCCGACTTCTTCGCTACAGGGCACTATGCCAGGGTTTATCGGAACGAGAACGGTCAATACGAATTGTGGCGAGGCGCCGACCCGTCGAAGGATCAGAGCTACGTGCTTTACCATTTAACGCAGGCGAGGCTGGCGCGCCTGATCCTTCCTCTGGGCGAGATGAAAAAAGAAAAGGTCCGCAGGCTGGCTGAAAGGGCCGGCCTCCCTTTTCTGCGCGCGGAGAGCCAGGAGATATGCTTTATCCCCGGCGACGACTACCGGGCTTTCCTTAAGGAGCAATGCGGCGAGGCGGCTTTTGTGCCCGGGCCGATCAAGACCTCATCCGGGAAAGTCGTCGGGAGGCATCAGGGGCTGGCCTTTTATACTATCGGCCAGCGGAGAGGGCTTGGCATAGCCCTGGGAAAACCGGCGTATGTGATAGGCTTTGTACCGGAGGAGAACGCCTTGATCGTCGGCTGGGAGGAAGAGTTGAAAGCGAGGGGGCTGGTGGCCGGCGACGTCAGCTATATTGCCGGTGCGGCGCCGGGCCCCGAGTTCACAGCCCAGGTGCAAATCCGCTATAACGCCTCGGCTGTTGCCGCCAAAGTGCGCCCGGGGGACGACAACACGGCCACGGTCGTTTTCGCCGAGCCGCAAAGGGCGGTGACGCCCGGGCAGGCAGCCGTTTTCTACGACGGAGAGAGGGTTCTCGGAGGCGGGACCATCCTGGGAGGCCGTTGAAAAACTTCGCCGTATTCCTACTTCTGACTTCCTACATCCCGCCTCTCAATTTGGCCGGGTAATCAGCGAGCTTCCCGGGAATAATAGGTTTAAGATTCCAAAGGGAGGCTTGCTATCGTGCAGTGCCCTATTTGCGGCGGCCGCGCCACCGGAAAGGTCGGCGCCGATCAGTACTTTTGCTGGGACTGCTGTCTCGAATACCGGATCAACAAGGAGGGGGTCCAGGTCTTTGAGATGACCGAGGACGGGACGCTGGTTCCTTTCGATCCGTGTAACGTGGAAGTTTACTAACCTGGCTCTAAGTGGCTTAAACTGTGTATCGGGGGAGTTCCGTATTGGCGCTCCTTCTTTTATTTGTCGTATATTTGTCATATTTGTCGAGCTACAGAGGGCGAAGTTTGACTTTGCCCCAGGCCGCCAGGCGGTCGCCGCAAATGACAACAGCTCCCAGGACGCCGGGGACGGTGCCGGCGAACCGGGCCGCCTGCTCGACATCCGCGGGGTCCTGCACCCTGTTGGCAGTGGCCGTGGCCACGGCGTCTGCCAGGGTGGCCGTCTCGGCGAGGATGACGGCGGCGTCGGCGCGCCCTAAGCTTAAGGACGGGCCGACGGTGCCGGATGAGGTGCAAATGCCCAGGGGGCTAAGATCAGGGGTCAAGTCGAGGGCGATGCGGTTGCTGAATGGGGAGTTTCCGGCGAAGATGCCCACGGAGGTCCGCTTGCTGCGCTTAAGGTAGATGTCGCCGCCGTTTTCGACGACGACATCCTTTGAGTACTTAATCAGCTTCCGCCCGACAAGATCGCTGAAGGCGCCAGCCACCGCCGCCATCGGGCCCACGTCCGCGAGGCCGGCGGCCGCGGCCATCTCCCTGGCTATTAACGGCATGTCCTTGTCGACCGGGATCGGTTCCAGGGAGTTGAGGAAAACCGGGTTGCGGGCGATGTATTCCTCGAGGGCCGACCTGACGCCCGCAACCAGCTGCTTGACTTCCAACGCCAACGCTTCGCTGAAGCGTTGGGGAAGGATGCCGATGTAAAGGTCGGTTTCCTTGACCACGACCTGGAAATACGTCAGGTCCTTTTCCGCGAACTGTTCACGATAGAAACGTCGTGTCCAGGACAAATCAGAACTTGACCTCCATAGCGCGCACAGGGCACGCCTTAACGCAGAGCTGGCATACAATGCACTTCTCGCCGTCGAAAGCCACCTGCATGGAGGGGCGCTCGATGAACAGGGCCCCGCTCGGGCAGATCGCCGTGCAAGAGCCGCAGGAGGTGCAGCGCTTCTCGTTGCGCGTGATCTCCTCGCTTAGGGGCTGGACTTCAATGCCGCAACTCCTCAGGTATTCCAAGCCTTGTTCCCACTTGTCACCCGAAAGCTCCATAATCATTGTTCCCTCTTTGTGAGGGTTGATGTTCGCTTTAAGAATGTTAATGATCAAGCCGTAATCTTTGACCAGATAGTAGATTATCGGCCGGTCCGCTACCGAGGCCGGAAAACGAAGCACGATCCTCTTGGTAGGCATCCCGCAATCACTCCTTCGCTCCACGAATTACGAGCGGTTTACCCGTTATTCCCGCTGCGGGGGATGGGAGAAGCTGTACCGGTTCGGCCAGCAGGAACTTCCCTTCGGCAATCCACTGCTTAAGTGTCTCGGCGATCACGACGGCCTTGGAGTAGCTCGATAAGGGGGCGGTAGGGACTTCCTTGCCGTTAACGGTGATTTTCCCCGACTTAAGTTCAGCGTAGCTTACCAGCCCCAGGTTTCCGGGCTCTCGCTGCGGATAGGCCGTAAAATAGTCGACTACCGGCGCGTAGAGCTTGTCGTCGGGCAGAGATGCGTAATACATGATTTCCTCGTTAAGAATGGGGATGGGGATGCCCAGGCCGACAAAAAGGGTGGCTCCGTAACCAAGGAAACTGGCCCCGACCAGCCATTCCGGTCGCATTTGTTTCAAGTCGCCGATCACGGTAAGGGTTCCGCCCGCCGCAAAAATGGAACCTTCAACGGGGCCGGGCAGGACCGAGGGGAAGTGCTGTGTCCCGTTCCAGGCTACGTAGCCCACACCACCGCCGAGAAAGATGCGGGTGCCGATTCCAATGGTCCGGAACCAGGGGTCTTTAAGCAGCGGGCTTAACTGGCCGCTCGTAGAGTAATGGGCGTTGCCTAGGTTCGGCTTGAGGATGCCCATATAGGTATAAATTGTCCGGTCGCCCAGATTGACGGCGACATTGTAGTTCTGGTAGGCGTTCCTCGGATTGAAGAGGACCACCTCGTTAAGGTCGTCGATGGTGATCCAGGTCTCCACCTCGCGCGCGGGGTAACAATCGGTGCCGTAGCCCGTGGCGCGCAGCTTGATCTTTTGCCGTCCAACTAACTCGTGAATAACGTGTCCGCCTCCGTAGCGGAACTCCCCGGGGTGATTGCTGTTGGCCGGGTCGTTCTCGGGCAGGGCGGTGGCCCCCAAAAAGCCGTCGACTGCCGCTAACGCCCCGTAGCAGGGGACGCCGTTGAGCCAGATCTTGTCGGCCCTGATACGAGGCTTGGAATGACCGAAGTTGAAGTAAACACCGGAGGAACACATAGGACTGAAGGTCCCCGTTGTGACCACGTCGACCTCCTGAGCAGCCCGGGCTACCCCCTTCTTGCGAACGAGGTCTACCGCCTCCTCGGCGGTAATAACGACAACCTTGCCCGCCTTGATTTTAGCGTTGATTTCCGCGTAGGACCTTTCAACCGCCATGTGATTCAACACCTCCCGAAACGTAAGAAAAAGAAAGGCCTCTACAGATAGAGGCCGGAATTCCAGTACGGATTCCTCTTATCTGCCAGAAGATAACTCCTGCAGGAATTGGCACCTTAGTCGAACGGCGGGCGCCGCGCAACCGGTTGCCGGGCTTCATCGGGCCAGTCCCTCCACCTCTCTTGATAAGAGACCCACAAGGTTATGGAGTTGTCGAGACCTCGTCGAGATCTCATTGAAGAGAGTTTAGCAGGGGCGGTATGGACTGTCAAGGTTTTTATGACAAAACTGATTAACGTTTTAATAACCCGGCACGTTCATGGACGGCTTAGGAGACCGCTGAAAAACTGCGCCTGGCTTTGTCAGGCTCGCCGCCTGATGCTCACGTACGACCCAGTACGCTCCGCGCCGGCCGGCTTCGCCTTCCGCGCCATGCTTGCTTTTGAGCGGTCTCAGGGTAACTTCCAAAGCATAGCCGTACCCTAAAGATGCCTATGCCAAAATCAGCGTATTGGCTTTTTGCAGCACTCTCCTAGTGCCAATCGCTTCCTTGACCCTTTTCATAAATCTCTGTATAATTATGGCGAATTAAAGGGGTTCGATGAACCCCTTTTTTTAAGGCTACTCTCTCTTTTTGGGGGTTTTTGAGCATGCGGGGTAGGGAGATCCGGCAACGTTTCCTGGATTACTTTGCTGCACGTGATCACCGGGTGGTACCGAGCTCGTCCCTGGTTCCGGCGAATGACCCTACGCTCCTGTGGACCGCCGCGGGGATGGTTCAGTTCAAGCCTTACTACACGGGCGCAGCCAAGCCCGAGTTTAAACGGGCCACCACGTGCCAGAAGTGCCTGCGCACGCCCGACATCGAGAACGTGGGGCGGACCGCCAGGCACCACACCTTTTTTGAAATGCTCGGCAACTTCTCTTTCGGTGACTATTTCAAGGAGAAGGCCATTCCCTGGGCCTGGGAATTTGTGACGCGCGAGCTGGGCCTGGACGCCGACAGGCTTTGGATCTCCATTTACCTGGACGACGACGAGGCCTTTGAGCACTGGTTAAAGGTCGGCGTAAAGGCCGACCGTATTGTGCGGCTTGGCAAGGATACGAACTTCTGGGAGATCGGGGTGGGACCGTGCGGGCCCTGCTCCGAGATTTACTACGACCTGGGCCCGGAACGGGGTTGCGGCAACCCTGAGTGCCGGCCGGGCTGCGATTGCGACCGGTACCTTGAGATCTGGAATCTGGTGTTCATACAGTTTTTCCGGGACGAGGCCGGGAATTACGAACCGCTGCCCAGCAAAGGCATCGACACTGGGATGGGTTTGGAGCGTGTCGCTGCCGTGCTGCAAAATGTGCGGACCAATTTTGACACCGACATCTTCAGGGAGATCATCGACCATGCAGCGAAGCTGTTGGGGGTCCGGTACGGCGAAAGTGAGGCCAGCGACGTGGCGCTCAAGGTTATCGCCGACCATACGCGGGCTATTACCTTCGCGGTCGCCGATGGCGTTCTCCCTTCCAACGAGGGGCGCGGCTACGTTATAAGAAGGCTCTTGCGCCGCGCAGCCCGCTTTGGGCTTCTTTTGGGCCGCGAGACGCCGTTTCTTGACTCCGTGGCCGGCGCCGTTATACGGCAAATGGAGCAGGCGTATCCCTACCTCACTGCCCAGGCGGAACACGTGCAGCGCGTGATAAGGCGCGAGGAGGAGCGGTTCCGCCAGACGCTCGCGCAGGGCGTGGACATCCTGAACAGGCATATCGCGCAGGCCATCGCCTCCGGCGAGCGGAAACTCGACGGCGCCGTTGCCTTTAAGCTGTACGACACCTACGGGTTTCCCCTTGAACTGACGGTTGAGATCTGCGGCGAAAGCGGGCTTGAAGTTGATGAAGCAGGTTTCAAGGAAGCGCTTGAAGAACAGCGCGAAAGGGCCCGCAGCGCCAGGCAGGAGACGGAATACCTCAGCGAGAGGGACGTCATCTACCGGAAATTGCGGGACAAGCACGGCCCAACGGAGTTCGTGGGCTATGACCGACTGAGCGCGCGCGCCAGGGTGATCGCGATACTGGGCAACGGCGAGCCGGTTGACCGAGCACGAGAGGGCGAAGAGGTTGAAGTCGTTCTTGACACTACCCCGTGCTATGCCGAATCCGGGGGCCAGGTGAGCGATGTCGGCTGGGTCACCAGCGATGGCCTGAAAGCCGAGATCAAGGGCTGCGTGAAGCCGGTGGAGGACCTCTTTGTGCATAATGTTGTGGTCAAGGAGGGAACCCTTCTGACCGGGGCGGCGGTGAATGTAAACATCGACCAAGTGCGACGGATGGACACCTGCCGGAACCATACCGCAACCCACCTGCTGCATCGCGTTCTGAAGGACGTTATCGGGGAACACGCCAACCAGGCCGGTTCCCTGGTGGCCCCCGAGCGCTTGCGCTTCGACTTTACGCATTACCAGGCCTTGACTCTCAAGGAACTGAAGGAGATCGAAAAGCGCGTCAACAGTGCCGTGCTTCATAATCTGCCGGTTAAGACCGATATAGTGTCCTTCGATGAGGCCCAGGCCATGGGAGCGATGGCCTTATTCGGTGAGAAGTACGGGGACCTTGTGCGCGTCGTCCAGGTCGGGGACTATAGCCTGGAACTGTGCGGCGGGACGCACGTGCGGAACAGCTCGGAAATAGGGCCTTTCAAAATTGTCACCGAGGGCAGTGTCGGCGCCGGCTTGCGCCGTATCGAGGCTCTGACCGGGCAGGCTGCACTCGACTACCTGATTGCCCATGACGAGCAGCTGAACCAGATAGCAGGTCTTATTAAAGCGCCGGTCCGCGAGGTCGTCGATAGGCTGGAAACCGTGCTGCAGAACGTCAGGAAGCTTGAAAAAGAGAATGAACAGCTGCGCGACCGGCTTCAGGCTTACGAAGTTCTGGATATCATCAACCAAGCCGAAGACATCGCCGGCGCCAAGGTGCTTGTTGCCCAGGTCAAGGCCAGGGAGATGCCCGAACTGAGGGGACTGGTCGACCTGTTGCGCGACCGCTTGGGCCCCGCGGTCATTATTCTCGGCACTGCCGGCGCCGATAAGGTTAGCCTGATTACTGCTATCGCTAAGGAATACACCTCCCGCGGGCTGCACGCCGGCCAAATCATCAAAGAGATCGCTGGCATCGTGGGAGGCGGCGGCGGCGGCAAACCCGAAATGGCTCAGGCCGGCGGCAAGAACCCCGCCAGGCTGCAAGAAGCGCTGGACAAGGCTAAGGTTATCGTTAAGAAACATCTTGCCAAGTAATTGTTAAAGGACAGAGGAAATATCAGGCAAGAGGTCGAATAGTCAGTTAAGGCTTAGCTAATATTAAGGTGCGTGGGGGTGTGGTGATGAACCCAGATCATTCGCAGGAGACGGTGAGATTTGAGCGTCCTGCCGATGAGCCTAGCAAGGTCGAAGAAATCCTGGTTGCCGTGTATCGGGCCCTGCTGGACAGAGGATACAATCCTATTCACCAGATGGTAGGGTATCTGATCTCAGGCGATCCTGCATACATCACCAGTCATCAAAACGCACGCAACCTTATCCGGCGGGTCGAACGGGACGAGCTGATGGAAGAATTGCTTAAAACATACCTGGCGGCGAAGGACCCTACTGGGAAGTAGGGTCTTATAGCTATTATCAAAGGGTTTCTTAAGTGGAATACGCGACACTTGGCAAAACCGGCATTAGGGTTTCCAGGCTTTGTTTCGGGACGCTTACCATAAGTCCCCTGCAGGCGAACCTGCCCCCGGAAGAGGCCCGGCGCGTCCTTCTGCACGCGATGCGCCGCGGGGTCAATTTCTTTGACTGCGCCGAATTGTACGGGACCTACCGCGTGGTTGGCGAAGCGATGCGCGCCTGGGGCGAGCCGATTGTCGTTGTCGGGCGCTCTTACGCGTGGACGCGTGAGGGTATGCAGGCCAGCCTGTATAGGGCGCTGCGGGAATTGTCCCGCGATTATGTAGACATCTTTTTGCTGCACGAGATGGAGTCACTGGCCAACATCCGCGGGCATTGGGAGGCCCTGGAGTACCTGGTGGAGGCGAAGCAGGAAGGGCTTGTGCGCGCGGTGGGCATCTCCACCCATCACGTGGAGGCGGTAGAGGCGGCGAGCGCGATAGACCTTATCGACATCATCCATCCTCTGTATAACCCGCTGGGCATAGGTATCCGCGGCGGTTCGGCGGAAGATATGCTCGCGGCTATTCGCACGGCTGCGCGCGCAGGTAAGGGGCTCTACGGCATGAAGGTTCTGGCCGGCGGCCACCTGATCCACGACGCCGAAAACGCTTTAAAGGCTGTTCTGGCCATCCCCGAATTGGCGGCCATTGCCGTTGGTATGCAGTCGATGGTTGAGGTCGAATTCAATACCAGGGTCTTTTCCGGCCAAGCAGTTCCGGAAGGTTTAAAGGTGATTGCCCGGCGGGCGAGCAGGCGCCTTCATGTCGAACAATGGTGCCGGGGCTGCGGGGAGTGCGTCGCGGCCTGCCGTTCTCAGGCCATACGCATGAAGCGCGGTCGTCCGCTGGTGGACCGCGGAAAATGCTGTTTTTGCGGCTATTGCGCCGCAGCTTGCCCGGAATTCTGTATTAAGGTGATTTAAGATGCGTACACTGGGACTTGATATAGGAGATAAGCGCATCGGGGTGGCGCTGAGCGATGAGTTAGGGCTTACCGCTCAAGGCCAAGGCGTGATCGTGCGCGGGAAGCTTGCCGATGACATCAGGCGCATCGCAGAGATGATCGCGAGCCGGGAAGTTGGAAGCGTTATCGTCGGTCTGCCCAAAAGACTGGACGGCTCAATCGGGCCCCAAGCCCAGAAGGTGCTGGAGTTTGTCGGGGAACTTCGCAAGACGGTAAAGGTTCCGATAATTCTGTGGGATGAAAGGTTAAGTACGGCGCAGGTGGAAAAGATACTGATTGATGCTGATGTCCGCCGGATGCGGCGCAGGAAGGTGGTGGACGCGATGGCAGCGGCTGTTATTCTTGATTCGTACCTGCGCTGTCAGGAAAAGCGTCCGAAGTCCCTTGACGCGTCCCCGGGCAATACCCTAGAATAGGGATATCTTGGCAAAGGAGTTGACTGCAATGGCCGCGGATGATGAGGTCATTACGCTGGTGGATGAAGACGGGGAAGAGCATGATTTCAGCGTACTGGACATTTTGGAGGTTGATGGCGAAGAATACGCTATCCTTGTCCCCGTAGCTGAAGACGAGCAGGAAGATGAAGTTGTCATTTTTAAGTTTGCAGAAGACGAAGAGGGTAATGAGATTCTGATCGACATTGAAGACGAGGAGTGGGAAAAAGTTGCTGATGCCTGGCAGGAAAAGGTAGGGAGCGAACACTAAAAACCTGCCTGAGTCCCAACCGTTAGAAAACATTGTGCCTCCTAGGATTTCCGGGGGGCCGGCACGAATACATTTGGTACTGCCAGGAGACCGCTGAAAAACTGCGCCTAGCTTTGTCAGGCTCGCCGCCCAGTGCTCACGTACCACCCAGTACGCTCCGCGCTGGCCGGCTTCGCCTTCCGCGCCATGCTTGCTTTTGAGCGGTCTCAGGGTAACTTCCAAAGCACGGCCGTACCCTACAGACGTCTATGCCAAAACCAGTGTTTTGGCTTTTTGCCGGCACACTGTCAGGCGCCACGCTTTAAAGTTAATGATGCGTTATTCAATCGCCTCCAAGGAGGGAGCACGGTGACCGTCCAAAGGAACATCTTCTTTGTTATTCTTGGACTTTTGGTTGCCGTGTTTATTTTTTTCGGCGCTTTCTGGGGATTGGTTGCCGGCGAGGCGTACGACGGCAAGATTTTTGATGGGGTTACTGTACGGGGCGTCAGCCTGTCGGGGATGAGCCGGGATGAGGCGGTTGCGAAGATCAGGGCCCTTGAGGCCGAGATGAAGGAAACTTCCATAACGTTCACCCTGGAAGGCCACAGCTGGCCGGTTACCCTGGCTGAACTCGGTTTTCGCCTTGACGCCGAAGGCATGGCGGACCGCGCGTTTAAGGCCGGAAGAAGCGGCTTTATTGTCGGCCAGTGGCTGGAAAGGCGCCGGCTGGAACGAGAGGGCCGCGAAATCGGGACGATCGTCGAGATTGACAGGGCACGGATGGAGTTTGTTGTGGGTCAGCTGGTGCGGGGCTTCACCAGGGAGGCCCGCGATGCGGGTTTTGAAATCACCGAAGACGATCGGGTGGTGGTTGTGCCCAGTGAGGACGGCCTACGGGTTGATTTTGATTGGCTTTACAGGGATATTGTGGAGACGGTGCAGGAAAAGAGCGGCGGCACGGTTGCCGTGCGCCTGGCGCACGTTGTCCCTCAGCATACCGAGGACGAGGTAAGGGCTATGGGTATCACCGGAAAGATTGCCGAATACACAACCTATTTCGATCCGAAACTTGTGGACCGCTCTTACAATGTCAGTGTTGCCGCTTCG
The DNA here is from genome assembly GCA_036804525.1 of Bacillota bacterium. Taxonomy (GTDB): domain Bacteria; phylum Bacillota; class Desulfotomaculia; order Desulfotomaculales; family JASEER01; genus JBFLVT01. The sequence continues at coordinate 114,805 of DAIRSE010000004.1, read as the reverse complement.
GCCATCAACAACCTTCTGGTTGCTCCTGGTGAAACGGTCTCCTTTAACGAAATTGTCGGCCCCCGCTCACTTGAACAGGGCTATCGAAACGCGCCCATCATCATTGAAAACGAGTTCCAGGACGGGATGGGCGGCGGGGTCTGCCAGGTGTCCTCGACGCTTTACAACGCCGTACTCCTTGCCAACCTCGAGATAGTGGAGCGTTCTCACCACTCTCTTCCCGTGGCTTATGTTCCGATTGGCAGGGACGCCACAGTGGTTTACGGGCACATCGATTTCAAGTTCAGGAACCCTGATCCGACGTATGTGTATATTCGTTCCGAAATAGGGAAGTCCCATCTGACCATCAAGGTCTTCGGCCGTGTCCGGGAAAACCGCCGCGTCGAGATCAAAAGCTGGGTGACGCAGACTTTCGAACCCAAGGTACTCCGCGAGGAGGATCCCGATCTGGAGGCCGGGAAAGAGGTAGTCAAGCGCCAGGGCTTGCGGGGATACAAGGCCGAGGCCGAACGCTGGGTATGGGATGACGGCAAGCTCCACAAGGAAAAACTGCCGTCGAGTTATTACCATCCCCTCGACAAGATTGTCGCTGTCGGTGTCAAAGCACAACCTACGACGATCTCCCCCCCTGCCGATATGCAGATTCCCGAGACCGTCCTGCCACCTGCCGCTGAGGAACCGCCGCCGGCTGCCGGGAGAGAAGAAACGGACCGCTGAGAAGCGGACGCCGGGAAAACAGGTCCCTTCTTAAGGACCTGTTTTTTGTTTGCGTAACAGCCTGTGAATCTGCAGTCCATCACTGTTTATTTAATAAAGGGGCGGCGCCGGCATATAGTTAACTAGTTACTCCTGAAGAAGGCTGCAGAAGGAGGTGCCGCCGTGAAAAAGGTTGTGGTTGCTGGAAGGAACGATTCCGGGAAATCGACTGTTATTGGCGAGCTCTACAAGGGGTTGAGGGCCAGAGGGTACCAGGCGCTGGCCGTCGGCTCCGGGGTGCAGGATGAAAAACCGTATTACTACAAGGGGGTCGATCCGAACTACGTTACGATCGCCATACCGGAAAGCGGGCGCGATGTAGCCGAGGACATCGAACGGGTGCTGAGGCACTGCATAAGCCTGATCAAAGAGAAGAACCAGCTGATCCTGCAGGCTCGCAGGGCGCTGGACGACCTGAACAAGGTGCGGTCGGTTTTGGAGTTGGGCCACCTCTCCCAAAAGGATATTCCGCCGGTCTCGACCATCCCCGATGTGGCCCTGATCGAGTCCGTCGGCATCAACGACGGTTATAAATCTCCCGAGAGCCGCCAGATTGCCGACGTACTGGTCTCTGTGGTACCGGCAAACATAAAGAGCGAGATCCTGATGGATACTGGAAACATCCTTCTGGACGAGGCCGACGTACTGGTCGTGACGAAGGTGGATGAAACGCCGCGCAGCGTTACCTCGACCACGGTGAAACTCCTCCAGCGATTCCACCGTTACAAGCCCATTATACCCGTGGTGGCCACGCAGGGAGTGCATATGGAACTGGTTGTCGATGAGGTTGTCAAGAGGTTTATTGAACCCATGGTCCTGATCGACCAGTCAGCGACTCCGGTAGTCGATTAGACATGGCCTGCTGGGTACATCCCGCGGGAGAGGGAATGTCATGCTTCCAAGGCAAGCGTGAAAATGGTATAATCAAGCAACACTGATTGCCTGTTCTTTATAAAGAATCCGGAGGCCGATTCAAGGTCTCCTGGGAGCTTGCTGGTGTGACATTTCTCGCTGATGCAGTAACAAAAGACAAACTGCTGCGCCTCGCTCTTGTCTTGCTTGCCCTTTCCGCTATCGCAACGGGGCTTGTCGGGCTGTGCCTGGTTTCGTCTCTGGGGCCCGCTGCTCCGGGCAGCAAAACGACGGTGCGGGTAGAGATCCCGGTGAGGGCAACGAGCGGCCAAATCGCCAAGCTGCTGGCTGACAAGGATATCATCAGGAGCGCCAGGGCCTTTCGCATCTATACGTGGTATAAAGGTCTTGACGGATCGTTGCGGGCCGGCGAGTATGACCTTTCTCCCGGCGATTCTGTTCCTCAGATTATCGGCCAGCTGGTCGCGGGGCGGGGGACGCTTTATTCATTTACAGTGCCCGAAGGCTACAATACCGAGCAGATTGCCGATCTGCTTGCCGAGAAGGGTTTTGCAGACCGTGACCGGTTTTTGCAGACGGCGGCCCATCACGATTTCGACATCGCTTTTGTCAAAGATTTGCCTGAAGGCGAGAGGCGCCTGGAAGGGTACCTTTTCCCCGACACGTACAGCATCGGCAAGGACGTTAACGAAACAGTCATCATCAACCAGATGCTTTTACGTTTTGCCAAGGAGGCAGAGCTTCTTAACCTTCAGGAAGAGGCAGCCAAGGTTGGACTCACCCTTCACCAAGCTGTAACACTTGCCTCCTTAATCGAGCGTGAGGCCAAAGTCGATAATGAGCGATCCATTATTTCCGGAGTACTTCATAATCGCCTGCACATGGGGATGCCCCTTCAGGTGGATGCCACTGTGCTTTATGCCCTCGGCAAGACTGCTACCGAGCAAGTAACTTACAAGGACCTCGAGGTAGCGTCCCCGTATAATACCTACCGGATTATGGGATTGCCCCCCGGCCCCATTGCCAATCCCGGGCGGGCGTCCCTCGAAGCTGCCGTTCATCCTGCCAGGGTCCCGTATCTTTACTACGTCGCCAAAGCGGACGGAAGCCACGCCTTTGCCCGTTCACTTGCCGAGCATAACGAGAACATCCGCAAGTACCGCTGAGACTGTTTGGCGGTGTTCGGCTCCTGACGCGGATACTGGAAGAAACCTCCGGTCACACTATTAATAACTGGTAGCTGTCTGCGAGGTTTTTTCTGTGTCCGGGTATGCCAAAAAAAGAGTAGCCATACTTGGATGGGGATTCGTAGCTTGCCTGGTAATGCTTGTCTGGCGCCTCTCTGTTATCCAGATCAGCGAGCACGAGCGGCTTGCCGCGGCCAACGCGCAGCAGGTCTCGGTCAGTGTTTCGCTGGAGGAGGTACCGCGGGGCAACATCCTTGACCGCAACGGCGTGCCTCTGACTGGGTACGAAGTAGCCGACAGAATCGTGGTCATTCCTCAGCTTCTGGAAGACAGGGCGAAGGTAGCCGGAGAACTGGCTGCTGTCCTTAATGTTCCCCGCGTAGAGGTCGATGCGGCCATGGAAGGCGCATGTTGCCTTCCGTACAACCTTAACGCTAACCAAAAGAGGCTCATCCAGGCTTCCCGGTGGCCTGGAGTGCACGTGGCCGAAGTTGTGCTCAGATACACAGAAAACCAACGGGCTTCGCACCTCATAGGCTACGTTGGCCCCATCGAATCGGCGGAAGAGTTATATAGCCTGCAGCAATACGATAAACCGTACCGTCTGGGCGATCTGGTAGGAAAGTCGGGCCTTGAGAAGTATTACGAAGGGGATCTTAAAGGCCTTCGGCCGGTCAAGACGGCACGCTGTTACGTCGACGCGCGCGGGAAACCGCTACCGGGCCTGGGGTATGTCGAGGACAGGGAACGCGATGCCGGGCGGCGGGACCTCGTCCTGACCATTGACCGGAAGTTCCAGCAGGCTGCCGAGGATGCTCTCGATCACCATATGGCTTCAGGCGCCGTAGTGGTGATGGATGTTCAGACCGGTGACGTTTTGGCTATGGCTTCACGGCCAGGCTTTGATCCGCGCCGGCCCGGAGAGGCTATAAAGGAAACGGAGGCCTTTGTTAATCACGCGCTTTCGCTCTACCAGCCGGGGTCGATCTTTAAGACGGTCGTCGCCGCTGCCGCTCTTGAACGAGGGATCGTCAAGCCCGAGACCGAGTTTATCTGCACCGGGCGCAACGAGCAGATGATCACTTGCTGGAAGGGGGAAGGCCACGGCAGGCTGACCTTCGCCGACGCCTTCGCCAACTCGTGTAACCCCACCTTCGCTAAAGTAGCTCTTAAACTCGGGGCCAACGGGATTATCGAGTATGCCCGGCGTCTCGGTTTAAGCGAGCAACGACTGCTGGGGTTTCCATACCCGCCCGATGCGCGTCAGGACCTGGATATGATTGCTGAGCCGTACAATCTCGTTAACGCTTCTGTGGGGCAAGGTCCTGTACTGGTAACGCCTCTGCAGGTGGCGTCAATGGTGTCGGCCATCGCGAACGGCGGGGTGTACCACGTGCCCCGGCTTGTGAAGGAAATCCGGCAAGGCAGCACGGGAGTGCGGGCTGTGCCGGGTGACCAGGGGAAACGCGCCGTGTCTCCGGACACGGCCGCGACGCTGAGGGAACTGATGAAGCTGGTAACGACGGTCGGCAACGGTAAGGATGCCTACCTTGACGGACTGGGGAGTGCCGGAAAGACCGGAACGGCCCAGGTAGGTGACGGTACCCGGACCAGCGGCTGGTTCGCGGGATATTTTCCGCTTGCCGGGCCCCGGTTTGCCATCGTTGTCCTCGTGGAGAACGCGGAAAGCGGGGGAAAGACGGCTGCACCCCTGTTCCGTGAAATAGCGCAGGCTCTTGTTGAGTAGGACGGCCTGTGCCGGAACTGCGCCTGCATTAGTACCAGCGTATTTACGCTAAAGCCCAGCTATATTAGAATGGAAGTACCAGTTTGTTTATATACGCCCTTCGGGTTTTGTAGTATCATTCTAGAGGGTGATCAGCGTGATTATTCGCGGGCAGCAGATCCGTCTTCTTCGTGAGGAGCGGGGTTACACCCTCCAGGAACTTGCCAGCCGGGCACGTTTGTCTCTGTCTTACCTTTCGGAGATCGAACGGGAATCTAAGCGCCCCTCTCTGAAGACCATCGAGAAGCTTGCTGCGGCCCTCAACGTTTCCAAGGTGCGGTTGCTGGACGGAGGATCAGGCAAAGACGGAGCCCTGTCCATCGGCGAAAAGATTAGGGTGATCCGCACGGAGAAAGGCATGTCTTTGAATGATCTGGCATCGGCCGCCGGAATCTCGCCTTCGTACCTCAGCGAGATCGAGCGGGGGTCGGTTTACCCCTCGCTGGCGACACTGAAGCAAATCGCTAAGGAACTGGGGGTTTCGGCACTCGTCCTCATGAGCTACGAGGGCTCGCTGGGGCATAAACTGAAAACTCTGCGTGAAGAATATGGGATGACTCAGGCACAGCTGGCACGGGCGGCGGGGGTTACGGCCGGCCTGATCGGCCAGATTGAACAGGGCAAAGTCCAGCCTTCCCTGAAGACTCTGGAGAAGCTGGCGCAAGTCATGGGGGTTACGCCCTGTTATTTCATTATGGAGCCCGGAGCCGTCGACCAGATGCTCAGCATGATGAACCCCGAACTGCGGGAATTGTTGATGCACCCCAATGTCCAGGCTATTTTAAACATGGCGTGTAACCTCAGCCGCAGCGAACTCCAGTTTGTGTTGCAGTTTATTCAGCTCTACAAACAGTCAGGATGCAGCAATGCGTGCGGCTAATAGGTGAGCCGAGTTTTGGGGACTGGGTCTTGTCCAACGGAATCTTCTGTATTAAAATATTAAGAAGTTTGAACCAAAGGGAAAGGTGTCAACCTAATGCCGATCTACGAATACAAATGCAAGGATTGTGAGCATAAGTTCAGTGTCTTGCTGCCCGTAACCGAGAGGGCGAAAGTTACGTGTCCCAAGTGTCTGTCGGACAACGTCCGCCGGGAATTCTCACTTTTCGCCTCGCGCTCTGGAAGTGCAAACGCTTGCAGCAGCAGTGGTTCCAGCGGGTGAAGGTTTTGAACGGGAGACGGTGTTTCCCCTAAGTCTCTAGAATTGGGAGGATGGTTCCACAGATGGCACTCGAGATTAATGAAAGCAATTTTGAACAGGAAGTTCTTCAGAGCCGAGAGCCTGTACTGTTGGATTTCTGGGCTGCATGGTGCGGGCCCTGCCGCAGTATCGCGCCCATTATTGAACAGATAGCCGACGAGTTTAAGGGTAAAATGAAGGTCGGGAAAGTCAACGTTGACGAGAACAGGGAACTCGCCATGAAGTTCGGCATCAAGGGCATCCCCACCCTGCTTTTCTTTAAAGAAGGAAAGATCGTCGGGCAAGAAGTAGGGTATGTCGCCAAGGACGCTCTTGTGGACAAAATCAACAGTATACTGGGGTAATTAAATTGAGCGAAGCTGTAGTAAGCTATCTTGTCAAGGGAATGTCTTGCAAGCATTGCAAGAGCGCGGTAGAGAAGGCCGTCCGGAGTGTTGACGGAGTGATCGCGGCCGACGTAAACCTCCCCACGGGGGAGGTTGTTGTCCGTCTCAAAGATCCGGCTGCTGCCGGGCTTGTCAGGGATGCGATCATCCGGTCAGGGTATGAGGTTGCAACCGTCCAGGACAAAACGACCTGAAAATCGGCTCGACGGCAGTGTTTTTCTTATTTGTGCTTGTAACTCTTGCGACGCTGTGGTATACTTACCTTGATTTGGATTGCAAGGAGTTTTCCGAAGGAGTGGGTTGACCCCACTCCTTCGTCTTAATACTTATTGAGAACGAGGAGGATTTGGGTGACCGTCAATAAAGTAGCAGCCAGGGTAGAGGAACTGGCTGCCCCGCTAGCTAAGGCCCAGGGTTTGGAACTCGTGGACGTCGAGTACGTGAAAGAGGGAGGGCAATGGTACCTCCGTCTTTTTATTGATAAGCCCGGTGGAGTCGGGCTTGTTGATTGTCAGGGCTTATCGGAAAAACTTGACAGGGTTCTTGACGAGGTTGATCTCATTCCGCACTCCTATTTTTTGGAAGTATCCTCTCCAGGGTTGGAGAGGGCGCTGAAAAAAAGAGAGGATTATGTGCGGTTCGAGGGGCGTCTGGTTAACATCAAGACGTTTGCACCGGTCAATGGCCGTAAGCGATTTTCCGGGCGCATCAAGGCGAGCCAGGATGACGGTATTCTCCTCGACACCGGCAAGGAAGAGATTATCATCCCTTGGAGTTCTATCGCCAGCGCGCGTCTGGCCCTTGAACTATAGAGGGTTACGTATGGAGGGTGTCACATGAACAGTGAGTTCCTAGCGGCTCTGCGCGACCTGGAAAAAGAAAGGGCTATCGCTGTTGACGTTTTGCTGGAAGCGATCGAAGCTGCGCTTCTGTCGGCCTTCAAACGCAATTTTGGTTCTTCCACGAACGCTAGAGTGCATATCGACCGCCATACTGGCGACGTCAAGGTCTTTGCCAAGCGTACCGTAGTTGAAAAAGTGGAAGACCCCGGACAGCAGATCAGCCTCGAAGAAGCAAGAAAGATCAATCCGGCATATGAATTAGACGACGTGGTGGAAACTGAAATCACACCCCGAAACTTTGGGCGGATTGCCGCGCAAACAGCGAAGCAGGTTGTGGTGCAGCGCATTCGCGAGGCCGAGCGCAACATCGTCTTTGAAGAGTTCTCCAATCGCGAGGGCGACGTCGTTACGGGAACGATCCAGCGCATCGAACAGCGCACTTGTTATATAGAACTCGGGAAGGCTGAGGCCGTGCTGGCCCCGAACGAACAGATTCCGGGGGAGATATACCGGCCGGGGCAAAGGATCAAGGCCTACATCGTGGAGGTCAAGAAGACCAGCAAGGGTCCATTAATTATGGTATCGCGAACCCACCCCGGTCTTCTTAAGCGGTTGTTTGAGATCGAAGTGCCGGAACTTCACGAGGGTATCGTGGAACTCAAGGCAATTGCCCGCGAAGCGGGGATCCGGTCCAAGATCGCCGTCTATTCGAGTGACGAGAACATCGACCCCGTGGGTGCCTGCGTCGGTCCCAAAGGTGTGCGGGTCCAGGCCATTGTCAACGAGTTGAACGGGGAGAAAATCGACGTGGTGCGATGGTATCCGGATCCTTCAAAATTCGTCGCTGCGTCCTTGAGCCCGGCGAAGGTAATCGCCGTCGAGGTTTGGGAAGACGAAAAGATAGCGCGCGTTATTGTCCCTGATTACCAGCTTTCACTGGCGATAGGCAAGGAAGGGCAGAACGCGCGCCTGGCCGCCAAACTGACGGGGTGGAAGATAGACATCAAGAGCGAGAGCCAGATGGCCGAGATATATCAGGAGTATCTGTCACAAGGCTACGAAATTTAAGAGAAGATTAATGGGGGGTTAAGGTGGCTCGCGTTAAGAAGGTCCCTCTGCGCAAATGCGTCGGCTGCCAGGAGATGAAGGCCAAGCGGGAGCTAATACGCATTGTCAGGACGCCTGAAGGAAATATAGAACTCGACTTAACGGGGAAGAGAGCCGGACGCGGCGCGTACATTTGCCCGGACGCCCGGTGCTTCGATGCTGCCGTAAGTGCGAAGAGGCTTGCCAAGGCTTTGCAGTGCAATGTCGGCAAGGAGGTTTTACTTCAGGTCCGGGAGGAGATTGAAGGGCGTGAACTCGGTATTCAAACTGCTGGGCCTGGGGCAAAGAGCCCGCAGCGTGGTTTCAGGTGACGAAGGCGTTCGGGCCAAGCTGGAGCGGCGCCAGGCCAAACTGGTAATTATCGCGGGTGACGCGGCGCCCAGTACGCGAAATGATTTTGTCGCGTTGGCGAAGCGGTTTGGTGTTCCCTACGTGGTTTATGGACAAAAAGGAGAGCTGGGCGCGGCTGTGGGCAAATCGCCGAGAGCAGTGCTTGCTCTGCTTGACGAGAATTTAACGAAAAGGATTCTTAGCTTATTAAAGCAACCGGAAGACTAGGCCCTGGTGTCCCGGTAATTTGGAGGTGGTTCGGTGGGCAAAAAGAGAGTACACGAAGTTGCTAAGGAGCTGGGTCTTGAGAGCAAGGAGCTGATGAACGTTCTAAGCGGGCTGGGTATCAGCGTCAAGTCGCCCTTAAGTACCCTGGATGAGGCGCAAATCGCCGCGGTAAGCAAGCATTTGGGCAGATCGGTCCCCAAAGACGGTGCCGATGCGCGACGCAAAGATGCCAAGCAGCCTTCGAAAAAGCAGGTTTCCGCCCCGGATGCCGAGGCTGGCGCCTTGCCGCCCGATGCTGGGGCGCGGAAGGTCCAGATTGAACCGGCTGCTTCTGGGCCCGCTGCCCCTGGACCTGCACCCAAGCCCCGCCCTGTCCGCCTTAGCCAGTATGGACCAGGTCTAGTCGATAACGTTCCACAGCGACCACCCGACCGGAGATTTGTGGAAAGGCCGCTGAACCTGCCCGGCAATATCAAGCCCCCGGTTCCGTTCCTAACGGAAAAGAAGCCCGAGGAGCCGGCGCGCGAGCCTGCCGTGGATGTTCGGGCGCCTGCCGAGGCCCCGGCCCGCGCGCAGGGACGCGAAGAAGCTACAAAGACGGCGCCTGCGGTAACCGAAGCCGGAGCGAAGGCGGCACGGGGCCAGGCGGGGACGGCGCCTGCTCCCCAACCCGCTCCACCTGCGGCTCCTCCTGCCCAGCCACCTGCCAGGCAGGAGGGGAAAGCTGCACCGAGCCGTCCCGCATATCAGGGAAGGCCGGCAGCCCCCGGTGGGGCCGTGCCGAAGCCGCCTTTTCAGGGCCAGCAGCCGCACCGCGATAATCGTGCCGCCGGGGCGCGTCCTGGGGGCGCCCCACCGCATCAGCAGCCAGGAGCCCGGCCCGATGGGCGTCCGGCGGTCCGCGACCAGGGCGCAGGGTTACGCGGTGCCCAGACCCCAGGTCCCCGTCCTGGCGGAGGGTATGCCGGAGGCCCGCGTCCCGGAGGCCCCCGACCGGCTGGTCCCCGGCCGGCGGCAGGTCGTCCGGGCCGTCTGCTCGACCTGAACAAGGCTATTCCCAAACCGCCGACGCAGGTTGTAGAGGTAAAACCGGATAAGGGAGCTGCTCAGCAGCGCCTTGCCGCGAACAGGGAGCGGGGTCCGCGCGAAAAGCGGTGGGATGAACGCAAGCCCTCGGTAAGTGAGGCCAAGCTTCTACCGCGCGGCCGTCGGCCCGCGCGCGTGGAGAAGCCCCCGGTCGAAAAGCGCACGGTGGTTTTGACCGATTCACTGACCGTTAAAGACCTTGCCGAGAAGATGAGCGTCAAGGCTGCTGACGTTATCAAGGAACTGATGATGCTCGGCGTCATGGCGACCATCAATCAGGAGATAGATGTTGATACGGCCTCTATCGTGGCCACCGAGATGGGCTACCCGGTAGAGATCAAGAAAGAGGAAGACATCGAGGAAATTCAACTGGTTCAGGAACAAGAGGACGACCCTCGCGACTTGGAGCCCAGGCCTCCCGTAGTGACAGTTATGGGTCACGTTGACCACGGTAAGACCTCGCTTCTTGACGCTATTCGCAATGCCAACGTCACTGCTACGGAGCATGGCGGTATTACACAGCATATCGGGGCTTACCAGGTTCAGCATAAAGGTAAGAAGATTACTTTCCTCGATACCCCGGGCCACGAGGCCTTTACGGCGATGCGCGCGCGCGGCGCCCGGGTTACTGACGTAGCCATCCTTGTTGTTGCGGCTGATGACGGCGTTATGCCTCAAACCGTTGAGGCGATTAACCACGCCAAGGCGGCGGGGGTGCCGATCATCGTCGCTATCAATAAAATCGATAAGCCGGAAGCAAACCCCGAACGTGTTAAGCAGCAGCTTACCGAGCACGGACTCGTTGTCGAGGAGTGGGGCGGGGACGTTATCGCTGTCCCGGTGTCTGCCCTGAAGCACCAGGGCCTTGACGAGCTTTTGGAAATGGTGCTCCTGGTTGCTGAAATGAGCGAGCTGAAGGCCAATCCGAAGCGGTTGGCCCGAGGGACGATCGTGGAGTCCAAGCTGGATAAAGGACGCGGTCCGGTGGCCACTGTCCTGGTGCAGAACGGAACACTGCGGACGGGCGACGCCATCGTTGCCGGCCCGGTATTCGCCAGGGTGCGGGCGATGATCGATCATAAAGGCCGTTCGGTTAAGAAGGCGGGTCCTTCGATGCCCGTTGAAATACTTGGTTTTTCCGAGGTGCCGGCAGCCGGCGACACCTTCTTTGTCGTCGAGGATGAAAGAATCGCCCGGCAGATAGCCGTGAAACGGCAGGCCAAAAAGCGCCAGGAAGAGCTTAAAGCCGTCGGGCGGATCAGCCTGGAGGATGTCTTCAAGCGTATCCAGGAAGGTGAAGTCAGGGAGCTGCCGCTCGTCCTTAAGGCTGACGTCCAGGGTTCTGTGGAGGCTCTGGCGCAAGCTCTTGAGCGCTTGAGCACCGAAGAAGTGAAGGTTCACCTGATCCACCAGGGAGTAGGAGCGATCAGGGAAACCGATATCCTTCTCGCATCGGCCTCGAACGCGATCATCATCGGCTTTAACGTGAGGCCCGACGTCAATGCCCGCCGCGCTGCAGAACGGGAAAAGGTTGAAATAAGGCTCTACCAGGTCATTTATGACGCCATCAACGATGTTCGCGCTGCCCTTTCCGGCCTGCTTGAGCCCGAATACCGCGAGGTTGTGCTGGGACACGCCGAAATCCGCAAGGTCTTCCATGCCTCCAAGCTGGGCAATATCGCCGGATGCTACGTGACTGAGGGCAAGATAACACGCGACGCAGGCGTGCGGCTGATCCGTGACGGAGTGGTGATTTATCAGGGCAAGCTATCATCGTTGAAGCGCTTCAAGGACGATGTCAGGGAAGTAGCGCAAGGTTACGAGTGCGGGCTGACGCTGGAAAACTACAACGATATTCGTGAAGGCGACGAACTTGAGTTCTTCACTACTGAAATGATTAAGCGCGAGCTTTAGGAGGTGCCGGCCGATGGGCTACCGACCGGAGCGTCTGGCTGAAGTTATCAAAGAAGAGTTGTCTGATCTGCTGCAACAGATGAAGGACCCGCGTATCGGGTTTATCACCGTAACCGGAGCCGAGGTCTCCCCGGACCTCAGGCACGTTAAGGTCTTCGTCAGCGTCTTCGGCCCAGAAGAGCAGCAATCGCAGTGCATGCAGGCACTGACGAGGGCCCAGGGTTATCTGCGGACTGAACTCGGCCAGCGCATCAGGCTGCGGCATACTCCGGAAATAACCTTTAAGCTGGATCATTCCATAAGCGAAGGGATGCGTCTCAGTGCTCTTCTGGACGAGCTGAAAAGGGAGAGGCCCGGGGGTAATGAATAAAGGCCTGCAAGAAATAGCGGATATACTGCTCAAGGCGCGCAGCGTTATTCTGGCCGGGCATGTCATGCCCGACGGGGATTCCGTGGGCTCGACAGCCGCCCTGGGGTTGATGCTCGAGCACCTGGGCAAGAAGATCACCCTTGTGAGCAACGACCCTATCCCGTCAACTTACGCTTTCTTACCGGGAGTGGACAAGTTCTTAATCGGCCGGGTTCCGGAAGGGGATTACGATCTCTTTGTTGTGCTCGACTGCTCGGTTCCGGAAAGAATAGGCGAGGCACTGAGGGTGCTTCTTGATAAGCCGGGGCTTACTGTTTTAAACCTCGATCACCACGCATCTACGCCTCCTTATGGCGACCACAATTACATTGACCCCAAGGCTTCGGCGGTAGGGGAAATCGTCTTTGACCTGGGAGAACTGCTGGGGGTCCCGCTGAACCTGGATATCGCGACCTGTTTATACACGGCGATCTCCACCGACACTGGGTCTTTTCGCTATGACAACACTACCGCCGGAACTCACCTCCGCGTGGCAAGGCTTATCGAGTGCGGTTTATCGCCCTCAGAGGTTAACACGCTGATTTATGATGAAAAGCCGCTGTCTTCCCTCCGCCTGCTGCATGCCGTGCTGGGCACGCTGAAGGTGAGTCCGTGCGGAACAGTGGCCTGGATGAGAATGACGCGCCAAATGGAAAGGGAAGCGGGAGCAACCGACGACGAAGCGGAGGGCCTGATCAATTACGCGCGCGTGATTGAAGGCGTCGAGGTCGCCCTCTTCTTCAGAGAAACAGGGCTTAACCGGTACAAGGTGGGCTTCCGCTCCAAGCGCGCTGTTGACGTCAGCAAACTGGCCCAGCTTTTCGGCGGGGGCGGTCACCCTCGGGCGTCGGGTTGCTCGGTCGAGGGCCCCTACGAGGAAGTTGAACAACGTTTGGTTAACGCTGCAATTACGGCGGCAAGAGAGGCTTTGCATGGACGGTATTCTAAATATCCTAAAACCCCCGGGGATGACCTCGCATGATGTTGTCAGCTTTGTTCGGCGTCAGAGCGGCTTAAAGAAAGTCGGTCACAGCGGGACGCTTGATCCTGGTGCTTGCGGGGTCCTGGTAGTCTGCCTGGGCAGGGCTACCAGAAGCATACGGTTCCTCAGTGCCAACGATAAAACTTACCGTGCCGAAGTGACCTTCGGTCTTGCAACTGATACGCAAGACGCTTACGGAAAGATTACCTCGCGTGATGACGCTTCCTCGCTGAGTGCGGAAGACATTCTCGCTGCCCTCAATAGCCTGGAAGGCAGGCAAATGCAGGTTCCGCCCATGGTTTCCGCCGTGAAGCAGGGAGGCAAAAAACTGTACGAAATCGCCCGCCAGGGCCTGGAAGTGGAGCGTGAGCCAAGGGCCATCGAGGTGTACTCAATCAGGCCCGTACGCCTTACCGGCTTGGGAACAAGCAATCCCCGTGCCTTATTTGATGTGCACTGTTCAAAGGGGACGTACGTCCGGACACTATGCCACGAGGTGGGCAGCCGTCTGGGAAAAGGCGGGTATCTTTCTTTCCTTTTACGCACGTCGGTTGGCAGTTTTGACCTTCAGTCCTCTCTTACGCTTGAAGAGGTGAGGTTTTTAGCCGCCAGGGGTAGACTAAAGCAAAAACTGATCGGTGTTAACGAAGCACTGGCCTTTTTGCCGGGTGTCGTTATCAAGCCGAGCGCCCGAGCTGCTGTGCTTTCCGGGAGAAGGCTCTTCGCGGCGGGCGTGGCATCAATGCCCGAAAAGCTGCAAGGATTCGTAAGGCTGATGGACGATGGCGGGCTTTTGGCCGTTGCTGAATGCTGCGAGACCGAACCAGTTTCTTTCCGGCCCGTATGGGTCTGGGCAAGACAGGACGACGGGGAGGCGCCGTAGGGTGGATGTAAGAACCGAGTTTCACGGTCTCAAAACTGAATACCCTCGGATTATGCTTGGCCTGGGAAACTTCGACGGTGTGCATCGCGGACACCAGGAACTCATCTCCAACGTGGTCAAAAGAGCGCGAGCAAACGGCTGCACACCGGCCATATTTACCTTTAACCCCCACCCCCTTGCCGTTCTCCGGCCGGAGGCAGCGCCCCCCCTGCTGCTCTCGCCAAAGGCCAAGGAACGGTTGATTGAGCGCCTTGGCGTGGAGCTCTTGCTCGCGGTCCCGTTTACGCTGGACTTCGCCAGGCTTTTGCCGGAGGAATTCGCGGCCAGGGTGCTCGTCCGGGAACTGGGCGTTAAAGCGGTTTTCGTCGGTTACAACTACACCTTTGGTTACAAGGGAAAGGGCACGCCGGAGACTTTGAAGAAGCTGGGAGCCCTGCACGGTTTCGAGGTTTACATCATCCCTCCCGTAAGCATCGACGGGCGGGTTGTCTCCAGCACCCTTATCCGCGAAGAGCTTTTTGCGGGCCGCATCGAGGAAGCCAGAAAACTGCTCGGATACCACCCGTTTGTTGAAGGGGTCGTTGTGCAGGGCGACAGGCGAGGCCGCAGCCTTGGTTTTCCCACGGCAAACTTGGAGCTGACCGAAAGCCTGTTAACCCCGCCAAATGGGGTGTATGCAGTAAAAGTTCAGCTTGACGGCGAAACCTACCTGGGTGTGGCCAATGTAGGTTTGCGCCCTACTTTTAAAGGAAACAATAACGACTATAGAAACATTGAAGTCCACCTCTTCGACTTCCAGGGTGACTTGTACGGGGTTCCAATCAGGGTTCTTTTTCAACGACGTTTACGTGATGAAAAAAAATTTGCCAGCGTGCAGGATTTAATCCGACAAATCGAAGACGATATTCGCGCCGCCCGTGCGGTCAACGTTGATTAAAAGCGCTGTCTGATTGCCAGAGAAGTTGGATGACGTTTACATCTGCTTTTGACTATGCTAAAATAAGGCGGGTGTAAAGGTGGGTGCCGGTATGAACGACGCGCTTCTTAAACTGCCCGAAGCGGAAATAAAGAAGTGGGCCGAGCACATAGCGATGATCTGTCTGAGCGATGACTTCAGGCAGTTGAGGGATGAGCTGGAGGGATTATACCGGGCGGCTAACATAGAACAGGCGAATCTGGTGGCCTTCAGCGATGCGTTGTTTACCTTTCTTGCTGAAAAAGCGGCCAAGGGTGGACAATGACGCGTGTCATCATTACCGAACATGCCCGCAAGCGCCTGAAAGAGATGCGCCAGCAGGATATAAGCATTGCCGATATTGTTTCGGCGGCTAGATCTGTTCCCGGGACGATTGTTGCGGCAACGAGGTTTCGCGGTTTTACCGCGCGTTCGGGACGGGTATTTGATATGGTTGTGAAGGACATTCCCAGCGGCCGCCTGGTAATCACCATTATCGGGAAGTGATGAACTGCAGGCTAGGGTGAGCGTACCTCCGGCGTCACGCTTGGCTTGCAGCGATTCAAGCATAATATGGAGGTGTTTTTGTTGGCTCTCAACCCGGATCGTAAGCAGGAGATTATCAGCAAGTTCAGGATTCACGAGAATGACACAGGTTCGCCTGAAGTACAGGTGGCCATCCTGACGGAGCGCATCAACACTTTAAGCGAGCACCTCAAGGAACACAAAAAAGACTTTCATTCCCGCAGAGGGCTCCTGAAGATGGTTGGGCAGCGCCGGGCGTTGCTGAACTACCTGAAAGAAAACGATTTCGCCAGGTACCGCGCTATAGTTGAAAAACTTGGTTTGCGCAAATAAGGGGGGCAATACCCCCCCTTTCTGCTATCACCGTAGACGATATGTGGAGGGAAAAGGATTACATGTCGCAACAATATATAAGACGTAGCATAGAAATCGGCGGCCGCGAACTGAGCGTTGAGATCGGCCGGATGGCGGGGCAGGCCAGCGGGGCGGCTCTGGCGCGCTACGGAGATACGGTAGTACTTGTCGCCGCTACGGCTGCCCAGTTACGGGAGGGTCTTGACTTCTTTCCCCTGATGGTTGACTATGAGGAACGCCATTACGCTGTCGGGCGCATACCCGGCAGCTTTATGAAACGCGAGGGACGTCCAGGGGAAAAGGCTATTCTGAATGCGCGACTGATTGACCGGTCCATCCGTCCCTTGTTTCCCAAACAGCTGCGCAAGGACGTGCATGTCGTGGCAACCGTAATGTCGGTCGACCAGGACTGCGCGCCCGTAATTACAGCGATGTTCGGGACGTCTTGCGCTCTGATGGTTTCCGACATCCCCTTCAATGGACCCATAGGCGCGGTCATCATCGGCCGGGTGGACGGGCAGCTGGTCGTCAATCCCACCCTGGAGCAATCTGGCAAGAGCGACCTGCACCTTGTCGTAGCCGGCACGGAAACAGCCGTTAATATGGTCGAGGCTGGCGCGGACGAAGTCCCTGAAGAGGTAATCCTTGAGGCGATCGACTTCGCCCATGGGGAAATCAAAAAGATCGTGCGGTTTGTTAACGATTTACGCGCCGAATGCCTTTCCCTGGGTCTCGCCAAGGAAAAGGAAGAGGTACCTCCTGTTGAGCCCGACCCCGAAATCGTTGCCTCGGTTAAAGAGAACGCCAGGCAAAAGCTGCGCGAGGCCGTCCTTTACTGCAAGGACAACCGCCTCGAGAAAAAGCCCCGTGAAGAATACCTCGAAAACGTGATAAAAGAGCTGGTGGCTGCGGCTCTGGAGACTTTCCCCGAGCAAGAGGCCGCGATCAAGGAAGTTATTGACGCGACCGAAAAAGAAGTGGTCAGGGAGCTGATCACCAAGGAGAAAATCCGCATCGACGGGCGTGCCCTTGACGAGATCAGGCCAGTTACCGTCGAGGCCGGCATCTTGCCTCGCACGCACGGCTCCGGTCTGTTCCAGCGGGGACAGACGCAGGTTCTCTCGGTCGTCACCCTGGGGGCCATCAGCGACGAGCAGATTCTGGACAACCTTGAAGCCGAGGAAAGCAAGCGTTTCATGCACCACTACAACTTCCCTTCCTACTCCACCGGGGAAACACGTCCGATACGGTCTCCCGGACGGCGTGAGATCGGCCACGGGGCCCTGGCTGAAAGGGCGATCGAGGCTGTCATTCCGTCGGAGGACAAGTTCCCTTACACCATCCGGATCGTCAG
Organism: Bacillota bacterium; assembly: GCA_036804525.1. GTDB lineage: Bacteria > Bacillota > Desulfotomaculia > Desulfotomaculales > JASEER01 > JBFLVT01. Next base: position 97,647 of record DAIRSE010000004.1, on the reverse strand, counting down.
CGAGGTCCTTTCCTCGAACGGCTCCACTTCCATGGGCAGCGTCTGCGGTTCTACCCTGGCGTTGCTTGACGCCGGTGTCCCCATTAAGGCCCCGGTTGCGGGTATCGCGATGGGCCTTATCAAGGACGGCGATGACTTCACCATCCTTACGGATATCCAGGGGATCGAGGATCACCTCGGCGATATGGACTTCAAGGTGGCCGGCACGCGCAAGGGCGTTACCGCGCTGCAGATGGACATCAAGATCGCCGGGGTCAACACTGCAATCCTGGCCAGGGCGCTTGCCCAGGCCAAGGATGCGCGGCTGTTTATCCTGGACAAGATCGAAGGGCTTCTGCCTGCGCCCAGGCCTGAATTGTCGCCGTATGCTCCGCGGGTCCTGCACACCGTTATCGACCCTGACAAGATCAGGGAGGTCATCGGTCCCGGAGGCAAGGTCATTCGCAAGATTACCGAGGAGACAGGCGCTGATATTGACATCGAGGACGACGGACGGTGCTTCATTACTGCTCCCAACAGCGAAGCAGCGGAAAAAGCACTTTCTTTGATCAACGCCATTACGGCTGAGGTGGAGATAGGCAAGGTTTATCTCGGCCGCGTGGTCAAGGTTATGGATTTCGGTGCATTTGTCGAGGTTATTCCCGGCGTTTTCGGCATGTCCGGAAAGGACGGGCTCGTGCATATTTCGCAGCTGGCGCCGGTCCGGGTGCGGTCTGTCGAGGACGTTGTCAAGGAAGGCGACCAGATCCTGGTTAAGGCCATCGGGTACGATTCTCAGGGACGCCTGAAACTGTCCAGGAAAGAAGCGATGACTCCCGAGGAGTTGGCAGCTTATAAAGGGGTCCGGGATGCTGCGGCACCCGACCGCGGGGAAGCCGGCGACCGCGAGCGCAGCGGCCGGAGGCCACGTTCCCGTTTCGGAGGCGGCAACCGGTCCAGTTAATCAACCTCTCAACACCCCCCTGCCGGGGGTTGTTTGTTTTTATGGCAAACTTGCAAGGCAGGCCGCATAGTCATCACATGAGGTGAGGGACTTGCGCGCATATTTTTTTAACAGCAGGAAGGCTGTTTTGCTTGCGGCTGCTGTTGTTATTCCCTTGATCGGCGGGTACCTGATGAGCCTGGAAAGGACCGTCATGCCGACGGTTGCGGAACCAATTTATAACGGACCCGAAGACAGGAAGCGTCTTGCTCTGACCATCAACGTGGACTGGGGGGAAGAGTGCCTGCCGTCCATATTGGAAACCTGTAAGCTTAAAAACGTAAAGGTAACCTTTTTTGTTACCGGCCGCTGGGCGGCGAAGTTTCCTGATCTTGTAAAGGAAATGGCCGCTGCGGGGCACGAGATCGGCAGTCACGGCTACGGGCATCCCCACCCCGACCAGCTGTCTGTGGAAGGCAACATGCGAGATATGCAAAAGGCTGAAGAGGTGCTCCAGAACATCCTGGGCGTTAAGCCCCGCCTGTACGCTCCGCCGTATGGAGAACGGGGAACGGCCGTTCTGCAGGCTGCCGAACAGCTGGGTTATAAAACAATCCTGTGGAGTGTCGATTCGCTTGACTGGAAATATAGGGATCAAAAGGCGATCCTTAAACGCGTAACGCGTAAAATTCACCCCGGCGGGATAGTCCTGATGCATCCGACAGAAGCAACAGCGGCGGCACTTCCTGACCTCATTGACGAACTTAAGATGCGGGGTTACGAGGTTGGAACAGTTTCGCAGCTAATTGAACAAAATGCAAAACAGAATGCAAGGACCCGATGAACGGGTCCTTGTTAATTAAGGGCGCATATTTGGGATATGCTGTAAAGCGTGAAGCCGGAAGCACCCGCTGCAGGATTTTCATGGTACGGCGCGAATTGTTGGTGGGGAGGTAGAAGTATGGTAAGAAAGGTGACCCTTGAGAACGGGGTTCGCATTCTCACGGAGGAGATCCCTTACGTCCGCTCAGCCGCTTTGGGGATTTGGGTTGACGTCGGCTCCAGGGACGAAAACGAAAGGCTGAACGGCGCGTCGCACTTTATAGAGCACATGATGTTCAAAGGGACGAGCAAGCGGACCGCTAAAGATATTGCTGAGGCCCTTGACGCAGTCGGCGGCCAGCTTAACGCCTTTACCACCAAAGAATATACCTGTTATTACGCCAGGGTTTTGGACGAGCATTTCGGCCTGGCTGTTGACGTTTTGACCGACATGCTCTTCAATTCCAGCTTCAGAGAGGAAGACATTGAGCGGGAAAAGAACGTAATCGTGGAAGAAATCAAGATGTACGAAGACGCTCCTGACGAACTCGTGCACGATGTGTTTGCGAGCACCCTTTGGAAGGGGCACGTTCTGGGCAGGCCAGTGATCGGTAACGCCGATGTCGTAAGGGATATATGCAGGGAAGACTTACTTTCTTTCTACCGCAGTCACTACCTCGACGGCAGGATGGTGATCGCCGCCGCCGGCAACATCAGCCACGAGGAGGTTGTAGCGCAGCTTGAAGGGACGTTTCGGAACCTGTCGGCGACGGCGCGGGTCAGGCAGCTTGATACCCCTACACCTTCTCCAACCGTTAACTTTAAGGCTAAGGATACCGAGCAGGTGCACCTGGTAATTGGCACGCAAGGCCTTCCGTTCGGCGACGAAAGAATTTACGAGATTCAGGTGCTCAACACCGTTCTCGGCGGAGGCATCAGCTCGCGGCTTTTCCAGAAGATCCGCGAGGACCGCGGTTTGGTCTACAACATCTATTCCTATCACAGCTCGTATCACGATACCGGCATCTTCTGTATCTATTGCGCGCTGTCGAGCCACAACGTCAACACGGTATTGGGCCTGGTCATGGCCGAGATCGAGAACCTCAGGCGGGAGCCTGTTGGCCAGGACGAGCTGAGAAGGGCCAAGGACCAGATCAAGGGGAATTTCCTGCTCAACCTTGAAAGCGTTAATACCCGGCTGACCAGGCTGGGAAAATCGGAGCTCTACCTGGGCAAGATCGTTACGCCGGATGAAGTCGTGCAGAAGGTGGAGGCGGTGACTGCGGAACAGGTCCAGGACCTCGCCCTCAAGCTGCTGCGTCCCGACGCCTTCTGCCTGGCCTCTGTAGGCGCCTGGGAGGACGGCCGGTTTTGGCAGGAGGCGTTGGGGAGGCTTTCTTAGAGCCTTTTTGGATTACGACGGAGTGGCGACCCCGCCACTCCTTTTTAATTAACGGTAAGCGACCGGAACTCCTATTGGGTGCCGGGTTCCCGAAGCTCCGCAAGTTGCTGGTAGGTAAACCCAGGCCTCTTTAAACTAATTTTCAATATTCGAACTAAGACCATAAGGAGGAAAACATGCAAATTAATGGTAACTGCCACATTAAAGTAAAAAAGGTGTCCCCGCTCATCGGCGAGAGCGTGCCTGAGCCCCGCTACGCGACCAGGGGTTCGGCCGGCCTGGACCTGCCGGCCTGCATCAGCCGCCCGGTAACCGTGGCGCCTCGTGAAATCGTCAGGGTGCCCACCGGCATAGCTATCGAATTGCCTTCAGAGTCGCTGGTTGCCCTGGTGTTCCCGCGCAGCGGCCTGGCGGCCAAACACGGCATTACGCTGGCTAATGCGGTGGGCGTCATTGATGCGGACTACCGCGGCGAGATCATTTGCCCGCTGATCAACCTGGGAAAGGAACCGTTTACCGTTAAGACCGGTGACCGGATCGCGCAGCTGCTGGTTATGCCGCTGGTCAAGCCGGCGCTGGAATGGGTAGAAGAGCTGTCGTCCAGCGAGCGCGGCGCCGGCGGCTTCGGCTCTACGGGCATTTAAAAAGTCAATCTTTTTGGAAAACAGGGTGGACATATTTCCACAACCTGTCCCATAGACATTATCAGGGGGTGGAAGTATGGGAACCCTTATATTCCTTCTGCTGGCTTTCATATTTCTGAGCGCCTTTTTCGTCTGGGAGCGCAGTCGTCCACAGGTTTACAGAGCCGCCAAGTCCTGGGATCTTAACGAACCGTCCCCTTTGTCCCGCGCTATCACAGGCCTCCTTGGGGTCGGCGGGGGTATATACCTGTCGCTCCAGCTTTTCATTAGCTTTCTCGAGATTAAGGTCCCTTCACTGGTCAATCTGGGCGGTATGGATATCGACCCTGTCGCCACGCTCTCCTTGAGCCTGGCCATAATTCAGGCGTTTGTCCAGTACTTTTACCGCCGGTTTGTGGTACGGTAGGGAGGCTAACCGGCATGAGACTGTCAGAGCTATTTGGTAAGGAAATTGTCAACCTGTACAACGGATGCCGTCTTGGTGTGATCGGCGAAACCGACTTGATCATCGATTCGCATACCGGAAGAATTCAGTCGCTTGTCCTGCCCCGGAAACCAAATCTCCTGAACATATGGTTTGAAGGCAAGCGGCTTGTCGTGCCCTGGGAGGCCGTCCGTAAGATAGGTAACGACGTTATCGTCGTCGACCTGGACAATACCTCGGACAGCCTTGGAAAGTTCGCCTTGTAGCCTTTTGTATCTTTCATCTCCCTACCTTCGATTTCCAAGGGGTTGTTGAAAGCTTCACCTGTCACCCACATCCCGCCTTTCAATCGGGCGGGATCTTGCCGTTTATAGAACTGTTTGAGAAAGCCAGCGACAACTTATACTATGTGGAAACGGACTTTGGAGGCCTCCCGTTGGGTTATAGAAGGCGTGTTGAGCTCCTGCGCAGAATAGGAGAATTACGGCAAACCGCCGTCATCACTTTTTTTACCGGCGACCGTGAAAACATAAGCACGCGTATAGCGCCAGATGCTGTGCCCGTGTTTTACCGGCACCTGCGTAAAGTAAGCCCGGCTCGGGGGATCGACCTCTTCCTTTACACACGGGGAGGGGATGTCCTTACCCCCTGGAGGCTGGTGCATCTATTCCGCGAATTCGCTCCCCGGTTTTCGGTATTGGTGCCTTTCAGGGCTTACAGCGCCGGTACGCTACTGTGTCTTGGGGCCGACGAGATTCTGATGACGCCCCTGGCCGAGCTGGGCCCGATTGATCCAAGTGTGGTCAACGCCTTTAATCCTCAGGACCCGGTCAATCCGGCGGCAAGGATCCCGGTCAACGTCGAGGATGTATACGCTTATCTCGCCCTGGTCCGCGAGGAGGCGCACATCAGGATGGAGCCTTTTCTTACACAGGCTTTTCTCAGGCTGGCCGAGACCATCCACCCACTGGCTCTGGGTAACGTGCACCGGAACTACAATTTGGTGCGTTCTTTGGCCAAAAGGCTTCTCTCTATACCGCAAAATAGGTATGAACCTGAACGGATCCAACATATCGTGGACAGCCTGACACAGAAGCTTTACGCGCATAATCACATGATATCCCGCCAGGAGGCGAGCGCCGAGATCGGCCTCAACATCACAAAGCCGGACCGGGAAATGGAAAACCTGATGTGGGATCTATACGAAGAGTACCGTGACCGGCTGCGTCTTGACGAGCCGTTTGACCCGGCGACACTGCTGGCTGGGGCAAGCCGTGTGGCCTTCGAGGTCGCGGGAGGATTCATCGAGTCTGAAGCGGGGCAAGATGCGTATGTTTTCCGCGGGACGGTGGAACGACGGGAATTCCCGGACGGGCCCCAGATCAACGTAAACATTGTGCAGCAGGGGTGGCGATCGATGAAAGGAGGAGCTTCTTGAAAGACAACGCGGGTGAAAAGGAAATTGTCGCCGTGCGCTTCAATTATCTTCACAAGCAGCGGTATTATGTCCTCAGCGAGTCTACCGGTTATATCCCTGCCGACTACCGGCCGCCTAACGGGTCGGCGGCAGGAAGGCAGATCATCGTCCGCGAGAACGAGTGAAATGAAGTACCGGAGGCAATTGACTGACGCTCGATCTTGACAAGCTTTTTCTTATGTAATACAAATAAGCAAAAATCTTGTCTTGTAAAAAAGGTGGTTGTTTTTTGTGCCTACGGTAGTTGTGTCTGGAGCCGCGGGAAGAATGGGCCGGGAGGTCGTCAAAGCTGTAGCCAACGAACCGGATTTAACCCTGGTCGGCGCTGTTGATGTTTCGCACGTGGGTGAAGATTGCGGGGTGCTGGCAGGCATCAGGCCGACAGGGGTAAAAATAGAGCCGGATCTTGACAGGTGTTTGAGTTCACTCCGTCCCGACGTCATGGTGGACTTTACCACTCCTGCTTCTGTAGTCAAAAATGTCTTTATAGCTATTGAAGCGGGAGTGCGGCCGGTTGTCGGCACCACCGGAATCGGCAAGGGCGACCTGGAGCGGATGATGGCTTATTCCGAGGAACGCTCGGTTGGCGGGTTGGTGGCGCCGAATTTTGCGATTGGCGCCATTCTGATGATGCGCTTTGCCGAGATGGCGGCATCTTACTTCCCTGCCGTCGAAATCATTGAGCTGCATCACGATCATAAGCTTGACGCTCCTTCGGGGACAGCCCTGAAAACGGCAGAAATGATTGCTGCGGTTAGGGCTGACTCGCGCCATAACGACGGCCGCGAAGAGCTTAAGATTCCCGGGGCCCGCGGCGGGTTGTGCGACGGCGGCATACGGGTCCATAGCATTCGGCTCCCTGGTCTCGTAGCCCACCAGGAGGTAGTTTTCGGCGGCCAAGGCCAGACTCTGACTATCAGGCACGACTCCATTTCACGAGAATCGTTTATGCCCGGTGTTATTTTGGGTATCCGTAAGGTTATGGGCCTAAATCGTTTGGTTTACGGGCTGGACAAACTTATCTTCGAATAGAAGGGCGGGTTTCCGTACAAGCACCGCCCCCTGGAACGGCTCATATGATGTCGTATAGCCAGGGGGTGTGTAGTCATGCAATCAATCAGAGGGGTGCGGATAAGCATCCTGGGCGGAGACGCTCGCAGTGCTTATGCGGCAACCCAGCTTGCGGAGTACGGTGCCCTTGTACGTATGTCCTTCCTGCCGGTCAACACCGGGGTTCCCAATGTTACAACGACTGATGACCTTGAGGAACTGGTTTCTAATGCCGATGCCCTTGTCGTTCCTTTGCCGGGCATAAACCAGGAGGGGCTTTTAGCTACCCTAAACGGGGAATGGGTTGCCATTCCGGAACGCATCTTCGCGAAAGTGCCGCGAAGCTGCCCGGTGATCTGTATCCTGGCGCGGCTGTATTTAAGAGATGTAGTAAAGCGTTACGGTCTGGAACTAGTTGAATTGAACCAGCGCGACGACTTTGCCATCCTGAACTCGATTCCCTCCGCAGAGGGCGCGATCCAGATGGCGATGAGCAAAACACTTATTACCATTCACGGGTCTCGTTCCCTTGTTATCGGCTTGGGCCGAACCGGGATAACGCTTGCCAGGCTCTTAAAAGGCATGGGGGCGATGACCACTGTGGTGGCCCGTAACCCTGCTGCCCAGGCGCGTGCCTTGGAGATGGGTTGCGAGGTGTTTGACTTCGACAGGTTGGGCGATGCCGTCAGCAGGGCCGAGATAATATTTAATACCGTGCCGCAGATGGTTCTTGACAGACCGGTCTTGCAGCGCGTTTCACCAGGAACGTATATTCTCGATCTGGCCTCCGCGCCTGGGGGAACAGACTTTAAGGCTGCTGAACAGTTAGGCATCACGGCTGAACTTGCCCCGTCGCTTCCGGGAATAGTTGCTCCCAAGACGGCAGGTCAGATTCTGGCACGGATTGTGGCGAGAGTTATTGCCGAGTCACCCCCGGCTTCCACAGAGGACGGGAGGTGATTGTTAATGCGCTACAAAGGACTTAGGATCGGTTTTGGGATAACCGGTTCCTTCTGTACCTTGGAAGCGGTGTTCAAACAAATTGAAGGGTTGTTGGCGGAAGGAGCCGAAATAATACCTATTGTTACCCAAGAAGTGGCCACCATCGATACGCGCTATGGCGCCGCGGCCTTGTGGCTTTCGCGACTTGAAGAGCTCACGGGGCATACGGTGCTTAAAGATATCGTCGGGGTTGAGCCCCTTGGACCTAACAAACTGATTGATGTAGTCGTGATTGCCCCGTGCACCGGCAACACGCTGGCTAAGTTGGCCAACGGGATAACGGACAATCCCGTATTAATGGCTGCTAAAGCCCATCTCAGAAACGGGGGTCCCGTTGTTATCGCGATCTCGACGAATGACGGGCTGGGATTGAATGCCCGCAACTTAGGTACCCTATTGAATACCAAAAACGTATACTTCGTTCCTTTCGGGCAGGATAACCCCGCCGGCAAACCAAATTCACTCGTAGCCAAAATGGACATGGTTGGGCCGACGATCGCCGAAGCTCTAAAGGGACGGCAGTTGCAGCCTGTATTGGTGACTTATAACTGAGAGGGAGGTTGTACGTTGGGCGGACGCAGCGTATGTGTAGTGGGTGCCACCGGCGCGGTAGGGCAGGAAATCTTGAAGGTTCTGGATGAGCGAAAATTCCCGATCTCGGAATTGCGCCTTCTGGCGACCTCGCGTTCAGCCGGGAAAAAGATCCAGTTCAGGGGCGAAACGATTACCGTCGAAGAGACGACGCATTCTTCGTTTCGGAATGTAGAAATCGCCCTGTTTGCAGGCGGCGCGGCAAGCAAGGAGTTCGCCCGTACGGCGGCTAAGGAAGGCGCGGTTGTCATCGATAACTCCAGCGCTTTCAGAATGGATCCGGAGGTGCCTCTGGTCGTTCCGGAGGTCAATCCCGAGGATGTCAGGTGGCACAAGGGCATTATCGCCAACCCGAACTGTTCCACGATCATTATGGCGGTGCCTTTGAAACCCATCTACGACGCTGCGGGCGTCGAACGGATCGTCGTGGCCACCTATCAGGCTGTTTCCGGGGCCGGCGCGGCGGCTATCACCGAGCTGGAGGAACAGACAAAGGCCGTCTTGAGCGGTGAACAGTACGAACCGAAGGTGTTTCCGTACCAGATCGCTTTCAACCTCATCCCGCACATCGACGTCTTCCAGGACCTCGACTACACAAAGGAAGAATGGAAGATGGTCAAGGAAACGAGGAAAATATTCCACGACGAGTCGCTGAGGATCACCGCCACGACGGTCCGCGTACCGGTGGTGCGCTGTCATTCGGAGGCCGTCAACATCGAGACCAAGAAGCCGCTTTTGCCTGACGAAGCCCGCCGCATCCTGGAACAGGCCCCTGGAGTGATTGTGTATGATGAGCCTGCCGCAAAAAAGTACCCGATGCCGGTGCTAACGGCGGACAGGGACGAGGTTTTTGTGGGCAGGATAAGACAAGATAACTCCACGGCCCACGGTTTGAACATGTTCATCGTCGCCGATCAGCTCAGGAAGGGAGCCGCTACGAACGCCGTCCAGATCGCGGAGATTCTGATCGCTTACGGGATGGTCTAAGGACATTCCGTGGATCCGCGTAGGATCCAGGAAAGTGGCGAGAGGGGTTAAGGATGAGGTTTTTGGTACAGAAGTTCGGCGGAACGTCCTTGAGCACCGCTGAGCTCCGTGACCGTGTCGCTGCCAAAGTTGTCGCGGCGGAGGAACAGGGATACCGTCCGGTGGTTGTCGTTTCGGCGATGGGGAGACAGGGGGACCCGTACTCTACGGACAGCTTGCTCAGTCTGACCGATGACTTGAGGGATAACGTCACCCCGCGTGATAAGGATCTGCTGATGTCGTGCGGCGAAATCATTTCTGGCGTGCTCGTCGCGGCAACGCTGCGTAAATACGGGCGAAACGTGGTCTTCTTAAGCGGTCCGCAGGCCGGCATCATCACGAATGCCTATCACAACGAGGCCAGGATCCTGCGGGTTAAGCCCAAAAAGATCATTGAGGCCGCCGAGGAAGGGAAGATTGTGGTCGTGGCGGGCTTCCAGGGCATCACCGAAGACGGCGAGATCACTACGCTCGGCCGGGGAGGCAGCGATACGACGGCCGCGGCCCTGGGAGTCGCTTTAAACGCCGTGGCTATCGACATATACACCGACGTGGATGGCGTTATGACCGCTGACCCGCGCATCGTTACAGAGGCTAAACCACTGGAAAAAGTTACCTACAACGAGATATGCCAGCTTGCCCAGGAGGGCGCCAAAGTAATACATCCCCGCGCTGTTGAGATCGCGATGCAGAAAAACATTCCTGTGTGGATTAAGTCAACTTTCAGCGATGCGCCGGGGACGCTGATCACGAACCATGCCGAGGTTTTCAACGGAAGCATTGACATAACGTCTGACCGGCTTATTACGGGCATTACCTATATACAGCATATCAGCCAGATCAAAGTGGCAACAGGCGCGGGAATTACGGCGCGCCAGGTATTCCGCGCGATGGCTGATGCTGGCATCAGCGTAGACCTGATTAACGTGCATCCCGACGTTGTGGCTTTCACTGTAAAGGATTTGGACGTGGCCGAAGCCGTCCGCACGCTTGAGGATATGGGCTGCCGCCCGGAAGTGACCGCCGGGTGCGCGAAGATAGCTGCTGTAGGCGCCGGAATGACCGGCGTGCCGGGTGTAATGGCCCGTATCGTTGAAGCCCTTACCGACCAGGGCATTGAGATTCTGCAGTCCGCCGATTCGTATACCACGATTTGGGTGCTTGTAAGACGCCGGGACATGGAGAAGGCTATTCGCGCTTTGTACGGAAAGTTTCATCTTCGGGAGGCGAGATAATTGACTTTTGATTTTGGGCGCGTCCTAACGGCAATGGTGACTCCCTTTGACCGTTCGCTTGAGGTAAACCTGCCTGTGGCCCGTAAACTTGCCAGGTACCTGGTGGAGAACGGCTCCGACGGTCTGGTCGTTTGTGGAACAACCGGGGAATCCCCAACGCTCAGCAAGGACGAAAAAGTCGAGCTCTTTCGCGCCGTTGTGGAAGAAGTTGGCGGTAAGGCCGTCGTCGTGGCGGGTACCGGGAGCTATTCTACAAAGGAAAGCATTGCCCTGACCCAGGCCGCGGAGAAAGTCGGCGTAGACGCGCTGCTCCTGGTATGCCCTTACTACAACAAGCCTTCTCAGGAAGGATTATACCAGCATTTTAAAGCCATCGCCGAGTCTACCAATCTCCCGATCATGCTCTACAACATCCCGTCGCGCACCGGCGTCAACCTCCTCCCGCAAACAGTTGCCCGTTTGGCAGAGATCCCGAACATCGTCGCCCTGAAAGAATCGACAGGCAGCACCGATCAGGCCACGGAATTGCTGCGTTTACTCCCGGATTCTTTTGCCGTTTACAGCGGCGACGACTCCATGACGCTTCCTTTGTTGTCCCTTGGCTGTAAGGGTGTCGTCAGCGTGCTTGCCCACCTGATGGGGAGGCAGATCCAGGAGATGTACGACGCCTTCACTACCGGCAATGTGGGGCGGGCTGCAAAACTCCACCGTGAGCTCTACCCGATGATGAAGGGGATTTTCATCACCACAAACCCCGTACCCGTCAAGGCGGCGCTCAATCTTTTAGGCTGGGGGGTCGGTCCGCCGCGCCCGCCGCTCGTTGAAGCCAGCGACGAGGAGAAGGAAACCCTCAAGAAGCTCATGCATTCGGCAGGGCTGCTGTAAAAGGGTCGTAAGTCGTAAGTCTTAGGACTCGAAGCAATTCCCGTTCGGGAATTGCAGAATTAATTTGGTCGTCAGTCGTTAGTCGTCGGTCGCCGGGATAGTAGGGATTCGCGCAGCGAATCCCTTTAAGGTATGCTGTTCTCTTTTGGTCATACTTGTCTACTGAGGCCAAAAAAATATACAATGTTTTCAGAATTCGTGAACGGACCGGCACTGGGTTCTTTATTTTTTTGCAAATTTTGCAAACGGAGGTGTACAACAGACGCGCGATGGAAAACTGCAAATAATCCCGCTCGGGGGGCTCGGTGAGATCGGCAAGAATATGATGGCCGTCCGCTACGGCAACGATATTGTTGTCATAGATTGCGGGCTGATGTTTCCTGAGGAGGAGATGCTCGGCATCGACATCGTGATCCCGGACATCTCCTATCTTCTCGATAACCAGTCGCTTGTACGGGGCATTGTTCTCACGCACGGACATGAGGATCACATCGGCGCTCTCCCCTATGTATTAAAACAGCTGAATGTGCCGGTTTACGGGACAAAGCTGACTCTCGGCCTGCTAAGCGGAAAGCTGCGTGAACAGGAATTCGAAGATCAGGCCGATCTCCGGATCGTAAAACCGCGCGACGTTATCCGCATCGGGGCTTTCGGGGTGGAGTTTATTCGCGTTTCGCACAGCGTTCCCGACGCCGTGGGTCTGGCCCTGCACACGCCGCTGGGTGTAGTGGTGCATACCGGCGACTTTAAGATCGACCATACGCCGGTGGACGGGGAGATGATAGATCTGCACCGTTTTGCCCAGCTGGGGGAAAAGGGCGTGCTGGTATTGCTTTCGGACAGCACCAATGTGGAACGCCCCGGCTTTACCATGTCCGAGTCCGTGGTCGGGGAGACGTTTGACCGTACTTTTCGCAAGGCCAAGGAACGGATTCTGGTCGCCACCTTTGCTTCAAACGTGCATCGCCTGCAGCAGGCGATTATGGCGGCGCACCGGCACGGGCGCAAGGTAGCGGTAGTGGGTCGGAGTATGGTTAACGTGGTGAATACGGCTTTTGAGCTGGGTTACCTGAATATCCCCCCCGATACCCTGATCGACATCGAGGAAGCCAACCGCTTGCCTCGCAATAGAGTGGTATTGCTGACTACCGGGAGTCAGGGTGAACCCATGTCGGCCCTGACGCGGATGGCAATGGATAGTCACAAGCAGGTGGACATTCTCCCTGGTGATACCATTATCATCTCAGCCACGCCAATTCCCGGCAATGAGAAACTTGTCGGCCGGATTATCGACCATCTGCTGAAACTTGGAGCTGAAGTCTACTACGAGCCTATGTCAGGCATCCACGTTTCAGGCCATCCCAGCCAGGAAGAACTCAAGTTGATGATAAACCTTGTGCGTCCCAAATTCTTCGTACCGGTCCACGGGGAATACCGGATGCTCAAAAAACACGCCGAGCTGGCTCAAAGCCTGCAAATCCCGCCTGAGAATATCTTTGTGGCCGAAAACGGGCAAGTGCTGGAGTTTACGAAAAAGGCAGGCCGCATAGCGGGCCGCGTGACCTCGGGGAAGGTCCTGGTTGACGGGCTCGGGGTAGGCGATGTCGGCAACATCGTCCTGCGCGACCGTAAACAGCTTGCGCTCGACGGCATCCTGATCGTCGTGGTGACCATTGATCAGAACCAGGGAGAGATCCTGGCCGGACCTGACATTGTGTCGCGCGGCTTCGTTTACGTCCGCGAATCCGAGGCATTGATGGACGATGCCAAAGAAAAGGTACGCGAAGCTCTGGAGAAGTGTACCAAGCGTGGGATCAGCGAGTGGTCCGCGTTAAAATCGGAGATGCGTGAAACACTCAGCAAGTTCTTGTACGAGAAAACGGGCCGACGGCCGATGATCTTGCCGATCATCATGGAGGTACAGTGACAAGAAAGGCCGCATCCACTGGGGTGCGGCCTTTCTTAGTAGTAGGTAGTAGGACTCCCTGGCACTCAACTCTAACAACCATTACATTCAGAGCTACTATCAGTCTTCGAGACGCCAGAAAGTTCTATCTATGGCAACTCTACTCGTAGAATTGAGTGCCGGGCCGTTCGGGAATGCCAAAATTTTTTTCGTAGCATAAAGGGCTTAGGGGATGTTAAAAATATGGCGGAGCAGCTCGAAGGATAATGCGGCGACGACGGCCGTCGCCGGGATGGTGAAAACCCAGGTCGTAACCATGTTGCGGGTGGTGGTCCACTTTACCGACGAGGACCGCCGGGCCAGTCCCACACCGACGATCGACGAAGAAATGACGTGGGTTGTGCTGACCGGCTGGCTGAGAAGGGTTGCCGTAAGAATTGTGATGGCCGAGCCGAAGTCTGCCGAAAAACCGCTTGACGGGCGCAGCGGGAAAATACGCGTGCCCACCGTTTTAATGATGCGCCAGCCGCCGCTGTAAGTACCCAGGGCCATAGCCAGGGCTGCTGCGATTTTAACCCATAACGCTACTTCCAGGGTATCCTGAAAACCGCCGGCAACAAGGGCGAAGGTTATAATACCCATGGTTTTTTGTGCGTCATTGGTGCCGTGGGTAAAGGCTTGGAAGGCGGCGGTGAAGAGCTGTGCTCTGCGGAAACGGTTATTAATCCTATGGGGATTGGCGTTGGCGAAGATAATTCTTACCAGGTTCATCAGCGTATAGCCGACTGTGGCGGCAACCAGGGGCGAGAGAATAAGGGAAGCAATAATCTTAGTAAAACCGCCTGCATTAACGGCCGAGAACCCCGCCGCGGCGACGACGGCTCCTGCCAAGGCTCCAATCAGAGCGTGCGATGAGCTTGACGGCATTCCGAAATACCAGGTGACGAGGTTCCAGAAGATCGCGGCAATAAGGGCGGCCAGGACGATGTAGAGCCCTGCTTCTAGTTTCATCGGGTCGGCGATTTTGCCGCCGATGGTTTTAGCCACACCGGTAAAGGTCAGTGCTCCGACGAAGTTCATTACGGCAGCCAATAAAACGGCAAAACGCGGATTCAGCGCCCTCGTGGAAATCGGACTGGCGATCGCGTTGGCGGTGTCGTGAAAGCCGTTGACGAAGTCGAAGGCGAGCGCGAGCGCAACCACTGTGGCTATCAGCCATAGATCACAAAACATCGCTTCCTCCGTGACTGTGAATTACGAATTGCGCATGATGATGCTTTCCAGGATGTCGGCGACATCTTCGCAGAGGTCAGAGATGTTTTCCAGGACGGCATAGATTTCTTTTTTCTTGATGATCTGGATGGGATCCTTCTCCTGAGTGAACAGAGCCTTCATGCTGGCCAAAAGCAGTTCATCAGCCTCGTTTTCCAGTTCGTTGATCGAATGGGTGTACTGGGTGATTTGCGTCAGCTTGCGTTCGGTAAGGAGATGTATGGCAGCCGTTACCTCGTCGATGCAGTGGCCGATGTTTTGCGAGAACGCGGTGGTGAAGGTGCATTCGCTGATGCCGTAAATGTTGATGAGGGATGCTGCAGCCTCGAGTCCGTCCAGGATATCGTCCAGTTTCACTGTCAAGCCGAGGATGTCTTCGCGCTCCAACGGGGTGACAAAGGTGGTGTTGAGTGCTTTGAAGATGGCGTGGGTAAACCCGTCGCCCTTCTTTTCATATTCCTTCATCTGCCGGGCAAAGCCCTCCAGGTCTTTTGTTGCGCAAACATTGGCCCTGAAGTAGGCGGAGGCTTCGTTTAAATTCTCGACAATCAGCTGAAACTGATTAAAAAAGAAGTTCTGTTTACGGAAATTAAACACCAGCATCCCACCTCGGTCAGTTCTCTACCTGCAATGTTAGCACAACCTGTCCTAATTGTCGAAACAATTTAACATTCCAGGTACAGTTCCAGCGGCCATTGACCCGGGTGTAAAGGACTGTTACCATATTTTCGCGGGTGGTATTTAGCGTCTTCGTATGCCAATGATCGGGTTAAGTTATTTCCGGGCAGAAAGGGGCCGGGGGAGAATTTTTTGGCTGACGGCACTCCTTACCGTTATATTCGACCAGGCTAGCAAATGGATTATTGCCTCCGCGCTGTCCCTGGGCGAGAGCGTACCTGTCATCCCCGGGGTTCTTTACTTGACACACGTTCATAACCGCGGGGGTGCTTTCGGGTTGCTGGACGGGCAGGTTGGCGTCCTTATAGGCGTTACCGTTGCTGTTGTCTTGGCTGCGGTTGTCGGTTACCCAAAAGTTGTCAAGGCCGGTTTGGCTGTCCCCGGCGGATTGATTCTGGGCGGGGCTATCGGCAACCTTGCCGATCGGCTGCGGTTGCAAAGCGTTGTGGATTTCATCGACTTCAGGGTGTGGCCGGTGTTTAATGTTGCGGACGTGGCCATTGTCCTGGGTGTCGGCCTTGTACTCCTGAGAAGTTTCAAACACGCCGGAGAGTGAGTGCGCTATGCCCGCCCTGATGCGCTTTGAAGTGGACGAGGCGGAGTCGGGCATGAGGCTCGACGTGTACCTGGCCGAGTCCAACGATCTTGATTTAACCCGCTCGCGTATTCAAAAGCTGATCGCCGAGGGTTGTGTGACGGTAAACGAACAGCCTGCCGGCCGTTCCAGCTACCGCTTGAAGACGGGCGACATTGTCGCCATCGTCGTGCCGGAGCCTGTCGTCCCCAAGGTTGAGCCCGAAAAGATACGGTTGGACATCGTATACGAAGACGAGGCTGTGCTCGTGGTTAACAAGCCCCGCAGGATGGTTGTGCATCCCGGTGCGGGCAATTACACGGGAACGCTCGTCAACGCCCTGCTTTACCACTGCAAAGACCTTTCAGGCATAAACGGTGTTTTACGTCCGGGTATCGTCCACCGGCTGGATAAGGATACGTCCGGGCTGCTGATGGTGGCCAAAACCGATCAGGCCCATCACTTCCTGGCCGCCGAGCTTAAGGCGCGGCGCATCCTTCGTGAATACCTGGCGCTTGTGCACGGGGGGCCCCCAAAGGATGCAGGGATGATCGACGCCCCGATCGGGCGCCATCCCAAGGACCGGCAGCGCATGGCGGTGAGGCGCAACGGGCGTCCCGCCGTTACGCACTGGCGGGTTGCGCAGCGTTACCAGGGCTATACGTTGTTGCGGCTGCAGCTGGAGACAGGGCGTACGCACCAGATCCGCGTACATATGGCCTACATCGGCTATCCACTGGTTGGCGACCTTAAGTACGGCAGGGCCAGACCCGAACTTGGCCTTTCCGGCCAGTTTCTCCACGCCGGGCGGTTGGGGTTTACCCATCCGGTAACCCGTGAATTTCTCGAGTTTGCAGTCGCGCTGCCGCCGGAGCTCGCTGCCGTTCTTGAAAAGCTTACTGCAGTTTAAGGTATCGCGCGAACTCCATGAAGAGCGCCATTATCCCGGCAGCCATCAACGGCCCGACCGGCATGCCATTGAGGAAGACGATCCCGAAAATCGAGCCTATGATGAGGCCGAAAATTACTTGCGGATCGAGCTGAAGAATTCTTAACCCTTCGTAGTTTAGGTGGGTTGCCAGGGCCCCGCCGAGGAAAGCGAAAAGGCCCGGCAGCGTGGTAAGATTGTAAAGAATGTCGTGGATCCTGATCTTGCCGGTGGCCAATGGGACCATGATGGTCAAAAGAAGAAACAATAAACCGATGTCCAATCCCTGTTTTTCTAGAAAGCGAAACAGGACGTGCATGTTGGTAAGCCTGATAATCAGCAGGATACACGACGCTGCGGCCAGGAGGTTGGACTTGGCCGCCAGACCCGTAATGACCAGTGCACCCAGGATGATCTCTGCGCTCATTGCCGTTGTGCCTCTCGTTTATTTTCCACCTTATGCCAGAGGATACCGCTTTAGAAGTCATGATCAAGTAGACGGCGGGGTAGCTAAAAAAAACGGCTTTTCGCAAAGCCGTTGGGGAAACCTTATGCCAGGTCCGTTCAAAAACCGGGACTGTTGAAAGGAGTATTTCGACAGTCCCTCCCGTCACTTCGCAATGGCCTGGCAATACTTTAAAGTATCGCCACGCAGTCCAACCCGCAGGGCCTCAAGTGACAGGACTTCTTGCGGAGGGATGTTGCCTAGGTTGACATCGGGCCCAAAACGGATGATGAGCTCCTGCTGTTGCTCCTTCAGCGGCGCTTCCCAAAAGATGACGTCTTTATCGGGAAGATAGGCTGTGAATTCCTCCAGGGAGCCAGGCTTAATACGCCCCTGTTCGTCGTAGATGACCACACCTTTGCCGAATTCGCGCCCTTCGACTATGACCCAGTCGGCGCCGTAGGTAAGGTCGTCGACAGCCTGTGCGGCGAGTTCCTTAAGGGATGGACAGGCGTTGGGATCCTTTTTACCAACCTCGGTCAGAACT
The DNA here is from genome assembly GCA_036804525.1 of Bacillota bacterium. Classification (GTDB taxonomy): domain Bacteria; phylum Bacillota; class Desulfotomaculia; order Desulfotomaculales; family JASEER01; genus JBFLVT01. The sequence goes on along the minus strand of DAIRSE010000004.1, from coordinate 79,817 downwards.
GTAAAACCCATTTCTTTTCCCCTGAGTATGGCTTCGCGACGAACCCGGGGTTCCAGCGAGATGGAGCCGTCGCTGACCTCGATAGCCGTAAAGCCTAAAACCTTCGCCAGGTTCAGGAAACGCTTCAGCTTGCCCTGAGCTATGGCGATCTCCAGGAAGGTGCCGCCAGGATATATGCCTACGTTATACTGCCTGACTAGCGAAAGTTTTTCCTGAAGAATCCCGTCGGAATAAAGGGCTGACGTGCCGAACCCCAGCTTGATGAAGTCAATGTGGTTGCCGGCTATTTCCAGGAGGTCTTTGGTTTCTCCCAGTCCCAACCCTTTATCGAGAATCATCGTCAAGCCGCGCTGACGAGGTTTCGGGCTGCGGCCAGTCAAAGGGAAAGCAACCATCTCCCGCCAATTTTCCATTCTGCCAGCTCCTTTCGCATGGTTTAGGTGCTTACGGGGGATTGACTGGCACCTCCCGATTGGCTTTGTGTGTAATCTATGCAAAATTCTGGCTTGTGTTACAGGGGAACTTGGTGCTTTTTCTCAGTTATTTCTTCTACCCTTGGGAGATGTCTTTTGATTTGATGAGGAAGAAGGAAAGCACGGCGGTAGCGGCGGTTACGCCGGCCGGGATCCAGCCCATAGGTTTAAGTCCCGCCTGCAGAAGCAGGCTGAAGACCGGGGGCCCCGCAGCTACGCCCAGGAAGCGCACCGAGCCGTAGAGCGAAGTCACCAGCCCGCGTTCCTCAGCGTCGGTGCTGCTGGTGATAATGGTGTTCAGGATTGGCAAAACCATGCCGGTGCCGAGACCGATAAGGGATATGGTCGTGAAAAAGAAATAGGTGTTGTTGCAGAGCGGGAGTACGGCAAGCGAAGCCGATCCGACGGCCAGGCCTGTGATGATCACGGCCTTCATCAGCTTGACCTTGCGCTTGATCAGGAAACCCGTGGCGTAGGCCGTGGCCGACATGAACAGGACCGGTATGGCCAGGGCCAGGCCTTTTACGATCCTCTCCAGGCCGTACCGTTTTTCCAGATGTTCGGACAGGAAAAAGAGTATCCCGAAGAGCGTCATCAAGGTAAGACTCCCTGCCAGGTACGACAGGATGAGCAGGGCTGTTTTTTTCTTAAACAGTTTTTTAAGGGACTCAAGGTATTTCTCTATAGGCTGCGCCTCTTTAGTTTTTTTAGGTTCCTTGACGCCGAACCACAGGGCAGCCGCAGCGGCCAGCGTGATGATGGGGAAGAACAGAAAGGGCACAAACCACGCCAGCAAACCCAGGGCTGCCCCTAAAATGGGACTCATCACCTTGCCGAAGCCGTTGGCGGCCTCGATGACCCCCAGGGCCTTGGTGCGCTTTTGTCCCTGGAAGATGTCGCTTGTCAGGGCCATGGCAATCGGTGCCGTTCCCGCGGCGCCCAGGCCCTGGAGTATACGCCCGATGAGAATGATAATATAGGTGGCGCCGCTGCCGAGCAAGGCGGCGACCCCGGCGACCAGCCCCCCGAACCCGTAAAGAAGAAGGGAAGGACCAATAACGATTTTCCTGGAGAAATGGTCGGAAAGGAATCCGGAAACGGGGATAACGAGACCGGCTGGAACTGAGAACAGAGTAATGACCAGGCTGGCCTGCAGGGATGAAATATCGAGGGCGCGTTGCAAATCGGGGAGTATGGGAATGAGCATGGAATTCCCGAGCACCATCGTAAAGGGAACCCCGCTCAAGGCAGTCAGTTCAATGATGTGTTTCCTGTCCATTTAGTACCCCCTTGCCTCGTTATTTTCCCTCTCGGCGGAGTGCCATATACCTCGGCTGGAATGCATAGACTTGCAGGGAGTGGTCTATTACGGGGGTGCAGCGGGTGGACAGATTCGTCTACGGGATGGCCGGGCTCAGGTTCCTCTCTGCTTCGATAGAGTTTTCGGCGGCGATGCTGATGCTCTATTTCGGGCGGATCGAAACGGCTTTTCAGATCAACGCTCTGTTGTCCATAGTCGGTCCGACGGTGCTGATGCTGGTGACAGCTTTGGGCTTGTGCGGCTTGGCGGGCAAGGTTTCGCCGATCGGCACGGCCATGGTGATCGCGGGCGTGGCGCTGATTTTCCTGGGCATTCGACGATTCTGAAACTTATTTAGAAATTTTATGCTTGACATCTGGTGGTGCGGGGGATATCCTATTTAGGAACAAACCACCTTTAAGCCGGTCCGAGAGGCCGGCAAGGGACCATAGCGTTAACCCCGTAGAGGGACACTATGCCTGCTTAACCAAGGTGGTTGGCAGGTTTTTTGTTGTGGTGATGGCCTTGGAAGACACGTCTACCCTGAGAGACAAAGCGCAGATCATGGACGCCCAGGGAATCGCCCGTGCCCTGACGCGCATCGCGCACGAGATTATCGAGCGGAACAAGGGCGTGGACGACGTGGCTTTGATAGGAATCCGCCGGCGAGGCGTCCCCTTGGCGGAGCGTCTGGCCGCAAGGATTAAAGACATTGAAGGGAAGGCGGTTTCCGTCGGGTATCTTGACATAACCTTGTACCGCGACGACCTGACCAGGCTCGATTACCACCCGCAGTTATATCACACCAGAGTGGATTTCCCCGTAACCGACAAGCACATCATCCTGGTGGACGACGTCCTCTATACGGGACGTACGGTACGGGCGGCCATGGATGCGATTATGGATCTCGGCCGGCCGCGGACGATCCAACTGGCGACACTGGTGGACCGAGGCCACCGAGAGTTGCCCATAAGGTGCGATTACGTAGGGAAGAACGTTCCCACGTCAGGGAGAGAGATTGTTTCAGTTCACATCGAGGAGATTGACGGCGAGGACAGGGTAGTTATCCAGGAACGAATAGAGTGACGGAGCCATCCTTTTAAGGACGGTCCAGAGAGGCCGGCAAGGGATCAGGCGACCAGCGTCAGATTTTGCCGGCCTTCACCCAGGTTAAACGGGGGGAGGCTTTTATTTTGGGCTCAAGAACATCGATAGGACGCAACCTGCTCGGCCTTGAGGGTATGCAGGCCCACCAGATCAAGCATATCCTGGACACTGCCGTGCCGATGAAGCAAATCATCAAGCGCGACATCAAGAAGGTGCCCACCCTCAGAGGTAAGACTGTTGTGACCCTTTTCTATGAGCCGAGTACCCGGACGAGATCGTCGTTTGAGCTTGCGGCCAAATACCTGAGCGCCGACACGGTATCGATTGCGGCCTCATCGTCCAGTGTCGTCAAGGGGGAATCCCTGTACGACACCGGACGCACGATCGAAGCCATGGCCGCCGACGCCGTGGTTTTGCGACATCCGATGGCAGGCGCCCCGCATCTTCTGGCTCGGGTTCTTTCGGCCGCGGTGATCAACGCCGGTGACGGGATGCACGAGCACCCCACGCAGGCGCTGCTGGACATGTTCACAATCCGAGAAAAGAAAGGACGCCTTGAGGGCCTGGAAGTGGCCATTATCGGCGACATCATGCACAGCCGCGTAGCGCGCTCGAATATGTGGGGACTTACCAAGATGGGCGCCCGCGTGCGTGTCAGCGGTCCCCGGACAATGATTCCCCTGGGCCTTGCGGAGATGGGGGTGGAGGTTGCGGAGCGGGTTGAAGATGCCGTGCGCAACGCCGACGTCGTGATGGCCCTGCGCCTGCAGACTGAACGGCAGGAGGAGGCTCTTCTACCCGACCTGCGGGAGTATGCGCGGCGGTGGGGAATCAACGCTGAGCGCCTGGCAAGCGCCAAGAGCGACGTCATCGTAATGCATCCAGGCCCTATGAACCGCGGTGTGGAGATTACGAGCGACGTTGCCGACAGCTCCTTGTCGGTCATTGAGGAACAGGTCACCAACGGTGTAGCTGTAAGGATGGCGGTGCTATACCTGCTGCTGATGGGAGAGGTGAATAGTGCGGTTGTTGTTTAAGGGCGGCACGCTGGTTGACGCCGTCAGCGGCAGGCTTGAGCGGGCCGACCTGCTGGTGGATGGCGACAGGATCTCCGCCATTGACCGGGAAATCAGGCCCGAAGGGGCGGAGATCCTGGACGTGAGCGGTCTGCTGGTTGCTCCGGGGCTTATCGACATGCACGTGCACCTGCGGGAACCCGGCTACGAGTACAAAGAAACTGTCGCCTCCGGGACGGCGGCAGCTGTGCGCGGAGGATTTACAGCGGTGGCGGCCATGCCCAATACCGAGCCGGTAGCCGACAACGCGAGCGTCGTCCGCCTGGTCCTGGAGCGGGCCCGACAGGCGGGCTGGGCCAAGGTTTATCCGATCTGCGCCTTAACCAAGGGGAGCCGCGGAGAGCAGCTCAGCCCGATGGGGGAACTGGCTTTAGCCGGCGCAGTCGCTTTTTCGGACGACGGACGATCTGTCCGTAACGCCAGGGTGATGCGGCGGGCGATGGAGTACGCCGCATCCGTAGGGCGGGTGGTGATCGCCCACTGCGAAGACCACGACCTCTCGGCGGGCGGCGCGATGAACGAGGGCATCGTGGCTACGCGATTGGGGCTTCGCGGCATCCCGGCAGCGGCCGAGGAAATCGTCGTCGCCCGCGATATCTTGCTGGCCGAGGCGACCGGTTGCCGCCTGCACATCGCCCACGTCAGTACGGCCGGGAGTGTAAGGCTGGTCAGGGAAGCCAAGGCTCGAGGACTTCCGGTTACGGCGGAGGCCACGCCTCACCACTTCACCCTTACGGATGAGGCTGTGCTGGGATATGACACCAATGCCAAGGTCAACCCGCCCCTGCGTTCGGCGCGTGATGTCGCAGCCGTCAGGGAAGGGCTGGCGGACGGGACAATTGACGTCATTGCCACCGACCATGCCCCGCACGCTGCGCACGAGAAGGATGTCGAGTTTGATCGGGCTCCTTGTGGTATAGTGGGACTGGAAACCGCGGTCGGCCTGGTGTTTACCGAACTGGTTGAGACGGGCCTGTTAAGCCCGGCCCAGGCTATCGCCAAGATGTCGCTGAACCCCGCCGTGATACTCGGGGTTGAGGGCGGCAAGCTCAAGGCCGGCGGCCCGGCCGACATTACGGTGATCGACCCGGCGCGCAGGGAAACCATCGACCGCGCCTCGTTCGTCGGCAAGAGCACGAACATGCCGTTCCAGGGTCGAGAAGTAAAAGGAACACCGGTGATAACGATGGTCGCCGGCAGGATTCTTATGCGTGACCGCTTGCTGGTAGGCCATCAAGTCTGTGGAGGTGGACAATGATTAACGCCGTGCTGGCGCTCGAGGACGGGACCCTTTACCATGGCGAAGCTTTCGCTACTCTCGGTGAGAACTGGGGCGAAGTGGTGTTTAATACTTCTATGACCGGGTACGAGGGCGTCTTAACCGATCCATCCTACTGTGGCCAGATCGTTGTGATGACCTATCCTTTAATCGGCAATTACGGCATTAACGAGGCTGATTTCGAGTCCAAGCACTGCTTCGTCAGGGGCTTCGTGGTCCGGGACGCCTCCCGGTTCCCGAACAACTGGCGTTCCATAGAGCCACTGGCTGATTACCTGCGCAAGGAAAACATCATCGGCCTGACCGGGGTGGACACCCGCGCTATTACCAGGCGCATCCGCAATCACGGCGTAATGCGCGGGGTGATCAGCACCGAGAACTTTGACCCAGGATACCTGCTCGATAAGGCCAAAGGAGTTCCGGACCTGAGCGAGCAGGAACTCATCTCCCAGGTTGCTACCGACGTGCCCTTTACCGTGCCGGGGAACGGGTACAGGGTCGTGCTGATCGATATGGGGGCCAAGTTGAACATTATTCGCTGCCTGAATGAACGAGGCTGCGAGGTCGTCGTCGTTCCGCCGAAAACCTCGGCCGACGAGATCCTGGCCCTAAAGCCGGACGGCATCATGATCTCCAACGGTCCCGGCGACCCCATGAACGCGTCGGACACGACCGAGACCATCAAGAGGCTGATCGGCAAGAAGCCGATTTTTGGGATTTGCCTCGGTCACCAACTCCTGGCCCTCGCCCTGGGGGCGAAGACCTACAAGCTGAAATTCGGGCATCGCGGAGCAAACCACCCCGTCAAAGATTTGGCCACCGGGCGCGTCTACATCACGGCGCATAACCACGGGTTCGCCGTGGCGGAGGATTCGCTGGCGGGGCTGGATATAGAGGTTTCGCACATCAACCTTAACGATATGACGGTCGAAGGTATCAGGCACAGATTCCTGCCGGTCTTCGCGGTCCAGTACCATCCCGAAGCCGCACCGGGCCCGAAGGATTCGGAGTATCTCTTCGACGAGTTCCTAGAACTAATCGCGCGGGAGGCAAGATAGATGCCGCGGGACACATCACTCAAGAAAGTAATGGTCATCGGCTCCGGGCCGATCATTATCGGCCAGGCCGCAGAATTCGACTATGCCGGCACACAGGCTTGCCGGGCCCTGCGTGAGGAAGGGCTGGAGGTAGTCCTGATCAACTCCAACCCGGCAACGATCATGACCGACGCCAATATGGCCGACCGCGTCTATATCGAGCCGCTGACGCCCGACTTCGTTTCCCGGGTCATTGCCCAGGAAAGGCCGGACGGTCTCCTGCCGACTCTTGGGGGCCAGACAGGATTAAACCTGGCCAAGCAGGTTGCCGAGTCCGGTATCCTGGAGAAATACGGGGTTCGCCTTCTCGGAACGCCGCTCGAAACCATCCGCAGGGCTGAGGACCGCGAAGAGTTCAAGAACCTGCTCAGCCGCATCAACGAGCCGGTGCCCGAGAGCGTTATTGTTTCCAACGTCGAAGACGCCCTGGCTTTCGCCCGGGAAATCGGCTTTCCGGTTGTCGTCAGACCGGCCTATACCCTCGGAGGAACGGGGGGCGGCATCGCTTGCAACGAGCGTGAGTTGACGGAGACCGCCTCCAGGGGGATCAAGCACAGCATCATCAACCAGATCCTGGTGGAGCGGTGCGTGATCGGCTGGAAGGAAATCGAGTACGAGGTAGTGCGTGACGGCGCCGACAACTGCATTACCGTGTGCAACATGGAGAACATCGACCCCATGGGCATCCATACGGGTGACAGCATCGTCGTCGCTCCGGTACAGACTTTGAGCGACAAGGAGCACCAGATGCTTCGCAGCGCGGCGCTGAAGATCATTCGCGCCCTGGGCGTCGAGGGCGGTTGCAACGTGCAGTTCGCCCTTGATCCTAACAGCTTCCAGTACTACGTAATCGAGGTCAACCCGCGCGTGTCGCGTTCGTCCGCCCTTGCTTCCAAGGCTACCGGCTACCCGATCGCCAAAGTGGCCGCCAAGATCGCCATCGGGCTCAACCTTGACGAGATCAAGAACGCCGTTACGGGCAAAACGTATGCCTGTTTTGAGCCGACCATCGACTACGTGGTCACCAAGTTCCCGCGCTGGCCTTTTGACAAGTTCGCCTCCGCCAATCGTTTCCTGGGGACGCAGATGAAGTCTACGGGCGAGGTGATGGCCATCGGCCGCACCCTGGAGGCTTCGCTGCTCAAGGCCGTGCGGTCGCTTGAAATCGGAGCTAACGGGCTTTACCTACCCGAAATTGCCGACCTGCCTGATGACCAGTTGGCCGGTAAGCTGCGCAGGGCCGACGACCAGCGCTTGTTCGCTGTCGCCGAGGCCATCCGCCGGGGCTGGACGTTTGAGCAGATCAATGAACTAAGCGCCATCGACAAGTTTTTCCTGGCCAAGATCAAGAATATCGTCGATCTTGAAAAAGAGATCAGTGCGGGCGGGCTCGCCGGATTAACACCGGAGTTTCTCCGGAAGATAAAGAGGACCGGTTTTTCCGACACCGAAATCGCCCGCCTTGCCGGCGCCAGTGAGCGGGCGATCCGTGAACTCCGCACCGGGCACAACATCTGGCCGGTCTACAAGATGGTTGACACGTGCGCGGCTGAATTCGAGGCGGTAACACCCTACTATTATTCGGCTTACGAGGACGCCGACGAGGTTGAGACGGGAGACCGGAAACGGGTCGTCGTGCTTGGCTCGGGCCCGATCCGTATCGGACAGGGCATCGAGTTCGACTATTGCTCCGTACACTCGGTGTGGGCCCTCCGCCAGCAGGGCTGCGAGGCTGTGATCATCAACTGTAACCCGGAGACCGTCAGCACCGACTTCGATACGGCGGATAGGTTGTATTTTGAGCCGCTGGTTGCCGAGGACGTCTTGAACATCCTCCATCGCGAGCGGCCAGACGGCGTGGTTGTCCAGTTCGGCGGCCAGACGGCGATAAACCTTGCCAGCGCCGTCCACGAGGCGGGGTTCAAAATCCTGGGCACCTCCGTTGCCGACATCGACAAGGCCGAGGACCGCGAGCGTTTCGACAGGCTCTTGGGCGACCTCGACATCCCCAGGCCGCCCGGCGGCACCGGTTACTCCGTTGAGGACGCTCTGGCCATCGCCCGCCGGATCGGTTTTCCGGTTCTCGTCAGGCCTTCGTACGTCCTGGGCGGCAGAGCAATGGAAATCGTCTACAACGAGAACGACCTGCTGAATTACATGGCCAGTGCCGTAAAGGTCACGCCGGAGCACCCCGTTCTCGTCGATAAGTACCTCATCGGCAAGGAGCTGGAGGTAGACGCGATATCTGACGGCGAGACGGTAGTCATCCCCGGCATTATGGAACACGTCGAGCGTGCCGGCGTCCACTCGGGCGACAGCATCGCCGTGCTGCCCCCGCAGCACCTTGACGAGCAGGTTAAGGTCCAGATCGTCGAGTACACCGTCAAATTGGCCCGAGCCCTGAACGTCAAGGGGCTGGTGAATATCCAGTACGTTCTGCACAACGGCGGGCTGTACGTTCTTGAGGTTAACCCGCGCTCAAGCCGGACCGTTCCCTACCTGAGCAAGATTACCGGGGTGCCGATGGTCAACCTGGCCACGCGGGTCATCCTGGGAACAAAGCTCGCCGATCTCGGTTTTACAACGGGCCTGGTTAAGGAAACGCCCCTTATCGGCGTCAAAGCCCCCGTTTTCTCGTTTGGCAAGTTGCTCGACGTTGATGTCGCGCTGGGTCCGGAAATGAAGTCGACAGGCGAGGTTATGGGCGTGGCCGAGGACTACGCCTCGGCACTGTACAAGGCATCTGTCGCCGCGGGTTACGGTGTTCCGCACAAGGGGACGGCACTGGTCACGATTGCCGACAAGGACAAGGATGACGCCGTGGCCATTGTCCACAGCCTGCTCAAGCTGGGGTTTGAAATCTACGCCACCGAAGGCACGGCCACGATGCTCGAGCAGGACGGCATCGAGGTCAAAAGGGTGCGCAAGCTTGGCCAGGGCTCGCCGAATATTATCGACCTGATTATGAGCAACAAGATACACCTTATCATCAATACCTTGACGAGGGGCAAGGCCCCCGAGCGCGACGGGTTCCGCATCCGGCGGGCTGCGGTGGAGATGGGTGTCCCGTGCTTTACCTCGCTGGACACGGCTAACGTTGTGCTGGACGTGATGACCGCGATTAAAACAGGGTACGACAAGCCCCTGGTACCTTTGCAGGAGTACGTCAGCCCGGGGGACGCCGAGGCTTGCAGCCGTGAGTGATTTGATAGCAGGTGGGACGTTGGCGCTGATTCACGATGCTAAATTGCTGGCCAATGAGCGGGTAAACGACAGCGTTTACCGTTTGAGCCTGCACGCGCCCGAGGCTGCGCGCGCCGCCAGGCCCGGACAGTTCGTGCACTTGAGGCTCAGTCACAGCAGCGACCCGCTTTTACGGCGGCCCTTCGGGGTTTACGGGGTAGATCAAGAGGCGGGAACCCTGGAAATCCTGTACCAGGTCGTGGGCCGCGGAACCAAGCTGCTGGCGAGCGGCCGGCTGGGTCCGGTCGTTTCCGTGCTGGGACCCCTCGGCCGCGGGTTTACCGTTCCGGCCCCGGCCTCGCCTGTAGCCGTAGTGGCGGGCGGACTGGGGATCGCCCCCCTTTATTTCCTCCTTGAAGAGCTCAGGTCGGCGGGCCAGGAAGGGGTGCTCTTTCAGGGAGCGAAGACGTCAAACCTCATCCTGGCGGGGGAGAAGGTCGCCAGGCTGGGTTTTGACCGGAAAATAGCCACCGACGACGGTTCTGCGGGCTTCCACGGTTCTGTCGTGGACCTGGTTGCGGGCGAACTGCGGCAGGGCCGGTTTTCCTTCGTGTATGCGGCCGGCCCGGCTTTGATGCTTAAAGCCCTGTGCAAGGTGATGCGCGAAGCCGTTGTCGAGGGGGAGGTATCCCTCGAGCAGCGTATGGGCTGCGGCATCGGCGCTTGCATGTGCTGCAGCGCCGCGGTACGCGGCTACCCGCGGAAATACGCGCGTGTCTGTGCCGACGGACCCGTATTCCCAGCCGGGGAGGTGGTCTGGGAATGAAACCCAACCTTGCTGTCGAGGTCGCGGGGCTCCGTATGCAGAACCCTGTCACCACGGCCGCGGGCACCTTCGGCTATGGCTTTGAGTATGCAAAGTATGTGGATATTTCCCGGTTAGGCGCTCTTACCGTTAAAACGATCACCCTTGAAGCCCGTAACGGTAACCCGCCCCCGCGTATCGCCGAGACGCCGTCGGGCATGCTTAACGCCGTAGGCCTGGAAAACCCTGGCGTAGACAGGTTTGTCGCGGATGTCCTGCCCTGCCTTGAAGGGCTTAACGTACCGATCATTGTGAGCATCGCGGGTAACACCGTCGAAGAGTACGCCGCCTTGGCGGAGAAACTCGACGCCGCCGCCGGGATCAGCGCCGTCGAGGTGAACATATCGTGTCCCAACGTAAAAGCAGGCGGAATCGCCTTCGGAACTGTTCCCGAGATGGCCGGTGAGGTTATCAAGGCCGTAAAGGCGGGCTTTTCCCGCCCGGTCATCGCCAAGCTGACCCCCAACGTCACCGATATTCGATCGATCGCCCTGGCCGCGGCCGGGGCGGGCGCGGATGCGATTTCCCTGATTAACACTCTTCTGGGGATGTCCATTGACTGGCGCAGCCGGAAGCCGCTTCTGGCCAACGTCTTCGGGGGGCTTTCCGGGCCCGCCGTCAAACCCGTCGCCCTGCGTTGCGTCTGGCAGGTTTTCGAGGCGGTATCCATCCCCATCATCGGTATGGGGGGCATATGTTCGGGAGCGGATGCTCTGGAGTTCATCCTGGCGGGAGCCCGGGCCGTCGCCGTCGGAACGGCCAACATTGTCAATCCCACGGCGGTCACCGACGTGCTCGACGAGCTTGAGGGGCTCCTTATCCAACAGGGGGTACAGGACGTTAACGAGCTGGTGGGCGCGGCCCACCGTTAAGGAGACGGTTAATGATGCAGGCCAAGGACCGTATCTTTGTGGCGCTCGATTTTGACGACGAGGGGGAGGCCGTAACCCTGGCTCGTGGTCTGGCTGGAAGCGTAGGCGGCTTCAAAATCGGTATGCGCCTTTTCTACAGCGCCGGCTGCCGGGTCGTGGAGAAGATAGCCGGGTTCGGGTGCCCGGTGTTTCTCGACCTCAAGCTGCACGACATTCCGCAGACCGTGGGGCAGGCGGTGAGGGCCGTAGTCCGCCTGGGTGCCTCGATTATCAATGTGCACGCCGCCGGAGGCGGGGATATGCTTCGCGCCGCTGCGGCCGCTGCTGTCGAGGAGTCGTTGTTGCGCGGGATACCCCGTCCGAAAGTCATTGCCGTTACAGTCCTGACAAGCCTTGGCGATCAGCACCTCGAGGAACTGGGCATTCCCGGAAGCGCCGCCGATGTCGTTGTGCGCTGGACGCGGCTTGTTCACCGGGCCGGGCTGGACGGGGTGGTTGCCTCTGCGCGTGAGGCCCGGACCATCCGGGAGACCTTCGGCCCCGGATTTTTAATCGTCACTCCCGGTATCCGCCTTCTTAACGGGGGGGCTGCAGACGACCAAGTGCGGGTGGCTACCCCTGGCGCGGCGGTGGCGCAGGGAGCCGACTATATCGTGGTAGGACGGCCGATTACGAAAGCCGGTGATCCCCTGGCCGCCGTCAGGTCGGTTGTCGAGGACATCGAATCTGCAGTGGGGAGGACGTCATAATGGAAATGCGCAAGCTCAGCGAAGACGAAATAAAGGGCATCCTGGAGAGCAGCGGGGCCCTTCTCTCGGGACATTTCCTGCTGACCTCGGGGCGGCACAGCGGGCAATACATCCAGTGCGCGCAGGTTCTGAAGTACCCGCGCCATTGCGAGACGCTGGGCGGGGCCATCGCCGCTCCCTTTGCCGGCGAGGATATTGACCTCGTTATAGGCCCCGCCCTCGGGGGCGTGATCATCGCCTACGAGGTGGCGCGGGTTCTTGATACTCAATGCCTTTTTACCGAAAGGGAAAACGGGAAAATGACCCTTAGGAGGGGGTTCCGCGTCAACCCCGGCGACAGGGTACTCGTGGTGGAGGACGTGGTGACTACCGGCGGGTCGGTGATGGAGGTAATGGACGTCGTCCGCGGGTGCGGCGGGGAAGTGGCCGGCGTGGGCGTGATCGTGGACCGCAGCGGCGGGAAGGTGGACTTCGGGGTGCGCAAGCACGCGCTCCTTACCCTCGATATTGCCACCTACACACCTGAAAAATGCCCCCTGTGTATAGCCGGCGAAGCACCCCCGATAAAACCGGGCAGCCGCAATTCAGTCGTCAGTCGTCAGACGTCAGTAGTCGGTACTTGATGGGATTCGCTCCGCGAATTCCTGCTATCCTGACGACCGATGAACAGTCACCGGTGACCGATCAGGGCGGTGACGGCGAAACGGCAAGAGTTTTTTCGTTTGTGTAGATAACCAGCCCCGGCTTCGCGCCTTTGGGCTTTTTTACGTATTTGCGCAGCGTGTAGTCGACGGGGACGCCGGGGGCGAGCCGCGCGCGGCTGAAGTAGGCGGCGAGGGACGCGGCCTTTTCGAGGGTGTCAGGGTCGACTTCCCGACCCGCGGATTTGATCACTACGTGGGCTCCCGGCACACCCCTGGCATGCAGCCATATGTCCTCGTCTTTGCCCAGCTTAAAGGTCACAATGTCGTTCTGCCGGTTGTTGCGCCCTACAAGAATGCGCATCCCGTTGGGGGCCGGAAAAGAGAGAGGTTCGGCCACCGGGGACGGGCGCCTGGCCTGTTTGGGCGCTGTTCCTGCTTCCGACAGGTAACCTTGTAGAACTAGTTCCTCGCGAATTTCGGACAGCTCATCGAGGCCGGCGGCCAGGACGATACTGGTTTCCACCGCCTCGAGGTAGGCCTTTTCGTTTTCAAGGCTCTGGGTTTTCTCAAAGGCCTTAGTGATAGCCGCTTTTTGTTTGCGGTAGCGCTTAAAGTAGCGCTGGGCGTTGGCTGAAGGGGACAGCGCGGGATCAAGGGGAACAGTTACTTCCCGCATGGCGGCGAAATCGATGAGCACGGCCCGGTCTGCGCCCTGCTGCAGTTGGTGCAGGTTGGCTGTGATAAGTTCGCCGTAAATCCGGTTTTGTTCGGCCTCCTCGGTGCTGCCGATCACCGATCGGCAGTCCTCAAGCCGCCTGTCGATCTTTTTGACTTCGCGGTTAACGATGCTGAGCAGCGCCCGGCGCTGCTCCTCGAGGACTTCACTTTGCAGCCGGAAGGCATAAAAGTTGTCGATGGTTTCATTCATGCTTTTGCATTCCCGCCAGCGGAGGCCGGACGTGCCTTCAAGCGGGAAGGCCGCGAAGTCGGCGGGCTGGCCAGAAGCATCAAGTAAAAGCCCCGGCCTGAAGCGCCCGGCGGAAGCATCCAGAAAAAGGTTCCGCAAGCTGGTCATCGCTGCGCGGAGCTCGTAGATTCCGCACTCTTCGACTCGAATGTCTGCCGGGAGGTTAGCCCGGTATAAAACTTCACCCGCCATAGCCCGGCTTAAGCCTTCAAAACTCTGCTGTAAGGCTTGAGCTAACGGGGTGCCCAGATCTTGTCCGGTAACGGCCTCTATGAAACCGGTCTCATCGATATCCAGCGGGTCTTTTTTTTCGCGTTTCGGAGAGACGTATTCCGTGCCGGGCAGGACCTGTCGGAAACGGCTTACGGCGTGGGTGTAGCGCTTGATGCCGTCAAGGATGATCCCGTCCTCGTCAACGAGGATGATGTTGGAATGTTTACCCATGAACTCGGCGACAAGCGTTTTCCTGAAGGGCCGTCCCAGTTCGTCGCGGCCTCCCAACACTATGCGCAACACTCTTTCAAACCCGGGCTGCTCAATGGTTTCTATCCGCGCGCCTTCAAGGTGCTTGCGTAAAACCTGGCAAAAGGCGTAAGGAGAGGGCGGGTTTGCCGGCGCCGATGCCGTCAGGTGGGCGCGGTATCTGGTTGCGTGGGCGCATACAAGGAGGCGAAACTTCTCCCCTCGTTTGCGTATCAGCAGCATGAGCTGATCGGGAGCCGGCTGCTGCACCCGTTCCAGGCGCCCGCCTGAGCAAAGGCCGTCCAGCTCCCGGCGAACGGCAGCCAGCGCCAGACCGTCAAAGGGCACGGGGAACACCTCCTGATCCAAATCTCGTACCAGTATAGCATCGCGGCCCAACAGGGTCAATTTCTGTTGGATTTGCCGCCTGCCGGCAATATACTAATAGACAGCAGCGCTTTGGAGGTTATCGCTTGATTCGCATTCGACGGGGCCTGGTTTTAAAGATTATCGCCCAACGACCCGGCATAAGCGAAGTGCTTGTCGACGTAGAGGGGCAACAGGAAAGAGCTGTTTGTTACGAAAACCTGACCGGACCGGTACAGCCGGGGGACGAGGTTGCACTCAACACCACCGCTGTCCACAAGAAGCTTGGGACAGGGGGCGTGCATTTCGTCATCGCCAATCACTCGATTACGGCCACCGATGCCCCGGAGTCCGGTCACATTATGAAAATGCGCTATGCCCCGTGCCAGGTCAAAGTCCTGGCCGTCGAGGAAGAAGCCAGTCCCCACGCCCAGGCCATGCGGGATTGCACGTCGCTTTCGGGCACGCCCGTGTTGATCGGCGGGCTGCACAGCATGCTGGGCCCTGCGGCGGCAGCCCTTCACGTCCTTGACCCGTCGCTGCGGGTGGTGTACCTCATGACGGATGGGGGAGCGCTGCCCCTGGCTTTCAGCCGTCTTGTCCACCAGCTTAAAGAAAAGGGGTTTGTACAGGCTACCGTAACGTGCGGCCATGCCTTTGGAGGCGATTTCGAGGCCATTAACATTTACTCCGGCTTGCTGGCCGCCAAGGTTGCCGCGCAAGCCGACGTGATTATTGCCGTAATGGGTCCCGGGGTGGTCGGCACCGGTTCGACTTTCGGGTTCACAGGGCTCGAACAGGGCCAAATTGTCAATGCCGTGCATACCCTGGGAGGACTGCCCGTGGCCATCCCGCGCATAAGCTTCAGCGACCAGCGCCTGCGGCATCGCGGGATCAGCCATCACACCGTCACCGCCCTCACCAAGGTCGCCCTCGTCAGGGCGTGCCTTCCCATTCCGTCCCTTGAACCCCCGCATATGGCCGTGATCTTGGAGCAGCTCGAACAAAGCGGCCTGTCTGAGAAACACGATGTTAGAATCCTGGATGGCGAGATCGGCCTCGAGGCGTTGCAACGTGCCGGGCTGCAGGTAACGACTATGGGGCGCGGGCCGCAGGATGATCCCGCTTTCTTCCGGGCAGTAGGTGCCGCCGCCCGTTTCGTTACTGAGATACAGAGTGGCGTTTAAATGGCATAAACTGGAGAGCCGTCCCATACAATGCTGGTAGAGGCAGAGTGCCATAGTGGTCTTTGCGGCGATGGTGGGAAGGGGTATCTCTGTAATGCCTAGAGTCATTCGCCAGATCTGGGTGGCTTCTTTAAGGAACAACTGGGCCCTTTACCTGGTGGTTATTCTTTTCCTTGTCATCGGCATGGGGATGGGCGTATGGTCCGCCGGCAGCCTTGAGGGCGAGCAGGTTAACGAACTTCAGGCCTACATCACCACTCTTTTCTCCGAAACCCCTGCCGAGGGGCTGCACGGAACTGCCATCCTCAAGGCAGCGACCTTCGAAAATCTCGTTTTCTTCGGCGCTGTTTATTTTGCCGGTTTATCGGTGATTGGTGCGCCGGTGATGCTCGCTCTGATCTTCGTGCGGGGCTTTGCCCTCGGTTTTGCCGCCAGCCTGATCATCGGGCGGCAGGGTTTGCCGGGGATCCTTTTAGCGTGCGCATCGCTTCTTCCGCAGAATATCATTCTTTTGCCGGCTATGATCTTCGCCGGTGTCGCTGCCCTTTCGTTTTCGCTGCTTCTTGTAAGGAGGGGCTTTAACCCCCGGGTCACCGTGTGGTCAAACTTCCTTCGTTATACAGCTGCTATCTGCGCCTCTCTTTCCGTAGCAATTGGCTCGGGCCTGGTGGAAGCCTTCGTGAGCCCGTATCTGCTGCGCGCCGCATTGGCCGTCTGCTGGCAGTAAAGGAGGAGGACATCTTGATTGTGGTCATTATCTCAGCAATCAAGCGCAAGGTCCTATTCGCCTTCAGGCTGCTGCTCCTGGTGTTGATTATCGCCATTCTTTCGACACAGGTCTACGGCATTCTTACAACTTCTGCACCCCAGAACCCGGGGGCTGTTACATCGACGACCGGGGATCCCTGGGGCAGCATCATAGACAGTCTCAAAGATTACTACCGGGCCAACTCCCGGTAGGATTTTTTTTTATGGGGGAGAAAGACAACTTAGAAAATCTCGGAAGTGATGGGTATGGAGAGACAGGTCAGGCAGTATCTCGATTACCTCGCCGTTGAGCGGGGCCTAGCCCTGAACACCATTAAGGCGTACGAGCTTGATTTAAAGGAGTTCTCCAGTTTTCTTAAGAAACGCGGTGTCACCGAGCTCAGGCCGCAGGATAAAGGGTTGCTCACTGCCTTTCTCGGCGAACTCCAGAATGCAGGAAAGAGCCCCAAAACCCTGGCCCGTTGCCTGTCATCCATCCGAGGCTTTCTGCGCTTTTTAGTCGCTGAAGCCATGCTGCCCGCTGATCCTTCAAGCACCCTTTCCTCTCCTCGTCTGATGTTGCGCCTCCCCAAGGTCCTGAGGGTGGACGAGGTCGAACGGCTGCTCGAAAGCGTCAGCACCGCAACACCGCTTGGGCTGCGTGACCGTGCCATCCTTG
Source organism: Bacillota bacterium (assembly GCA_036804525.1). GTDB lineage: Bacteria > Bacillota > Desulfotomaculia > Desulfotomaculales > JASEER01 > JBFLVT01. The sequence goes on along the minus strand of DAIRSE010000004.1, from coordinate 62,764 downwards.
AAACGTTGTACGCCTCCGGCCTGCGCGTTTCGGAGCTGATCGGGCTGGAACTGAAAGACGTCAACCTGGAAAAGGGTTTCCTGCGTTGCCTGGGGAAGGGAGGAAAGGAACGAATGGTACCCCTGGGCAGCACCGCCGCCCGCTATCTAAGCCTTTACCTTCGCGAGATCAGGCCCGCTCTGGTTTCCGAGCCTTCCGGCCTGGTTTTCCTTAACCGGAGGGGCAGACCCCTTACCAGGCAGACGGTTTGGAAAATGATCAAAGGGTATGCCGAGGCGGCAGGGATTCAGAAAGAAATCGGTCCCCACACCCTCCGGCATTCCTTCGCCACCCATCTTCTCGAAAACGGGGCCGACTTGCGCGTGGTCCAGGAGCTGTTGGGGCATGCCGACATCGTTACCACCCAGATCTACACGCACGTAACCTTGAGCAAGCTGCGCCGGGTTTACGACACTACCCATCCCCGCGCCTAGAAAAGGGGAATAGGGCGGGAATAATAAGTACGATCGAGGAGGGCCTGCATTTGTCAATTACTCGCGTGACGGTTATTGTTCTTGACAGCGTCGGCATCGGCTGGCTTCCCGATGCGGCGGCATACGGCGACGAAGGGAGCAACACACTTTGCAACATTGCCCGCCAGGTGGGCCAGTTAAGGCTTCCCACGCTGGGGGCTTTGGGGTTGGGGAACATCGCTCACATCGAGGGCGTTCCTCCCACGGAGGAACCGCTTGCGGCCTGGGGCAAGATGGCCGAAAAATCAGCGGGGAAAGATACGACCACCGGCCACTGGGAGCTGGCCGGGCTTATCCTGGACAAGCCGTTCCCGGTATACCCGCGGGGATTTCCCCGCGAGGTCATCGCGGAGTTCTCAAGGCGCATCGGCCGCCCCGTCCTGGGTAACAAGCCGGCTTCAGGGACAGCGATTATCGAGGAACTTGGCGCGGAGCACATGCACACGGGCGCTGTCATTGTTTATACCTCCGCCGACAGCGTCTTTCAGGTCGCCGCTCACGAGGACGTCATTCCGGTCGAGGAACTGTACCGGATATGCGAGGTGGCCAGGGAACTGCTTCGGGGAGAGCACGCCGTCGGCCGGGTCATCGCCAGGCCGTTCACGGGTCAACCCGGTTCCTTCAGACGGACTGAAAGGCGGCACGACTTCGCGCTTCCCCCCGTGGGGCCGACTGTTCTCGACGCCTTGAAGGATGCCGGGCAGCACGTCGTGGCCATCGGCAAAGTCAAGGACATCTTCGCCGGGCGCGGGATCACCGCCCACATTGCCGCCAAGAATAACGCCGACAGCATTGCCGGCATCCACCGGGCCCTTGACGGTTTCCCCACGGGCCTGATTTTTGCCAACCTTGTCGACTTTGACATGCTTTACGGTCATCGCAACGACGCTTGCGGCTATGCCGGCGCCCTTGAGGCCTTTGACGGCGCTTTGCTGCAGATCCTGGCCCGCCTTACGGTGCAGGATCTGCTCATTATCACCGCCGACCACGGCTGTGACCCTACGACCAACAGCACCGACCACTCCCGCGAATACGTGCCGGTGCTGGCCTACCACCCGGGGACACGCGGAAATCGGCGCCTGGGAACCCGCGAGAGCTTTGCCGACGTGGCCGCGACGATGGCCGAGGTGTTCGGGATCCCGTGGGGAATAGGGCAGAGTTTTTTGCAGGAGACGCTTGCGGGGAGGGACGCGCAATGAGAGCCTACGATCTTATCCTTAAGAAGCGCAACGGGGCCGAATTGTCAGGTGAAGAGATAGCTTTTCTTGTAGAAGGCTATGTCGGCGGATCAATCCCCGATTATCAGATGGCAGCCTTTTTGATGGCTGTTTACTTTCGGGGCATGAGCGACCGGGAGGCCGCCGACCTGACAGAGGCCATGGTCCGGTCAGGTGATCGCTGCGACCTCAGTTCCATCCCGGGGATCAAGGTTGACAAGCACAGCACCGGCGGCGTCGGCGACAAGACCACCCTTATCGTGGCGCCCCTTGTGGCTGCTGCAGGCGTCCCGGTCGCGAAAATGTCCGGGCGGGGTCTCGGCCACACCGGCGGGACGATAGACAAGCTTGAGTCGATTCCCGGATTCAGGACCGCGCTGACCCTCGACGAAATAGTAAAACAGGTCAGGAACATAGGGGTGGCCGTCGTCGCCCAGACCGGAAACCTGACCCCGGCCGACAAGAAGATTTACGCCCTGCGGGACGTTACGGCAACCGTAGATAGCGTTCCTTTGATTGCCTCCAGCGTTATGAGCAAGAAGCTGGCCTCCGGCGCCGACGCGGTCGTTCTTGACGTCAAGGCCGGGAGCGGGGCCTTCATGAAAACGGCGCAGGGAGCCGTCGACCTGGCGCGAGCCATGGTCGCCATCGGCGAACAGCGCGGCCTGCATACGGTAGCCCTGGTGACCAGCATGGATGAACCGCTTGGGACCGCGGTCGGAAACGCCTTGGAGGTGCGCGAGGCCATAAACGTCCTTGCGGGAAGAGGCCCGGAAGACCTTAGGAAACTGTGTGTCAACCTGGCGTCGCACATGGTTGTCCTGGGGCGCAAGGCCCCGACTCTGGCTGATGCGCGCAAGCTGGTGGAAGAACTCCTGTCGGGAGGGCGCGCGCTCGACAAATTCAGGGAATGGATTAGCGTACAGGGAGGTAACCCTGCCGTTGTCGAAGATGAGAGTCTGCTGCCGCGTGCCGCGCAGGAAGTGCCCGTTCCCAGTGCGGCTTCCGGCTTTGTCGAGTCGATAGACGCCGAGGTTGTCGGCATGGCGGCGTCGGTGTTGGGAGCGGGGCGGCTTAGCAAAGAATCTTCGATCGATCCGGCGGTCGGGGTAACGGTCATAAAGAAGGTCGGCATGCGCGTGGAAGAAGGAGAGCCGCTGGGCATCCTGCACGTCAACGACCCGGCCGGGCTGAACGAGGCAAAAGCGGCCTTGCAAAAGGCTTACCGTTTTGGCCAGGAGCCCCCTCCGCGCCGGGGGCTGATCATCGCCGTTGTGACCAAGGAAGGGGTGGAGATCTCCAATGAAGGGGGGTGAACCATCCGGCACAGTGGTCCTGCTCACCGACTTTGGGCCATCGCATTACGCGGGGATACTGAAAGGGGTTATCAGCGGCATCGCCCCGGAGACCCGTTTGATCGACCTTACACACACTGTAACGCCGCATGCCGTCCGTGAGGGCGCCTGGATCCTTTTGACGAGCTACAAATACTTTCCCCGCGGCACGGTTTTTCTGGCCGTGGTCGACCCCGGCGTAGGAAGCGAGCGCCAGGCGCTGGCCCTGATGACCAAGAACTACTATTTTGTGGGCCCGGACAACGGGTTGTTGTACCCTGCCGCCAGCGAGGACGGTATCCTGCACGTTCGCATCTTGCAGCGCCAGGCGTCCTGTTCATTGACCTTTGAAGGCCGGGACTTGTTTGCGCCTGCCGCCGCCCGCATCAGCCGGGGCGAAGCCTTACCGTCACTCGGCGTCCCGGGCCGGCCCGGGGTGCAACTGGGCTTTTACCTTGAAAGCCGGACGGGGGAAGTGGTGCTTATCGATCCTTTCGGCAACTTGATTACCAACATTCCGCCTATCCCCGGCAAACGGGCATACCGCCTCGCGTATGCGGGCCACGCCCTTACCGTTCCCTACTGTTTAACCTACGCGGAGGGCAGGGCCGGCCACTTGATCGTTACCACCGGTTCGGCAGGCACTCTTGAACTGGCGATACCCAACGGGCGGGCGTCCGAGCGGATTGAACTGCTTCCCGGAGACCGCCTGGAACTGGCGTAGCGGCGTGGCCGCCGCTAAGCACTTAGTGCTTAGCGCGTCTACGCGCGGTCACCACGTAAACCCGGCCGTTTTCATTGGTCTTCGGCTGGTAGTCGAAGTCCCCTTCAGTCAACATTTCGTAGACTTTTTCGGCTTGGTGGGCGTCCGCGGCCTCCATGGTGATCACCAGTTCGTCCCCATGCCTCAATCCCGGTAATATCGCGGCAAGCCAGCGTATGTTGGTGTCGTCGACCTCGTGGCCGAAATCGATGTTTACAGTTTTCAAAGCTTGTTTCCCTCCTCTTTGGCGCTTTTTGCTTGTAGAATGCGCAGCGACTGCTGTAAATACACTGCCACAGAGGTCGGTTTTTGCGGTAGAATAGGAAGAAGCCGGCCCAAGCCCAATCCTGGCGGGCGGTAGTAGGCAGTAAGTAGTAGGACTCGAAGGCATTTCCGTTCGGAAATGCCAACAAATTTAACAAGCATTTGGAGGCGTTTAAAAGATGTACCGCATTGCTGTGATTCCTGGAGACGGAACCGGTCCGGAACAGGTCCGTGAAGGCCTTAAGGTTCTGACCGCTGTTGCCAAAAAGTTTAACTTTGCGTATGAGACCGTTGAATTTGACTACGGCGGGGAGCGTTTCTTGAAGACCGGGGAGGTCCTGCCTCCCGACGCCGTGGAGGAACTGAAGACTTTCGATGCGATCTACCTGGGAGCGATCGGTCACCCGGACGTTAAACCCGGCATCCTGGAAAAAGGTATCCTGCTGACCCTGCGGTTTGCTCTTGACCAGTACGTCAATCTTCGCCCGGTCAAGCTCTTTCCCGGCGTTGAGTGCCCGTTAAAAGGAAAGGGGCCCGAAGATATTGATTTCGTCGTGGTGCGGGAGAATACCGAAGGGCTCTATACCGGGTCGGGCGGCTTTCTCAAAAAGGGAACACCCGATGAAGTAGCCATTCAGACCTCGATAAACACGCGCAAGGGCGTGGAACGCTGCATCCGGTTCGCCTTTGAATACTGTCGCAAACGCAACAAGGCCAAAAAGGTGACGCTTTGCGGGAAGACCAACGTCCTGACTTACGCCTTTGACCTGTGGGAGCGCGTCTTTCACGAGGTGGGCCAGGAATACCCCGACATCGAGCGGGATTACGCGCACGTTGACGCCATCTGCATGTGGATGGTCAAGAACCCCGAGTGGTTTGACGTCATCGTCACCGACAACATGTTCGGCGACATTATCACCGATCTCGGCGCCATGATCCAGGGGGGCATGGGTATTGCCGCGGGCGGCAATATCAACCCCGAGGGTGTCTCGATGTTTGAGCCGATCGGCGGCTCGGCCCCGAAATATACAGGCAAAAACGTCATCAACCCGCTTGCCGCCATCATGAGCATAGCAATGCTGCTCGAACACCTGGGCGAGAACGCGGCTTCACAAGCGGTGGAGGAAGCCGTAAAGCTTGCCTGCGCCAATAACCTTAAGAGCATGGCGGCCGGTAGGATGGGGTATTCCACTAGCGAGGTCGGGGACTTGATCGTCGGTTATCTGGGAGGTTAGGGTATGGTCTGGATGGTAGCTTCAGACCATACAGGACTAGCAAGTTATAAAATGCAGTCTAAGAATTTCCTGTGGTGCTTTGACGTCACAAATCAGCCACTCAAGGATTAGATAGAATAGAGAGTGGTCCAGGAGGTGTGGACCTATCTCTGAAAGAGGAGTTAGGGAAGGTATCAGTTTAACGCTGGAAGAATACCAGCAGCTTTTTGAACGCTATTATCCGGAAATCTGCCGCCAGTTAGCTTATGTTACCGGCGACCGGACAAGCGCTGAAGACTTGGCCCAGGAGACTTTCCTCAAGCTGTACGCGACGCCGCCCCGTCACCGCGACAATCTTGTCGGGTGGCTGCGCAAGGTGGCTGTCAATCTGGCCTACAAGCACCTCCAAAGGGAACAGAACCGCCAGAAAAGAGAGCTCAGGACGTTTTCCGAAGGGATGCACACTACTGACGTCGACCAGTTCTGGCGCCGGCACGAGGTGAAACAGGTCAGGTCCGTTCTGGACAAACTTGCTGAACGCGACCGAATATGTTTGATCCTTAGGTTTTCCGGGTACAGTTATGCCGAAGTGGCGCGGGCCATAGGCGTAGAGGCTTCGTCCGTGGGCACTATCCTGGCCCGGGCGCGAGCCAAATTCCGTGATGAATTCAATCGCCAGGAGGGAGGTGCCTAACCATGTGTTTTAACGAGGGTACGTTGCAGGCCTATTTGGACAGCGAAGTCCCCGAAAGCGAACGTGAACGCATTGCACGGCACCTTTCAGAGTGCGCCTTGTGCCGCGAGAGACTGGATAACTTGAGGGAGTGCAGCAGCTTTGTTGATACGAAGCTCGCGCTGTACGCGCAGGCCCTGGATAGTCCCGGCTTTGATACTGAATCGGCATGGCGGACTCTCAAGCAGAAACTGGTGGTCCGGCCCGCAAGATTATGGCAAGGATGGCTGGGAACATTCGCCGTCGCGGCCGTTTTCTTCCTGGCTGTCGGAGTAGGTTTGGGTCTTCAGCAGTTTGGTTTCGGGCCGCCCCGGGAGGCCGCTGATTCCGAGCCCGCCAGAGCCAAGAGTCAGGATCAGCAGGTTGATAAACAGTTAAGGGACGAGGGTGCCCAATCGCAGGTTAAAGCCGCTCCGGGGGTCTTCGGGATGTCTCCCGAAAATGAAGGAGCGTTGCAGGGGCAAGACTCTGTTATAGTGGGTAATGGCAGCTCAGAGGGCAGCTCGCCGCGATCACTGACTGCTACTGTCAATGGCGGCAGCGTTCCCAAGCGCGGTTCAGGGCATCCAAACGGCAGCAGCGCCCGCATGCTGGCGGCCACGATGCCGGGTGTAGCCGTCCAGCCAGGAGAGTTGGAAGAGGTATTCTACAGGGATACGGAAAAGCAGTGGAACGTCGATGACGTCCAGGCCAAAACCGCGGTGGAGCTCCTTAATGCGTCCGTGCCGGTTTTGGATGTCCCGGATGCCGAAAAGCCCAATGGCGGCCTCTTCCTGCGAATGAAAAACGACCGGCTGCTGATTCTTGCGGCGGTACCCGGTGACCTGGTTCAGTGCTACGGTTTGTCCGAGCGGGGCGTTATCCTGGTCAAGAGCCCAGAACTTTCACAACTGCTGCTGGAGATTGCCGCTCTAGGGCCACCCAGCACTCAATGACGGGTGATCGTAAAGAGGTGTTAGCTGGTGACCTTTTGGTTGTCGAGTTGAGTGCTGGGCATAATAATCCCGAGGTGAAGCAGACATGCACGATGAAGCCGATCAGGGAGTCGGCCGGAGGATCCAGGACTTCCTGGAACACCACAAGGGATTTTACAGTTACGACCTCAATGCGAGCGAGCACGACGGTGAGGTTGTCTTGACCGGTATCGTCGACACCCTTGCCGAGAAAGAGCAGCTTACCCGGCTGGTTTCTGCGATACCCGGCGTGAAAAGAGTGGAAAACAACATTGCCATCAGTACCGATGGGCAGATCACCGACGCCGAGGTCTTGGAAGAGGTAATGGAGGAGCTCGCCCAAACCCCGGGGCTAGACGTGAAGCGGGTTGGGGCGAAGGTTAGCGGGGGAAGGGTTTTTCTGGTCGGCCACACTGACAACCCTTCCGAGATTCGCGCTGCGAGGCATGCCGCTTCAAAGGCGCGGGGCGTAAGGGAAGTCATCGACCAGGTCAGCCGTGCCGAGCATGAGCCGTCGCTTAAGGAACTCTTCCATTTACAGGTCCGCAACGACGAGGAGAGATGACAGCCGGACACCGAGCCAAGCTTATAGGCCGCCTGGCATCAACAGCCCCCATTTTTTTCAACAGGCCCATGATGCCGGGCTTTTTCTTCTCCTAAGCCTGACGGCAGGAATTACCGGGGGAGCCGACGAAAACCTGAGCAACATCCAAGTACCTGAGAAGGCCGAGTATGAAAATCTTGTACTTGACCGACACCCACATTCGGGGCACGAATCCCAAGTACAGGCTTGACGATTTTGCCTCGACTCTCCGCGCCAAGCTGATCGAGGTGGTCGGCCTTATTGAAGCGCACCGTGTTGATTTCGTAATCCATGGCGGTGACGTTTTCGACATGCCCAGCCTGCCGCTGCCCGTGGCGGGGGACTTCATGGAAATACTGGCGCGGATCAGGGTTCCTATCTACGCCGTGGCCGGGAATCACGACATTTATGCCTATAACCCTGAGACGCTTGACCGCACCATGCTCGGCTTCCTATCCAAACTTGGGCACTTCCGCCTTTTGCATCCCGGATCGCCTGTATATATTGAGGCTGGCGGGGTTAGAGTGCAGCTTTCCGGGATGCACTTTCACTTCGCCATCGACAGGCGGGACTTCAGGATGGACTATTGCGTCCGCAAAGTCAATTGCGATTTTGCCATCCACACTGCGCACGGCCTGCTTTTGACCCGACCTGTAGCGCCCGAGATCCCGCATACCATAGCCGAATTGGTTGCACAAAACACTGAAGCCGACCTGACGCTCGGGAGCCACGCCCATTTCGGGTTTGCTCCCGTGACGTTTGACGGCCGCACGGTGGCCAACCCCGGCGCCCTTGTACGCCTTTCGCCGCAGCCTGCCGACATGCAGCGCCAGCCCCAGGTCCTGCTCATCGACTTGACTGGCCTGAAGCCGGCTTACGTATTTGTTCCTCTTGCTTCGGCGCTGCCCGGAAACGCCGTTATCGACGCGAAGCAGGCAAATGATTTTACATCTCGTGAAGCTGTTTTGTCCGATTACTTCAAGGGTTGGGGATCTGCCTCCACCCTTGAGGACGTTTTGCAAGACCTGGCTGAGAGAGACACTCTGCCCCGGAAGGTGCGCGACGAAGCCGTGCACCGTTTACAGCGTGCCCGGAAAGGAATAGGGTAAATTGACGATATACATCACCCGCGTTATTCTTGAGAATTTTCAATCCCACGGCAGGACGGAGCTTGTCCTTGCCCCGGGTTTTAACGTCCTCGTCGGTGAATCAAACCAGGGTAAGAGCAGCGTTTTGCGGGCCCTGGTCTGGCTTTTTTACAATGAGCCCTGCGGGACGGCTTTCATCCGCTCGGGCCAGGATTGGTGCCGTGTCTCGCTGGAGTACAGCGACGGGAAGGCGCTCAGCAGGATGCGCACCCGTAAACAGAATTCCTACCTTGTCATCTATCCCGATGGCAAAAGCCGGACATTTGAAACCAGCGACGCCGAGGTACCCCGGGAGGTACGCAACCTTCACGGAATCAACCCCGTCTTGCTGGCTGATGACTTCCCGGCGGCCATCAACATTTCCCGCCAGTTCGACCAGCCGTTCCTGCTCACCGAGCCGGCCGACGTGCGGGCGGAGGCGATCGCTCGCCTTCGCGGCGCCCACGTGGCCGACCGGGCACTGGACGACTGCCTTGGCGCCCTGCAAGAGGGCATAGCCCGGGGTACCGGCGAGGACGACATCCAGGTACTCCGGGAGGCTTGCCGGCTGCTGGCCCAGTCTTCCGCCAGCGTAAGGGAAAGCGCCCGCCGTGATGTCGAGGAGTTTGTCAACAACACCCTACGCTTTATTTTTGGGCCGGAGCTGACTTTCAAGATAGGTTTCGCGAAGCGTGATCAGAAGATCGTGGCCGAATTCTCCATCCTGTCCTCATCCGGAGCGGTTCCCCTTGAAGGAATGCTTCAGGAATCCCAGGGTGCAGGGATCGTCGACGTTGTCTCCCTTGCCCTGCGCATCGCTTTCCTGGAGGGACACCAGCCTCGCCTTCCCGGACCCCTTCTCCTCGATGAGCCTGTCAAACACTTAAGCGACCAGTACGCGCTCGGCTTGAGCCGTTTTCTGAAAACAGTAGCCGACTCGTTCGGCAGGCAGATCGTCATGGCGACCCACGACCAGCACCTTACCGCGGCGGCCGATATGCTGTACGTCTTCGAACGGCGCGAAGGAGAAACCTTTGTGCATTCCCGGGGCAGCAGCATCCGGGGTTATCCGCGCAAACCGTCCTCCTGAGGAGCGTGCAGGAATACCTGCCGGTTTTTCCGAAATGTTCCCATAATGACAGACTGTGGTCTTTCCTCCAGGAGATAATGCTATTTGATATTCGGCAACAAGGGAGGAACACCATTGGGTCTTCGCTTGATCCTCGGCCGTGCGGGCGCGGGGAAAACCAGGCTCTGTCTCGACGAGATCAGAGCTCGGTTGCGCCAGGTTCCCGACGGCGACCCGTTGATTCTGCTTGTCCCGGAACAGGCTACTTTTCAGACCGAATTTAGCCTAGCCTGCACCGGCGGGCTCGGCGGTTTTATCAGGGCCCACATCCTGAGCTTCCGCCGACTTGCCGTGCGCATCCTCCAGGAAACCGGCGGAGCCTGCCACCCGCGCATCAGCGAGATCGGTAAGCGTATCGCGCTGCGCCTGGTTCTTGAAAAACACCGTGCAGAGTTAAAGTACTTTACGCGGTTATCAGCGCAGCCCGGTTTTTGTGACATTCTCGCGCGAACTCTTTCAGAACTGAAATTCTATAACGTCAGCCCGCGGGAACTCCTGGCCGCCAGGGAAAGTATCGCCGGCGACCCCCTGGCTGACAAGCTGGGGGATTTGGCTACGGTCTGGACGGCCTTAGGCCGCCTTCTTGAGGGCCGGTATTCCGATCCGGATGATTTTCTCGCCCTTGCGGCAGATAGAGCCAGTGAGGCCACTATATGCAAGGATGCCGAAATATGGGTCGACGGGTTTTCCGGTTTTACCCCCCAGGAATATGCCATCCTGCACGCCCTGGCACTAAACGCCAGGCGGCTTTCCGTCGCGCTCTGCCTGGACCCCGGCAACACCGATCCCGCCGACGAGTCCGATGCCTTCTATCCCACGCGCTGCACTTATCGGCGGCTTATTGAGATGGCTTCCCGGGCCGGTGTACGCATTGAGGAGCCAGTGATGCTGTCGTCGCCCGCGCGTTTCCTTGACAGTCCGGTGCTGCGCCACCTGGAGTCCTCTTTTTACCGCCGCCCGTCACCGGCCTACGAGAGCGCTCCCGCCGGCATCCGCCTGGTTGCGGGTGCCAATCGGCGGGCCGAGGTCGAGGCCGCCGCCCGCGAGATCATCAGCCTGGCCCGCGACAGAGGCTACAGGTGGAGAGAAATAAATGTCGTTCTCCGGGACATAGAACAGTACCATGACCTGATCGCCTGTGTTTTTAGCGATTACGGCATCCCGTTCTTCATTGACCGGAAACGGCCGGTGGGGCATCACCCGCTTATCGAGCTGATTTCCTCGGCCCTGGAAGTCGCGGCCAACGGCTGGCCGTACGACGCCGTCTTCCGTTTTCTAAAGACCGATCTCGTCCCGGTCACCCGTGAAGAAGTCGATTTGCTTGAAAACTACGTCCTTGCTCACGGCATAAAGGAAGGCCGATGGTTAAGCGCCGAGCCCTGGCCGTACCTTGCGCGGCGCAGTCTCGATGACACGTCCGCCCCGAGTCCCGGGGAAGAGCAGTTCCTGGCCCGGATCAACGACATCCGCACGCGCGCGACCCGGGAACTGATAGCCTTTTGTAAGGAAGCCAGGAACGCTTCCAGCGCGGCTGCTCTTGCGGAGAGCCTGTTCAAGCTGCTGGAGGCGCTAGACGTCCCCGCTCGGCTGGCGTTGTGGGCCAAAGCGGCCGAGAACAGCGGGCGTCTGGAAGAGAGCCTGGAACACAAGCAGATTTGGGAGCGGATCGTGCAGCTCCTTGACCAGCTCGTCCTGATCCTGGGCGAGACACACCTTTCGCTCCAGGACCTTGTACATCTTATCGGCAGCGCTGTGGAAGGCATCCGCCTGGGAATGATCCCTCCCGGGATAGATCAGGTGCTCGTTGCCGCCCTGGACCGTTCGCGTAACCCTGAGATCAAGGCGTGCTTCGTCCTCGGGGCCAATGACGGCGTTCTGCCTATGCGGCCGCCCGAAAACGGCCTGTTTACCGAGCACGAGCAGGAGCGCTTGCGGGCCCTCGGTCTGGAGCTGTCGCCGTCCGGCCGGCAGCGCGTCTTTGAGGAACAGTACCTGGTTTATATCGCCCTTACCAGGGCCAGCGAGTATTTGTGGGTCAGCTATCCGATGAGCGATGCCGAGGGGCGGGCCCTGTCCCCCTCGCGCCTGTTGCAGCGCCTTAAAGAACTGTTTCCGCAGCTGCGCGAGGATTTTGTGGGCGTTGAGCCGGCGTCAGGGGACGTTTCCTGGATATGCTGCCCGGAGCGGACGATGTCCTACGTGATCGCGGCGCTCCGCTCCCTACGGAGCAGCGGTTCCTGCGACCCCATCTGGCTCGAGGCCTACAACTGGTTTCTGGCTGCCCCGCAGTGGAGCAGCCGTTTTAAGAGCTTGCTGGCAAGCCTGACCTTCTATAACAACGAGAAAAGCATCTCTCCGGTTAACGCCCGGCGCCTGTACCGCTGCCCGATACGACTGAGTGTCTCTCAGGTTGAGCGTTTCCAGGCCTGTCATTTCGCCCACTTCTTGTCCCACGGGCTGCGTCTGAGGGAACGGCTCCAGTTCAGTTTTGCGGCGCCGGAGCTGGGCGATTTCTTGCATATCGCCCTGAAGATGGCCGGAGAACTCGTGCGGGACGGGCAGGACGGCTGGGAGAAGCTCGACCACGCCGCGGTCAGGCGGCTGGCGTCGCAGGTGCTTCGGGACTTGGCGCCGAGGTTTAAGAGCGAGATCCTGTTCAGCACAGCCCGTTTCCGCTACCTTAGGCAAAAACTGCAGCGCACGCTGGAAAGGTCACTGTGGCTCATGGCCGAACACTGCCGCCGGGGGGCTTTTACGCCTGTCGCCTTCGAAATCGGTTTTGGTCCCGGGGAAGTGCTGCCCCCGATCAGGCTTAAACTGGGTGACGGCGAGGAAATCGAGTTGCAGGGGCGCATCGACCGGATCGATATGGCGGTGGGACCTTCCGGCAACTATCTCCGCGTCATAGACTACAAGACGGGCCGTGTCAATCCGGACTTGAACCTTGTCGCTTACGGCCTCCAACTGCAGTTGCTGGCCTACCTGGACGTGGTCATCACCCATGCCGCCCGGATATGCGGGAAACCGGCCCTGCCGGCCGGGATCCTGTACTTCAGCGTCAGCGACCCGTTCATCACCGCGCCAGGTCCGTTGAGCGTGTCCGAAGCCGAGAAAAAAATCCTTGCGGTCCTTAAGTTGAAAGGATTCGTTCTTGCCGACCCGGAAGTCGTGCGGATGATGGACAGGCGAACGGGTTACCTGTCGGAAATCCTGCCGGTGGGCCTTAAGAGCGACGGCTCGCTTTATCCGCCTTCAGCCGCCGTCTCAGAGGACCAGTTCAACCTGCTGCGGGCGCACGTCCAGCGGGTATTCACCGCGGCCGGCAAGGCGATGCTCGACGGCGTCGTCGAGATTAACCCCTATGACGGCAAAAGCTACAATTCCTGCCGGTATTGCCCCTACCGCCCTGTGTGCCATTTCGATCCTTTGCTGCCCGGCAATGAATACCGGCGGCTGAGCGCACAACCTGACAGCCGGTTCTGGCTGGCCCTTGCAGCGGCCGGGGGTGACGGGAATTGACAACGGAATGGACCGCCCAGCAGGAAGAGGCCATTAGGACACGGGGTACAAACGTCCTGGTTGCGGCATCGGCCGGGACGGGGAAGACGGCTGTCCTGGTGGAGCGCATTGTGCGCTGCGTTACCGATCCCGTAAAACCGGTGGATGTCGACCGGTTGCTGGTAGTAACCTTTACCAATGCGGCCGCCGCCGAGATCCGTACACGGGTGGGGCTGGCCGTCGGGGCCGCGCTTGGGCGCGATCCGGAAAACAGACACCTGGCCCGGCAGCTTGCCCTTCTCGACAGGGCATCTATCACTACCTTGCATTCTTTCTGCCTGGAGCTTGTACGGCAGTATTTCTACAAGCTTGGCATCGACGGAGCCTTTCGCATCGCCGACGAACACGAAGCCGAACTGCTGCGCCTGGACGCGGTGGAGACCCTGTTCGAGCATTACTACGCCTCCGGGGAAACAAGGTTTCTGAACCTAGTCGATGCCTATGGGGGAGAACGCGGTGATCACCTGCTGCAGAACCTTGTTCTGGACATTCACAGGCGCGCCAGCGCCCATCCCGATCCGCAGGCGTGGCTTGCCGGGGCGGTAGGGTTGTTCTCGGCTCAGGGAACAGCCCTGGACGATTTTCCGTGGATGGGTGATCTGAAGAAATACGTCGCGCTGGTTCTTGACGGCGCGCTGAACGACCTCCGCCTCGCCCAAACGCTGGCGTCGCAACCGAGCGGACCCCGGGTTTACCTGGCGACGCTGGCCGAGGACCAGGCTCTGGTTGGGGGTATCCGCGCCGCCGTGGCGGAAAGCTGGGAGAGTTTCTACGCTGCCTGTTCACAGGCTGCCTTTGGCAAAATGAAGCCTTGCCGCGGCGAGGACGTCGATGCTGGGTTGAAAGAGCGCGTTCAGCACCTGCGCAACAGAGCTAAGGAACTCGTAAGAAAGCTCAGGGATGAATACTGTTCGCGTTCTCCGGCGGAAGCGCTCGAGGACCTGAAACTCGCCGCGCCGATGGCCGGCACCCTTGTGGAGGTCGTTAAAGCCTTTGACGAGGCTTACGCCAGGGCTAAGCGCAGCCGCAACGTTCTGGATTTCAGCGATCTTGAGCACCTTACGCTACGCCTTCTCCAGGAAACCGAAATCGCCAGTCATTTGAAGGGACGTTACGAGGAAGTTCTTGTTGACGAGTACCAGGATATCAACGCGGTGCAGGAGCGCATCCTGCAAACTGTTTCCCGCCAGCGGCCCGGCGAGCGGAACCTGTTTATGGTCGGGGACGTTAAACAAAGCATTTACCGGTTCCGCCTGGCCGAGCCCAGGCTGTTCCTGGCGAAACAGGCGGATTATAGGGAACGCCCGGGCGCTGACGGCCGCCTCGTGCACCTGAGCGGCAACTTCCGCTGCCGGGTCCAGGTAATCGATGCCGTCAACTTTTTGTTCCGGCAGATCATGACCGCAAGGGCAGCCGAAACGCCGTACGACGCCGAGGCGGAGCTTGTTCAAGCCTCCCTGTACCCCGCACCGCCTCCCGACGTTGACAGCGCTGCAGGACCCGTAGAGGTATATGTTCTTAACCTCGAGGCCTCCCAGGAGAACGATGCCGAGGACGACAGCGAAGAAAACGGTTCGCCTTCAGCCCGGGAATTAACCGCCAGCCAGGCGGAGGCGCTTCTCGCCGCTCAGCAGATTAAGAGCATCATCAAATCGGGGATCCACGTCTTTGACAAGTCGACGGGAAACTACCGGCCCGCCGGCTACCGTGACTGCGTGGTGCTTCTGCGGGCGACGTCGGGCTGGGCGAATATTTTCGTGGAGGAATTTCGCCAACAAGACATCCCCGTTTACGCCGATCTTGGCACCGGCTATTTTGCCGCTGCCGAAGTGGATACTCTCCTTTCGCTGCTTACCGTCATCGACAACCCCCTGCAGGACATCCCGCTCGCGGGTGTCCTGCGTTCGCCGCTGTTCCGCCTGACGGGCGAAGACCTGGCCTCCATACGCCTGGCCAGGGAGAGCGGGGATTTCTACGACGCAGTGCGTGCAGCGGCCAGCGATCCGTTCTTGCCGGCGGCCGCAACGCTTAAAGTCTTTCTCGAGAAATTGGAGACCTGGCGTACGATGGCCCGCAGGGGGGCGCTTTCGGACCTGATCTGGCATATTTACCGTGATACCGGCTATTACGACTTTGTCGGCGGGCTGCCCGGCGGGCCGCAGCGCCAGGCCAACCTGAGGGCGCTTTACGAGCGGGCCAGGGAGTTTGAGACCACCGTTTTCCGCGGCCTCTTCCGTTTTCTGCGCTTTGTAGAGCGCATCCGGGAGAGCGGGGGGGACCTTGGAACAGCCCGTGCTCTCGGGGAAGACGAGGATGTGGTCCGGATCATGAGCATCCACAGGGCGAAAGGGCTGGAGTTTCCCATTGTCATCCTGGCCGGCCTGGGCAAGGCCTTTAACAAACAGGACCTCAACAAAACCGTCCTTGTGCACCGCGAGCTGGGCCTGGGCCTGCAAGTTGTTGACCTGGCATCCCGCGTAGTCTACCCGACCCTGGCCAGGCGGGCCATCCGGGCCCGGCTGGAGTCCGAGGCGCTTGCCGAGGAGATGCGCACCCTTTATGTCGGCCTTACCAGGGCCCGTGAAAAACTGGTCCTGATCGGCTCGGTGGCCAACCCCGGCAAGGCTGCGCTGCGCTGGTCGCAGGTTGCGGCCTGCGACGGCTGGGCCATCCCCGATGACGTTTTGTTCTCGGCGCGCTGTCCCCTTGACTGGATTATTTCCGCGTTGATCAGGCATCCTGACTGCGCCGTCCTGCGGCGGGGCTGCGGCATTGAAGAAGCAACCGGTGGGGGGCTTGCCGATCCTTCCCGCTGGTCAGTCCACGTCTTAACGCCGGAGTCCCTGCGTGATTCCCGGGCAGCGGATACCGGAACACCAGAGACCTTTGGTTTTGTCTGCCGGGGTCAGGCTTGGCCCGGTTCGTCGCAGCACGCAGCCGAGATCGACCGGCGCCTGACCTGGGCCTACCCGTGGCTGCCCCCTCAGGCCATACCGGCCAAGCTTACGGTAACCGAAGCTAAACACGCCTTTGCCGCCGGCCTGTCCGGGGATGATGCGCCCCGGCCTTTCGAATTCGACGATCACGCCTTTAGGACCCGACCGGTCTTCCTTGTCCGTCCCGGTACCCTTTCGGCTGCTGAGATTGGTTTTGCGGTACACCTAGCGATGCAGCATCTTGATTTGAGAGCCGATCTCGACGAGGATAATGTCGCACGCCAGCTTAAAGACCTGCAGCGGCGCGGCTTCCTTACAGAAGCCCAGCTGGCAGCCGTGGATTGCTCCCAACTGGCCGGCTTTTTCCGCACCTCCCTGGGGCAGCGCATGCGTTCGGCCGCGCGCGTGTACCGCGAACTCCCGTTCACGATGGCCATCTCCGCATCCGAGGTCTACCCTTCTCTGGAAAAAGCTTCAGGGGAGGAAAAAATCCTGCTCCAGGGCGTGATTGACTGTGTTTTTGTGGAGGATGACGGGGCGGTCCTCATCGACTACAAGACAGGCCGTTTTGAAAAGGGCGGGGAAAGCGCAATGATCGCGCGTTACAGCGGGCAGCTCGCGCTTTATGCCCGGGCCCTGGAAAGTATCCTCGGGTGGCGCGTCAAAGAGCGTTACCTTTACGCTTTCGACAGAGGCGTCGCTCTACGCTGTGGCTGAAGCATGATGCTGATGACAAAGGCGTACTCCCTTAAAAACACCCTTTTTTGCATAAGCCGTCAAATCATGGGCAAGATAAGCAGGGAAAGGGGGTGAGCCGATGCCGGAAATCAAGTGCACAGTCACCGAATGCGAGTATAACCAGAACGTCAAGTGTGACGCCCCGATGATCCAGGTCGCGCGCAACCACACATCCCAGGCTTCAGCCTCGGATCAAACCCAGTGTGAAACCTTCAAGAGAAAGTCTTAAGAAGAATTGACGAAAAACCAACGCAAAAGAGACTGGTTCGGACCAGTCTCTCTTCATTATTATGGAAGCCCTACTTAAATCTTACGGGAACGACAACCTTGTCGACTTCGCGGCCGTCCTCGGGGCTCTCCCAGAAAACCTCCAGGCGGCCCCGTCCGTCAGCCGGGGGTTTAAAGATCAGGATGAGCTCAAAGTCTCCCCTGGCGGGCGCCCCGGCGGTGGCGGTAGTGAAACCCTCGGCCAATTTCCGGCCGTTGTCTCCAACCAGCCGTCCTCTCACAGTTCCTTCAAACACTCTTGCGCTTCCGACCACGCGCAGGGGACTGCTGACCACGCTGTCCGGCGTAGGAACGATGACCCAAATGGCCGGCTCGTAAACCCTGGAAAGGTTTCGCTTGAAAGGCTGCCCGTACAGGCCTACGTGCCCCCACCAGTCCTTAACCCGGTTGTCCAGCCGGCCGTTGACGAGGAAGGAGACTTGCTTGATTTCCGGGAACTCGGTGAGCGTGTTGACCACTGACTGAATGCCAAGGAGTTCGCCTATGGCCCCTGTATTGGCCTTGAGAACCTCTTCGGAGAAATCCACCGTTGCCAGCCCGTTTTCGACCGTAATATTAAGAATCTCGGTGTCTTTAGGTAAAACCCTCGTTGCCCCTTCGGTTTGGGGGGGTCCTGAAATGAGTTCCTGCAGCGCCGTTCTGTAAGGGGCGTGACCGCTGGGAACCTCATGGACCTCGCGGACCAGAAAGGCGTCGGTTTGCATTATCTTGGGGTAATAGACGGCCACCCTAACCTTTTCAACCTTAGCAGGATCGTCGATACGAGGAGATAACCGGCCTTCCTTCCAGCAACCGGCCGGGAACAGGACGAAAAACAAGAGGAATATCGCGCCGCAAAGGCGGAAGTACCGCGCTAACAACACATCTCCTCACCAACCCTCATGAAAAGTTGCAGGCTTAAATCCCTTCTTAGCTTGCCACCAAAAGAAAGGAGAAAGCACGTCCTGTTGCGAATCCCGTAGCAGAAATCCTTGGGGAAAGAGGATGCATCAAGTGCGTTTAGCTGCTTTTTGGCTGATTTGCATGCTTCTTGCTTTGTGTGCTCCGGGATGCTCGTTTGACGATAGCCCCTGCCGGGTGGCGCGGATCGCCTATGACATTGATACCGACGGGGACGGTATCCTGGACGCCGACGATATTGTGGCCGGCGCCCGGCTCGAGGCCGACAGGAAGACCAGGTACAGCGCAGCTTATTACCCGGGCGGTTATCCCCCGGACAACGAAGGGGCCTGCACCGACGTGGTCTGGCGCGCCATGCGCGCCGCCGGGCACGACCTCAAGGCCCTCATCGATGCTGACATCGCCGCCAACCCGCAGGATTACCCCAGGGTCGCAGGGAACCCCGATCCCAATATTGATTTTCGCCGGGTACCGAATCTCGTCGTTTTCTTGAACAAATACGGGGAAAGCTTGACTTGTGAGATCCGTCCGGGCGACTCCGAAAACCTTGCTGCCTGGCAAGGAGGGGACATCGTCGTCTTCGGCGGACCGCTGGAACACATCGGGGTTGTTTCCGATAAGAGGCGCAGGGACGGTGTGCCGCTCCTGATTCATAACGCCGGCCCTCACGCGACGGAAGCAGATATCCTGACGTCGTGGCCCACCAGGATAACGCACCATTTCCGTTACCCGCCGAGTCCAGCACTCACTTCTACAAGTGAAACAGCACCTAAGCAATAACCTGGGAAACAGCGAAAAGGGGGGGGAGAAGCATCCTACCCTTTGCACTACGTACTTTTACTCTTCAATGACCCGAATTTTTTCCATCCTGTCGCCCACCTCAATCTGGTCGACCACATTCATCCCGTCCCTAACCATGCCGAAAACCGCATACTGACCGTCAAGCCAGGGAGCATCCTTCTTCAAGAAGTAAAACTGCGAACTGGCGCTGTCGGGATGCTGCGCCCTGGCCATGGCGATGCAGCCGCGGACGTTCTTGAGGTCGGGGTGCGTTTCCAGTTTTATGCGCTTGCCTGAGCCTCCCGTACCATTACCCTTGGGGTCGCCCCCCTGAACTACCCAGTGCTCTACGCGGTGGAAGGTAAGACCGTCGTAGAAGCCCTGGCTTACCAAATCGATGAAATTACCTGCCGTGATCGGCATCTTGTCGGGGTAAACCTCGATGGTGATGTCACCCTTGGACGTGTTCATCAGAACCGTTATTGCTGACAATCGCCTGGCCTCCTCACTATAAGCTGTCACGCACCTTAAGCATATTACATGCGCGCCGGACTGGCAACGATGTCCAGGTGTTTATTCCAGCCGGCCAGTTCTTTCTTCACGAACTCCACGCTTTTACTTTCCTCTCTGAAGGATTCCCTTCTTGCGTGGTGAACGATTCACCTACACTGGTTTGCGAGAGGTGCCCTCGCTTGACTTGTGACACTCTGGCCATTATCAACCCTGCTTCCGGGGGTGGGCGGACACGCAAGGCATGGCCCGCGCTGAGCAGGAAGATGCGCGAACTGGGAATCTGTTTTGACCAGCTGGATACCGATGCTCCCGGGGCGGGACGATCAGCGGCCGAAAAAGGTATTGCTGCGGGATACCGGCGCCTGATTGCGGTTGGCGGCGACGGAACGGTAAACGAAATCGTAAACGCGATGATGACGACCGGTGCGGCAAGTGTGGAGCTTGCTGTTATCCCGATGGGTACGGGAAAGGACCTGGGCCGATCCCTGGGTATCCCGCACGACCTTCTCGCGGCGGCCAGGCTTTTGCAAACCGGCACGGCCAGGAAGCTTGACGTCGGCTTTATCGAGTGCACCGGAATGGATAAACAGCCCTGCCGGCGTTACTTTTTGAATGTAGCCGACGTGGGGTTTGGAGCTGAAACTGCCCAGCGTGTGAACCGAACCGGCAAGAACCTGGGCGGTTTTCTGTCCTTTTTCTACGGGGCGCTTGTTACGCTGATTCTTTACCGTCAGAAGCCTGTGCAGTGGACCGTGGACGGTTTGGAAACGAGGTCCCTCGACTTAACCATCGCTGCTCTGGGAAACTGCCGCTACTTCGGCGGGGGGATGCACGTAGCTCCGCGAGCCCGGCCCGATGACGGCCTGCTGGACTTTATCGCTCTCGGAAGGCAAAATAAAACGGGCATATTGAAAAACCTCATGCGTGTCTATAAAGGAACGCACTTGCAGGACTCTTCCCTGGTTTACGTCCAGTGCCGCGAGGTGTCCCTGATGTCGAAAGAGCCTGTCTTAATTGAGGCTGACGGGGAGGTCGTAGGGTACTTGCCGGCCCGTTTCGGCATTGTCCCCGGAGCGGTCAGCGTTATTACCGGCTACTAGTATTAAAGAAGAGGGCCGACGCCGTGAAGATTATAGTTGACGCCGATGCGTGTCCCAAAACCGTCCTGGCGATCTGTTTCGAACTTGCCGCTCGCTATGGCGCCGGTATTGTTACGGTGGCAAGCTTCGTCCACCTGATCGACTCCGCCGACCACGTGGTCGTCGGCGACGGCAGCCAGGAAACGGATATCCGCATCATGAACCTGGTGGAAAAAGGTGACGTGGTGGTCACCCAGGATTGGGCCCTGGCCGCTGTGGTGTTGGGCAAAGGGGGCAGGGCTGTTTCGCCGAGCGGGCGGATTTACACTCCCGAATTTATCCCCTTTCTGCTTGAGGAGCGGGAAATGAAGGCGCGCTTTCGCCGAACGGGCGGGAGGACGAAGGGCCCGTCCAAGCGCACTCGGGCCGACGACCTGCGTTTCAGGAAGGCCTTGACCTCTCTTTTGGAGCAAAAGCCCACTGCTCCCTAACCTAATTTGGTTAGAGGATTATTCTCCTTGCAGTCGAAATTAGTCGATCGGAGGTGTGAGAGAGAATGTTTCGCAAAAAACTGCCTGTTCTGCTGATCCTGATTGCCTTGCTTGCAGTTTCTCTTCTGGCTTCTGGCTGTGCCCAAGAAAAGGAAAAGCCCTTAAGGCTCGGAATGCTGCCCATTACTGACAACCTGCCGTTCTGGGTGGCTGAAAGCAAAGGATACTTTGCCGATGCAGGCGTAGAGGTCGAGC
The DNA here is from genome assembly GCA_036804525.1 of Bacillota bacterium. GTDB lineage: Bacteria > Bacillota > Desulfotomaculia > Desulfotomaculales > JASEER01 > JBFLVT01. Next base: position 41,397 of record DAIRSE010000004.1, on the reverse strand, counting down.
TTGTGAATTTCCCTAGCGCCCTTGAGCGCGATACCGCCTTGCAGGCTGGTCAGATTGACGGCGCCCTCGGAGACATCATCGCGGTGGCCCAGCTTAACGCGGGCGGCTCCCCTGTTAAGATCGTCTCCATAGGACAGGGCGTGACGGCTGTGGAAGGGCGCTTCGCCATCCTGGCCTCGCCCAAGTCCGATATCACCGAGCCATCCCAGCTGAAGAACGTACCGGTGGCCTGCTCGCTGAAGACCATCATGGAGTACGTCGTGGACGAGCTCTTAACCTCCGCGGGGCTTGCCCCTGAAGAAATCAAGAAGATCCAGATTGCCAAAATCCCGCAGCGCCTCGACGCGCTGCTCAACGGGACGGTCCAGGCCGCCGTGCTGCCCGACCCGATTGCGGCTCTGGCCGAGGTTAAAGGCGCCCGCGTCATTATTGACGATACCGCCGGCGACAACATCACCCAGACGGTTATCTTCTTTAGGCAGGACACCCTTGATCATAACGCGAAGGCCGTTAAAAAGCTGATGCAGGCCTATGCTCGCGCAGTCCAGGACATTCAGGCCTCCCCGCGAACCTATGACGCTCTTCTGGCGGAGAAGGCGCGCGTGCCGGCGCCGGTTTTGGAGAGTAGCGACCACGGCATGAAAGTCCTCTTCTCGCCGCCGCAGGTTCCGACCGAGGAACAAATCTCGCGCGTCGTCGAGTGGATGACCTCCCGCGGCATCTTGACTAAGCCCATGAGTTACAACGATCTCGTGGAGAAGAGGGTACTGGCCGAGTAATGATCTCCGTCGAGGGGCTGTCGGTAACTTACAGGCAAAGGAACGCCACTGTGCCGGTTATCGCAAACATCTCGTTCGAACTCGGCCGGGGGCAGACGTGTGCCGTCATCGGTCCTTCCGGATGCGGCAAGACCACGCTCTTGTACGTCCTGGCCGGCTTGCGCCCTGAATTTGACGGACACGTTTTGGTCGCCGGGGAACCCGTCAAACCCCGGCGCCTGAAGACAGCCGTGATCCTCCAGGATTACGGGCTTTTCCCCTGGAAAACAGTATGGCAGAACACCATTCTTGGCCTTCAGCTGCGGGGGCTGGCTGCGCCGGAGATCGAGGCCCGCTGCCGGCGCATACTCGACGAACTTGGCCTCTCGGCCCTTACGGGCCTGTACCCTGCACAGCTCAGCGGGGGACAGCGGCAGAGGGTGGCCATCGCGCGGGCCTTATCTCTCGAGCCGGATCTCCTGCTGATGGACGAACCTTTTTCCTCCCTTGACTTCCTGACGAGGGAGTCGCTTCAAGACAGCCTGCTTGAAATCTGGAAGAAGCGGGGGGTAACCATTGTTTTTGTCACCCACAGCATACCGGAGGCCGTCTATCTCGGCCAGCGCATCATTGTTCTTTCGGGCCGGCCCAGCCGGGTCCTTGCCGACTTCGAGAATCCCGGGGTCGGGGAAAGGGCCTGGCGCAAGAGCAGGGGCTTTCATGAGCTGAGCAACAGCCTGCGGGAGATGCTGAACGGGGAGCGTGATGTCTCTTGATCCAGCAGCTTTCCGCTCTCCTGTTCTTGTTAGGGTTGTGGCACGTTGTCGCGCTGCTTTTGCACGTAGAGGCTCTCCCGACGCCAATTGAGGCGCTGGTCGTGCTGGCCAAAGGTTTACACGGCGAACTCGGGCGCCACATCCTGGCGAGTACGGCAAGGGTACTGGTCAGTATCGTCGTTTCCTTTGTCGTGGCCGTACCCCTCGGGCTGTATCTGGGAAGGGAAGAGCGCTGGGATCGTTATGCCGCACCCGTCATCTACATCGTCTATCCCATTCCCAAAATTGTGTTTCTCCCGATAATTTTTTATTTTGCCGGTATCAATGACAGCGCTAAAGTGCTCCTGATCACGCTGGTCATCGTCTTCCAGATCCTCGTCACTGCCCGCGACGCCTCGCGGAAGATCGACCGGGCCGTCATCGACTCGATGCTCTCCCTGGGGGCGGGCAAAATGGCCATTTACCGTCACGTCGTCTGGCCGGCGGCCCTCCCGGAGATCTTTACCGCCTTACGCATCTCTTCGGGTACAGCGATTGCTGTTCTTTTCTTTTCTGAAACGATCTGCGGCACCAACGGGCTGGGCTATTACATCCTGGACGCGTGGTCGTCGTGGTCGTGGGCGAACATGTGGGCAGGGGTGATCGCCATGGGCCTTCTCGGGTACGTTATCTATACGGTGATCGACCAGCTTGAACGAAGGATTTGCGCCTGGAAGCACCTATAAGGGGCAACAAGCGGCCCCGCAGTATTTGGACTGGGCATTGGGCTTAGGGATTTTCTTGTATGGGGGCAGGTAAGACGCAGTTTTTTAAGGATGCCCATCCGGTTTTTGCCTTGCTGGGGAATACCAGCCGTTTGCGCGGGTACACTAACAAACGAGGTGATAAATAATGGCCGATGTCAAGAAGGATAAAGACTGGATGGACAGGGACGCTCATAGGGACAAAGACCTGGACAGGGAGAAGAAGGCTGGGGACGACCCGAACTACCTCGGCCGGGCGTGGGAAGCCGCCAAGGAGGCCATTGGCCTGAACAAGCGGACCGACGCCAAGGAGTCGGGTAAAGAGGAAGTTCAGTAAGACTAAGGACGCCCGCCGGAAACGGCGGGCGTCGCTGTCATACAAGAGATCAGGTCGCCTTTGGAAGGCTTTCGACGAACGCCAACAGGTCTTCCAGCGAGCCCTGGTAATTTGCCTGGTAGGCGCATCCTTTACGGTTGATGACGCAATTCTTGACCAGGTAGGTCTGTATCCCTATTTTCCCCGCTACCAGGTCTTCTTCGACGTCGTTGCCGACCATCAGGCATGCGGTTTCCGTGCAGTTAAGCCTTTCAATGATCTCCCTGTAATAGTTTAAATTGGGCTTGCAGAAGTGCATTTCTTCGTATGTCGTCACCAGCCTGAAGGGGAAGTCCGAAACGCCGATCCATCGCAGGCGTTCCTCGATAGCCAGCCTGGGGAAGATCGGGTTGGTCGCTATGACCACCTCATAGCCTTTCATTATTGCCTTCTCAAGGATTAAAGCCGCGGTTTCGGAAGGCTGGGTGGCATGGACCAGGGATGGGAAGTCCCTCCGGTAGAAGTCTTCGAAAATGGGTAACAGCTCTTCTTTGGGCAGTCCTGTCCGACCGAAGAAATCGTCCATGAACACTTCTTCATTCGTTTTGGAAGGTTCGTTGTTGACAATCATGGCCTCGGTGCTGATAAGAAGTTCCCTGATGAACCGGTCAGGAGGGAGGTATCTGCTCAGGCGCGGGGCCAGCAGGTGCAGGTAGGCCCCCAGAAATTTATCCGTGTCCATCGGCAGAAGCGTTCCGTCCAGATCAAAAAGCAGGTAGCGTAACATTTTTTCCTCCTTCATGGTGGCTTCTTACTGTTTCGCCTCTGGAGGTCCTGTTTCCTTCCCGGCGGTACTGTGCAGGTACCGGCGGTAGAGCCCGGCTATGCCGGGCAGCGTGGAACTACTACCTGAAAAGCGAAAGGGACATAGACTAGAGTTCTATGTCCCCTGACGTCGAGCGCACGGCTCACAGGCCGAAATCTCACCAGCGCAGGCGAATGCGCTGAATGCCCTTTTTCTTTAAGGTGTCAAGCATCTTCTGATGTACGGTATTGGCTTCGTCATGCAGTTTTCTGCGTTTATCACACCTGACCGGCTCAGCGGGCATCCTGAAAGCTGCGGCGGGTCCGTGCAAACTCGATGTTATGGACCGACACCTCCCGGCAATAAGGGGCTATAAGGAAACTATACCTGTATTGTACCCCGCCGACAATCTATCTATTTTTACAAAATGATAAACGCACCAACATTAGTGAAGGTATTCACTAATTTCCTCGACCGCATGCCGTTTTTTGCTCCTGCTGCAAAGTGCTTGTCCTGAAGGCATTATCCAGTTTCTAAAACCTTCTTTGGAGATACTTGCCGTGATGTCCTAAAACGCAGCCAGCACAATCCACGAGTGTCGTTCATAAGATCACATGCTCAAGCAGTTGTTTACCGCCGGCAAGAGCGTTCTACCAGAGATCGTCGCTCTTGCCGACGGGGTACTTCCTGGCGTTTGCGGCAAGCTTACGCCTTATAGCTTCAGCGAGGTCGATCCCGAGGTCGTGGCTCAGGATCAACAGGTAGATAGCAACGTCAGCGATCTCTTCCTGGATCGGCAACCGGTACCTCTCCTGTAGAAGTTTATCCCGCTGCAAGTTTTTCCACTGGAAGATCTCCATCAATTCCGCGGCTTCGATGGCGATAGACATGGCCAGGTCCTTCGGAGTATGGTACCTGGCCCAGTTGCGCTCGTCGCGAAACCGGATGACTTCCTCCATAAGTAAATTTATTTCGTTCATCTTCATGCTTCCCTAATCCTCCAGTTTGATGATGCGGGCCTCTATACCGCTGTCGCGGACGTAGAGGATGCCGTATGAGTGGTAGGGAGACCGTCGCCTGTCCGTAGGCGATCCAGGGTTGACAAGCAGCACCCGGCCGGCTTTCTCGACGAGGGGCTGGTGGCTGTGCCCGAAGACAACGCAGTCGGCATTTGGAAAGGCAGCAAGGGCGCGTTCCCGGGTCGTTCCCCGCACCCCGTCGCCGTGGATCACCCCGATCGTGTATTTGCCTATGGACAGGGTTTTAGTTCTGCCCAGCCCGGCCTGCAGTTCCGGCGGGTCCATGTTTCCCGCCACGGCCACCACCGGTGCGATTTGGCCCAACGCGTCCAGGACTGATGGGTGGACAATGTCCCCCGCGTGAATGATCAGATCCACACCAGCCAGGCCATTTAGTAACTCGGCGGACAGGCCGATGGCCCTGGCAGGGATATGGGTGTCGGCAATAAGGCCGATAACCTGCACTGCTCCATGCCTCCGTTTGCTGAAGTCACCGTCCGCTAGCTCAAGAACTGGGGGGCTCGTGAAGGCCCCAGTTGGACGTAAGCCGTAGGCAGTAAGCCTCAAAGGGGTTCCTGTACAAGCATTTCGAATAAATCTATGAAAGAGGGTCTTGCCGCCGGCAAGACCCCTTGCTTAACGTTTACTGTCCTTGTTCTCTTTTGACGCCTCCAGTGCGCGGTGCTGTTTGTCATCCTTTTCGTCCTCTGCCTGAATACCTTCCTTATAGCTTTCCACGGTATCACGGCTTGATTCCCTGACCTGGCGTATGGTCTTGCCCAGCCACCTGCCGAATTGCGGCAGTTTGCCCGGACCAAAGATGATCAGGAGAATCACTAAGATCAGGATGAGTTCGGGTATGCCCAGGTGTGGAAACATTTTGGAAGCCTCCTCACTTGAAAGGTAAAAACTTTGGCGCTATGGTTTTTGGCATAAAAAGCCTGTCCACTCAGCCTGCAAATTGAACAGGTTATAGCCCGAACGCCCGTTAGGAGCCAGGAATCCGATCCATTGCTCGTCCCGGTCGAAAAGGTTCAGGCCATCAATCCCGTTTTTTACGGCAAAGCCCGTCCACCGGCCGTCCTGGTCGAACCAAAGCCAAACCTGGTCAGAAGCCTCGACTGCGGTTCCGATATTATTTAGCTTCAAGTCATAGACCGAGAACTGGTGCATGCCCGCATCGGCATCCTGGCCGCCGGCTTGCTTAGCCGCGTCCAGGGCGTTGTTAACGAGAGGGTTGAGGCTCTTATTGGCCAGAGGGCTGAGCTCCCGGTTTGCCGCAGGGTTTATTTCACTCCGGTGTTCCGGATTGATCAAGGGGTTCAAATGCGGGTTGATCGCGCTGTACGTCTTAGGGTTAAGTGTGGCGTTGCGCATCGGGCTGATCCCGTCGTTGAAGAGCGGGTTTACCGAGCGGTTCGAGCGCGGGTCATTGCGCAAAACAAGGGACACCTCACAGGGGAAGAAGATTACTGCTCTTGATATACTATACACGTTACCGGCGGTAATCACAACAGTGGGTGCTGCGGCACGGCATCATAGAATGCTATAATTATGACATGCCTATTGGCGGAATGGCTCTGCTTCTGTTCGCGGAAGAGGGGAGGGGGATGGGGCATGAACATCATGATCATCGTTACGACGACTTCCCGGGAAACGCTTGTTGACGCCTTTCGGTTCGGTATCACCAGCCTCAATCAGGGACACAACGTCAAGGTTCACCTGATGGGCGAGTGCCTCCACAGCGAAGAGGCACTGGCGGCATTGACTTCGGAAAACGTGGTCGACGCTTTTTGTGAATTTGCGGGCGACCTCTATGCCTGCAAGAGCAAGGCCGTCCCTATTCAGGATGCGCTGCCCGGCAGTTGCAAGCTGGCGACCATCAACAACCTGGTCCATTACTGCACCGAGTGGGCAGACAAGGTAATCACCTTTTAAAAAGGAGCCTGGACGGCTCCTTTAACTTTGTATTTAGGGTGTGCTTTACATGTCCCCTTCCGCGGTTGGGGCAAACCCCCTGCGGATAGTGTTTTCGGTGATGACCCGGGGGACCATGAATTCCAGCAGGTAGTCGGGGCCGCCGGCCTTCGATCCCAGCCCGGACATTTTAAAGCCCCCGAACGGGTGGCGTTCGACGATGGCGCCCGTGCAGCCGCGGTTAATGTAAAGGTTGCCCACTCTGAACTCCCGCATCGCCCGGGTGATATTCTTCGGGCTCCTGGAGAAAAGGCCTCCCGTCAGGGCATAACGGGTACCGTTGGCGACCTCCAGCGCCTCGTTGAAATCCTTGACCTTGATGATTGACAGCACCGGCCCGAAGATTTCCTCCTGGGCCAGGACGTGCTCCGGGCGGATGCCTTCGAAAATGCACAAGGGCACGTAGTGTCCCCGCATTCCCGGCTCGTCCCTGTAAACAAGGAGACGGCCTTCTTTCTTGCCCTGCTCGATGAACGAGAGGATCTTTGCTTTGGCGCCCTCATCGATGACTGCCCCCATGTACGTCTCGGGCCTCTCGGGAGAGCCGATCACGATGCTCTTGGCGGCCTCACACAGCCGGTGGACGAAGCTCTCGTAGTTTTCCTCCAGCACGATGACCCTCGAACAGGCCGAGCACTTTTGCCCCTGGTAGCCGAAGGCGGAATAGATAGTATGCACCACTGCTTCGTCCAGGTCGGCGTCCGCGTCGACGATGATGGCGTTCTTGCCGCCCATCTCGGCCACGACACTCTTAACGCTTGAGGCCCCCGCCGGGGTTTTTCCGGCCAGCTCGACAATCCGCAGGCCCACTTCCATCGACCCTGTAAAAGCGATGAAGGAAACCTCGGGGTGGGTAACCAGGTAGTCGCCGATTTTGCCGCCCGGTCCTGGCAGGAAGTTCAGTACCCCCGGAGGCAGCTTGGCTTCGGCAAAGATCTCGTAGACCTTCGAACCGACCACCGGTGACTGCGAGGCAGGCTTGTAGACCACGGTATTGCCAGTTACGAGGGCTGCCGCGGTCATGCCCACTGAAATCGCGAAGGGGAAGTTCCAGGGGGCGATAACCGCGCCCACGCCTTTCGGCTCGTAAAACATCCGGCTGAGTTCGCCCGGCGCTCTTCCCATGCGGCGAGGATTAGACAGCCTGATCATCTCGCGCCCGTAATATTCCAGGAAATCTATCCCTTCCGTTACGTCGGCGTCCGCTTCACTCCAGTTCTTGCCCACTTCGTACACCTGGAGGGCGGCGAGTTCCCTGCGCCTGGCCCGGGCGACCGCAGCGGCACGGAAGAGATACTCGGCTCTTTCGCGCGGGTCGGTGTCGCGCCAGGAAGGGAAGGCCTTCCTGGCCGCTGTTATTGCCGCCTCCGCCTCTGTCAGCCCTGCGGCGGAGACCACGCCGATTACGTGGTCAGGGTCGTTGGGGTTCGTGGAAACAATCTGCGCCTCGGTGGTTAGGGCCCGGCCGTCGATGTACAGCGGGATCTTCTTGCCGGTTTCGGCACGCACCTTTTGCAGCGCCGCCCGGAATTCGGCCCTGTTGGCCGCGATGGTCCAGTCAAGGACGGGCTCGTTCCTGAAAGGCCCCTTGTCGCCGTATTCCGGGCATTCACGCACAGGGGGGGCCGGGGCCGCGGTGTCTTTGATCTCCGCCGGGTTGCGCAGGAGTTCCTGGATCGATTTCTTTTCGGCAAAGCTCTGGCGCAGGAACGACTCGTTGGCGGTGTTTTCCAGGAGCCGCCGTACCAGGTAAGCCATGCCCGGGATCATCGCGCCGATCGGGGTGTAAAGCCGTACCTTAAGGCCGTTCTTACCCAGGGCCTTGTAAAGCGAGTCGGCCATCCCGTACAGGACCTGGAATTCAACCTGGTCCTCGACCTTGAGTTTTCTGGCCTGTTCGATGACATAAGCGATGGAACGGATGTTGTGGGAGGCGCAGGCCAGGGAGACGTGCTTACTGTTCTGCAGGATCAGCCTGGCCAGTTTTTCAAAGTTGGCGTCCGTCTCGTGCTTTTTGGTAAAGACGGGGATCGGCCAGTTGTACTGTTTGGCCATCACGGTTTCGATGTCCCAGTAGGCTCCCTTGACCAGGCGGATGGTAAACCTCTGCCCGCGCTTCTTCGCCCACTTGATCAGTTCCTCCAGGTCGGCCTCGCTTTCCTTAAGGTAGGCCTGGATGACGATCCCCGTGTGGGGATAGTTTTTAAATTCATCTTCTGACAGCAGGCTTTTGTAAAGCTCCAGGGTGATGTTTTTGAGGGCGGTGTGTTCCATGTCCAAGATGACGTGGGCGCCGATTTGCATGGCCCGGCGAAAGATGGGGCGCAGCCGGGTTTTGGCCATCTCGACCGAGTGATCGAACCCCCTCGGGTTCATCTGGGAATACATCGCGGATGGCTTAATGGAGATGTTTATTTTGGGGGAGCAGCCCCAATCGAGGTTGCCCTGGCCGGTGCCAAGTGCCGGCCAGTTCTGTTGCGCCGTACCGAGGGTGTCCAGAAGGTCCATATAACGCTGGAAATACTGCTCCGCTTCTTCCTCGGAGACCACGGCCTCGCCAAGCAAGTCGGCGGTAAAGGCAAAACCCTGGTTCCTCAGACCTGTCAATACCGGCAAGGCCTCCTGGATGTTTTCGCCCGTGATAAACTGCCTGGCCATGTTGGTGATGTTTTTGCCGATGTTGCCGGGGGTAATCAGCTTAAGGCCCCATTGGATCGATGTCGAAAAGTTGAGGTCAGGCCTGCAGAAATACTGGTCTATGTGGTCCGCGACCGACTGGGGATGGGTAAGGCTCGGAAACACGTCGACAAAGCGGAACATCTGCACCTTAAAGTCCTCGTTCTTCATACACCAATCCATGATTTTCCCGTTCCAGAATTCCTTCTTGAAAACGGAAGGTGCCTCACTTTGCATCTGCTGGTAGAGCCTTAGGCCCGTTTCAACAATTCTTTTTTCAGTGCCGCCGAACATTGTCGTCCTCGCACTGGTTAGTCTAGGCTGCATAAAATGCAAATGATTGCGTGTTGATGTTTTTGCTGTAAATACTTCTACCTTAAGTCATTGATACCTTTCTCACGCTGCTGCGGGAAAATGTTCCCACCCAAGTTTATCAGTTTTGGAAGAAATGTTTAAGGGGATACTGTGGTAAACCCTTTAAAAGAAATCCACCGGACTTTTCGCAGGTTTATGGAAATCGAGGTTGATCACATAAGGAAGATAGAGTCGGTAATTTACAATCTGGGTGGAAAGCCGTCCCTTATGGTCGAGGGCGGAGACATCATCGGGGGCATGTTTGGACCCCTGAATGGAAGAAAAAGCCTCGGCAAAAAACAGGCTGAAAATTGCCGATGCGTAATAACCTACTTAGGTTATTTTTCTGCCGTAAGGGTAAATATAAGGTATGAATCATTCTACAGGAGGAATAGTTTTGTTAGGAACAGTCAAGTGGTTTAATGACTCCAAGGGTTACGGGTTTATCGAGGGGGAAGACGGAACGGACGTATTCGTCCACTTTTCGGCGATTCAAGGTTCCGGTTTCCGATCACTGACACAGGGTCAGAAGGTGCGGTTTGAGGTTGTCAACGGCCCCCGCGGTCAACAGGCATCCAACGTCGAAGTACTCTAAGGTCATATAGCAACAGAAGGCAAGCCCCGTGAGCGGTTCACGGGGCTTTTACATTTTCTCTTGCTTCCGCCAGGATCACAGCACCGGAGCAATTTCCGGCTTCTACTGTTTGCCGGCGTCCGGGATGAAGGTGTTGGTATTCTGCTGTAGAAGATACTGTCATTTAAAACGCTGGGAGAGTGTCACCCATGCGGTTTTTGCACACTTCCGATTGGCACCTTGGGCGGCCCCTGGAAGGAAGGAGCCGCCAGGAGGAGCATGAAGAATTCTGTCAGGAACTCTGCCGCCTGGCGGACGAGGAGAGAATCGATGTCGTCCTTGTGGCCGGAGACGTGTTTGACACCTCCAACCCTTCTTCGGCAGCCGAGCAGCTTTTCTACGATACCCTCGACCAACTCGCAGCCGGCGGGGTACGGATCGTGGTGGTGATCGCCGGTAACCACGACAGTCCCGAACGCCTCGTGGCGGCATCCCCGCTGGCACGCCGGCACGGCATCGTCCTTTTAGGCCTCCCCGGTGACCAGCCGTCCATCGTTCCCCCGGCGGGTTCAAGCCACGTTGGCATTCTTGCTGGAGGGGCTTCCTGGCTGGAACTGGCCGTCCGCGGCTGCGATCACACGGCTGTCCTGCTGGCCTTGCCGTATCCTTCGGAAGCAAGGCTGGGAGAGTTGTTGCAGGAGCCGCTGGATGACGAGGCTGCGCTGCAGCAGGCTTACTCCGCAAAGATTCGGCGGCTTTTTAGCCGCTTGGCCGGTAACTACCGGCCGGACACCGTTAATATCGCTATGAGCCACGTCTTTGTCCAGGGGGGGCGTACCAGTGATTCGGAACGTCCCATCTTTTCCCTTGGCGGCGCGAACACGGTGCTGCCCGAGGACCTGCCGAACGGCGCGCAGTACGTTGCGCTCGGCCACCTGCACCGGCCGCAGGCGGTCAGCGGAAGCGCGGCGGTTTGCCGTTACTCGGGCTCACCGCTGGCCTACAGCTTCTCCGAGGCCGGCCAGGCGAAGTCGGTAACCGTGGTCGATGCGGAGCCTGGCAAGCCGGCTGTCGTGCGTGAGATCCCGTTAACCAGCGGGCGCCCGCTGACGCGCTGGCAGGCCGCCCAGGGGCTGGCCCAGGTTTACCGGTGGCTCAATGAAGGCCGCGACCCGCGCGCCTGGATAGACCTTGAGGTCACGGTCGATGGGCCGCTCTCCTTACAGGAAGCACATGAGCTGCGCAGGGCCTGCGCGCGTTTTGTTAATATCAGGGCGGTCTACCCCGAGCTGCGGCGGGAGAGGCAAGTGGAGTCCCGGGCGGGTATGTCCGTCGACCAGCTCTTTAGAAGGTTTTACGCGCGGAAATACGGGAGTGAGCCCGATGAACAGCTGGTTGCCCTCTTCTTGGAGATGCTGGGCGAGCGCGGGGAAAACCACCCGGAAGGCGGTGACGGTTCGCAATGAAACCCATCAGCCTTAAACTTTCCGGACTGCACAGCTTCAGGGAACCGCAGGCCGTTAATTTCGAACGGCTCTGCGAGGCTGGTCTCTTTGGCATTTTCGGGCCTACCGGCAGCGGCAAGTCCACCATCCTGGACGCCATCACCTTAAGCCTGTACGGTAAAGTGGAACGGGCGTCCCACGGGACACACGGCATTTTGAACCATTCCGAACAACGGGTGCTGGTCGAGTTTACCTTCGAGCTGAATCACCCGGAAGGAAGAAAGTGTTATCGTGTGGAGCGGGTGTACAGGCGAGGGGAAAACAACTCCGTGACCACTGCCGGGGCGCGCCTTGTTGAGGTGACAGCGGGCGGCGAAGTCCCGCTCGCCGAGAAAGCCGGGGCTGTAACCAGCCAGATTGAAGCACTGCTGGGTCTGAACGCCGACGACTTCACCAGGGCGGTGGTCCTGCCGCAAGGCAAATTCGACGAGTTTTTGAAGAAAATAAAGCCCGTCGACCGGCGCGGCATGCTGGAGCGGCTCTTCGGCCTTGCCGAGTACGGCGAAAAACTCAGGCAGAAGGTTGACGGCCGTCTGCAAGAAGCAGCACGGAAGCTGGCCGGCATACAAGGAGAACTGGACGGGTTGGGAGACGCTTCGGACGAGGCGCTTGAGCTTGCCGAACAGCAGCTCGTCCAGGCCCGGGAACGCGCGGAAAAAGCGGAAGAACGCTATCGCCTTGCAGAACAGAAGTTTAAGGCTACGGAAGAGCTTTGGAAGTGGCAGGAAGAACTGGCGGGGGTTGAAGGCGAAGCTGCTCTTTTGCGGGAACGGCAGCCGGAAATCCTGCGCCTAGAGGAAAAACTTGACGCCGCCGCTCGCGCTGGCAAAGCGCAGCCCTTCCTGGCCGAAGTGGACGAGGCTGCAACCGCTTATGCCGACGCTCGGAAGAATCTTACCGATGCGCAAGCGGAGTTGGCGCTGGCGGACCAGGCAGCCGGGACGGCGGAAGAAAGGCTGAAGCAGACCCGCGAGAGCAGGCAACGTGAAGAGCCCGGGCTTCAGGCTTACAAGACCCAACTGGTGCGCGGCGTCGCGCTTGAGAAGGAAATAAGCGAGCTGAAAAAGGAAGGGGAAAGCCTTTTAACGGTATTAAAAGCCCTACAGGGCGAAAAGGATAAGGTTGAGACCGCCGTGAACGATCAAAGGCGCGAAAAGCAGCAGCTGGAAGAAGCACTCCAGGACTGCAGGGCGCGCATCGCCGAAACCCACGTCGCCCCGGAACGGCGCAGGCAGGTTGCGGCTGCCTGGCTTGCCTTGCGGCAGTGGCGGGATGCGCAAACCGAATATGCTAAAGCGCAGGCCTATCGCCGGGAAAAAGACGACCGGTTGAGGAAGGCCAGGCAGTCTTGGGCGGATGCCGCAAACGCCGAGCGACAGGCCCTGGTCCAACTCGAGCTGGCCGTCCGCGAGGAAAAAGAGGTGCGGGAAAAGCGGCCGCCGGATGACGACAGCGCACTCCAGGACCTGGTACGCGAGCTTGAACGTCTGCGCAGCCTTGTCGATAGCGCCGCCCGCCTGGCTACGGACATGGAAGAGGTTCATAAACTCTATAAATTGAAACAGTTGGAACTCGCCGATATAGAGAACGCATATCAGAGAGCTGTCACAGCACTGGAAGCGGTCAAACTGGATGCTGATGAAGCGCAACGACTCGTTCGTACCGCAGAAGAACGGCTGAATGAACTGCGTTCGCAGAACATGGCCGGCCACCTGGCCCGGCTGCTTAAGGCGGGGGAGCCCTGCCCGGTATGCGGGTCAACGGAGCACCCGCTGCCGGCACTCACGGGCGGGGAAGAAGAAATAACGCTGGCGGAAAAGGACCTGCGGGATGCGCAGGCTTTCCTTGTGACTGCTCAGGATGCACTGGAAAAGGCGCAGCGGGAAGAGTCTACCGCCGCGGAGCGGCTGAGGTTAGCTGGTATCGCGGTTCAAGAGATTAAGGCGCGTCTTGCATCGTTGGAGAACGAAATGACTTCGATATGTCAAGGGATGCCCGGTGGCTGGGCAGGACCGGCGATTGAGGAAATGCAGACCGAGCTTTCCCGGCGTGATACCCTGATCGAGGCGAAGCGCGAGGCATGGGTCAACTGGCAAGAAAAACTGGACGAAAAATCCCGGGCTCTGCAGGCAGCCAGGGAAGCCCATAACGAAAAGGCCAGGGCACTGGTACAGGCTGAAAGCGTTCGCCTGGCTGCAGAGGCCGCAGCCAGGGAGGCCGCCGAAAGGTTATCGGAGACTGAGGCGCAGGTGGAACAGTGCCTTGTCCGACTCAATGAGACGCGGGGGGAGATTCCGGTCGAGAAGCTGGAAGAAATCAACAGCCAAATACAACAGTTCGACGCTCAACGGGCGATTTTGGAAATGGAGCGCGAGCAGTTGGAAAACGAACTCGCAGACATTGCCAGGAACATTGAGGGTTTACTCGCCCGCCACAGCGACTTAAGCAGCAAGGTATCCGGAACTCAGGAGAAACTGGCGGCTTTGCGCGCGACCTATAGAGAAAAGGACGCCGAACTCAGAGGGATCACCAATGGCCGGCCGGCAGGCGAGCTGCTCGAACGGACCGAAGTGCGCCTGCGTGAACTGGCCGCGGCTGAGGAACAGGCGCAGGAGGCAGCCCGGCGTACGGCTCAAGAAAAGGCCGCGCTGGAGCAGGCCGTCGCTGCCGCCCAAAAGGCGGTAAACCTGGCTGAAGAAAGGCTGGACAAAGGCACGACCAGGCTGTATGCCGTCCTTAGGGAACTACGCTTCGCTACACGCAACGAAGCTGAACAGGCGTTGCTCACCTTGGAGGAACAGGAGGAACTACAGAAGAAGGTTAAGCAATATCGCGAGGAAAGCGAAAGGCTGGCCGGTCTGATCCGCAACCTGCGGGAGAAGCTGGCCGACCGAACGGCATCTTCGGCGGAATGGCAGGCCTGCCAGAACGAGCTGGCCGCCGCCCAGCGCGAAAGAACCAATGCCTTGGAGCAGAGAGGCGCGGCCCAGCGCGAACGGCAAAGAGTAGCGGACGCCAATGTCCGGTGGAAAGAGTTAAAGAAACTCGCTGATAAAACGGGTGCCCTGAAGAAGAGGCTGGAAACATTGAAAGAACTGTTTCGCGGCAACACCTTCGTTGATTTCCTGGCCGAGGAGCAGCTTGACAGCGTAACGCATGACGCGTCGGTCCGGCTTGGTCAATTAACCAACCACCGTTACGCCCTGGAGGTCGATTCCGAAGGCGGTTTCGTGATCCGCGACGAGGCCAACGGCGGCGTGAAAAGGCCTGTGAGTACGCTTTCCGGCGGGGAGACCTTCGTTACTTCCCTGGCCCTGGCCCTCGCGCTGTCGGCCCAAATACAGCTGAAAGGCCGTTATCCACTGGAGTTCTTTTTCCTGGACGAGGGCTTCGGCAGCCTCGACCCTGATCTTCTGGAAGTGGTGGTTTCTACCCTGGAAAGGCTCCGCCTGGAGCACCTCAATATCGGCGTCATCAGTCACGTGCCCGAATTGAGGAACCGCCTGCCGAGGCGACTGATCGTCCATCCGGCAGACCCTTCCGGCACCGGCAGCCGCCTGGAACTCGAGATGGGCTGATCCAGGGAAAAACACCTGGCGCCAGAATTAAAAAGACCTTGGAATCAATTACCAAGGTCTTCACATTTTCAGCTTGGTGTCGGAGGTGGGACTTGAACCCACACGGGGGTAACCCACACGCCCCTCAAACGTGCGCGTCTGCCATTCCGCCACTCCGACATCATGAACATTTTTTATTTTACTTGGCGTCGGACGAAAAGTCAACCGGAAAGCTGCCCCGCCTTGGCGGTTACGAGACTTTTCCAGTCACACCGTGCCCATACAAATTATATTATAGCACAAAGGTGTCGTTTAACAAAAACTTCTTTGCGATATTTGGTTAAGAATCCCAACAGCCATGCGGCTGGGCCGGTATCAAGAAGAAGTCAAAAGGAGCACGCCCATGATATCCGTAATCTATGTGCGTAGCCCTGCAGGCGGATCTGTGGATGAGATAGAAGCGCAAATAGAACAGTGCAGGGACTATGCCAGGCGGCTGGGGTCGAAGTCTATAGAGGTATACTCGGACATCGGGGCCACCGGCTGGACTTTGGACCGTCCCGGACTTCAAGCAGCGCTTAACCGGATCGAAGATGGCGATGTAGACTATTTTATTTTTTCCCATCTCTCGTGTTTGTCGCACAGAGTCCGCGACCAGCTACTCCTTATTAAAACGCTGGAGGACATGGGTGTAGCCGTTGTTTCTGTTCGAACGCCCATTCCACACCCGCTCTCGCTGATTTGCCTACAGGAAAAGTACCTTTGTGATCGACCCAATTAACGTAAGTGCACGTCTTTTGCAACTTTCTTACCATATCGACAAATTAATAGTTACACTTGTTAAACTTTGAGAGGAGCCATCAGACTCCTCTCTTTCTTCGCAAAAATTGTTTATATTTGACCGGATAACTCATAAAATTGTCTATTCTAACCCAATAACCAGAAGTTGACATAACCTTTTTAGGCAATTACTATGATGACAAGTAGAAAAAGTTAGAAAGGAGGCTTTCGAGTTTGGCATTTGAGGTTTTTCATCCGGAACAAGATATTAGACTTGTGCGCCGCAGACAGCCTATTGTTACTTTATCAAAAAGTGCCATCAAATTGAACAAGTTAGCACTTGACAAGCTCAATGCGGATACGGTCGAACTGGCCTTCGATCCGGTAGCGCGGATCATACGCTTAAAGCCAGCCACTAAGGGCTTTGCCATTGAGAAGAAAAAGATAAGCAGCAAGGGATTCTTCAAGTATTTTGGCATCGACGTTCAAGGGAAGTTTCCGGTACGGGTGGACGAATCGGACAAATCCATATATATTGATATCAGCCAGCCGGACAAGTGATAATGCTAAAAGCGGTGATTGCAGTCACCGCTTTTTAGTTTACCGCGAGACGCCAAATACCAGGACATCGTTTCCTACAAGCAAAAGACCTGGAGTTGGACAGCCGGTGCTCTACCGGTGCTCTAAATGAAGGGATTGCCCAAGCAATGTTGAAACATAACGCTTAAGAGTGTAGTTTTAATTAGCCATGAAGTCAAGGAGGCAAACGCAGGTGGCGAATCAAGCAAAACCCAAGAAGATTGCTATCCTGGGCGGACCGGGTACGGGCAAGACCACTCTATGCAAGCAGCTGGACGTAGACTACAGTATGGCGGGATACAGGACAGGCCTGTGTCTGGAATATGTCCGGACGTACATCGCGCGCTACGGGGTTCCCACGAGTATTTTTGAACAGTTCCTGCTGTACGAAGGTCAAAAACGAAGGGAAAACGACCTGCGCTATTGCGATATTATCTTTTGCGATAACGCAACGATACTGAACTACGTTTACGGCCTCTTGTCTTGCGATCTCAAGAATCCCAAGGAAAGCCACGCCCTTACCCAGCTCTTCACCTGGGCCATAAAGGACCTGCCTGAATACGAAATTTTTTATATACCTCGCGAGTTTGAGCTTACTGAGGACGGTATCAGATACCAGGACGAAGACGCCGCCGTTCTCCTCGACCGGAAAATCCAGGCCCTCTTGGATCTGATGCAAGTTCCTTACACCGTAGTCAGCGGTGATCTCGCTACACGTGTTGCCACAGTAAAGGGAAAAATCGGTTTCGAGGACTTGCGCAACCGCGAGCGTAACGAACAGCCTTGCGAGTGCGGGGTTCCCTCGTGCCACGGTGTCACGTCGGTGATAGGTGACTAGATTTTCGTTTGTGGGGGATGAGCAGGGGGGAGAGCGTTGGCTGAGACAGCATCCCATTCCCGTTCGGAAAACTGGCGTTTGAATTTGTTTATCGCCGTTTCCATCACCGTTGCCTCGATAATACTAGTAGCCTTCGCCAGCTCCAACCCCTTTTCGCTTACCGAGGAAACTTACTTTCAATTCCATACTTTTTTTGAGGTTCTCAGCGTTGTCATCTGCCTGAGCATTTACGTAGTTGCAGGATTTCGCTATGAACAGACCAGTGAGTGGCAGGACCTCAATCTTTCAATGACATTTCTCGTGGCCGGACTGCTTCATTTCGCGCACGGCATGTCTTCCCCGGGGCTCGACTACTTTATAACCCCTAACAGTCTCCAAAAAGCCGCTGTTTTTGACAGCATGGCCAGGTTGGCTATGGCTGCCGGGCTGCTGTTTTTCGTCGCCGTAAAGCCTCACTTCATCCGCCACCGGTGGCCGCTCGGGATCTGCACCCTGGGGACGTTTATCGGAACAGTCGCGATGATTGTCTTTGTTTCGTATTACGCTCACGTCTTCCCGTCCCTGTACCTGCTGGGGGAGAACGATACCGCTCCCAAATTCGCGTCCGAAGTTTTGATCATGCTGATCAGCCTGGTGGCTCTCGTTTTTGCCGTGATGGGGCGCATTACGGGCGAGGCAAGGACGGCGCTGCTGATCACGCTGCTGCTGCTGATTTTTGTAGGGATATTCATGTACAGCCGTGTAATCTATCTAGACACCTTCAACATCTTTGCGCACATCTATAAGTTTCTCGCCTTCATCACGCTCTTCTGGTGGCTGTTTGTCTCGGCCATTCGCGCCCTGTACCAGGCCAACGAACAGCTCTCCAACGCTAACAAGGCCCTGGCCCGATCTAACCGCCTGAAAAGCGAGATCCTGGCCAACACCAGCCACGAGCTACGTACACCTTTAACCTCAATCATGGCCTTTTCCGAATTGCTTCTCGACAAGCATACCGGAAAGCTCAACCCGGTTCAGGAGGATTATATTCACGAGATCAATGACAGCGCCGCCGCCCTGCTCAGGCAGATCAACAACATCCTCAACCTCTCCAAGGTCGAGGCCGGAAAGCTTGTCCTCAATCTCGAGCTGACCGACCCCGTCAAGCTGGTGCAGGACACCGTCAGCAGCATGCGCGCCTTATTTCACAAGCAGGGACTAACGGTTGAGGTGGTAAACAATTTCGGGGACCAGATGCTCCACCTCGATGCCGACAAGATTAAGCAGGTGCTGATAAATCTGCTTTCCAATGCGGCTAAATTCACTCCCGCCGGGGGAAAAGTCACTATAACGCTGAGCAGGACCGACCATTCTCCACCAAAGCTGCGGATCACCGTGCGCGATAGCGGTGTAGGCATCCCCCCCGAGCACATCAAAAAGGTTTTTCACAAGTTCTATCAAGTTGAAAACGTTCCCTCGAGGCTTTTTCGCGGCAGCGGCCTGGGATTGACAGTGGCGCGCCACATCGTGATGGCCCACGGGGGGACAATTGACGTTGATAGCACCCCCGGGCAGGGTACGGTGTTTACCATAGATTTATGTATAATTACAGAAGAGATGATTGAAGAAGCCAGCTAAAGTACAGCGGGGGAGACAATGTGGCCAAGCAGACTATTCTGGTCGTTGATGACGACCCCAAGGTAATCAAAATATTGACCCACGTCCTGACCCGGGAGGGGTACGAGGTAATCAGCGCTACCGACGGCTTTGAGGCTCTGGCGGCGGACGAGCAGGTCAAGCCCAACCTGGTGATCATGGACATTATGCTGCCCAACATGGACGGCCTTGAAGCGACAGGCAAAATCAAGGCCAGGCGTGACGTCCCGGTGATCGTGCTGTCAGCGCGTGGAGACGAAACAGACCGGATTGTCGGCTTTAAGATGGGGGCCGACGATTACCAGTGCAAACCCTTCAGCCCTGCGGAACTGGTCCTTAGGGTAAAAGCCGTCCTGCGGCGTTACGCCAGGACCAGCCTGCAGCACAGCGAGGAAATCCTGGCCTATCCCGAGATCACCATCAATTCTGTCACGCGTAAAGTGACCGTTCGGGGCAAAGAGGTTGAGCTGACCAGCAAGGAGTTTGAACTCCTCTGGACCCTTGCTTCCCAGCCGAACCGCGTTTTCACCCGGTCCGGTCTCGTCGAACGAGTATGGGATTCTTCCCCGGGGGACGAGAACACTCTTACAGTGCACATACGGCGCCTGCGTAAGAAAATAGAGACTGATCCTGACCGTCCGAAGTTCATCAAGACGGTATGGGGTGTAGGATACAAGTTTGAGGTTCCGGATGCTTAAGGATGATGGATGGCGGCAAGGTTAATCGCAGGTGATAGATTGCGCGAACATCTCCTTGATGTGTTTAACAGGCTTTTGGATCATTTCGGCCCGCGTCACTGGTGGCCCGCCGAAACGCCTTTCGAGGTCGTCGTCGGGGCGATCCTTACCCAGCAGGTCTCCTGGCGCAACGTCGAGAAGGCCATCTCCAAGCTTAAAGAGGCAGGATGCCTGTCTCCCCAAGGCATCCTCGCCATTCCCGAAGAGCGGCTCTGGGAACTGATCAGGGCTACCCGCTTTTACCGGCAGAAAGCGGCGCGTCTGCGCGAGTTCTGCCGGATGGTCGTGGAAGAATTCGAGGGTAACCTGGATGCCTTGTTCGCCCTCGATACCCCTGTCCTGCGCGGCAGGCTCCTCGCCATTAACGGCATCGGCGAGGAAACGGCTGACAGCATTATTTTGTACGCTGCCCAGCAGCCGGTTTTTGTTATTGACAACTACACGAAACGCATCATGGCGCGTTTAGGGTGGCAGGACGCTAACGTGTCCTATGCCGCCCTGCAGCGCTGGTTCACCGAGCACCTTCCCCGGGAGACCGCTCTCTACAACGAATACCACGCGCTTATCGACGCCCTCGGTCACAACATCTGCCTCAAGGAAAGGCCCCGCTGCGGGGACTGCCCGCTCAACGAGCTTTGCCTCTATACGAAAATGACATCAAGCTAAACAATCCTCGAGCCGCGCGGCGACCTTGTTCTCCAAAGCGGCCAGGCTCACCGTCAAGGTGTCGTCCTAATAGATCCGGCCAATGCGGCGGTTACGGTTCCTGTTCAGCCACCGTGGCGCCAGGCTGTTTGTCTTAGTCGTAATTTCGTTAGCCAGTTCCTCATTGGTGTCAGGTGCGGTGCCATTGATAACCTCAAGGTCCGTCTGGGCGTTCTTAATGTCTTCGACGTTCAGCTTCCGCCTTTTCTTAACGGACATCCTCCTGGCTTACCTCCCCTTGCTAGTTTTGGGATATGCTTTCGAATTATTGTTACAAATTGTAATAACTTTATGTGGGTTGGGGATGACCAGGATCCGAAACCAAAAGGCAGGACCGGGAAAAGATAAGAAAAATAAGGGTTCGAAAGTAAGTTGAACAGGAGAGGGATGTTATGGGGAGGCTGATGCGTGACTGCCGGTGCGGAAATGTCTATGTTCACGATGAGCTGGAGTCGCCGGAGTGTCCTATTTGCGGCCGGGTGGGAAAACTCTACCAGCGGACCTTTCATCGCTGTGAGAACTGCGACCGTATCGAAGTGTGCCCTCCTGAACGAAAGGAAGCCCGGGCGACGTCCGGGGTGTGTCCGTACTTCAAGCGGCCTGACCTTGTCCGCTACAAGCGGCACTAGAAGAGTGCTGCAAAAATCCAAGACACTGGTTTTGGCACAGGCGTCTTTCAGGGTACGACCGTGCTTTGGAAGTTACCCTGAGACCGCTCAAAAGCAAGCATGGCGCGGAAGGCGAAGCCGGCCGGCGCGGAGCCTACTGAGTGGTACGTGAGCACC
The DNA here is from genome assembly GCA_036804525.1 of Bacillota bacterium. Taxonomy (GTDB): domain Bacteria; phylum Bacillota; class Desulfotomaculia; order Desulfotomaculales; family JASEER01; genus JBFLVT01. Next base: position 20,278 of record DAIRSE010000004.1, on the reverse strand, counting down.
GGGCGGCGAGCCTGACAAGCCAGGCGCAGTTTTTCAGCGGTCTCCTAGCAGGGTTGCGAGAATCAGGAATGCTACCCTGCCTGTGCGTCAGGCTGGCTTCCGGCGCCTACGTTTTCCCTATTCGTATGAATCAATCATCCTGCGCTCAACAGAAAACCTTCCGGATAAGGCGTGGTACTCGATCAAGTCGACGTAGGCCAGCCGCTTACCATGCCAGTACGTCATAATCGCCGAGTAGGAAGAGTCGCCTCTCCCGTTCAGACCCCTGATTCCCGCTGCTCCGGACGTTCCAGGATTTAAGATGACGGTGTCGCCGTGTTTCTGGCAGCTAATCCGGTGCGTGTGGCCGTTAACGATGACTTTGACCCTGCCGAGCAAAGGCAACGCGGCCCGGGGATCGTGGGTCACAAGCAAGTCGGGAACAGTTCCGTTGTCGAGGGCTTTGCGGAGTTGTTCATTCTGACGGGCCAGGCCCTCCATTTCTTCTTGCTCCGACTTGGCCGCTACGGCAGAGGAGAAGGACAGGGAATCAGGTGCGCCGAGTACTTCCAACTGCCCGATTCTTTCCGGGTTGCCGCGCAGCACACGTCCATTGGGCAGCGAAATGACAAAGCGCATGACGTCAGGCGTATCGTGGTTTCCCGGCGCAAAAAGGTATGGGACACCGAAAGCACGGATCTCGGAAGCGCTGCGCACTTCAAGCGGCGACCCGAAATCAGTCAGGTCCCCGGCGTCGATAACGTACTCCACGTTGAATTCCTTGACGATGTCCCCTACGAACCGGAAGCCCACAGGATTGCTGTGCAGATCGGAAATCAGCAGTACCCTGGTGACGTTCTTTTCATCGACCGAACTTATAAGAGCCAGACTCTTCACTTTCCCTGACAGGTTCTGGAGATTGTTAATGACGACCCCTGTATTCTCCTTAATGTTTTGCACCCGCGACGCAAGATCCTGGGCCAAGTCAAGGATCCTCGAGGCTGTCGCGACGGCTCCGTGGTATTCCGGTTCCCTGAAGGCGTCCATGTTAAAACTGTACACGCTGTAAGCCAGCAAGGCCCCGGTAAGAAACACTCCACCCAGGCCGGCGACGAGCACCCTGCGCCAGTCCATTCTCCAGAAAAGCCAGACAAGGATAGCCGCGCCCAGGCCGCCCAGGACAACCTGTCGGGCGGCAAATCCCGGCATCATTCCCTCAAGGTCGCTCCGGACCGCATCAATAACCTCGTGGTAAGCCGATTCGCCCATGAGAATGTCTCCAAAGGCTTCGGCTTCTATCTCTGTTAGGGTAACCTTGAACGTGAGCGGCCCCGAATGCGTGGAAGCGGAAAGGCTGCCGAAAGGCGGAAGCTCGAGCACCGACTTCCCGTGGCAGCCAAACTCAAGGCCGACGCGGAATTTGAAGCCCTCGACCTCGCGGGTGACGGGACCAAGCAAAGAGACCAGCAGCATTACGCCCGCGGCCAGGGTAAGGGCGATCCCGATCGCCCGCGCTACAGACAGGATTGAAAACCCCCGTTTCAGGGGCACAGGCACACTTTTCATATAGCCCTCCGTCACCTTCACCTTAGCATCTGCCGCATGTTTACCGCAACCGGAAAACAATACCGGGTTGGGGCCTGTCAGCAGGACAAAGTTCCCTTTACGGCGGCCTGAATATCATGCCTACGGGAGGGAACAGGTTTGTTGGTTAAACGCATCATGAAATGCCTTCGCCTGGCGGTATTGCTGCCGCTTTTGCCGGCCTTGAACTGGGGGCCCTTCACCCATCCCTACATTAATAAGCGTGCTCTTGAAAAGGCCAACGACAAAGTCGGTAAATCCAGCGACCATGGCATAAACCTGGACACCCTGCGGCTACTCAACAAGCATTCGACCGAGTTCATCTGGGGCGGCAACAGCGCCGATGCGGTTTCAGCCTACCACCTGCTGAACGACGGGATAGCTATATATGATTATGCCCATAACTATGTGCCAGATAATGCCAGGGGAGTGCCTGAGTTTGGCTACCGATTAGTTAACGAGTGGAAACAGGCGGCGAAGGGCAACAGGGGTTATAAACGCTATTCTGAGCCGGATTTTGCTACGGCTTGCGGCTGGCTGGCCCATCAAATCGCCGACTGGTATGCCCACCACGCAGCCCTTGACACTGATGGGGAACTGCTTCCTGATGCGAGCGACGATACCGACGGGGTACATACCTTTTCCGGCTACTCAAACTCCCACCGCATCCTGGGCACGGGGTTCTACCCGCAGGTCCTCAGGAGCCAGGTCATAGCCGATCACGCCCTGATCGAGTTCTTCCATGATGCCCTGACCTACCAGAAAATGCAGCCTGAAGACTTTGACGGCATGCAGGTCAGGCTCTTTGACGAGCATATCGGTCCCGACGGACAGTCTTACAATCTCCTGACGGATACTTCGGAGCGCTATCGGGGGCTGGCGTCCCGCATTTGTCCCGCCCAGATCCCGGCGCTCCAACAAAACTTCAAGCTCGTGCTTGACGGTTTAAGGATTATCCTGGCGCTCTTCAAGTTCTTGCGGCCGTCGTTCCTTGAGGCGGTTAGGAACAGCATCGATCCCGCCATTACGCTGAAGCCCGATCTCATTGAGATGTCGAGCGACCGTGTCGTCGAACGTCTTTTTGCAGTGTCCGACGCGGAGCTTGCCGAACTGGGGAAGGAATTAACGGCGGCCAGCGTCGATTATCACCAGATCAGTGTCAGGGACGTGACGCGTGCAGGTACTGTTCTTTTTCAGCTGGCTTACCGCCTGAGCTCGTTTGTTGACGCGGACGCCGTGGTTCCCTGGATCGAGTCGGCTGACCATTTGCACCTCAGGTTCTTCTGGGGGCTCATTGATTTCCGGGTGGCAGTCCTGAGACGGCTGCTCGATCTCATTAACAGCGAGCACTTTTTGCAGATTGTCCCGCGCGACCATCCCGCTTCGGCGGTGCTGGCCTTTTTGACCGAACTCCTTAAAGGCAAGTCGGCCAGCTTGGAACTGCCTCGCAAGAGGTACCACCAGCTGATGAAGCCGGTGATTACCCTGGACGGACCCGAGGATTTGAACGACGACGAGAAAATCAGTTACAGTCTGGCACGCGGAGAGATTGGGGCCACGTTCACGCCGGCCCTGCTGGTGGATGCGCCGTTTTCTTATCCATACAAGGATCTCGACCTGCACACCATAACTTTCCAGATCAACGGCTATAGTGTTTTTGAACTTCCTCATTTATATGCTGTCAGCCGGCAGTGGGAGGGGAAGGTTCTCCACGTCCGGTGCGCCCTGAAGAAGGAACTGCCTCCTGGATACCACTATTTAAGGCTTGACGTTGCAGACAAAAACGGCATCTGGGCCAGGCCTATAGAGAAGGAGATCCTCATCAGGCCATGATCGCTGGCAGGGGAGAGAAAAGGATTTTTTATCACCGACCAGAATAGACTTAAGTATGTGTCATGATTGGGGGGATGGCCTTGGCCAGGAAAATCGGCGTTCTGATGGGAGGCCGTTCGGCTGAACGGGAAGTGTCGTTGAAGAGCGGTACGGCCGTACTGAAGGCGCTTGCGGAAAAAAATTTGGACGCCGTTGCCATCGACCTCGGAGACAAACCGGCGGCCCAGATCGAAGAGGCGGACATTGATTTTGCGTTCATCGCCCTCCACGGCCGTTTTGGCGAGGACGGTACCGTCCAGGGATTGCTGGAACTGCTGGGCATTCCTTATACCGGTTCGGGTGTGCTGGCGAGCGCCCTAGGGATGAACAAGATCGCCACCAAGCGGCTGCTCTGCAGCGTTGGGCTGCCCAACCCCCGCTTCACCATAGTCAAGACTCGCCCGACTACCCCGGGGGGTTTCGACGAGCTGGCAGCCAAAATCGTTGCGGAGATGGGCGTTCCCTTGGTGGTTAAGCCTCCCACGCAGGGTTCCTCCATCGGTGTTTACATCGTGCACAAGGCTGAGGATTTGCCTTTTGCCCTGGAAAATGCTTTTCGTTACGACAAACAGCTGCTTATCGAGGAGTACATTCCGGGAGTCGAAGTTACGGCCGCCGTACTGGGAAACGATAACCCGGAGGTATTGCCGCTTATCGAGATCACTTCGGCTACTGGGGTATACGATTACACCGCCAAATACACGCCTGGTAAAAGCTCCCATATCATCCCCCCGAGGCTTCCGCAGGACGTCCAGGACCGTATCAAGGATCTGGCCCGCCAGACCTTTGAGCTGCTCGGCTGCAGAGGCTTTGCCCGGGTGGATTTCATTGTGGGCAAGGACGGTCCCTTTATCCTTGAACTAAATACCATTCCCGGAATGACAGAGGTAAGTCTTTATCCCGACGCAGCCCGTGCCGCTGGGATTAGTTTTCCTGACCTGGTTGAGCGCCTGATTGCCCTGGGAATGGAATAAGATAGGAGATCGAAAACAGTGTACCTTACTAAAGCTGAACTGGCCAAGTTGATTGACCACACCAACCTACGGCCCGATGCGGTAAGAGCTGACATCGAACGGTTGTGCGAAGAGGCGAAGGAATTCGGCTTCGGCGCGGTATGCGTGGCATCGTGCTACACGGCCACGGCAGTGTCCCGGCTTCAAGGCACAGGCATCAAAGTTTGTACAGTGATAGGTTTTCCGCACGGCACGGCCTCGCTGGCCGCCAAGGTGGCGGAGGCCAGACAGGCGGCCCTGGACGGTACCGACGAGATCGATGTCGTACTCAACATCGGTGCCATCAAGGAAGGCGACACGGCCTACGCCATGTCTGAAGCCGACAAGATTATTGAGGGCGCGCGCGATGTCCGTAAGGATATCTACGTTAAACTGATCCTCGAAACCGGGTACCTTACCGACCAGGAAAAGCTTATCGGCTGCTGGGTGGCTACGGGAGCCGGCGCTGACGCGGTTAAAACCTCAACAGGTTACGGCCCTCAAGGGGCTACCGTAGAGGACGTGCAATTCTTACGTAAAGTTGTCGGCAACGCCCTTGGGGTGAAAGCAGCCGGCAGCATCCGCGACCTGGCCACTGCCCTGGCGATGCTGGAGGCCGGCGCCGACCGCCTGGGGACAAGCTCCGGTGTTGCGATTATGCAGGAATGGCCCGGGATGTGGGGCTGTTGAAAAACTTCGCCTGGCTTTGTCACGCTCGCCGCCCAGTGCTCACGTACCACCCAGTACGCTCCGCGCTGGCCGGCTTCGCCTTCCGCGCCATGCTCGTTTTTGAACAGCCCCTGTTTTTTCAACACGTCCGATGTAGGGGACCGCTATTCTGAACTAGAGTGTCGAACTCCTGCGTATAATCCCTACCTTTGTCGGATGAAACTTGGAAATATTGGCAGGATAAGGAAGCTTCTGCGCCGAAATCCTTTCCACGAAAGAGGAGGGAGGCGCAGGGATGTACTGGATTTTTGTTCGAAGCCCCTGGGGACGGATTAAGGACAAGCTAAACCGCAGCAGTTTCTGGTACTTAAATTCGCGCTTTTACAAACTAGTCGGTGCGGAAACACGCGCGCTGAATCTTCTCGAGGCCTTGTTAAAGCAGGTGCCAAAAAGAGTCGACCTTCACCTTGAGGCGGGGAAGCTCTACCTGCATCGCGGACAACTCGACCGGGCCGCTTGGCACCTGTCGAAAGCAAATTATGGTATCGATACCGGCAATTTTATCTCCTGGCTTGAAGAGGCGACCCTCAACGATGACAAGGAGGTTCTTGGAGACCGCGCCAAGATTTTCTGCGCCCTGGGGGACTGGTACCTACAGGCGGGCGAACCGGAAAAAGCCCTCACGATGTACGATCGGGCGATGCTTGCAGGACGGACCGTGAGCATCTCCATACTGAATAACAGGGGTCTTGCCTTGATGCAACTCGGCAGGATGCGCGAGGCCAAGGTGCATTTCGAGCAGGCCCGCGCTTACGGGTCCAACGCCGAGCTGGAATTTAACAGCGGTTTACTCTACAGCAAACTTGGCCAGCACCAGGAAGCTGTCGATTGTTACGAGTCAGCCCAGCGCTACGGCCTTAATTCGGTAGAACTGCTCAATAACAAGGGTTTCAGCCTTTTTCACCTCCGCCGCTACGAAGAAGCCATCTTGTGCTACGAACTGGCCAGGAAACTGGCCCCTACAGATTCCACCGTTCTGGCCAACCTTGCTGCCTGTTATGAAATGACAGGTCAATACGCAAAGGCGGTGAGCGTGTATTACGTTGCCTTGAAGCATGCTCCGAATGACGCCGCTCTCCGCAACAGCCTTGCCGTCTGCCTCGTAAGACTCGAAAAATTTACTGATGCCCTACAGCACCATGACCAGGCGCTGGCATTGGCTCCGCAAAACGCCGTTTACCAGGCCAACCGGGCCATTTGCCTGGGTCAGCTGGGCAACCACGAGGAAGCCACAAGAATCTTTCAGCACCTGCTGGCGAAGGATCCCGGAAACACACTCCTCTGGGGACTGTACGGCGATTTTCTTATGCAGCTGCAGCGCATGGACGAAGCGGCTGACGCTTACAACCTATCTCTGGGATTGGTTGATCCCGGTGCCGCATAAGTAGCTGTAAGCCATAGGCTTTAAGCTTTAGGATATAAACGTCTGACATATCAGCGAATCCCGTAAGGGGCTCTTGAAAAACTTCGCCTGCCCTATTTGGCACTAAGCACTAGGTGTCAAATAGCAGGACATCGTTGACAGTTTTGGGACCGTAACATCGTTTACATGTCCTGACCTCTTGCCTCGGACCTCTTTCTGAGCGGTCTCAGGGTAACTTCCGAAGCACGGTCGTACCCTGAAAGACGACTGTGCCAAAACCAGTGTCTTGGATTTTTGCAGCACTCTTCTAGGCCTTCCGCGCCATGCTCGTTTCTGAACAGCCCCCATTTTTTCAACAGGCCCGTAAGGGGGATCTTGTTTTTCCTTCAATTTTAGTGCTTAATGCATAGTGCTTGGTGCCACAAAAAAGAGTCTCTCTGAGACTCTTTTTGTGTCTGCAGGAGTTTTTGCGGTTGACTGGAGAATAAGTTGTTCCGGTATCCAACACTCCCTGGCGCGTCGGGATATGGTTATACTACTACCACTGGAGGGGACAGAATGGCCACAATGTTCGAACTCACAGTCCTGTCCTCATTTGCCGCGGCACACAGGTTACCCGATCACCCCTGCAAATGCCGTAACCTACACGGGCACACGTGGTCCGTTGAGGTAACGGTTAAAGGGAGGCAGGTCGACCAATCGGGAATGGTCATTGATTTCGGCGTCCTCAAGGCCCACGTCAACGAGGTTGTCGAACAGCTGGATCATTGCCTGTTAAACGAGCTTTCCTGGTTTGACGGCAGTGCTCCGGACAGGTTGCCGACAGCCGAGAATATCGCCCGGCGCATTTTCAGGGAGGTAAATCAGCGGCTCGCCGGGATCGCTCCGGAGGTAGCCGTCAGCCTTGTTAAAGTGTGGGAATCACCGACGTCCGCGGTGGCCTACAGGGAGGTTAATGAATGAGGGGGATTGTGCTTCTCTCTGGTGGTCTCGATTCGGTGGTAAACCTGGCCTACGCCAGGAATACGCTCGATATCCGGCTTTGCCTGACTGCCGACTATGGGCAGGCAGCGGCGGCGAGCGAAATCGCGGCTGCAAGGGCTATTGCAGGGTATTACAGGCTTGAGCACGGGGTTGTCGAGTTGCCCTTTTTGCAAGGCATTTCCGGCTCCGCCCTTTTCAATCCGGGCCAGCTGCCCGAACCGGCTCCCGATGAACTCGACAATCCGGATGCCGCTGGAAAAACGGCACAGGCCGTTTGGGTGCCGAACCGCAACGGCCTTCTGATCAACGTTGCCGCCTGTTTCGCCGAAGCCTTGCAGTGTGAAAGGATAGTGGTCGGGTTTAACAGGGAAGAGGCCGCAACGTTTCCGGATAATTCCGCCGATTTTGTGGCTGCCGTAAACAAGGCATTGAAGTTTTCCACTCTTGCCGGCGTCCAGGTCGTGTGTTACACTCAGCGCCTGAACAAGGCAGAAATCGTGGCGCTGGGCAAACGCCTGGATGTGCCGTGGAACCTCATCTGGAGTTGTTACCGTTCCGGTAAGCGGCCGTGCGGAAAGTGCGAGAGCTGTCGCCGGTTTTACCGGGCTATGGCGGAGGAGGGGATCGAACCTTGATCAACACCCTGGTTGTTTCCCGCGAAATAAACTACGACGGGAGCCAGCTTTCTTCGCTCTGGGCCTTAAGAAATTTCAATGTCCAGGGGGACAGCATTGTGGCCTTTATCGGCGCGTGCCACGTGGACTTACGGTCTCTCGTTGATGTCCGCGACTACCTTGACAATGCTCCGATATACAGCCCCCGCATGCTGCATTTCATTGTCGAGCATTTTACCAACGATCTCGACAGGACCGTTCTTTGCCAGCGTCTCTTTATCGCCATCATCAAGGATATCGTCGGAGCGAGAGGGGCGGCTGGCCTGGAGCGCAGGGGCGACGACCTGTACGTGCAGGACCGCAAGCTGTCGGTTTCAATAGCGACTGTCACCCCGGTGAGCACGATGATTCATACGGGCCTGAACATTTATACTAAGGGCGCGCCTGTGCCGGCTATAGGCCTCCCCGAGCTGGGCTGGCCAGACAGCGATGCGGCTATTCTGGCTGAGCAGGTCTGCGCCGCTTACGCTCAGGAGATAGCAAGTGTTAGAATGGCCCGCTGCAAAGTCCGGGGGGTACGATAATGGAGGCCCCGTTGCGCGAGATCTTTACCTCCATCCAGGGCGAGGGGCCTTATGTTGGCTATCGCCATCTTTTTGTGCGTTTTGCCGGCTGCAATATGCATTGCCGCTACTGCGACACCCCGAAGGACATACCGCCCGAATACAAGGCTGAAAATCCTCCCGGGAGTAAGTGTTTCACGGTGCACGCCAACCCCGCAACCGTGGACGGCGTCGTTTCTTACCTGGGGTCCCTGCACAGGGAAATTTATCACGCCGTGAGCCTGACCGGCGGCGAGCCCTTGCTCTATCCAGGCTTCCTTAAGCAATTTGTCCCTTTGCTTCAAGCCATGGGTTTCCGCTCCTACCTGGAGACCAACGGCACCCTCACCGAAGCGTTGACAAGCCTCGTGAAACTAATAGATATTATTGCTATGGATTTCAAGCTGCCGAGCGCTGCCGGCGAGGTTTGGTGCGGCGAAATCCACCGGAGTTTCTTACGCGTGGCCTGTCGGACAAGGGTCTTCGTGAAGATGATCGTCTGCAGGGAAACGGGGCGCGAAGAGTTCACGGAGGCTTTGGGAGTCGTGGCATCGGTTTCCAGGGACGTGCCGCTGGTCATCCAGCCGGTCACCCCTTACGATGGGACGGACGTGCTTTGCTTACAAGAAATTGCCGCTGCCTACCTGAATGACGTAAGGGTCATTCCCCAGGTACACCCGGTGATGGATATATTGTAGGGCGAGGAGGCAACCCATTGGATTTAGAGAAGATTGAGCGGGCTGTAAAAATGATTTTGGAGGCCATTGGCGAGGACCCCGCCAGGGAGGGGCTGCGCGACACCCCGCGCCGCGTGGCGCGCATGTACCAAGAAGTCTTTGCCGGCTTGAACCAAAACCCCGAGGACGAGCTTGAGCGTTTTTTTACCGAAGACCACGAGGAGCTGGTCCTGGTCAAGGATATCCCGCTCTTTTCCTTTTGCGAGCATCACCTGCTGCCGTTTTTCGGCAAGGCCCACGTGGCCTACATTCCCCGGCGCGGCTTGATTACCGGGCTCTCGAAGCTTGCCCGGGTTGTCGAGGGCTTTGCCCGTCGCCCGCAGCTCCAGGAGCGGCTGACCGCCCAGGTGGCCGACGCGATTATGCGAAAACTCGAGCCTCACGGTGTCCTTGTCGTGATTGAGGCCGAGCACATGTGCATGACCATGCGTGGGGTTAATAAACCCGGTGCTAAAACCATAACCTCGGCTGTCAGGGGAATTTTTGAATCAAATGCCAAGACGCGGATGGAGGCTTTCGCCCTCATCAAAGGCAGCTAAAATGACCAGGGGGGATCGGTGATGTCAAAGGATCAGCCCAGCCAAAACAAATTGGAATTGATCGCTAACCAGTCTTTTACCGCATACGATGAGATGTATAAGGTAGTGGACTTCCTGAACAAAGCGCTCAAGGACAGGAGCCTGATTTTCGGCCTGACACTGGAAAAGGACGGCAGGATGACAATCGCCATTTACAATGCTTAGATCCTAGGGGTAACTGATGAGGATTCTGTTAACTAACGACGATGGCATTTTTGCGCGGGGGCTTAGCGTTCTCCGCCAGACTCTGGAACAAATCGCCGAGGAAATCTATGTTGTAGCCCCGGACAGGGAGCGCAGCGCCGTGGGGCATGCTATTACCATGCATCGCCCTCTGCGCGCCAGGGAGACATCGTTTGACAACCCCATATCTAAAGGATGGGTCGTCGACGGGACGCCGGCAGACTGCGTTAAGCTGGGACTGGAGTCCCTGGTGCCCCAACAGCCGGACATTGTGGTTGCGGGCATCAACCTGGGGCCTAACCTAGGCACCGACGTTCTTTACTCCGGAACGGTGGCGTCCGCCTTGGAGGGTGTAATCAACGGGGTACCGGCAATCGCCGTATCTCTGGCGACGCACCAGGGACAAGATTTTACCTACGCCGCAGCCTACACCAAGCAGCTGCTGCCTGTCGTCTTGCAGCGCGGCATCTCCAGGGGAACCCTTCTTAATATCAACGTCCCTCCTGGAATCCCCAAGGGGAACAGGCTCACCAAGCTCGGCAGCCTTGTCTACGTTAACGCCATCGACAGGAGGACCGACCCTAGGGGGAGGGAATACTTCTGGATGGCCGGGAAGCCTATGAGTGTTCGCTCCGATCCCGGAACCGACATCGCCGCTGTCAGGGACGGGTATATCTCAATCACGCCGATCACCGTGGACATGACTGACTACAAGTCGCTTGAATCCTTGAACGATTGGCCGTTCCCGGATGTCACCGCTCTGTTCAACGACTGAAGCGCTTGATTGGCTGTGAAGCCTGGCTCAGGAGTTGAACGACACGCTCGATGTGTGACCTTTCTACAACCCCGGTGATTACGGCCACAAAAAAGTAAGCCGACAAGCCCACGATCATGGCCCCTGCCGCCGCCGGGACCCCTTGTCCGCCGTTGTTCAAAACCAACGTCATGGCGACGGCCATGACTAAACCCGCAAAGAGCGGTTTGAGCACGGTATTCGAGTAGTTGATTCGTATCCCTGTAATCCTGACGACGTCGCGCGTATTCAGGACAGCCATGAGGACAAAATGGCTTACCAGGGCAAGAGCTGTCCCCATGATGCCCAGGTCCGGCCGGCCGGTGAGATAATAAATCCCCGTGAGTTTCAATACTGAGGCGATAAGCAGGTTTTTAAAGGGCTCGACCGCCTTCCCGAGGCCCTGGAGGATCCCGGTCGTGGTCTGAACGATGTACAGAAAAGGCCCGCCAAGCGCCAGCGCGCCCAGGATCCGGCCGGCATCAGGGTATCCGTACAGGATTGAACAGAGCTGAGACGGCATGAGAAGAAAGATCACCGCGCTGGGCACTCCCGTAAGGATTGTTAGCTTCAGCGCGCTGTTCACCCTCTGGGACATCAGGCGCATGTCCCCCTGCGCACGGGCCTCGGCAACCGCGGGAACCAGTGCGGTCGCCAGTGAAATGGTAAGGATGCCGGGGGTAAAAAGCAGTGTCTCCGCCATGCCCACGAGCTTGCCGTACACCGCGGTGGCCTCAAGGGTGCTCAGGCCGGCAACCACCAGCCGCTTGGGGATTAATAAGGCATCGAGCGACATCAGGCCTGAAGAAACAAACCGGGTAAGAGTAACGGGGACGGCCAGCGAAAAGATACGGCGGCTGGCGGTGAAAAACCCTTGGTCATTCCTGAAACTGACGCGCTGGTCGCGAGGCCGCCTGTGGGCGTAAATGACCAGCATGCTGGCAAACCCGACAGCCTCGCCCGCTACGACGCCTGCCGACGCGCCCGCCGTAGCATAGGCCACCCCGTGCGGGAGCAACCAGTAGGCAAGTCCCAGGCCAACAGCCACGCGCACGCACTGTTCCAGCGTCTGGCTGAAGGCTGTGGGACTCATTTGCTGAAGGCCCTGGAAAAACCCGCGAAAGGCCGAGCAAACCGAAACAATCAAGATGCCCGGGACTAAAACTATGAAGGCCATGCGCACGTCGGGGTTGGTAAACAGCCATTGCAGCAGGTGGTCTCCGTCCAGCACCAGCGCGGATGTGGTCAGAACCGCAAAAAAAATGATAAAGTTTAAGCCGATGCGGAAGATGCGGTAGGCGCCTGCCGGCCCGTTTCGGGCCATTTCCTCGGCGACCAGTTTGGCAATCGCTACAGGTATTCCGGCGCTCGCCAGCACAAGCAGCATGATGTATACGGGATAGACCATACTGAAGAGGCCGATGCCCTCGGCATGTATAAGCCTGACCAGGACAATCTGGTATACGAAGCCGAGAATCCTGTTAAACAGGCTTGCCAGGGTGAGGATGAAGGTACCGTAAGCTAGGGATTGTTTAGCCATGGTTATCTCCGTCAAACGTAATGGCAATAGATACTTATGTAGGAGTGGCCAAGCCTATGAAGACAGCCGTTAGGCAAATTGCTTAAGCTACCGCAGGAATTTGGTTACATGCGTAGAATGATAACTGTTGGCCTATGCGAGGGCTAAAGTATAGAAGGTAATTTCCATGGATACCATTTTTATTAATAGATAAGGAGGCTATACCTTGAAAAACTACGAGGCCAGCCAAATTCGCAACTTGGCCGTGGTAGGCCACGGGGGGGCAGGCAAGACCTCGCTGGTTGAAGCGATGCTCTTTAGTACTGGCGCCATTTCCCGCCTGGGTCGCGTTGAAGACGGCACCACCACAAGCGACTACCACCCGGAAGAAGCCAAGCGCGGGATGACCATTCATACCAGCATCGTGCCGATTGAATGGAAAGGATTCAAAATCAATGCCCTGGATACCCCCGGGTTTACCGATTTTGTGGGCGAAGTCAAAGGGGCGCTTCGCGTTTCGGACGCTGCTCTGTTTGTCGTCAGCGCTGTTGATGGCGTTCAGGTAATGACCGAAGTATTTTGGGACTTTGCCTCGGAGGCCGGTCTGCCAAAAGTCGTCTTCATCAACAAGTGCGACCGTGAAAACGCCAGCTTCGATAAGGTCTTGGGCCAGCTCAAGGAAAAGTTCGAGGCCAATTTTGTGCCTTTCCAAATACCGATTGGCATGGCCGAGACCTTCCAGGGCGTTGTAGACTTGATTAAGGGCAAGGCCTTTACATACACGGACGGCAAAGCCAAGGATGTCCCTGTTCCTGCTGAACTGAGCGACAGCGTTGCGCAGTTTAAGGAGCAGCTTTCGGAAGCCGCGGCTGAAGCCGACGACGCCCTGATTGAGAAGTTCCTCGAAGGCGAGCCGCTGACATCCGAGGAGATCGAAACAGGCTTAAAGCAGGGTCTTGCAGCCGGTAAGTTCGTGCCCGTTTTCTGCGGTTCGGCGACCAAGAATATGGGGATGGACCTGCTCCTTGACAGCATCGTCAAATACTGCCCGGCTCCGGAGGCCAACGCCAACGAGCCGCTGGCCGCCCTTGTCTTCAAAACTCTCGCCGACCCGTTCGTGGGACGGATGAACTTCGTGCGCGTGTACAGCGGGGAGCTTAAGAGCGACAGTACAGTCTATAACGCTAACAAAGAGAAAGCCGAAAAGATCGGCCAGGTGCTTTACACCCGTGGCAAGACGCAGGTGCCGGCGGAAAAGGCTCCGGCCGGGGATATCGTAGTCCTGGTCAAACTGGCCGAAACCACCACGGGCGATACCCTTTGCACGAAGGAAAACCCGGTAAAACTGCCGGGCATCGACTTCCCCGAGCCTGCTCTAAGCGTGGCTATTGCGCCGAAAAGCCAGGGCGACGAGGATAAGCTTTCGACCGCGCTGGCCCGGCTCCAGGAGGAAGAACCGACCATTAGGGTCACTAAGAACACCGAGACCAAACAGACGGTGCTCACCGGCATGGGCGACACCCAGCTGGACATCATCGTGGAACGCTTCAAGCGGAAATACGGGCTTGACGTCGTCCTGTCTCCGCCCAAGGTTCCCTACCGCGAAACGATCCGTGCTACGGTCCAGGTTGAAGGTAAGCACAAGAAACAGTCCGGCGGACGCGGGCAGTACGGTCACGTCTGGATCCGCTTCGAGCCCCTGCCGGGCGAAGACTTTGTCTTTGCTGAGGAGATTTTCGGCGGGTCGGTACCCAACAACTACATTCCCGCTGTCGAGAAGGGCTTGCGTGAAGCGATGACCGAAGGTGTACTCGCGGGCTACCCCGTGACCGGGGTCAAGGCCGTTCTTTACGACGGTTCCTATCACCCCGTCGACTCTTCGGAAATGGCTTTCAAAATCGCTGCTTCGCTGGCCTTCAAGAAGGGCATGCAGCAGGCCAAGCCTGTACTGCTGGAGCCGATCATGGAGGTCGAGGTTACGGTGCCCGACGCCTTTATGGGCGACATCATCAGTGACCTGAATGCTAAGCGCGGGCGTGTGCTCGGCATGACGCCAGAAGGGAAGTATACCCGCATTAAGGCGCACGTTCCGCTGGCCGAGCTGACCCGGTATGCCATCGACCTGAAGGCGATCACCCAGGGTCGAGCTTCCTTCTCGATGCAGTTTGCCTCCTACGAGGAAGTACCTGGTAGGCTGGCCGAGGAGATTATCAGGAAGGCCCAGGAGGAAAGGGCTGCCGAAGAGAAATAAAGCCAGAGGCATAAGCAATCAAGAAGAGGAAGATAAGGGGAGAGAGGCGCGGCCATTAGAGGCGAACGCTCTCTCCCTTCATTATAATAGGGACTGAAATATGATAGGGAGTGAAATCCCGGTGTTTTAAACTTTTTAGGGATGACGTCCGAGATAGGCATGCTGTAAACTTCCGCTACCGGCAAGCTCACCTGGCTCACCGCAGAACGTAATCTGCCCCTGTTCCAATATCATTACGCGGTCGGCGATCGGCAGGGCGGCCCGGGCGTTTTGTTCAACAAGGACGATGGTGTGTCCGTCGTCTTTCAGACTACGCACTGTCGCCATTATTTCCCGGACAACCAGGGGAGCGAGACCTATTGAGGGTTCGTCCATGAGCAAAAGCCGGGGCTTAGCCATTAAGGCTCGACCAATGGCTACCATCTGCTGCAACCCTCCGCTCAGGGTTGACGCGGGGAGATTGACTTTTTCCTGGAGACCCGGGAAAAGATGCAGTACCGTTGACAGGTCTTGGTCGAGGTTTTTTTTGTCCAGGCGATAGCGATGGTAAGCCCCGAGCAGCAAATTATCCCGCACGCTCAAGGAAGGGAAAAGCTCTCTGTTCTCCGGCACAAGGCTGATCCCAAGCCTGACAACAACCTCGGGGGCAAGGCCGTTGAGTGCCCGGCCGTCGAAGGTGATTTCCCCGTCTGCTGGCGGATACAGGCCCGCGATCGACCCGAGGAGGGTACTCTTACCCGCGCCGTTAGCCCCCAGGATCACCAGAACCTCGCTGGGTTTAACCTCAAATGATATCCCGGAAAGCGCCCGAATGGGGCCTCGATAGACAGTGAGTGCGCGGGCAATCAGCACGCATCCTCCACCTCTTTCCCCAGGTAGGCGGCAATGACCTCTGGGTTTTGCTGAATTTCGGCTGCTGTTCCGGATGCAATGACGGTGCCGAAGTTCAGGACGACTACCCGGTCCGCAACACCCATAACGGTTTCCATATCATGTTCGACCAGTATCAGGGCAAGGCCTGAGTCAGCCAAAGAACGCAGGAACCGGGCCAACCTGCGGGACTCGTCGTCATTCAGGCCCGCAGCCGGTTCGTCCAGGAGCAAGACTTTCGGTTTGCCGGCCAGAGCACGGGCAATCTCAAGCAGGCGCTGCTGACCGAAAGGAAGGCTGGCGGCCGGCCAGTCGGCCTTATCGGCCAGCCCCACCTGGGCAAGTATGGCTAAAGCCTTATTGTAAAGCTCGCGGTCCTCTTTCATTACGCCTGGGCGACGCAGAAGACCTCTGCAAAAACCTACGCGGTGGGTGTGGTAGGCACCTACCATTACGTTTTCCGCTACGGTCAGTGTCGTAAACAGTTCTAGATTCTGAAAGGTTCGCCTGATGCCCAAAGCGGCGATTTGAAACGGTTTGAGTCCGTTCAGGCGCCTGTCGTCAAAAAGGATTTCTCCTCCGTTCGGCTGCAAGACGCCGGTTACGAGATTAAAAACCGTGGTTTTTCCCGCGCCGTTTGGGCCGATAAGCCCCAAGATTTCACCGGATTTTACTTCAAAGCTGACTCCGAATACAGCAAGAAGCCCGCCAAATTGCTTAGTCAGTCCCTTTACGCGGAGCATTGTTGATCCCTCATCTTCTTGCCAGGATCTTCTTGATTAAGGGCCGGGAGGATAATTCCTTGCGGCCGTAAAAGCAGTATAAGGACAAAAATGATACCGAAGAAGACAATCTCGAATTCGCCGCCTGCAGCGGGCAGGATAACAGGGACGGCCCACCTCAGAAATTCAGTCAATCCTACGATGATTGCGGCACCCAGCACCGGGCCCCAGAGAGTACCTAATCCCCCAACAACCACCATTAGGACGAATTCGATTGAGGCGGTAAAGCCAAAAGGTGACGGGCCAAGAAAGGTAACCCAAAAGGCGTACAGGCTCCCGGCAAGGCCTGCCAGAAACGCACTCAAACCAAACGCCTGGAGCTTCAGGGACGCGCAGTTGATGCCGGAGGCCTCAGCAGCCAGCTCACTGGAGTGAATTGCTTTGAACGCCCGTCCCACCGGAGATCTGGTAAGGTTCGCTGCTCCCAGGAGGGTAAGCCCGAGAACAAGCCAGACGAGGTAAAAGTACTCCCGGTCGGTATCCAAAACAAACGAACCGATACTTAGGTAGGGGATGCCCGTCAGCCCGGAAGGACCGCCGGTCAGTCCGGTAAGTTCATTGAAGAAGGCGAAGGTTAGGATGCCGAAACCTAAAGTAGCCAAGGCCAGGTAATGTTCCCTCAACTTGAGGATGGACCGGCCGATGAGCAGCGCGATCAGTGTGGGAAGAAGAGGGGCGATGAAGATACACAGCAGGGGCGGGCAATTGTAACGGGTCGCAAGGATGCCGGCAGTGTAGGCGCCAAGGCCGTAAAAAGCAGCCTGGCCGAAGGAAACCTGACCGGCGTAACCTACTAGTATCCCTAGCCCTTCGGCAATAACGGCATAGAGACCGATGACGATGAAGATGCTAAGAAGATACGTGTTATGAACGATCACGGGCAAGCACAGGATAACCAGCGTTATAACAACAAGAAGCAGTTGTCGTCTGGCAGGCAAAGAACCATCTCCCCAAAAACTTTTTAGATACCGTTCCTTCCCGAACCCAGGATTCCCGTTGGACGGGTCAGAAGAACAATGATCATTACTATCATGGCGACGGCGTCCTTTAGACCCGATGACAACGTTCCGATCGCAATAGCTTCAACAATCCCGAGGAGTAAGCCGCCGACAATTGCGCCGGTGACGTTCGTGACGCCGCCGAGGATTGCCGCCACAAAACCTTTAAGTCCCAGCATAAACCCCATATCGTAGGTGGCCGTTGTAATGGGGGTAATAAAGATACCCGCCAGGGCGGCCAGGACGCCGCTAAAGGTAAACGCCAAAAGCGACAGCCGCTCGGGGCAAATGCCGACCAGTCTGGCTGCGGTACGGTTGATCATTGCTGCCCGTACAGCCTTGCCTACGTACGTTAATTCGAAGAAGGCAAAAAGGAGTCCCACTGCCGTTACGGCCAACAGCAATATGAGCAAACTTTGTGGAACAATAACCGCTCCCCAAAGGTTTAAGGGGGAAGCGTTGACAAAGGCGGGGAGGGGGTAGGGGTGCGTACCCCAGATTAAAAGGGCAGCACCCCTTAAAGTGATAGATACACCAATAGTGATGATAATGAGTGTAAGCACTGATGCCCCTCTGGCAGGGTAGATCGTCGCCCGCTCCATTATAGCCGCCAGAAAGGCGGCTATAAGCACAGCCAGCGGGAAGGCCAGGATATCGGGGAGGCCAATAGCCCGGAGGCTAACGGCGGATAAGGCTCCGACGGTCAGGAATTCACCAATGGCCAAGTTGAATATCCCGGTGATGTTAAACGTAACTACCAGGGCAAGGGCGATCAAGGCATAAATACTTCCCAAGGTAAGCCCTGAAAAAAGATATTGGATGTACTGGCCTTCGATACCCAACTGACTAACTGCCTCCTCAGGAAGACTGCTTGGTCTCCGCTTGTTCCGTTTACTCGAGCAGTTTCCACTGTCCGTCCCTGATTTCAACCATTACCATCGAGTCTTCTCCTAAGCCGTTGTGATCCTGGGCAGAGAGGTTGAAGACACCGCTAATGCCCACAAAGCCCGTCGTTTGCTCTAAGGTATCGCGGATTTTTTGTCGGTCGGCACCGGCTTCGGCAATTGCTTTTACTGCAAGGCTGAAGGCATCGTGAGCGTGCCCCCCGAATGTACTGGGCCGAGCGTTATACTTCTTCTCGTAGGCGGCTATGTATTCCAGCAGGGCCGCCTTTTGAGGATCGCTGTCCGGAAGCTGCTCGGCAACAACCAGTTTGCCCATCGGGGCAATAATGCCGTTTGCAGCATCCCCGGCTAGGTCAAGGAATGCCTTGTTACCTATCCCGTGAGTCTGAATTAAAGGCATATCAAGCCCAAGGTCCCGGAAGTTCTTTGTAACGATTGCGGCCGAGGGTGGAATGGCCCACACAACCGTGGCCTGTGCCTTTGAAGCCTTAACCTTGGCCAATTGTGACGTCATATCCTTATCTGTAGCCTCAAACTTCTCCTTAAGAACGATGTTGAGCCCGTATGCCGGGGCCGCCTTTTCAAAATTGACTCGTCCGGAATCGCCATAAGCGTTGTTCATCGAAAGAAAGGCAACGTTCTTGATTCCCTTGGCGGCAAGGTATTTCGCAATCTTATTGGCAACAACGATGTCACTTTGTGCTGTTTTGAAGACCCAATACCGATCCTTAACCGGCTCCACGATTTTGGCCGAGGCTGCCATCGAGATCATCGGGACGTTAGCTTTTTGGACGGTATCGATCATTGCCAGGGAAGTACCGCTAGCACTGCATCCAAGGATCGCCAGAACCTTGTTCTGATCAATAAGCCGCTTAGCGGCCAGCACCGCCTCGGTTTCCAGAGACTTATTGTCAAGAATAATCAACTCTACCGGGTGTCCGTTAATTCCTCCTTTGGCGTTTAGATCGTCAACCAGCATCTTTAAGGTGTCTCTCTCGGGCTCGCCCAGGGATGCAGCCCCACCGCTGATGTCAACAACAGCGCCGATCTTGTAGGGTTCTTTATCCGGCTTTTGCGCCGTCTTGTCAGACGGGGTCGTGGCACAACCGGCGACTAAAACAACTAACATAAGAAAGGCTAAGCATAATGAGTAAAACTGTCTCTTCACTTTGTCTTTGCGCTCCTCTCTGACCTTGTGGTTGTGGTAAAAGCTCTTACCTGACAGCGTTGTTACCTTATTTCCCTTACAGAAATCCCACCCCTCTGTAAAAGAGTTGCCCGATAGGTCATACCGTCATAAACAAAAAAACCTTTCATCCCACTAGGGACGAAAGGTTTCCGCGGTACCACCCTAATTAGCCCAAAAAGGCTCCCTCATTAAACAAGGTACGGAAGACTCCGGCGAGCCTCGATACCCCCTTCCTTGTAACGGCGGAAGATCCCGTCCTGGCCTACTTTGCACCAACGCTTTCAGCCGGCAGCTTGCGAGGGAACTTCAGAACACCGGTCCTGGCAGCGCTTGCAGTCAACGGCACCGCCTCCCTGCGAGGACCTTGGTGAGCCTACTTTCCTCGGTCATAGCCTTTTTCTATATATAAGTGAGGTAAATTTACCATTTTGACAGCCTTTCTGTCAACACTTTTTCATTCTGCAATTGCAAACTGCCATACGGATATCTTCTTGCACCTGCTTGTATACTGTGCATTCCGGAACAAAAATTAAAAGCCCGAACCTTGACAGCCCGGGCTTCAGACTTCGCGTTATGGCGGGGGAGGCAGGAATCGAACCCACAATCGCGGTTTTGGAGACCGCCGTTATACCACTTAACTACTCCCCCGCAGGGACATTACTTATTATAGGCACTTTGCACATTCTCGTCAAGGGACCGCAATCACTCAGCTAAAATCTAACCGAAGGGGAACCGGCTCACTCACGGCGAAATC